>NZ_VLKT01000027.1 GCF_007830515.1 Mesorhizobium tianshanense
CGGTGTTGCGCAGCCTCGACCAGTGGATCAGGCGAAGGCTTCGATCCATTGCATGGAAGCAATGGAAGCGCGGGCGCACCCGCTTTGCGGAGCTGCGTCGCCGGGGCGTCGGGCACGAGCTGGCGGCACAAACCGCCGGCAGCGCGCATGGTCCCTGGCGCATCAGCAACAGCCCAGCGCTCGCCATTGCCCTGCCGAACGCTTTCCTCGCAAGCATCGGCCTCGCTTTCCTCGCCCCTGCCAATGCCGCATAACCAACCGAACCGCCTTGTACGGGCCCGTACGCAGGGTGGTGTGGGAGGGGAGGAACCGCAAGGTTCCCCCCTATCCCGATTTCAGGCCTCAGTGCCATCCCTCAAGCCGGCAAAGTGGATGCCCGCCACATTACTGCTCGGCCGCAATGAAATCCTCGATCTTCCCCGCAACCAGCCCGGCCTGGAGCGCGATACGCCGGGCAAGCTCGGCTGCGGCGGCGCGCGGTCGGCCCATCGGCCGGTCGAGCCAGTAGGATATCGGGCTGAGGACAGTGCGGTCGTCGACAGTGACGATGCGGCCTGACGTCAGTTGATGCTTGGTCATCGGCGGCCGCGCCAGCGCGATGCCGAGGCCATGGGCTGCAGCATCGAGCACCAGATTGTAGTCCTCGAAGCGGCGGTCCTGCGGACGCGGGCGATAGTCCATGTCCTGCGCACCAAACCAGGCGCGCCAGGCCGAGGCATCCGAATCGTTGATCAGCGGGAATTTGAGCAGCCGGGCAGGGTCGCCACAGCCGATCTCCTTGGCGAGGTCCGGCGAGGCGATCGGGAAGACATGTTCCTCGAAAAGCTGCACCGAGACGCGGCCCGGGATGCGGCCGCGGCCGCAACGGATCGACAGATCGATACCCTCGTCGGCGAGGTCTGCCTGGCGGATATCGATGTCGAGGACGATGCGCAGCTTGGACGGGTTGTTTTCCAGCGCCGCCATGCGCGGCATCAGCCAGAGCCCGCTGACCGAGGGGATAGAGGTCAGCCGCACCACGGCGGTGCCGCGCGGCTCGACCCAGCGGTCCGAATTGCTTGATATCAAGGCGAAGGCCTCAGTGGTGCGCAGATGCAGGCGGTTGCCCTCGATGGTTAGCGAGACGCCGCGTGCGCCGCGATCGAACACTTTGAGCCCGAGCCAGTCCTCGAGCTTGGCGATCTGCCGGCTGACGGCGCCATGGGTGAGGTTGAGTTTTTCGGCGGCGGCCGAAAAGCTGCCCGTCCGTGCCGCGGCGTCGAAGGCGCGCAGGGTTTCGAGCGGCAACATCGCGTCTGAGCTGTGAACCATAATCACAGCTCACTCTCGATTTGGTCGTTTGTCAACCGGCCGGTAGTAGCGTTTCCTGTCTCTATGGCATCGAAGAGCGAGGACAGCGAGATGAGCGCTTACACCGGCACGTTGAATTCGACACAGCGGACGGATACCACGGCGGCCATCGCGGTGGCGCTGACGGTGGTCGGCTGGGCTTCCGCCTTCCCGGCGATCCGTGCTGGCCTCGTCGCTTTCGGGCCGCTGGAACTCGGCGCGCTGCGCTTCGCCATCGCGGCGGTGCCGGCGGCGATCTTCCTCGCCGTCAAGCGGCCGGCGCTGCCCCAGCTCGACGAGTTGTGGCGCTTTGCGGTCGGCGGCGTCGTCTTCGTTGCGCTGTACACGGTAATGCTCAACTACGGTGAGCTGACGGTTTCTGCTGGTGCTGCCGGCTTCATCATCAATGTCAGCCCGATCTTCACCGCGATCATGGCAATGGCGCTGCTCGGCGAACGCTTCTCAGCCCTGGCCTGGGCCGGCACATTCCTGTCCTTCGCCGGCATCGGCATCATCGCGATGGGCGAAGGGCAGGGGCTTCGCTTCGACTATGGCGCCCTGCTGATCCTTGGCTCGGCGCTGTGCTCGGCCGTCAACACCATCGTCCAAAAGCCGCTGTTTGCCCGCCACCATCCGCTGACCATTTCGGCCTCGAACATGGTGCTCGGCGCGCTCTGCCTGTTGCCTTTCCTGCCGAGCGGCCTGGCGCAGGCGGCGGTCGCCGATACCGCCGGCCTCGGCGCCGTCCTCTTTCTCGGCATCGTGCCAAGCCTCATCGCCTACGCCGCCTGGGCAACCGCACTTTCTCGTCTGCCTGCAGCCCGCGCCTCGAACTTCCTCTACCTGGTTTCGCCGGTGGCGACGCTGATCGGCTTCTTCTGGCTGGGCGAAGTGCCGACGCTGCTCGGCATCATCGGCGGCGCGCTGGCGCTGGGTGGCGTGATCGTTGTGAATTTGAAGAGATGAATCAGAGAGTTGGAGTCATTTCCTGACTCGAAAAGAACCGCCTGAGGCGGCTCTTTTCGTACCCCCACCCCGCTGCTTCGCAGCGACCCTCCCCACAAGGGGGAGGGTAAGGGCTCGGCTCCCTACCTCCCCCTTGTGGGGAGGTCGGACCGAAGGTCCGGGTGGGGGTCTGCGCCCTACGAACTCCTCACCGCCGCCCAAACAGCCTCTCGATATCGGCGAGCTTCAGCTCGATATAGGTCGGACGCCCGTGGTTGCAGGTGCCGGAGCCCGGCGTCGCCTCCATCTGGCGCAGCAGCGCGTTCATCTCCTCAGGCTTGAGCAGGCGGCCGGAACGCACCGAGCCATGGCAGGCCATGGTCGCGGCTATCCTGTCCAGCCGCTCCTTCAGCGTGTCGACCGTGTCGTTGTCGGCGATCTCGTCGGCAAGGTCGCGCACCAGCTGCTGGACATTGGTTTCGCCGAGCATCGACGGCGTCTCGCGCACCGCGACCGCACCCGGGCCGAAGCGCTCGATGGCGAGACCGAAGCGGGCCAGCGTTTCGGAATGCATGGCAAGCCGCTCGGCATCCTCTTCGGCCAAGTCGACGATCTCGGGCAGAAGCAGCATCTGCGACGGCACGGCGCGCGACTGCAGCGCGTTCTTCAGCGCCTCGTAGACCAGCCGTTCATGCGCCGCATGCTGGTCGACGATGACAAGCGAATCCGTGGTCTGGGCGACGATGTAGTTCTCATGCACCTGCGCGCGTGCTGCGCCCAGCGCCATGCCGAGCAGCGCCTCCGCCGCGTCGTCTTGCCCGGCCCGCGCGTCGGCGCTGTGAAGCGGTCCGGCGTCGAACGCCGCCTGGCCGTTTTCGCCGAAGCCGCCATTTGCAAATTCCATATCCAGCGGCCGCTGCGGCGAGCGGGAAGGGTCGAAACCGGCGGCACCGGAGGCCCGGTAGGCCGCTTCGTAGCTGCGGTGGCCGTTGGCCGGTCCTGAATGCGCATAGGACGCCGCGCCCGGCCGGAACGCCGCCATCATGCCGGCTGCCCCGGTGGTTGCGGCACGGATGCCGGCATTGGAGAGCGCCTCGCGGATGCCGCCGACGATCAGTCCGCGCACCAGTCCCGGATCGCGGAAGCGGACGTCGGCCTTGGCCGGATGGACATTGACGTCGACGATGGCCGGATCGAGCGTCAGGAACAGCACCGTCACCGCGTGGCGGTCGCGCGGCAGCACGTCGGCGAAGGCGCCGCGGATGGCGCCGGCGATCAGTTTGTCGCGCACCGGCCGGCCGTTGACATAGGCGTATTGCTGCAGCGCGTTGGCGCGGCTGAAGGAGGGGATCGAAACGTGGCCGGCGAGATGCACGCCGTCGCGCATGGCGTCGATGGCGATGGAATTGTCGGGAAAGTCGGCGCCCATCACCTGCGCGACGCGGCGCAGCCGGCCTTCAGGGCTGTCGTCGGCCGCAGGCAGTTCCAGTGTCGAACGGTCGGAGCCGGCCAGCGTGAAGCGCACGGCGGGGAAGGCAATCGCAATGCGCTTGACCACGTCGCCTATCGCCGAGCTTTCGGCGCGCTCGCCCTTCATGAATTTGAGCCGCGCCGGCGTGGCGAAGAACAGGTCGCGCACCTCGACCGTGGTGCCGCGATTGGCGGCCGCCGGCTTGACCGCGGACACGCGGCCGCCCTCGATGCCGATCTCGGCGGCGCTGTCGCCGTTGGCCGTGCGCGAGCGGATCGACAGCCGCGCCACCGAGCCGATCGACGGCAGTGCCTCGCCGCGAAAGCCGAGCGAGCGGATGTCGTGGATGTCCTCAGTGAGCTTCGAGGTGCAATGGCGTGCGATCGCCAGCACCAGTTCCTGCTCGGGAATGCCCGAGCCGTCGTCGGTGACACGGATCAGGTTCAGCCCGCCACCGGCAGTGACGATCTCGACCCTGGCAGCACCCGCATCGAGTGCGTTCTCGACCAGTTCCTTGACCACGCTTGCCGGACGCTCGATGACTTCGCCGGCGGCGATTTGGTTGATCATCGTTTCGGAAAGCTGGCGGATGGGCATGCGGGCACTATAGGCGGATTCGCGGCCCATGCGGGAGGGGCAGAATTGCGGAATCCGCGCCGCTCACCGCGGTCCTGCATGTCACGTCATGAGCTTGGGCAGTGTTGCCGCCAGCGCATCCACAGCGAGACGGACCTTGAGCGGCAAGTGAGGCGTCTGCAGCCATAGCGCATAGGCGTCGTAAAGAAATCCCGGCTGATCCGGCAACAGCACGACAAGCGCGCCGGTCTGAATGCGCTCGCGGACAAGCCAGTATGGAAGCCAGGCAAGCCCCATGCCGGCTGCCGCAGCATCGGCGATCGCATCGAGATCGTCGAGCCGCAACCGGCTGACCGGCATGACCTCCGCCGCAGGCTCGCCATTGCGCGGAAACAGCCACGGTTGAACCACACGGCCAGAACGGCGGTAGAGGATGGCCTGGTGCCCGCCGAGATCCTCTATCAGACGCGGCGACCCGTGCATCTCGAGGTAGGATGGCGACGCGCAGACGACCATGCGCTGGCGCGCGATGCGACGGGCCATCACTCCGGCCTGATCCTCCAGATTGCCGGTTCGGATGGCAAGGTCGCAGCCATCCCCTGCAAGATCGGCGATGTTGTCGCTGAACGACAGGTCAAGCTCCAGTGCAGGATATTGTCGCGCGAGCTCCAGCAGGATCGGCGCAATGCAGCGCCGGCCGAAGTGCACAGGCATGATGACACGCAGCTTTCCGCGTGGTTCGGAAAGTTGATCGGCCGCGAGGGCATCCGCCGCGTCGGCCTCCGCGAGCACCATCCGGCAGCGCTCATAATAGGCGCGCCCGAAATCTGTCAGGCTCTGTCGGCGAGTGGTCCGGTTGATGAGGCGCACGCCCAGACGCTCCTCCAGGAACCGGACATGCTTGCCGACCATCGGTCCGGACAGATCGAGAGCGGCAGCCGCCGCCGCGAACGAGCCCAGGTCGACGGCTTTGACGAACACGGCCATGCTCGTAAGGCGATCCATATTCGAAACTTCCAGTTTCTACTGTTCTGCTCTCAAGGCAATTTATCCGCGATGCGCTCGCTGGCATAGTATATTCGGTTCAAATGTTTTGGAGTTACACTGGATGCCGCGCGTTGTTCGCTTCCATGAGCTTGGTGGTCCCGAGGTTCTGCGCATCGAGGATATCGATATTCCAGGGCCGGGTTGGGGGGAGATTCAGATGCGGGTCAAGGCGTTGGGCCTCAACCGGGCCGAGGCATTGCTGCGCTCGGGCACTTATATCCAGACGCCACCATTGCCTTCCGGTCTTGGCCTTGAGGCCGCGGGTATCATCGAAACGATCGGCGAAGGCGTGGACGGGTTCGCGCCAGGTGAGGCCGTCAGTGTCGTTCCGCCATTATCGATGGCCCGCTGGCCTGCCTATGGCGAGATCGCCACATATCCCGCCGCGCTCGTGGTCAAGCACCCGCCATCGCTCAGCTGGGCAGAGGCGGCAGCCGTCTGGATGCAATACCTCACTGCCTATGGCGCGCTGATCGACATCGCCAGGCTGCGCAGGCAGGACTTTGTCGTCATCACCGCGGCGTCGAGCAGTGTCGGACTTGCCGCGATCCAGATTGCCAATATGGTTGGCGCGACCCCGATCGCGGTCACTCGGACATCTGCCAAGAAGCAGGCACTGCAGGAGATCGGCGCCGCTCATGTCATCGCTTCAGCGGAGGAAGATCTAGAGGCCCGGCTGAAGGAAATCGCCGGGCCGGAGGACATCCGAGTGGTGTTTGACGCAGTCGGCGGCCCGATTTTCGAGCCTCTGACGGCCGCGATGGCACGAGGTGGCATTCTCATCGAATATGGCGGCTTGAGCCCCGAGCCGACGCCGTTCCCGCTGTACGCCGTGCTGGCGAAGACACTGACGCTGCGCGGCTATCTCGTCCATGAAATCACCGGCGATCCGGCGAAGTTGGAGGCTGCCAAGGCGTTCATTCTCGACGGATTGATGTCAGGTTCGCTAAAGCCGGTAATCGCCAGAGCCTTTACGTTTGACCAGATCGTCGATGCGCATCGCTTTCTCGAGTCGAACGAACAATTCGGCAAGATTGTCGTGACGGTTTGACCGAGCAGTGATGTAACCTCTCACGCCTGCGCGGCCAGCCAGTCCCGCACCTTGCGCGCATTGTCGCTGAGCTCGCGGTTCCTCGGCCAGATGACATGAAAGCCCTTGCCGGTCGTCATTGTGTGGCCGGTGACGCGCACCAGCAGTCCCGATGCCAGGAGCCGCGCGGCGAGGTGCCGCCAGCCGAGCGCAATGCCTTGCCCCTCCATGACCGCCTGGATCACCAGCGCATAGTCGTTGATGCGCAAGCCGCGCCCGGCATCGGCGATGTTGACCCCGGCAGAGGCGAACCATTCCTCCCAGCTCGCCGCCTCGCGAAACGGTTCTTCGAGATGAATGAGGCGATGCGCGGCAAGAGCCTCGACGGTGTCGGGCAGCCCGAACCGCGCGACATAGCTTGCGCCGGCGACCGGGAAGATTTCCTCATCGGCCAGCGGCAGCGAATGATAGTCCGGCCATTCCTTGGGTTCGCCGCCGCGAACACCGAGCGGGATGTCTTCGGCGATGATGTCGAGATCGCGGTCGGCGGTCTGGATGCGCAGGTCGACACCCGGCAATTCGTCGCGAAACTGCTGCAGGCGCGGCATCATCCAGAACGAGCCGAAAGCGGTCGACGCGGCAAGCGTCACATGTCCGCCGGTCGCCTGCAGGCGCAGATCTTCCGCCGACTTGCGGATATGCGACAGGCCGAGCGAAACGTCGGCGTGGAAGCGGTCGCCGGCTTCGGTAAGGCTGACCTGTCGATGACGGCGCTGGAACAGCTTCGCGCCGAGCTGCTCTTCGAGGCCGCGGATCGCGTAGGACACGGCAGCCTGCGTCATCCCGAGCTCCCGCCCGGCGGCGGTGAAGCTCGACAGCCGCCCGGCGGCCTCGAAAACGATCAGGCTGCCGGCGGAGGGCAGCAGGTGGCGCAGGTTTCGCATAAGCTGACCTTATACAAGAGATCAGGATTTTCCAGCGTCACAGCGATATTTCGTCTCGCTAGATTGACTGTCTCTGGGAGGATGGAGTTGCCATGAACGCACCGGCCGCCGAAGTGACCGAACACGCCAGCCGTCGGGCGGGTGGCCGCCTGGGGCGCAAGGCGCTGCGGGGAACGCCCATGGCGTCGTTTCCGACCCTGGTCCGTAAGATCCCGGTCTATCAGATGGTCCCGGACGAGGCGGTGGAGCTGATCCACCAGGAGTCGCTCTCGATCCTTGAAGAGGTGGGATGCGAGTTCCGCGACGACGAGGCCATTGCGATGTGGGAGGCCGCGGGAGCCGACGTCTCGGACACAAGGGTCCGCATCGACCGCGCCCTCCTGATGGAGCTCGTATCGAAGGTCCCGTCGGAGTTCACGCTCAATGCGAGAAATCCGCAGCGTTCGGTGCGCGTGGGTGGCAACAACTCGATCTTCGTGCCGATGTATGGCGCGCCTTACGTGCGCGACCTCGACAACGTCAGGCGCTATGGCACGCTCGCCGACCTCAACAATTTCCATAAGCTCGCCTACATGGCGCCGGCGCTGCACTCGTCGAGCTCGATCATCTGCGAGCCGATGGAAATTCCGGTGCCGAAGCGTCACCTCCACATCATCCATTCGGCGCTGAAGCACTCCGACAAGCCGTTCATGGGCATTGTCACGTCCAAGGATCGAGCGGAAGACACGATGGCGATGGCAGGCATCGTGTTCGGTGAGGACTATGTCCGCGACAATCCGGTGCTGGTGTCGATCACCAACTGCAATTCGCCGCTGGTGTGGGATGCCACCATGCTGGACGCGATGAAGGTCTATGCGCGTCACAACCAGCCGCTGATCCTCGCTCCTTTCGCGTTGTGCGGCGCCTCGACTTCCGCCTCTGCGGTCGGCGCGGTCGCGCAGGTCAATGCGGAAGCGCTGGCGGGTATCGCGTTCACGCAGCTCCTGCGTCCGGGTTCGCCGCAGATCTACGGACAGTTCATGGTCACGGTCGACATGAAGACCGGCGCTCCCATGGGCGGCACGCCGGAGGCGGCCCAGATGATGTATCTGATGGGAGCACTGGCGCGGAAATACAAACTGCCCTGGCGCACCTCGGGCTTCCATGTCGGGTCGAAGCTGAACGACGCCCAGGCGGGCTACGAGGCGAACATGCTGATGCATGCGGCCATTCTTTCCGGCGCCAATTACATCTGGCACTCCGCCGGATGGCTCGAGGCCGGCCTGACCTGCGGCTATTCGAAATTCGCGACGGACTGCGAACAGCTCGTCGGCTGGTACAAATATGCCGGCGGGCTTCCGTTCGACGATTTCAAGGAAGCGATGGCGGCGATCCGCGAGGTGGGGCCGCAGGGCCATTTCCTCGGCACCCAACACACGCTCGAACATTTCGAGTCCGCCTTCTTCATGCCCAGCATCATGGACTTCAATTCGTACGAACAGTGGAAGGCCGAAGGGGCAAAGGACCACGACACCCGCGGCCGCGAGAAAGCGCGCAACATGCTTGCTGACTATGAGGAGCCGAAGCTCGACGAGGGCATCGCCGAAGGTCTCGAGGATTTGATCGCGCGACGCGAGGAGAAGCTGCCGGACAGCGTTAGTTAATAGGACAGGCGAAGACCTGACGGAACCAGACGGGAGGAAAAAATGACATTCTTCAGAAGCAACGGCGATCGCGTGCCGCGCGCCATCGAGGCAATGGCGGAAGAGGCGCGTGCGGGTCGTATGGACCGGCGCGAGTTCCTGGCGCTGGCAAGCGCCTTCGGCGCATCGACGGCCCTTGCCTACGGCATGATCGGTCTTGCCGTGCCGCGACGCGCCTTGGCCGAAGAGCCGAAGAAGGGCGGGACGCTGCGCGTTTCGATGTCGGTGAAGGCACAAAAGGACCCGCGCACTTACGACTGGGTGGAACTTGCGAACATCTCGCGCTGCTGGCTCGAGCCGCTTGTGCGCTATACGCGCGAATTCACGTTCGAGCCGGTCTTGCTCGAAAGCTGGGACGTCAACGACGACGCCACCGAATATGTGCTGCACGTGCGCAAGGGCGTCACCTGGAACAACGGCGATGCTTTCACCGCCGATGTTGTGGCCTACAATCTGACGCGCTGGTGCGAGAAGGGTGCCGCCGGCAATTCCATGGCCGCCCGCGTCGGCGCGCTGATCGACGAAAAAACCGGCAAGGCCAGGGAAGGGGCGATCACCAAGGTCGACGACAACACGGTCAAGCTGACGCTGAAAGAACCGGATATCTCGCTGATCCCGAACTTCACCGACTATCCGGCTCTCGTCGTCCACCGCAATTTCGATGCCGACGGCGCCGATCCGCTCGCCAAGCCGATCGGCACCGGGCCTTTCGAACTTGTGTCTTATTCGGTCGGCCAGAATGCGGTCGTCAAGCGCCGTGAGAATGGCAAGTGGTGGGGCGGCGAAGCGCCGCTCGACAGTGTCGAATTCATCGACTACGGCACCGACTTCAATGCCTCGGTGAACGCATTCGAGTCCGGCGAGATCGACGTCAATTTCGAGACACCCGCAGACTTCATAGACATCCTTGACAAGATGGATCTGGTGAAATCGGAGGTCGCGACAGCGACGACGCTCGTTGCCCGGACCAATATCACGCACAAGCCCTACGACGACCAACGGGTCCGCAACGCGCTCCAGATGGCTGTCGACAACAATGAGGTGCTCGAACTTGGCTACGCCGGGCGAGGGACCGTCGGTGAAAACCACCACGTCAGCCCGATCCATCCGGAATACTACCCGCTGCCCAAGAAGACGCGCGACGCGGCGGGCGCCAAGAAGCTGATGACCGACGCCGGACAGGCCGACTTCGAGCATGAGCTGATCACCGTCGAGGACGATTGGCAAAAGAACACCGGCGACGCGATCGCCGGCCAGCTGCGCGATGCCGGGATCAAGGTGAAGCGGACGGTGCTGCCAGGGTCTACCTTCTGGAACGACTGGACGAAATACCCTTATTCCATGACCATCTGGTACATGCGCCCGCTCGGTGTTCAGGTGCTGGCGCTCGGCTATCGCACCGGCGAGGCCTGGAATGAGACGGCGTTCTCGAATCCTGATTTCGACGCCAAGCTCAAGCAGGCCCTGTCGCTCGTCGACGTGGAGGAGCGGCGCGAGGTCATGAAGGACGTCGAGCAGATCCTGCAGGATTCGGGCGTCATCATTCAGCCGTTCTGGCAGAAGCTGTACAGCCACATGGACAAGAAGGTGAAGAATTACGCTGTCCACCAGACTTTCGAGATGGATCTCCAGAACGTCTGGCTGAACGCCTGAGCTAGCGCGCCCAGGGGATTCATGGGCAGCAAAAAAGGCCGGGATGCAGGATTCGTGGTATGGAACGGTTCCACCACGAAAGCCTGGAGATTATCGGATGAGACTGACTGTGCTTGCCGCCGCCCTCTCGATCGCAGCGCCCGCGGCCGCGTTTGCCGGCCCGGCTTCCAATGCAGTGAAGTTCTTCTACGTGCCCGAGGTCAAATTCGAGGCCGACGCGAAATACCGCGACCGTTTCACCGAGCCGGTGACCAAGCTGTTCGACCTCAACGACCAGGCGGCAAAGAACCTTCCGGATGAAGTCCCTTGCATTGATTTCGCCCCGGGCCTCGATGCGCAGGATTATGACGAGAAGACCGTGGCGAAGACGTTGAAGCTTGCTGAAATGCTGGATGGTGACAGCGCGGAAGTGACCGCGACGTTCAGCCTTTTCCCGGAAGGCGATGATTCAAAACGCGAAATGGTCTGGTCGCTCAGGAAGATCGACGGCCAGTGGAAGATCGCCGACATCACCTCGAAGACCAGCGGCTGGACGCTGAGTGCGCTCGAATGCCTGGCTGGCCAGGCGCCGGAGTGATGTCATGGCCCGCGCCCTAGCCCTGGCGACTGTGTGCCTGCTGGCGGCGGGGTTGAGCAACGCCGCTGCTCAGGACCTGTTCGGCGCACCGCCCGCAAGCGCGCCGGCCGACACTGCGGCACCTGCAGCGCCGCCGGCCGCCTCGTCACCGGCTGATAACCCGCCCGTGCAGCCAGGTTCGCCGACGGCGGTGGTGAAACCGTTCTACGAGCATGTCGGGCTCGAGCTCGATCCGGCTCAGCGCAGCCACTTCACCGATCCGGCGAAGTCGGTGCTCGACAAGAGCGATGCGCTGCGCAAGTCGGGGCAGGGCGAATGCCTCGATCCCAACATGGCGCTCGACAATGCGCAGTACGACAAGGCCGAAATTGACAGGAGCCTGAAGACGATCGAAGCGATCCGCGGCGACGCGGCCAACGTCGTCGTCGCCTTCGTCGTCGCCGGCAATCCGCACCGGCTGGAATGGAAATTCAGGAAAGTCGACGGTGACTGGAAGGTCACGGACCTTCTGTCGGTGACTGGCGAATGGTCGCTCAGCCAATACCAGTGCGAGTGAGAAGGGAACAGATGAAGATCACCAACATCCGCGTCACCCATGTCAACGTTCCGCTCGATGCTCCGTTCTGGTGGACGGCTGGGCTTTACGGCGGCGCCTCGAAGTCGATCGTCGAGGTCGAGACCGACGAAGGCGTGGTCGGGCTGGGCGAGGCGCCGTGGTGGCATTTCGGCGAGGTCATCAAGGCCGAGATCGCGCCGGCGCTGATCGGCGCCGATCCGCTCGACATCGCCGACTGCGAGGCGCGCTGCGTGCCGCCATGGCAGATCACCGCCAACACCGGCGAGAATGCCGCCTCCGTGGCGTTCGGCGCCGTCGAACTGGCGCTGTGGGATATCAGGGGCAAGGTGTTCGGCATGCCGCTCTACAAGCTGCTCGGCGGCGCGGTGCGGAAGGACATCCCGTTTTCGGAATATTTCGCCTTTCGTCCCGCACAGGATGGATCAGGCGGCGAGATGACCCCCGAAGCCATCGTCGACTACTGTCTGAAAATGCGCGAGCAGCATGGCTCGACGATCTTCGAAGGCAAGCTGATCATGGGCGATCCCGAGCTCGAGATCCGGACGGTGCGGATGCTGCGCGAGGCGCTCGGCGAGAAGGCGCAGATCAAGCTCGATTCCAACATGCAGTGGTCGCTGACCACTGCGCGCTGGGTGCTGCGCGAGATCGAGCCGTTCAATATCCGCAACTACGAGGATCCGGTCGCGACCTTCGAGGAGATGGCGGCGCTGCGCCAGCACTCGCGCATACCGTTCTCCACCCACATCCCGGATCTCAGACGGGCCGTCGCGCTCGGCGCGCCGGACTACTTCGTCTGCAATTTCGCGGCACTCGGCGGCTTGTCGAAGACCCTGAAATTCATCGCCGCCTGCGAGGCGATGGGCAAGGGGTTCTGGTGCTATTCGAACGATCTCGGCATCATGACATCGGCCTATCTGCACGTCGTGGCGGCGACGCCGTGGATCACCGAGGCATCGCAATCGCTGTTTGCCTGGCAGATCGGCGATGTCGTCAAGGATGGTCCGTTCCGGCAGAAAGGCAACACAGTGCGCGTGCCGGAAGGTGACGGGCTGGGCGTCGAGCTCGACCCGGCGGCAATGAAACGCTGGTCAGCGCATTTCGCCGAGCACGGGCCGATGGGCCACTTCAGCGACCCGAACAATCCCGGCCGCTACCGGCGGCTGCCGCTCAACTGATGCAACATATTTTCCTTAGAAACTCAGGCTTACCCGCGCCCGCGATAGGGCGCCACGCCGGTGTCGGGCAGCCAGGCGCCTTCCGGCGGCGCGCCGGTCTGCCAGAACACGTCGATCGGAATGCCGCCGCGCGGATACCAATAGCCGCCGATGCGCAACCACAACGGCTTGGTCGCGGCGACAATGCGGCGGCCGATCATCACGGTGCACTCTTCATGGAAGGCGCCATGGTTGCGAAACGAGGTCATGAACAGCTTGAGCGACTTCGATTCCACCAGCAGCGTGTCTGGCGCATAGTCGATGACGATATGGGCGAAATCCGGCTGGCCGGTGACCGGGCAGAGCAAGGTGAATTCCGGGCAGGTGAAGCGAACGATGGCCGGCGGCCCGTCGCCGCGCGAAAACGGCACCGTTTCCAGGACTGCCGCTTCGGGGCTCCGTGGCGCCTCGACGTGGGTGCCGAGCTGGGTAAGGTTTTTGGTGATGGTCATGGCGGCAACTCCTTGAATTTTTGCCGCTCATTAGCACAATTTGAAACAGCAGGAAGACGATGACCAGCAACGATCCGCTTCTCCAGCCTTATCAGCTCAAACACCTGACGCTGAAGAATCGGGTCATGTCGACCAGCCATGAGCCGGCCTATTCCGAGGACGGCATGCCGAAAGAGCGCTACCGGCTCTACCACGCCGAAAAGGCCAAGGGAGGCATGGCGCTGACCATGACCGCCGGCTCGGCGATCGTCTCGCGCGACAGCCCGGCCGCCTTCGGCAATCTGCATGTCTATGAGGACCGCATCGTGCCGTGGCTCGCTGAACTCGCCGATGCCTGCCACGAGCGTGACTGCAAGGTGATGATCCAGATCACCCATCTCGGCCGCCGTACCGGCTGGAACAAGGCCGATTGGCTGCCGGTGCTTTCGGCCTCGCCGGTGCGCGAGCCGGCGCATCGCGCCTTCCCCAAGACAATCGAGGACTGGGACATCGAGCGCATTGTCGCCGACTACGCCGCCGCCGCCCAGCGCTGCCAGGCCGCCGGCCTCGACGGCATCGAGTTCGAGGCCTACGGCCACCTGATGGACGGCTTCTGGTCGCCGGCCACCAACCAGCGCGACGACGATTTCGGCGGCTCGCTCGACAACCGGCTGCGCTTCACCGGTATGGTGCTCGATGCGGTGCGGGCGGCGGTCGGCGAGAAATTCGTCGTCGGCATCCGCATGGTCGCCGACGAGGATTTCGAGAAGGGCCTGCCGAAAGAGGAAGGCGTCGAGATCGCCAGGCGGCTGGCGAATTCCGGCAAGGTCGATTTCCTCAACATCATCCGCGGCTCGATCGAAACCGATGCTGCGCTGACCAGGGTCATCCCAGTGACCGGCATGCGCTCCTCGCCGCATCTCGATTTCGCCGGCGAGGTGAGGGCGGCGACGAAATTCCCGACCTTCCATGCGGCGCGCATTTCCGACGTCGCCACCGCCCGCCACGCCATCGCCACCGGCAAGCTCGACATGGTCGGCATGACCCGCGCCCACATCGCCGACCCGCACATCGTCCGCAAGGTGATGGAGGGCCGTGAGCACGAGATACGCCCTTGCGTCGGCGCCACCTATTGCCTCGACCGCATCTATGAGGGCGGCGAGGCGCTGTGCATCCACAACGCGGCGACCGGCCGCGAGGCTGATATCCCGCACATCATCCCGAGGACCGAGGGACCGAAGCGGAACGTGGTCGTCGTCGGCGCCGGGGCCGGCGGTCTGGAGGCGGCGCGCGTCGCGGCCGAGCGCGGGCACCAGGTGACGGTGCTGGAAGCGTCGAGCCAGGCCGGCGGCCAGGTGCGGCTGGCGACGCAAAATCCACGCCGCAAGGAGCTGATCGGCATCATCGACTGGCGGCTGGCCGAACTCGACCGGCTCGGCGTCGAGATCCGCTACGACACCTGGGCGGAGAAGGACGATATTCTGGCGCTGTCGCCCGATGTGGTGGTGATCGCCACCGGCGGCCTGCCGCAGAACCCACCGCTCGCAGCGGGCGACAGCCTCGTCACGTCGAGCTGGGACATCATGGCCGGCAGTGTCAAGCCGGCCGAAAACGTGCTGCTCTACGACGACAATGGCGGCCATCAAGGCATGGGCGCGGCCGAGCTGATTGCCAACAGCGGTGCGCGACTGGAGCTGGTCTCGCCAGAACGCTTCTTCGCCCCGGAAATGGGCGGCATGAACCACGTGCCCTACATGCGCGCCTTCCAGGAAAAGGGTGTCACCATCACCATCAACACGCGGCTTCGCTCGGTGCGGCGCGAGGGCAATCAGCTGGTTGCGGAGCTCGGCTCGGACTTTGCTGACGGCTGGCGTGGCGAGCGGCGGGTCGACCAGGTGGTGGTCGAGCACGGCACGCTGCCGCTCGATGATCTCTATCTGGCGCTGAAGCCGCTGTCGAAGAATGGCGGCGCGGTGGATTACGAGCGGTTGGTCAACGGTGGCGACATTTTTCCGGCACGCAGTCCGCAGGCGGGTTTCGTCCTCTTCCGGATCGGCGATGCGGTGGCATCACGCAACATCCACGCCGCCATCTATGACGGCATCAGATTTGGGTTGCGGATCTGAGGACTGTCGACTGGTGGCGCGCAGCCGAACCTCCGTACGGAGAGCCACCAGGGCACTTCGGTCCGTTCTGCGCGCCGCGCACGCCGCCGGCCTGCTGCCGGACACCGTACGATCTTGTGACCTGTGAGGGCGAGGCCGCTCAAAACATCCTGGCAGTCGCCATGCAGAGCACGGTGATGACCAGCAGCCCGCCGGCGATGCGTTCGCCTTTCGTCATTTTCGCGCGCAGCCGGGTTTCCGTCGCCGCGTCAGTGCCGGCAAGCTGCCTGCTGGCGGAGCCGACCAGCGCGCCCTGCACGCCGGCGGCGATCAGGGCCGTCACGATGCCGAGCGCCAGCACCTTTTCCATCGAGCCGAAAAGGCCTTCGTGGAAGAAATACCAAAGCAGTATGCCGGTCAGGAAAACCAGGCCGGCCGCGCCCATTTGCGGCCGGAAGAACCGTTCGATCCTGATCTCCGGATCGCGGGCGACCGTGATGGTCGTTCCGGCCCAGAACACACCGGCCATGACGTGAAGGCCGAGGACGATGATGTAAACATATTGCATGACCGCATTTCCTCCTTTTCCCACCGCCATTCATAATGTTAGATATCAAATGATTAGATGTCAATGTAATGGCATGGGCCAGTTCCATCGGGCTTTCCCTTGCTAAAGCGCGTCGCGTTTGAACGGATTCATGCGACGCGCTTTAAGGTCTTGTTTTTATGCATGTCGTTATCGCAAAACCGCTGCGCACTTTTGCACGACATGCATTAGTGTCGGATCATGACGCCTTTTGACCGCCCGCCAGTCGGAATGAATCTCGGCCGCACCGCAAAGCTGGTCGCGCAGGCCTTCGACGCCGCCTTAGTCGAGGCGGGCGGCACGCTGCCGGTCTGGGTCACGCTGCTGTCAATCAAGTCGCGGGAACTCGCCAACCAGCGCGAGCTCGCCGGCATGATCGGCATCCAGGGCGCGACGCTGACCCATCATCTGAACGCGATGGAGACGCAAGGCCTGCTGACCCGGCGCCGCGATCCCATCAACCGCCGTGTTCACCAGGTCGAACTGACCGAAGCCGGAGAGGCGCTGTTCCTCAAATTGCGGACAGCAGCACTTGCCTTCGACAAGCGGCTGCGGGCCGGATTGTCGGACGAGAGGCTGGCGGAGTTCGCGGAAGTGCTTGCGGCGCTGCGGGCGAATATCGAAGGCTAGCTGGCGTAGTCCGAAATCTAGCGAATGCGTTCAGCCGTCATAGCCGGAGGTCGCGCCGAAGCTGTAGCCGCGCAGCCCCAGTGCTTTGATCAGGGCCGGGCCGCCATTCCCGGGCAGACTTGTCAAGGTTGGCGCCCTACGCCAGGCTTCCCTGCAGCACAGTCAGCCTGGCTTTCCTCGGCGCCCTCGCGACTAGCCATTCGCGTGCCTTGTCCTGCGGCATCGGGAAGGCGATCGAGTAACCCTGCACCTGGTCGCAGCCGATCGCCATCAGCGAATCGAGCTCGGCCTCGGTTTCGGCGCCCTCGGCGACGATCGAGATGCCAAGGCCGCGGGCGAGTTCGGTGATGGCCCGCACGATCTTGCTGTTGTCGCCGTTCTCATTGATGTTCTGGACGAAGCGGCGATCGATCTTCAGCCGGTCGATCTCGTTCGGGTTGACGTGGCTGAGCGACGCGTAGCCGGTGCCGAAATCGTCGAGTTCAAGATGGACGCCGGCGGCGCGGATGTGGCGCAGCTTAGCGGCGATGCCAGTCTTCTCGTCGTCGAGAATGACGGATTCGACGATTTCCAGCGACAGTTTTTCTGGCGGCAGGCCAGCCTTTTCCAGCGTATCGAAGAGGAAGGAGTCGAAATCGGGCTGACGCAGTTCAGTACCGGACACGTTGACGGCGAGCCGTCCGAAGGCGATACCCGCGCGGTTCCACTCGGCCGCCTCGCTGATTGCCTTGGCGATGACGATGCGGCCGATCTCGGCCATGAGGCCGCACTTTTCGGCGACGGGAATGAAATCGCCCGGTGCGATCATGCCGCGCTCGGCGTGTTTCCACCGAACCAGCGCTTCGATGCCGCCGATCGTGCCGTCCGAGAGCGAAACCTGCG
Source organism: Mesorhizobium tianshanense (assembly GCF_007830515.1). GTDB lineage: Bacteria > Pseudomonadota > Alphaproteobacteria > Rhizobiales > Rhizobiaceae > Mesorhizobium > Mesorhizobium tianshanense. The sequence continues at coordinate 17,680 of NZ_VLKT01000027.1, forward strand.
GCTGGAAGTAGACCTGGAACGCCTTCTCCGAGATGGCGATCCTGATGTCATGCTCAAGCTGCTTGCGGTTATCGAGTTCATGCCGCAACGCCTCGGAGAAGAACGAGAGACTGCCGCCACCCACCTTCTTGGCGGAGTAGAGCGCGAGGTCGGCATGGACGAGCAGATCCTGCGCATTGTCGGCGTCGACCGGATAGACTGCAATGCCAGCACTGGCGCCTGGGTGAATGGTCGTGCCTCGAAAGACAATCGGTTCGTTGATCTGCATCAGGACGCGCTTGGCGACCATGTTGATGTCCTCGGTGCCGCCGGCACCATTGAGGATCATCACGAACTCGTCGCCGCCGAGACGCACGCAGAGATCCGACGCCCGGCAGGAATCGCGCATGCGCTGCGCCGTCACCACCAGCACATAGTCGCCGGCGGCGTGGCCAAGCGTGTCGTTGATCTGCTTGAACCGGTCGAGGTCGAGCTGGACCGCCGCAAGCCGTTCTCGCCGACGCTGTGCTCCCTTGATCAGCGTGTCGAAATGATCGGTCAGGAAGGTGCGGTTGTGCAGGCCGGTAAGGCCGTCATGCACGGCGATGAACGCCATGGAATTGCGGGCATCGACCAGTTCATGCGTCTTGCGCAGAATGGCGTTCGACATTGGCCTGAAGATGAAAAGTGCCACCAGTACGATGACGCCGATGGTGATGTAGAACAGCGTTCGATGGAGATCGAGAAGCCTTTCCGATCGCGCGTCGGCATGGGCGCTGATGCGCTGGCCGAGCGCCGCATAGCCCGACAGAGTCGCATTGGCGATGGAAGCGTCGAGGTTGACGCGTTCGCCGCCGCCCTTGTAGCCGCCATTGGTGGCCATGCCGAGTCGCGATTCAAACGCCGAAACCAAGCGTTCGCCATTGGCGACAAGCCCGACCGAGAAGTAATCGAGATGAAACGGCTTGGCGAAAAGTACGCTTTCGACTGATTTTGGATCGAATCTTGCCGGTGACGCCGGGTCGGCGACGACCCGCTCGAGCAGAAGATCGTAGTTTCTCTCGAACTCCGCCGTTGCCTGTTTGAGTGCGGTGACCAGAGCCGGTTGTTGGTCGCGCGAAGCCGCGCCTGCCGCGTTGGCAAGGAAGACAATGCGTTGCGACAGCGCCTTTTGCGTGCCGACAACATCGAGCAGCGCTTCGTCGTATCGCTGGGCAGCCATCATCTGCTGGAGAAGGATGAACGAGGCCATCACCATGGCGGCGATGATCAGCAGCGCCAGCCAATAGCCGGCCTTGATCAACAGTATGAGCCTGCCTGAAAGAGTTTGCACCGGTTGCTGCGACATTTTCTGGGGCGGTCCCTCTCGCCGACAGATTGTTTGGGTGTGAGAACCATTGGCTTGAAAGTGTTAACAGCTTTGGAAGTCGGCAGGCTGGCGACGGCAGCAGCGATGGAAAGCTCGCGAAATGGTTATCGTGTTCTTTCACGCCGCGTCTGCATTTGAACATCCTTCATTCGCGGTATTCTGGCCACAGGTCGCCGCGCCACCGAAGCGGTCGCTTTTGCGGTGGATTTTTCGCGCGCGTGGGGCGACAGTCCATTCAATCTCAACAGGGCCTGATCATGAGCGCGGCATTCCTCTCCCATATCGACAGCGAGCTTCAAGCGTTGAAATCGGCCGGCCTCTATAAATCCGAGCGGGTTATCACCTCGACGCAGTCGGCCGAGATCGAGGTGGGTGGCGAGAAAGTGCTGAATTTCTGCGCCAACAACTATCTTGGCCTCGCCGACAGTGCCGAATTGCGCGACGCGGCCAAGCAGGCACTCGACCGCTATGGCTATGGCATGGCGTCGGTGCGTTTCATCTGCGGCACGCAGGAAGAGCACAAGCAACTCGAGGCGACGATTTCCGGCTTCCTCGGCATGGAGGACACGATCCTCTATGGCTCCTGCTTCGACGCCAATGGCGGCCTGTTCGAGACGCTGCTCGGCGAGGAGGATGCGGTCATCTCCGACGCGCTGAACCACGCCTCGATCATCGACGGCGTGCGGCTGTCGAAGGCGAAGCGTTTCCGCTACGCCAACAACGATATGGCCGATCTAGAAGCTCGGCTGAAGGATGCAAGGGATTGCCGTTTCCGGCTGATCGCTACTGACGGTGTCTTTTCCATGGACGGCATCATCGCCAATCTGAAGGGCATTTGCGATCTCGCCGAGAAGTACGATGCGATGGTGATGGTCGACGACAGCCATGCGGTCGGCTTCGTCGGCAAGAACGGCCGCGGCTCGGCCGAGCATTGCGGCGTCGAGGGCAGGGTGGACATCATCACCGGCACGCTCGGCAAGGCACTGGGCGGTGCGTCCGGCGGCTATACATCGGGCAAGAGACAGGTGGTCGATTGGCTGCGGCAGCGCTCGCGCCCCTATCTGTTTTCCAACACACTGATGCCGGCGATCGCCGGCGCCTCGATTCGGGTGTTTGAACTGATCAAAGACGGCGACGGATTGCGCAACAGGCTGTACGACAATGCCGCGCGGTTCCGGTCTGAAATGGGTAAGCTCGGGTTTACGCTTGCAGGGGCAGACCATCCGATCATCCCGGTCATGCTCGGCGACGCGACGCTGGCGCAGGAGATGGCGGCGCGCATGCTGAAGCGCGGCATCTATGTCATCGGCTTCTCGTTTCCGGTGGTGCCGAAGGGCCAGGCGCGCATCCGCACGCAAATGTCGGCCGCCCATTCCAGCGCCGACATCGACCGCGCGGTCGAGGCGTTCGGCGCAGTCGGGCGCGAACTCGGCGTGATTTCCTGAACGGCCGGAACCGAAAAGCTGCTCCGGATCAAGAGATTCAAGGGACAAAAGAATGTCGAACATGATGAAGGCGCTGGTCAAAGCCAAGGCCGAGCCGGGCATCTGGATGGAAGAGGTGCCGGTGCCGGAGATCGGCCCCAACGACGTTCTGATCAAGATCAGGAAGACAGCGATCTGTGGCACCGACGTCCACATCTACAATTGGGACCAGTGGGCGCAGAAGACCGTACCGGTGCCGATGGTGACCGGCCATGAGTTCGTCGGCACGGTCGCCGATTTCGGCGCGGCGGTAACCGAGTACAGGGTTGGCCAGCGCGTTTCGGGCGAGGGCCACATCGTCTGCGGCCATTGCCGCAACTGCCGGGCGGGCAGGGGGCATCTGTGTCGCAACACGCTCGGCGTCGGCGTCAACCGGCCGGGCGCCTTCGGCGAATATCTGGCGATCCCGCAGCACAATGTCGTGCCGATCCCCGACGACGTGCCCGACGAGATCGCCGCGATCTTCGATCCCTTGGGCAATGCGGTTCACACCGCCTTGTCCTTCGATCTGGTCGGCGAGGACGTGCTGGTCACCGGCGCTGGGCCGATCGGCATCATGGGCGCGCTCGTCGCGCAATGCGTCGGCGCGCGAAAAGTGGTCATCACCGACATCAACCCGGTACGGCTGGCGCTGGCGAAAAAACTCGGCGTCCAGCATGTGGTCGACGCGTCGAAGGAAAAGCTGCGCGATATCATGCCGGCGCTCGGCATGACCGAAGGTTTTGACGTCGGTTTGGAGATGTCGGGTGCGGCGCCCGCCTTCCGCGACATGATCGACACCATGAACAATGGCGGCAAGATCGCCATTCTGGGCATCGCGCCGACCGGCTTCGAGATCGACTGGAACAAGGTCATCTTCAAGATGCTGCATCTGAAGGGCATCTACGGCCGCGAGATGTTCGAGACCTGGTACAAGATGATCGCGCTGGTGCAGGGGCCGCTCGATGTCAGCGGACTGATCACCCACCGCATCGGCATCGATGACTATATTTCCGGCTTCGAGGCGATGAAGAGCGGCAATTCGGGAAAAGTGGTGATGGACTGGTAGGTGTAGGAAAATATTCACTACGGCAGTGAAGGTAAATTTCCCAATTTGGCTTTTTGATGTTTTGGTTCGCGCTGAACGGTTCGCCTAGTATTTTGGATGCCGAGTCTGCGGATCGAAATCCAATTAGCCAACATCACTATGCTAAGGACAAATCTGTTCCGGCTTGAAAGTGTGTCTTTTGTCCAACTGAAGACATCACACTGCGCCAGCTCGGAACACCAAGAAACGACCTTTGGCGAAACGAAGGAAGTACCGGCTAGCTGATGAGCAAATTCATTTCGAACTTTTCTTATCAGATTCAGATCACGGACTTCGCGAGGCGCTAGAAAACCTAGCGCAAAAGCCATTTCAATCCTTGATGAAAAGCTTGCCAGCGGACCCATTGACGAAGCGAACAGGTCTGCAACCCTTTGATCGTCCACCAAAAAAGATTTCAGTAATTCACGCAATTGATCGTCCAAAAAGGCCGGTCCTAACACTGCACATGCACGATCCGACTCACTTTGAAATTCTTCCATCCACTCCTTCCAACGGTTCCCTTCTGTGTCGTCCGTCATTTTTTCTCACCCGCCGCAACAAGGGTTGGAAGAGTTGTTGGAGTTTGCAATTTCTGTTTCGATGCTGACTCTATTGAAGCTAGCCCTTTTATCAGGGCAGCCATATCCCCCTCGGTCAACTTTGACATCAAATTCACCTCGAAGGCTTTCGCCAGCGGCACCATCTCGCCATAAGCGGCAAGGCCTGCTCTGGTTAGGGTGAGATGCTCGACCCGCCGATCCTTTTCATCCGGAGTTCGGGTCAGCCAGCGCCGCCGTTCAAGCTCGGCGACGGCTCGAGAAACCTTCGTCTTGTGCATGGCCGATTGCTCGCCGAGCTCCGTCGCGGTCATCGTGCCGTGCTGGCCGAGACCGGCCAGCGTGCGCCATTCCGGGCGCGTCAGACCGTGACGGTCCTTGTAGACTCGCGAGAATTCGCGGCTGACCGCATCGGCGAGGCGGTACAGCCGGTAGGGCAGGAAACTTTCCAGTTCCAGGACGTCCATGACTTTGTATCCCGGCAGACGCTGCGGTTGATAGTTACATTTTCGATGGTTACAAATGAAACCAATTTGGTCAATCCCAGAGCGCCGCACGTCCTCTTTTTGACGCGCAAAGGACGCTCTGGCAGCGTTAATCGAGGAGGATCGGATGACCTTTTCCTACATGCCGGGCTTCGGCAACGACTTCGAAACCGAAACCTTGCCCGGCTCGCTGCCGCAGGGACGGAACTCGCCGCAGCGGCCGGCCTATGGCCTCTATGCCGAGCAGCTTTCCGGCTCGCCCTTCACCGCGCCGCGCGGCACCAATGAACGCTCCTGGCTCTACCGCATCCGGCCAAGCGTCAAGCATACCGGGCGCTTCAAGGCGGCGAGCTATCCGTTGTGGAAGACTGCGCCCAATGTCGGCGACCATGAACTGGCGCTCGGCCAGTATCGCTGGAACCCGGTGCCGGTGCCGAAGGAGCCGACCGACTTCATCGCCGGCATGCGCTCGATCACCACCGCCGGCGACGTGCTTGGCCAGACCGGCATGGCGGCGCATGTCTATGTCGCCAACCGCTCGATGGCCGACGACCATTTCTTCAACGCCGATGGCGAGCTGCTGGTCGTGCCGCAGGTCGGCAGCCTGCGCCTGGTCACCGAAATGGGCGTCATCGAATTGCGACCGGGCGAGATCGCGGTGCTGCCGCGCGGCCTCGTGTTCAAGGTCGAACTGGTCGATGCCGAAGTGCGCGGCTATGTCTGCGAGAATTACGGCGCCAAGCTGACGCTGCCGGATCGTGGCCCGATCGGCGCCAATTGCCTGGCCAATCCGCGCGATTTCAAGACGCCTTGCGCCTGGTTCGAAGACAAGGAGACGCCCTGCCGGCTGATCGTGAAATGGTGCGGGCAGTTCCATGTCACCGAGATCGGCCATTCGCCACTGGATGTGGTGGCGTGGCACGGCAATTATTCGCCCTACAAATATGATCTTGCGACCTTTTCGCCGGTCGGCGCACTGTTGTTCGACCATCCCGATCCGTCGATCTTCACGGTGCTGACCGCGCCGAGCGGCGAGGAGGGCACCGCCAACATCGACTTCGTCATCTTCCCACCGCGCTGGCTGGTGGCCGAGGACACGTTCCGCCCGCCCTGGTATCACCGCAACATCATGAGCGAGTTCATGGGCCTGATCCACGGTCAGTACGATGCCAAGGAGGAGGGGTTCGTTCCCGGCGGCATCAGCCTGCACAATCTGATGCTGGCCCACGGACCTGACGCGTCTGGCTTCGAAAAAGCCTCGCGCGCGGATCTGAAACCGGTCAAGCTCGACAACACCATGGCCTTTATGTTCGAGACGCGATTCCCGCAGATGCTGACCCGCTACGCCGCCGAGCTCGAAACCCGGCAGGACAACTACATCGACTGCTGGGCCGATCTGAAGAAGCGGTTCAACGGCACGCCCGAGGGCGATTGGTCTTGAGCGTAGAGCGAACGCGGGATCGGCTGGTGCTGTTGGGCTCGAAGGGCGGCCCGGCGCTCCGGCCGGGCGGGCCGTGGCCGAGTTCGTCGCTGCTGGAATTCGGCGGCCGCACCATCGTCGTCGATTGCGGGCTTGGCGTGACGCGCGGGCTGGCCGACACCGGCATCAGCCTGAAGGCGCTCGATCTGGTCTTCATCACGCATCTGCACTCCGACCATGTGCTGGAACTCGGTCCGTTGATCCACACCGCCTGGACGGCGGGCCTGGCGACACCGGTCACCGTGTTCGGCCCGCCCGGCACCGGCCATTACTGGCGGCGTTTTTGCCAGGCGATGGAATTCGACATCGAGATCCGCATCGCCGACGAAGGCCGGCCGGATATTCTCGACATGGTTTCGATCGTTGAGTTCGGCGAAGGCCGGGTGATGGAGGAGCGCGGCCTGAAAGTTTCAGCGCTGCGCGTCGACCATCCGCCGGTGACCGACTGCTTTGCGCTGCGCTTCGAGCATGACGGGAAAAGCGTCGTGTTCTCCGCCGACACCGCATTCTTTCCGCCTTTGGCCGATTTTGCCAAAGGCGCCGACATACTCGTCCATGAAGCCATGCTGGAAGAAGGCATCGAGCGGCTTGTCGCGAAAACCGGCAACGGCGCCCGGCTGAGGGAACATCTGCTCGCCAGCCATAGTTTTGCCGAAGAAGCGGGACGCATCGCCACCGATGCCGGGGCAGGCAGACTGGTGCTCAACCACCTCATTCCGGCCGACGATCCCGAGATCGGCGAGGTCGACTGGATCGCCGCCGTCAGGAAAACATGGGCCGGTGACTTGACGATCGCCCGCGACGGCCTTGTTGTACAGCTAAGCGGCGACTAAGCCGCATCAGGAGAGGAAACCGCATGAGGCTTGCCACATTGAAGGACGGGACGCGTGACGGAAAGTTGGTCGTCGTCTCGCGCGACCTGACGCGGTTCACCGATGCCTCGTTTCTGGTGCCGACGCTGCAGGCGGCGCTCGACGACTGGAGCCGCATCGCGCCGCATCTCGCGACAATAGCGGAATCGCTAGAGAACAATGCCGTGCCGTCAGACCGCTTTCACGAGCATGACGCCCATTCGCCGCTGCCGCGCGCCTATCAGTGGGCTGACGGCTCGGCCTATGTGAACCATGTCGAACTGGTGCGGAAGGCGCGCGGCGCCGAGATGCCGGCAAGCTTCTGGACCGATCCACTGATCTATCAGGGCGGTTCGGACGCCTTCATCGCGCCGCGCGACCCGATCCGCATGACCGACGAGGAATTTGGCATCGACATGGAGGCGGAAGTCGCCGTCATCGTCGACGATGTGCCGATGGGGGCAGACCTTGACGAGGCAAGAGCCGCGATCCGGCTGGTCATGCTGGTCAATGACGTCACGCTGCGCTCCCTTACCGCGCCGGAGCTTGCCAAGGGCTTTGGCTTTTTCCAGTCAAAACCGTCCTCTGCTTTTTCGCCCGTCGCGGTGACTCCGGACGAGCTTGGGGATGCCTGGGATGGCGGCAAGGTCAGCCTGCCGCTGCTGGTCGATCTCAACGGCAAGCCTTTCGGCCGGGCGGACGCCGGCGTGGACATGACCTTCGATTTTCCGGCGCTGATTGCGCATGCCGCGAAAACCCGGCCGCTGGCCGCCGGCACGATCATCGGTTCGGGAACGGTCTCCAACAAGCTCGACGACGGCCCGGGCAAGCCTGTCTCGGCGGGCGGCGCCGGTTATTCCTGCATTGCCGAATTGCGCATGATCGAGACGATCCAGGCTGGCGCGCCGAAAACGCCATTCCTGCGCTTTGGCGACACCGTGCGCATCGAGATGAAGGACAGGACCGGACATTCGATCTTTGGTGCGATCGAGCAGAAGGTCGAAGAATACGCCAGATAAGATGCGAGGGGAGGAGTTCGAAAAGGATGAACCTAGTCGATCATTTCCGACGCATGGCCGGCAACAATCTCTGGTCGAACGACCGGCTCTATCGCGCCGTGCTGCAGCTTAAGCCCGGTGAATTCGAGGCCGAGCGAACCAGCTTCTTCCCCTCGATCAAGGCAACCCTCAATCACATCTTGGCGGTCGATTATCTCTATCTCGATTTTCTCGAAGAGGGCGGCGTTGGCGCCGCGGCCCATGACGATTTCGTGCCGTTCGATGAACCACAGGCGCTGTTTGCCGCCCAGGCTGCATCCGACCGGCGGCTGATCGCATTTTGCGATCGGCTCTCAGCGGACGATCTCGACCGAAGGGTCATCACTGACCGGCGCGAGGACGGCATGATCCCCGAGCGCATCGGCGACATCCTCGCCCATGTCTTCCTGCACGACATCCATCATCGCGGCCAGGTGCATGCGATGCTGTCAGGCACCTCGGTTGCGCCGCCGCAACTCGACGAGTTTTTGCTCGACTACGATTTGAAGCTGAGGAAGGCGGAGGTCGAGCGGCTGGAACTAAGCAATCAGGCCAAGGCGACATCGTAACGGGCGAAATGCGGGTCAGCCGTCAGAATGGTTAGTTCCTCCACTTGCGCCTGCGCGATGAGAAGCCTGTCAAATGGATCACCGTGGTGATGAGGCAGACCGCCAACCCTTTGCGCATGTTGAAACGTAATAGTGAGGGGAAGAAAGCGCATCTGCGGAAGCAGCGCTGCCAGATCATCGGGAGCTTCGAGCTTTCCGATAGCGCGCTTGATGGCGATCTCCCAAACGCTGGCCGCGCTGGCAAAGACGACCGCATCTGACGCCAGAATGGCACGATGCGGCTCGCGAAGACGAGGATTGTCCGCAATCGACCAAAGGATGATTTGCGTGTCGGCGAGAAATGGGCCGATCGTCATTTAACGTACTCGTCCCATTCGGGACCGAGTTCGTCAAAATCGTCTGCGATCCAGATTTTACCCTTCAAAGCGCCGATGCGAGGCAGAAGGTCGGCCGATGCTGGCGGTACGAGGCGAGCAGCGACCTTGCCGTGCCGGGTGAGCACGATCTCTTCACCGGCTTGCGCCCGGCTGACAAGTTCCGACAGTTTCGCTTTGGCTTCGGCGATAGAGATGTTCATGGGCTGATCCTTTATGACCAGAATTTAGGTCATAATTGATCGAACCGCAAGGAGGGCGCATCCGCCTACTCCGCCGCTTGCACCTTCAGCACGCCGCGCTTGATCTGGTCTTGCTCGATCGATTCGAACAAAGCGCGGAAATTGCCTTCCCCAAAACCTTCGTCGCCCTTCCTCTGGATGAATTCGAAGAAGATTGGGCCGATCACGGTTTTTGAAAAGATCTGCAGCAGGATCTTGGTCGTGCCGCCGTCGACCACGCCTTCGCCGTCGATCAGGATGCCGTGCTTTTTCATGCGCTCGATCGGCTCGTCATGCCCGTGCACCCGGCCATGGGACATGTCGTAATAGGTGTCGGGCGGGCCGGGCATGAACTTCAGCCCGTTGGCGGCCAGCCTGTCGGTGGCGCCGTAGATCTCGTCCGTGCCGACGGCGATGTGCTGGATGCCTTCGCCATTGTACTTCTTCAGATACTCGGCGATCTGGCTGGTCTCGTCCTTGGACTCGTTAAGCGGGATGCGGATCTTGCCGCAGGGCGAGGTGATGGCGCGGCTGACCAGCCCGGTGATCTTACCGTCGATGTCGAAGAAATGGATCTGCTTGAAGCCGAACAGGTCGCGATAGAAATCCCACCATTTGTCCATGTTGCCGCGATAGACGTTGTGGGTGAGGTGGTCGAGATAATAGAAGCCGACGCCTTCCGGCTTCGGGTCGCGCGCGCCCAGCCAGTCGAACTCGGCGTCGTAGGCCGAGCCCTTCTCACCGTAGACCTCGATGAAATAAAGCAGCGAGCCGCCGATGCCGACGATTGCCGGCACATCGATCGCCTTGTCGGTGCCTTCATAAGGTCTCGCGCCCTTGGCGACGGCATGGTCGAACGCGTGCTTGGCGTCGACCACCCGCCAGGCCATCGAGGCCGCGCAGGGGCCGTGCTTGTCGACGAATTTCATCGCATGCGAGCCGGGTTCGGCATTGACGACATAGTTGATGTCGCCCTGCCGCCAGACGGTGATGTTCTTGGTGCGATGCTTGGCCACCGGCACATAACCCATGCGGGTGAAAAGCTCGGCGAGCTTTTCCGGCTCGGGATGCGCAAACTCGACGAACTCGAAGCCGTCGGTGCCGGCAGGGTTGGCCTTGCTTATCTTTGCGGGCGGGGCGTCGTGCGGGAAGGGGCCCATGGCATAGTCCTCCAAAAGTTGGCGTGGCCGGAAAAGGCCATTTCGACGCAATGATAGCGCGGAGCGGGCGCATGGTGCTTGCATTCAAACGCTTGAAATGATTAGGTGATGCGCGAACTGTGCACATATGGGAAAGAATCCATGGATGATGCGCGCGTTGATCAGTTTGACCGCAAGATAATGGCTCTGTTGCAGGGCGATGCACGGCTGACCAACAACGATCTTTCCGAACGGGTGAACCTGTCGGCGTCGCAATGTTCGCGCCGCCGTCAGAGGCTGGAGGAGGACGGCTATATCAGGGGCTATCGCGCCGTGCTCGACCGCGACAAGCTCGGCTTCTCGCTGGTCAACGTCATATCGGTAACGCTCGCTACTCACAATCGCGACAATGCGCAGCGCTTCGGCGAATTGGTGGCGCGGCTGCCGGAGGTGCAGGAGGCGCACGCGCTGACGGGCGAGATGGACTATATCCTGAAGGTGGTGACGCCGGACCTGAAGTCGCTGTCGGAATTCGTCAACGGCGTGCTCTTGCCGCACGAATCCGTGCAACATGTGAAGACGGCGATCGTGCTCGAAACGCTGAAGGAAACCGGAGCGCTGCCGATCTAACCCTTCGACTGCTGGATCAGCCCGTAGAGGTTGGTGCAGCGTGCACCGGAACGGCAATAGGCGAAGACCGGGCCTTCCAACTCATCCAGAGCCTCGGCTTGATCCTCGACATTGTCGGCCGTGATCTGGCCGCTGATGACGGGGATGTAGCGGAAGGCGAGCCCGGCGGCTTCGACCGCCGCCTTGATGCTGTCCGCCGAAGGCTGGCCGGGCTGTTCGTCATCCGGTCGGTTGCAGATGACGCTCTTGAAGCCGGCGGCCTTGATGGCGGCGACCTCTTCGGGCTGGATCTGGCCCGAGACCGAATAGTCCTCACTGATCTGACGATATTCCATGTCCTGTCCTCGCAATTTGGTTTGGCGACAGTCTTGCCACTCCCCGACGAGGCCGGCAATCCGCGCAGAATGAAATCCCACTCGTGCAGATAGACATTTCCGGCGGAGAATCCAGCTCAGGCTTTCCAGTCTGGGAATGGGTCGGGCAGTCCGCGCCAGAGTTCGGGCTCGAAGGCCTTGGCCTCGATCAGGCAGTCGTCCAGTTCGGCGCGGATGCGGGCTTCGTCCATCGGCTCGCAGCCGATGAAGACCATCTCCTGGCGCCGGTCGCCCCAGACGGGATCGAGATAGCGCCGCATGCTCTCCCGCCATTCGAGATGGTCGGGCCATTGGCCCGATGGTACCGACGCCCACCACAAGCCGCGCTTTTCGGTTCTGACCAGCGCGCCGGCCTGGCTCAGCTCGCCGACGTGACGCGGTCGGGTGGCGAGCCAGAAAAAGCCCTTGGCGCGCACGACGCCCGGCCATGCACGGTCAATGAAGGCCTGGAATCGGGCGGGCTCGAACGGTTTTCGCGCCCGATAGACAAACGAGCGGATACCATATTCCTCCGTTTCGGGGATATGGTCGCGAAATCCGTTGAGCTCCTTGAACCAGAGCGGATTTTGCTGCGCTTTGTCGAAGTCGAAGCGACCGGTGGCAAGCACCTTGTCGAGCGGCACCTTGCCGAAATCGGCTTCGACGATCTCGGCGTCGGGGTTGAGAGCGCGCACGATCAGGCGCGCCATGTCGCGCTGATGTGTGCTTGCCGCGCCGATCTTGTTCAGCACCACTACGTCGGCGAACTCGATCTGCTCAACCAGAAGGTCGACCAGCGCGCGGCTATCTTGCTGGCCGAGCGATTGACCGCGTTGGCGCAGGAAATCCGAGGAGGAATAGTCCTTGAGCAGGTTGAGCGCGTCCACCACCGTCACCATCGTGTCGAGGCGGGCGACATCGGCAAGGCTGTCGCCATTCTCGTCGCGGAAATCGAAGGTCGCGGCGACCGGCAGCGGCTCGGAAATGCCGGTGGATTCGATCAGCAGATAGTCGAAGCGGCCCTGTTCGGCGAGCGCGCGGACTTCCTTAAGCAGATCGTCGCGCAATGTGCAGCAGATACAGCCGTTCGACATTTCCACCAGCTTCTCATTGGTGCGCGAAAGGTCGGCGCCGTCGCGCACCAGCTCGGCATCGATGTTGATCTCGCTCATGTCGTTGACGATGACGGCGACGCGCCGACCTTCGCGGTTCGACAATATGTGGTTCAAAAGCGTGGTCTTGCCGGCGCCGAGAAAGCCGGAGAGCACAGTGACAGGGAGGCGTTTGGAAGTCTGAAGCATGTCGTATCCGAAGGTTGGCCGCGGTTGAAACGGGTTTGATAGTGCGATATGTTATTACATAACAAATTATCGCCCAAAAAAGGCGGAGTCTGGCTCCGCTTTTTTCCTGGTGGTGCGGGCCTCAGCTTCCGAGGATCGCGCCTTTGATCTGGGCGATGTTGTTGTGCATCAGGTCGATATAGGTCGAGGCTGGGCCGTCGGGCTGCGACAATGCATCCGAGTAGAGCGTGCCTCCTACCTTGATGCCAGTCTCGCTGGCGATCTGCTCGATCAGCCGTGCGTTGGTGATGTTTTCGATGAAGACCGCCGCCGCCTTGTCCTGCTTCACCTGGCTGACCAGCCTGGCGACGTCGGCGGCGGAAGGCTCCGACTCGGTCGATACCCCTTCGGGGGCCAGGAAGGTGAGGCCATAGGCCTTTTCGAAATAGCCGAAGGCATCATGCGAGGTGATGACGACGCGCTTCTCTTTCGGGATCGACTGGATCGCCGCCTGCACTTCGCCCTCGAGCGCGTCGAGCTTCTCGGTATAGGCGACGGCGTTGGCCTTGTAGCTGTCGCAACCGTCGGCGTCGGCGGTGCAGAAAGCGTCGGCGATGTTCTTCACGTAGATCTTGGCATTGGCGATCGACTGGAAGGCGTGCGGATCGGTAGCCGTCTCGCCGCCGGTATCTGCGTCTTCATGGGCGTCGGCATCGGCGAATTCCGGCTTGAAATTGATCGGTGTGACTCCCCTGGTCAGAACGGCGATTGTCGCCTTGGTGGCGCTGGCGTCGATCAGGCGCTGCAGAAAGCCTTCGAAATGCAGGCCGTTGACCAGCACCACATCCGCCCCGGCCATGGCCACCGCGTCAGCCGGGTTCGGCTCGTAGACATGCGCATCGCCGTCCGGCCCGACGATGGTGGTCAGATTGATGCGGTCGCCGCCGACATTTTTGGCGAAATCGGCAATGACCGTGAAGCTTGCGACCACTTTCAGCGGTTCCGCGATGGCCGACGACGCGCCAAAGGCTGTTAATGTTATAACGCTCATTGCCAAGACGGCGCGGATCGATTTTAGCATGGACGGTCTCCTTTGTTGGGATCAGGCGGTTCTGTGGCGGTGATGGACGATACGGGCGCGCAGGATGCCGCGCGTGCCGAACAGGATCGAGGCGAAATAGACGACGCCGGCGGACAGGATGATGGCCGGGCCGGAAGGCAGTGACGCGTGATAGGACAAGAGCAGCCCCGCGACGCAGGAGGCAAAGCCGATCAGCACCGCCAGCACGCACATCGGTTCGACGCGCATTGTCCAGAAGCGCGCGGCGGCCGCAGGCAGTATCATCAGCCCGACGGAAAGCAGCGTGCCGAGCGCCTGGAAGCCGCCGACGAGGTTGAGCACGACGAGGCCAAGGAAGATGAAGTGCACCGGGCTGCCCAGCCGGCTGACCGAACGCAGGAACAGCGGGTCGAGACATTCGGCGACCAGTGCCCGCCAGAAGATGGCGAGGCTGACCAGCGTGACCAGGACGATGCCGCCGATCAGCGTCAGCGCTTCATTGTTGAGTGCCAGCACGGTGCCGAACAGCACATGCATGAGATCGACGCTGGAGCCGCGGATCGACACCATCAGCACGCCGATGGCCAGCGAAATCAGATAGAAGGCCGCCATCGAGGCGTCCTCGCGCTGGATGGTGAAGCGCGAGACGGCGCCGGCGCCGAGCGCCACGATGATGCCGGCAATCAACCCGCCGATGGTCATCGGCAAGATCTCCAGCCCATAGAACAGGAAGCCGGCGGCGGCACCCGGCAGGATGGCGTGGGCCATGGCGTCACCCGAAAGGCTCATGCGCCGCAGCATCAGGAACACGCCGACGGGGCAGGCGCCGAGCGACAGCATTAGCGACCCGAAAAGTGCCCGCTGCATGAAGGCGAAATCGGCGAACGGAGCGATGAAAAACCCGTAGAGCGTTTCCATCATGCCGCCCTCGGTCCGGAACCGTGATGATGGTCGTGCCCATGGTCGTGAGCGTGATCACCGTGCTCGTGGCTGTCGGGCTCGCACCAGGGCGCGTTCTCCTCCCAGGCTTCGTGGAAGTGGCGCGCGCGCAACAGGTTTTCCGGCCGCAGCGTTTCCTTGGTCTCGCCCCAGGCGATTGGCTGGCGCGCCAGCAGCAGCGTCTCGGGGAAATTCTGGCGCACCAGTTCCAGATCGTGGACAACCACCATGATGGTGCGCTCCTCGCCATGCCAGCGCTTGATCAGCGCGATCAGGTCGCCGACCGTCTTGGTGTCGACGGCGTTGAACGGCTCGTCGAGCAGGATGAGGTCGGCGTCCTGCAACAGCACGCGGGCAAACAGCGTGCGCTGCAACTGGCCGCCGGACAGCGTGTCGATCGGGCGCGTTTCGAAGCCGCCGAGGCCGACGGCCATCAGCGCCTGGCTGACCGCAGCGCGATCTTCCCTGGTATGGCGGCCGAGCAGGCCACGCCGCGGCCACAGCCCTAGCGAAACCAGATCGACGACCCGGGCGGGAAAGGAGCGGTCGAGCTCCGACTGCTGCGGCAGATAGGCGGCGCGCACGCCGGGCGCGCGGACAACCGTGCCGGCCATCGGCTTCAACACGCCGACGATGCCTTTCATCAGGGTCGACTTCCCCGATCCGTTGGCGCCGACGACGGCGGTCAGTGATCCCCGGCGGATCGTGCCGTCGAGATGATGGATCGCCGGATGGCTGTTGTAGCCCAGCGTCAGGTCGCGGAAGGTCAGGCAGGTTTGGGTCATGTGACGATCCGTGGGCGACTACGATCCGCGCGGCTGCAGGCGGCGGCCGACTGGATATGTGATGTTATTACATTAGTCAACAAGCCAATCGGGCGGAAGTGCGGCGACCGAGGAGATTGTCTCGTGCCTTTTCCTTGCGCCTGTTGGCTCAAGAGGATTCGCTCAGGCGACCTTGCCCGAGACCGACCGCGACTCTAAAGAGGCGCGACCGACAAGAGAAGGAAACGTCCCATGAGCATTCGTCGCATCGATGTAGGCCCGCGCATGAGCCAGATCGTCATCCACGGCAACACCGTCTATCTGGCCGGTCAGGTCGGAACGCCTGGCGCAAGCGTTGGCGAGCAGACCAAGTCAATCCTGGCGGCCATCGATGAGTTGCTGGCCAAGGCAGGCACCGACAAGACCAAGATCCTGCAGGCGATCATCTGGCTGGCCGACATGGGCACCTTTGCCGAGATGAACGCGGAGTGGGACAAGTGGGTGCCGCAGGGCCACACCCCGGCCCGCGCCACCGGCGAAGCCAAGCTTGCCGGACCGGAATATCTGGTCGAGATCATCGTTACCGCGGCGATTTGAGGCGCGGCGCTTTACCCTCCCCCTCGAGGGGTGGGGTCGGGCGAGGTTGCACCGACCCCACCCCGCGTCACAAAGTGCCGCTTTGCGGCACTTGCTCCGCGACCCTCCCCTCCCTGCGAAGGCGTAAACCTTGCCACCAGCATGTGGCTGTCCGCCGGGTAGGTGAAACGGACATGGGTGACGGGGTGCTCGGCGCTCCATGTCCGCCGCTCGACCACCAGGCACGGCGCGCCGGCCTCGATATCGAGTGCCGTCGCAATGTGTTTGTCGGCGGCAAAGGCGCGGATGCGGTGTTCGGCGGCACTCCAAGGTACGCGAGCGATCAGCCAAGGCCCGGGCGCCATGGCATGAAATTCCTCGTCGGCGGCCTCGGCCACCGCGGCAAGGTTGATCAGCCGCTGTTCGTGGGCGAACGGCCGCTTGCCGGCGAAATGCCGGCACTCCAGCGCCAGAACCGGTCCGGCGGCGGCGAGTTCCAGCAAGGCGCGATCCTCGGCGCTGCTGCGCCTTTTGTGTCGCGCCACACGCTCGTAGCGATAGGGCAGGCCGAGCGCCTCGACCTCGATCCTGATGTCGTGGATTTCCAACACCGCGGCCTGCGATTGCGGCCGCCGGACGAAGCTTCCGGAGCGGCGGCGGCGCTCGATCAGCCCGGCCTTGGCGAGCTGCGACAGTGCCTTGTTGACCGTCATGCGAGAACATTTGTACTCGGCCGTCAGTTCGTGCTCGAACGGGATGCGGTGACCGGGCGCCCATGCGCCGGACAGGATCCGCTCGCTGATGTCGGACAGGATGCGCTGGTGCAGCGAGAGAGGTTCGCCGACATCCACATCCATTGTCTCGATCGTGCTCATGCCGAAAGCGCCGCCATCACCTTGCGAAAACGCTCGGCAATGGCATCGCGCCTTGTATGCCTGCCGCCGCTGACCAGTTTCTTGCCATGCACCCAGACGCAATCGACCTTGGTGCCGTTGGCGAAGATCCAGACGTCGAGCACCGCATCGCCCGTCTTGCCTGCAAGCGAAGGGTGGTTGCCATCGAGCGAGACGAAATCGGCTGAGGCACCGGCGGCGATCCGCGAGGGTCCTGCGCCAAGGGCGGCACTGCCGCCGTCGAGTGCCGCATCGAACAGCGCACGGCCGGTCGAGCCACTGGCGACCGCAAGCACGTTGCGGGCGCGGTGGGCGAGGCGCTGCGAATATTCGAGCTGCCGCAATTCGTCCGGCAGGCCGATCAGCACGTTTGAATCGGAGCCGACGCCGAAGCGGCCGCCATGTTGCTTGAACAAAGGTGCGGCAAAGGTGCCGTCGCCGAGATTGGCCTCTGTGATTGGGCAGAGGCCGGCGATCGCTCCGCTCTTCGCCATGGCCGCCGTCTCGGTCTCGGTCATGTGGGTGGCGTGGATCAGGCACCAGCGCTTATCGACCTTGGCGTTGGCGAGCAGCCATTCGACCGGCCGCACCGCGGACCAGGCAAGACAGTCCTCAACCTCCTTCACTTGCTCGGCGACATGGATGTGGATCGGTCCGTCCGGCACTAGTGCCGCGATGTTTTCCAATTCATCTGGCGTCACGGCGCGCAGACTGTGCGGGGCGACGCCAACGACGGCTTGATTCAAGCTGCGGACGGATTCGCGGCATTTCTCAACAAGCCGCGAGAACCGATTCATATCGTTGATAAATCGCCGCTGGCCTTCATTCGGCGCGGCGCCGCCGAAGGAGGAATGCGCATAGAAGACCGGCAGCAGTGTCAGCCCAATGCCGGTGTCGACAGCCGCGGCAGTGATGCGCTCGGCCATCTCGGCGATGTTGGCATAGGGCCGGCCGTCGCGGTCGTGGTGGAGATAGTGAAACTCGCCGACGCGCGAAAAGCCGGCCTCCAGCATCTCGACATAGAGCTGGGCCGCGACCGATTCGACCTGTTCCGGCGTCATCGACAGGGCGAAGCGGTACATCACCTCGCGCCAGCTCCAGAAACTGTCGGCGGAGGGCCCGCGCAACTCGGCAAGGCCGGCCATGCCGCGCTGGAAGGCATGGCTGTGCAGATTCGGCATGCCTGGCAGCAGGATGGCATGGCGTTCGTCGCCGGGCTGGGATGTGGCGTCCGGCTCGACCGTCGCGATGCGGCCTTCAGCGATGACGATCCGGGTATCGGAATGCCAGCCGTCGGGCAGAAGCGCCTGTTCCGCAAAGATCGTCGTCACGTTTTTCTCCAAAATCCCATCTGGCGGTATGATGATAGCACTTGCAACGAACTTCAATATGTATATACATAATCGCCACCGATTGAAACGGAAAAGATGATGGCTGGAGAGAGCAAAGATCGGGCAGGGAAGATTCGCATCTGGCGCAACGCACGCCTGGCGACCATGGCCGAAAGCGCCGCTGGACTTGGCATCGTCGAACACGGCGCGATTGCCGCGCGCGATGGCCTGATCGTTTATGCCGGCCCAGAAGCCGACATGCTGGCGGCATTTGGCCCCACAGTATTCGGCAAAGCGGGCGAGATTGTCGATTGCGAAGGCCGCTGGATCACGCCAGGCCTGATCGACTGCCATACCCATCTGGTCCATGCCGGCGACCGCGCCAACGAATTCGAGATGCGGCTTGCCGGCGCCACCTATGAAGAGGTCACCAAGGCCGGCGGCGGCATCGTTTCCTCGGTCAAGGCGCTGCGCGCTGCCGGCGAGCACGAACTGGTTGCGCAGTCGCTGCCGCGCCTCGATGCGCTGATCGCCGAAGGCCTCACCACCATCGAGATCAAATCGGGCTACGGGCTCGACATCGAAAACGAGAAGAAATCGCTGCGCGCCGCGCGGCTCCTGGGCGAACACCGTCCGGTAACAGTAAGGACGAGCTTCCTCGGCGCTCATGCCCTGCCGCCCGAAGCGAAAGGCGACAAGGACGCTTTTAGCGATCTGGTCGCAAAGGAGATTTTGCCGGCCGTCGCTGCCGAGGGCTTGGCCGATGCCGTCGACGGCTTTTGCGAGGGCATCGCCTTTTCGCCGGAGCAGATTTCTCGGGTGTTCGACGCGGCGAAGGCAGCGGGCCTGCCGGTAAAGCTCCATGCCGACCAGCTGTCCAATCTGCATGGCGCCGAACTCGCGGCGCGCTATGGCGCGCTGTCGGCAGACCATCTCGAATACACCGACGAGGCGGGTGCTGCGGCGATGGCCACGGCCGGAACCGTGGCGACGATCCTGCCAGGCGCCTATTATTTCATCCGCGAGACCAAGAAGCCGCCGATCGGACTGTTTCGTCAGCACGGCGTCAGGATGGCGGTCGCCACCGACTGCAATCCCGGCACTTCGCCGCTGACCTCACTGCTGCTGACCATGAACATGGCAGCGACCTTGTTTGGCCTGACCGTGGAGGAATGCCTCGCCGGTGTCACCCGCGAGGCTGCCCGCGCGCTGGGGCTGTTCGGAAAGACCGGTACGCTGGAGGCCGGAAAATCGGCAGACCTGGCGATCTGGAACATCGAGCGCCCGGCCGAGCTCGTCTACCGCATGGGCTTCAACCCGCTGCATGCCCGCATCTGGAGAGGACGATGAGCGAACTTAAACTCAAGCCGGGCAACGCAGCGCTGGCCGACTGGCGCGAAGTCTATCGTGGTGCCGTGCCGAAGCTGGACGCTGCCTGCCGGCCGAAGATCAAGGCCAGCGCCGAGGCGGTTGCGCGGATCGTTGCCAAGGGCGAGCCGGTCTATGGCATCAACACCGGTTTCGGCAAGCTGGCCAGCGTCCGCATTCCCGCCGCCGACCTCGAGACGCTTCAACGCAACATCGTGCTGTCGCATGCCGCCGGCGTCGGCGAACCGATGCCGGTTGCTGTTTGCCGGCTGATGATGGCGCTGAAGCTGGCCAGCCTGGCGCAGGGCGCTTCCGGCGTGCGGCCACAGACCATCGAGTTGCTGGAAGCGATGCTGGCCAACGACGTCATCCCGGTGGTGCCGGCGCAAGGCTCCGTCGGCGCATCCGGCGATCTCGCGCCGCTGTCGCACATGACGGCGGTGATGATCGGCGTCGGCGAGTGCTTTACCCCGCATGGCCGCGTTCCGGCCAAGGTCGCTTTTGTTTCGCACGGGCTGGAGCCGGTCATCCTTGGCGCCAAGGAAGGATTGGCGCTGCTCAACGGCACACAGTTTTCGACCGCCTATGCGCTGGCCGCCCTGTTCGACGCCGAAGTGCTTTATCAGTCGGCGCTTGTCGCCGGCGCGCTTTCGACCGACGCCGCCAAGGGCTCCGACGCCCCATTCGATCCGCGCATCCATCTGCTCAGGAAGCATCCTGGCCAGATCGAGACGGCTGAGGCGCTGCGCAACCTGATGGCCGGCAGCGCCATCCGTGAATCGCACCGGCTCGGCGACGAGCGCGTGCAGGACCCGTACTGCTTGCGCTGCCAGCCGCAGGTGATGGGCGCCGCACTCAGCGTGCTGCGCCAGGCCGCCGACACGCTGGGCACCGAGGCCAACGGCGTCACCGACAATCCGCTGATCTTCGCCGAGGACGACACAGCGCTTTCCGGCGGCAATTTCCACGCTGAGCCGGTGGCCTTCGCCGCCGACATGATCGCGCTCGCCGTCTGCGAGATCGGCTCGCTGTCGGAACGGCGCATCGCCATGCTGGTCGATCCGGCGCTGTCGGGCATGCCGGCCTTCCTGACGCCGAAGCCCGGCTTGAACTCCGGCTTCATGATTCCGCAGGTGACGGCGGCGGCCCTCGTTTCGGAAAACAAGCAGAAGGCCTATCCGGCCAGCGTCGATTCGATCCCGACCTCGGCCAACCAGGAGGACCACGTCTCGATGGCAGCGCACGGCGCGCGCCGGCTGATCGGCATGGTCGAGAATGCGACGGCCGTCATCGGCATCGAATTGCTGGCCGCCGCGCAAGGCTGCGATTTCCATGCGCCGCTGACGTCGAGTGCCGCACTTGAGGCTGTGCGCAGGCTGGTCAGAGCGGAAGTGCCGCATCTCGACAATGACCGGCATTTCCACCCCGACATGGAAAAGGCCATCGCCATGGTGCGCAGCGGCGCGGCGATCAAGGCGGCAGGCGCGGTGGCGCTGCCGGCAATTTCTGGAGCGGCATGATGAACGAACGCGACTGGCTTACCGTCCACGAGGGAACCAAGCCGCTGCTTGTCAGCTTGCCGCATACCGGCACCGATTTGGCTGGTTTGGAAGATCGGTTCGTTTCGCCGTGGCTCGCACGTCGCGACACGGACTGGTGGATCGAACAACTCTATGACTTTGCGGCTGATCTTGGCGCCAGCGTTATTCGGACGTCGATCTCGCGCAGCGTCATCGACGTCAATCGCGATCCGTCTGGTGTTTCTCTGTATCCCGGCCAAACCACTACCGGTCTTTGCCCAACCGAGACGTTTGACGGCGATCCGCTCTATCGCCCCGGCTTGGAACCAGACGCTGAAGAGATAGAACATCGGAGCCGTCGCTTTTTTTTCCCGTATCACAGCGAAATTGCAGGAGAAGTTGCGCGGATAAAGGGTGCTCATGGCAGGGCCGTCGTCTATGACTGCCACTCGATCCGCTCGGTATTGCCGCGCCTGTTCGAGGGCACGTTGCCGGTGTTCAATTTGGGCACCAATGACGGCAAGAGCGCCGATCCGGCCCTGCAGGCAACGGTCGGCCAGATTCTCGCCGAAACCGGCGAGACATACGTTGTGAATGGCCGCTTCAAGGGTGGCTGGATTACGCGCAATTTCGGCCAGCCGCAAAACAACGTCCATACGCTGCAGATGGAACTCTCCAACCGCGGCTATATGCGCGAGCCCGAGGGCAAGGGGACGCCCGACAATTGGCCGGTGCCTTACGACCCCGCATTCGCCGCGCCGATCCGCGCCACGCTGCAGCGGATTCTGGAAAGCGCGATTGCCTGGGCCGGGCGCTGACGCTCCTCCGCACAGCTCATTCGAAAGGGACAGTGACACCATGACCGATCCTCGTCATAACATCCGCGAAGTCCGCAGTCCGCGCGGCAGCGAGCTCAACGCCCGCACATGGCTGACGGAAGCGCCGTTGCGCATGCTGATGAACAATCTCGATCCCGACGTCGCCGAAAACCCCAACGAACTGGTCGTCTATGGCGGCATCGGCCGGGCGGCGCGCACCTGGAACGATTTCGACCGTATCGTCGCCTCTCTGAAGACGCTTGGAGATGACGAGACGCTCCTGGTGCAGTCTGGCAAGCCGGTCGGCGTGTTTCGGACGCACACCGATGCGCCGCGCGTGCTGATCGCGAATTCCAACCTGGTGCCGCACTGGGCGACATGGGAGAAATTCAACGAGCTCGATAAGAAGGGTCTGATGATGTACGGCCAGATGACGGCCGGCTCGTGGATCTACATCGGCACGCAAGGCATCGTGCAGGGCACCTACGAGACCTTCGTCGAGGCCGGCCGCCAGCATTATGGCGGCAATCTCAGGGGCAAATGGATCCTGACCGGCGGCCTGGGCGGCATGGGCGGCGCCCAGCCGCTGGCCGCGGTCATGGCAGGCGCCTGCTGCCTGGCGATCGAATGCGATCCCGACCGCATCGATTTCAGGCTGCGCACCCGCTATGTCGACGAACGCGCCGACACGCTCGACGAGGCGCTGGAAAAGATCGAGCGCTGGACAAGGGCCGGCGAGGCGAAATCGGTCGGCCTGGTCGGCAACACCGCCGACATCGTGCCGGAACTGGTGCGGCGCGGCGTGCGCCCCGACATGGTCACCGACCAGACGTCGGCGCATGATCCGCTCAACGGCTATCTGCCCAAGGGCTGGTCGCTCGCCGAATGGCGAGAGAAGCGCACCAGCGACCCGAAGGCGGTCGAAAAGGCGGCGCGCGCGTCGATGCGCGAACATGTCGAGGCTATGGTGGCGTTCTGGAACGCCGGCGTGCCGACGCTCGACTATGGCAACAACATCCGCCAGGTGGCGAAGGAGGAAGGATTCGAGAACGCCTTTGCCTTCCCGGGTTTCGTGCCGGCTTACATCCGCCCGCTGTTTTGCCGCGGCATCGGCCCGTTCCGCTGGGCAGCCCTTTCAGGCGACCCGGAGGACATCTACAAGACCGACACCAAGGTGCGCGAACTGACGCCCGGAAACACCCATCTGCACAACTGGCTCGACATGGCGCGCGAGCGCATCGCCTTCCAGGGTCTGCCGGCGCGCATCTGCTGGGTCGGTCTCGGCGACCGCCACCGGCTTGGCCTCGCCTTCAACGAAATGGTGGCGAAGGGCGAGCTCAAGGCGCCGGTGGTCATCGGCCGCGATCATCTCGATTCCGGCTCGGTCGCCTCGCCGAACCGAGAGACGGAAGCGATGAAGGATGGCTCGGACGCCGTGTCCGACTGGCCGTTGCTCAACGCGCTGCTCAACACCGCCTCCGGCGCAACCTGGGTGTCGCTGCATCATGGCGGCGGCGTCGGCATGGGCTTTTCGCAGCATGCCGGCATGGTCATTGTCGCCGACGGCACACGTGAAGCGGCCAAACGCCTGGAGCGGGTGCTGTGGAACGACCCCGCGACCGGCGTCATGCGCCACGCCGATGCCGGCTATGACATCGCCATCGACTGCGCCAGGGAGCACCAGCTCAACCTGCCCGGCATCCTCGGCTGAGCCGCGCCTTGCGCATCCTCCGGGCAGCCGAATACCGGTCCATGCCGTGGAAGAACGGCGGCGGGGTGACGACGGAAATCGCCGTCTCGCCGGCAGGTGCCGGGCTCGACGATTTCGACTGGCGCGTCTCGATGGCGCGCGTCGACAGCGGCGGGCCTTTCTCGGGTTTTACCGGAGTGGACCGAACCTTGGCCGTGCTGGGAGGCGAGGGGGTTATTCTTGATATCGCCGGCCGCCCGGCGGCTACGGTGACCAAGGCTTCCGCCCCGCTTTCCTTTCCTGCCGATGTGCCGACGCAGGCGGCGCTGGTCGCCGGTCCGATCACCGATCTCAACGTCATGACGCGGCGCGGACGGATGACCCACACTGTCGAGCGCGTGGTGATTTCGGCTCAGACGGACATCCAGTCGGCGGCCGATGCGACCCTCGTCCTGTGTCTTGACGGGGAGATCACGGTGGCCGGCGCGGCGCCTGTCCGCATCGGACCGCGCGACACGCTGTGGCTCGGGCCGGACGCCAAGAAACGGCGCCTGGAGCCTGCCCGAACGGCGACGCTGTTCGTCATCCGCATCGATCGCGTAGCCGCAAACGATTAACGCCTGTTTCGAAACATGATCGCGACACCGGCGGAATATGCCGTAAGCTGAAGTCCACATCACGAAAAAGCCTGAATCCTTCCGTCGATCACGTCCTGACGGAAGCGAGGGGGCGATCGTCTGGCGTTGTGGTGCGAAAACAGACTTTCGGCCCATGTTTCGATGCAACCAATTGCATTTGAATCGGTTTTAGGGACATTGCCGTGGCGGTGACGCCGCTATGCGTCCCCCATACGGAATTTTCAATGAATATCCAGACAAACCCCACCCAAATGGAAAAAACGAGCGCGGGCTTCCCGGCCATCACCGAAGAGCCGATACGCTCCAATTTTCTGCCGGAAGAGCGCCTGCGCACGCTGGGTACAAGCCTCGCTCAGGGCGACGTCAGGGATCTGTTCGGGCTGGAGCCGTTCGATTTCCAGCCACGCATACGCGACAGCGCCAGGAAGATCCTCGAAGTCTACCGCTCGACCAACGCCGCGCAGGCGAGAGGCGAGACGATCACCCCGGCGGCGCAATGGCTGCTCGACAACAACTATCTGGTCGAGGAAACCATCTTTCAAGTCAAACGCGACCTGCCGCGCCGTTTCTATCGACAGTTGCCGACCCTGAAACTGTCCGACGGCGCCAGCGTGCCGCGCGCGCTTGCGCTGGCCTGGACCTATGTCGCGCATTCGGACAGTTCCGTCTCGGCGACCATGTTCAAGGCGATCGTCGAAGGCTTTCAGTCCATCGAGCCGCTGAAGATCGGCGAGCTCTGGGCGCTGCCGTCGCTGCTGCGCTTCGTTCTGATCGAAAATCTTCGCCGGATCGCGGTCCGGGTCAATCGCACCCGGCAGATGCGCCAGATTGCCAACGAGGTTGCCGATCGCGTGCTGGCGATCGACGACAGCGCCGACCGTCAGGCAATCCTGTCGAGCTACGTCCCCCATGCCCAGGACACCACCTTTGCCACCCAATTGCTCTACCGGCTGCGCGACGGGTCGCAAAATGCCGGCAGGGCGTTGGAATGGCTGGAGAACGAGCTTGAAAAGTCCGGCTCGGATGCCGAGGAAATCATCATCAGCGAGCATCGCACGCTGTCCGGCGGCAATGTGACCACTGGTAACATCATCCGCGGCCTCAGACTCATCAACGATATCGACTGGACGGTTTGGTTCGAAGGTGTCAGCCGCATCGACACCTTGCTGCGCGAGCGCACCGACTTCGCCACGCTCGATTTCTTCTCGCGCGACCAATATCGGACCGCGATCGAGGAATTGGCGCGCCGTTCCGACCGTTCCGAATTCCGCGTCGCCGAAAAGGCCATCGAACTCGCCGGCCACGCCGCTGTCAACGATGCCACCGGCACCGGTCCGACCGCTCACACCGATGTCGGGTTCTTCCTGGTCGGCCCGCGCCGGCTGGAGCTGGAAAAGGCGATCGGCTATCGGCCGACCGTCAGCGTCACGATCAAACGGGCGTTCCGCAAGACCGGATGGCTGGGCATTGTCGTGCCGGTGTTCGCGCTGACGGTCCTGCTTCTGATCCTCTCCGGCAACGCCCTTGCCACTCTCGGCCTGTCCGTGCCGTCGATCGTCTTGATGCTGGCGCTGTTTGCCGTGCCGGCCAGCGAAGGCGCGCTTGCGTTCTTCAACACTGTCGTCTCATTGTTCCTGAAGCCGACGCGCCTCGTCGGCTACGACTACAGACGCGGCATGCCGCCCGAGGCGCGCACCCTGGTGGTGGTGCCGTCGCTGATCGGCTCGCGCGATGACGTCGAGGAGAACATCCGCAACATCGAAGTGCATCACCTGGCCAACACGGCGGACGAAATCCATTTCGCGCTGCTTTCGGACTGGCCGGACAGCAAAACCGAAATCGATGCGGCGGATATTGAGATCCTCCAATATGCCCGCGACGAGATCGCGCGGCTGAACGCCCGCTATCCCAGCGAAGGCGCGCCGCGTTTCTACGTCCTGCACCGCCGGCGGCTCTACAATGAATCCCAAGGCGCCTGGATGGGCTGGGAACGCAAGCGCGGCAAGCTGCACGAACTGAATCTTCTGCTGCGCGGCGACAGCGACACCACCTTCCTGCCGTTGGATGTGCCGTTGCCGGAAAACGTCGTCCATGTGATGACGCTGGACGCCGACACGCGCACCACCCGCGATGCCGTCGCCGCGTTGGTCGGCAAACTTTGCCATCCGCTCAACCGCCCGCATTTCGATGCGGCAAAGCGCCTTGTCACCGCTGGCTACACCATCCTGCAGCCGCGCATCACCGCCTCGCTGACCAGCGGCGACGACGCATCCTTCTTCCAGCGGGTCTTTTCCGCCAATCGCGGCCTCGATCCTTACGTCTTTGCCGTCTCGGATATCTATCAGGACGTCTTCGGCGACGGCTCCTTCACCGGCAAGGGCCTCTATCATGTCGACGCCTTCGAAGCGGCGCTGAAGGGCCGCATCGAGGAAAACACCATCCTCAGCCACGATCTGCTCGAAGGCGCTCTGGCGCGCGCGGCGCTGGTCACGGACGTCGAACTGGTCGAGGATTATCCGACCCGCTATTCGGTCGACGCATCGCGCCACCATCGCTGGGCGCGCGGCGACTGGCAGCTTCTGGGCTTCCTTCTCGATCCACGCTCCGGCGTGCCGGCGTTGTCGCGCTGGAAGATGGTCGACAATCTGCGCCGCTCGCTGACGCCGATCTTCTGGGTGATGGCGGCGATCGCAGGCTGGACGCTGCTGCCCTTCACGCAGGCCGCGCAGTGGCAGGCGCTGCTGATCCTCACGCTCTTCATGGCGCCGACGTTCGACATCGTCCACGCCATCCTGCCGAAAAGCGGCGACCAGACGCCGCGCGGTCATTTCTCGGCATTGGCTCGCGACGTTGTCTTCGGCACCGCCCTGGTGGCCCTGAAGATCGTGCTGATGGCGCATCTGGCCTGGATGATGGGTGATGCCATCATCCGTACGCTCTACCGCCTGTTCGTCAGTCGGCAGAACCTGCTGGAATGGCGCACTGCCTCACAGGCGCACAAGAACGGCGACAACGATCTCGGCTCCTATTACGGCATGATGTATGGCGCGGTGATTGTCGGCGTCGTCGGCCTCGCCATTCCGGTTCTGGCCGATTCCACCGGCGCTTTCGTGGCCTTCTTCTTCGCGCTGTTCTGGATCGGCTCGCCGGCCTTCGCCTTCTGGATCAGCCGCTCGGCCGAAACCGAGGATCGCTTGCGCATATCGGCGGCCGACATCCATGCGCTGCGCACGGTCGCGCGGCGTACATGGCATTATTTCGAGACCTTCGTGACGGCCGAGCACCACAATCTGCCGCCCGATAATTTCCAAGAAAGTCCGGCGCCTGTCGTGGCGCCCCGCACCTCGCCGACCAATATCGGCGTCTATCTCCTGTCCGTGATTTCGGCGCGCGATTTCGGCTGGATCAGCCTGTCCGATGCCACCTCGCGCATCGACGCCACGATGTCGACCATCGAGAGCATGCCGCGTGAGCGCGGCCATCTCTTCAACTGGTATGACACGACGACGCTGAAGCCGCTCTATCCGCTCTATATTTCCGCCGTCGACAGCGGCAATCTCGCCGGCCATCTGGTGGCGGTGGCGGCTGCCTGCGCCGAATGGGCGGAAGCGCCTGCAGTCCACCTGCAGGGCGACTTCGAGGGCATCCTCGATACGGTGACGATCCTCGACGAAAGCCTGGCGGCGTTGCCTGACGACCGCCGCCAGTTGCGGCCGTTGCGCCAACGGCTCGCCGATCGCCTCGACGGCATGCGGCGGGCGGTCGAATCGATCAAGGCCCAACCCGAGATGGCGTCGATCCGCACCATCAACCTCGCCGTTCTGGCCGGCGAGATCCGCAAGCTCGCCATCGCCATCCATACCGAGGCCGCATCGACACAGAGCGACATCATCGCCGACTGGGCGGCGAGATTGGAAGCCACCTGCGAGGCGCATGTCCATGACGCGCATAGCGACGACAATGCCGTCGAAGCCTTGCGGGCCAAGCTTCTGTCGTTGCGCGAGCGCACGCGCCGCTTCGCCTTCGAGATGGATTTCTCCTTCCTTATGCGGAAGGAACGCAAGCTCCTGTCGATCGGCTACCGGGTCGAGGAGCATCAGCTCGACGAAAGCTGCTACGACCTCCTGGCTTCAGAGGCGCGGCTGACCAGCCTGTTCGCCATCGCCAAGGGCGATCTGCCGACGGAGCACTGGTTCCACCTCGGCCGCCCGATCGTCGAGATCGGGTTCCAGGGCGCGCTGATGTCCTGGTCCGGCTCGATGTTCGAGTATCTGATGCCCCCGCTGGTGATGAAGGAGCCGCAGGGCAGCATCCTCAACCAGACCAGCAAGCTCATCATCAAGCGCCAGATCCAGTACGGCCGCTCGAAGAACGTGCCCTGGGGAATCTCGGAAGCCGCCTACAACGCCCGCGACCGCGAACTGACCTACCAGTACA
The DNA here is from genome assembly GCF_007830515.1 of Mesorhizobium tianshanense. Taxonomy (GTDB): domain Bacteria; phylum Pseudomonadota; class Alphaproteobacteria; order Rhizobiales; family Rhizobiaceae; genus Mesorhizobium; species Mesorhizobium tianshanense. Next base: position 46,588 of record NZ_VLKT01000027.1, read on the forward strand.
CCAATTTCGGCGTGCCCGGGTTGGGCCTGAAGCGAGGTCTTGGTCAGAACACGGTGATTGCGCCTTACGCGACCGTGCTGGCGGCCCAGTTCACCCCGCGTGAATCGGTGCAGAACCTGGCCAGGCTGAGGCAGATCGGCGCCCTTGGCCGGCACGGCTTTTACGATGCGGTCGATTTCACGCCGCAGCGCGTGCCGGACGGCACCGACCATGCCGTCGTGCTGAACTACATGGCCCACCATTCCGGCATGTCGATCGCCGCCGTTGCCGACGCCATCTTCGAAGGACGCCTGCGCGACCGCTTCCACAGCGATCCGGTGATCGAGTCGGCCGAGTTGCTGCTGCAGGAAAGAGCGCCGCGCGACATCCCCACCGCCACCGTCAGGACCGAGGCCGACGAACGGTCGAAGGACGAAACGGAAGTCGAGAGCCCTGATACGCGCATCGTGCTCGACCCGCTCAGGGCGCTGCGTTCGACCAGCGTCATGTCCAATGGCCGCTACTCGGTCATGGTCACCGCGACCGGCTCCGGCTATAGCCGCTGGGGCGAGCTTGCCGTCACGCGCTGGCAGCCAGATCCGACCGAGGATCGCCTTGGCTCCTACATTTTCCTGCGCGATGCCGGCACCGGCGACTGGTGGTCGGCCACCGCCGAGCCGAAGCGTGCCACCAACGAAGAGGTGCAGACGCTGTTCTCCGACGACAAGGCGAGCTTCGTCAAATCGGTGGGATCGTTGCGTTCCGAGGTCGAATGCATCGTCATCTCGGAGGGAAACGGCGAAGGCCGGCGGGTGACGCTCTACAATGACGGCGCGGTCGACCGGCATATCGAAGTGACCTCCTTTGCCGAACTGGTGCTGGGCTCCGACGTATCCGACAACGCGCATCCGGCCTTCTCGAAAATGTTCGTGGAAACCGAAATCGCTGCGAACAACGCAGCGATCTTCGCCACAAGGCGCAAGCGGGAAACGAACGAGCCTGACGTCACTATGGTGCATTTCGTCACCGACCCGTCTGGGTCGGCGCGCGACGCCGGGGCCGAGACCGACCGGCGGGCCTTTATCGGCCGCGGCCGCACCATTGCCGAGGCAGCCGCCTTCGATCCCGGCGCCAAGCTTGGCGGCCATTCCGGCTTCACGTTGGATCCGGTTGCAGCACTTCGCCGGCAGGTGCGCGTGCCAGCGAACAAGAAGATCTCGCTGACCTTCTGGACTGCCGTCGGCGCCAACCGTGCCGAGCTCGAAGAAGCCATTGCGCGGCTCGATCATCCGGAAGCCTTCGCCCGCCAGGCGATGCTCGCCTGGACCCGCTCGCAGGTGCAGACCCGTCATCTCGGCCTCAGCCTGGCCGATGCCGCCAATGTGCAGAAGCTGGCGCGCTATTTGATCTATCCCGATCCGTTCCTGCGCCTTCCGGCCGAATCGATCGCCTCCGGACTCGGTAAGCAGTCCGGCCTGTGGCCGACCAGCATATCCGGCGACTTTCCGATTTTCCTGGTCAGGATCGGCGATGTCGCCGACCTCGAAATCGTCGCCCAGGCGCTCCGCTTTCAGGAATATATGCGCGCCCGCGGCATGATGATCGACTTTGTCGTCGTCAACGAGCAGGCTTCATCCTACGTGCAGGATCTGCAACGGGCGGTCGAGACGCTGTGCGAAAACAGTCGCCTGCGTGGCAAGGAACTCGGACCCCGCCAGCACATCTTCGCAGTGCGCCGCGACCTGATGGACGAGACGACCTACAAGACGCTGCTCGCCGTCGCCCGCGTCGTCCTGCACACGCGCAACGGTACCATCTTCGATCAGATCGAGCGCGCCGAGGCCGCTGCGCTGCAAGCGCGAGACGCCCTGCAGCCGGCGGGTGCCGCAGGGCTTCGCGAACCGTCTTCACCACCACCACAGACATGGGCTACCCAGGCCTCGCTCGAAGGCAGTGCCGACGGCAGCGGGCTCAACCAGTGGAACGGTTTTGGCGGCTTCGAGGGCGACGGACGCCACTATGTCGTGCGCCTTGCTGGCCGGCGCACGACGCCGCAGCCCTGGATCAACGTCGTCTCCAACGCCTCGTTCGGTTTCCATGTTTCGGCTGAAGGCGCTGCCTTCACCTGGAGCCGAAACAGCCGCGACTATCAACTGACGCCGTGGGCGAACGATCCGGTCACCAACCGGCCCGGCGAGGGCATCTATATTTACGATCATGCCAGTGGCCGGGCGTTCTCGCCGATGGCGGCCGTGGTGCGCGATCCCGCCATGACCTACGAAACATGGCACGGGCAGGGTTTTTCGACTTTCCGTTCGAAGCGCGGGCCGCTGTCGATGGACCTTACCCATGTGGTGGATCCGGTCGATCCGGTGAAAATCTCCCGATTGCGAATCCAGAATTCGGGTTCGGTGCCGGCGCGCCTGCGCGTCTATGCCTATGCGGAATGGGTTCTTGGCAGCCATCGTTCGCGCACGGCGGCGACGATCGTTCCATCCAGGGATGCCGCGACGGGCGCGTTGCTGGCGCAACATCCCTACGGGCTCGACTTCAGCGAGCGGATCGCCTTCCTGGCCGCCGACAGCGCGGCACAGTCGGTCACGGCCGACCGCGGCGAGTTCATCGGTCGGCACGGCACCAGCGACCTTCCGCAGGCCGTGCTCAGCGGCGCCAGCCTGTCGGGCCGCGTCGAGGCCGGCGACGATCCTTGTGCTGCAATTGCACGGGACATCGACATCCCTGCCGGCGGCGACGTGACGTTGCTGTGGCTGCTCGGCGATGCAGCCTCTGCCGAGGAAGCCAGCGCCCTGGTGCAGCATCATAGCGGCAAGGATTTCGATCAGCGGCTGGCTGACAACGAGCGCACGTGGCGAGGGTTCCTCGACACCATCCAGGTCGAGACCCCGGACAAGGCGCTCGACGCCATGGTCAACCACTGGCTGCCCTATCAGAGCCTTGCCTGCCGCATCCGCGCCCGCTCCGCTTTTTACCAGGCGAGCGGTGCCTTCGGCTTCCGCGATCAGTTGCAGGACACGCTGGCCTTGCTTGCCCATGATCCGAAACTGGCGCGCGACCAGATCCTCAACGCGGCGCGGCGGCAATTCCCCGAAGGCGACGTGCAGCATTGGTGGCTGCCGCGCAGCGAGGCAGGCGTCCGCACCATGATTTCCGACGATGTGGTCTGGCTCGCCCATGCCACGGCCCACTACTTGCTGGTGACCGGCGACACCGAGATCCTCAGGGAACAACTGCCCTTCATCGAAGGGCAGGCGCTGGAAGAAGGCGAGCATGACGCCTTCTTCACCCCCGAGGTCTCGAAGAAGACCGCTTCGCTCTATGATCATTGCGCGCGCGCGCTCGACCTTGCCGTCAAGCGCAGCAGTCCCGCCGGGCTGCCGCTGATCCTCGGTGGCGACTGGAACGATGGCATGAACCGTGTCGGCGAGCACGGCAAGGGTGAGAGCGTCTGGCTGGGCTGGTTCCTGCTGAAGACGTTGGGCGACTTTGCGGCTGTCGCCAAGGCGGAAGGCGACACCAAGCACGTGCAAGCCTGGACAAAACACGCCGACCTGCTGAAGCGGGCGCTGGAAAGCACGGCCTGGGATGGTGAATGGTATCGTCGCGGCAGCTTCGATGACGGCACGCCGCTGGGGTCGCGCGGTTCGAAGGAGTGCAAGATCGACTCGATTGCCCAATCGTGGAGCGTTCTGTCGGGCGAGGGCGATCCGGCGCGGTCGACCACGGCGATGCAGCAGGCGATGAAAATGCTCGTCGACGACGAGCTCAAGATCGTCAAGCTTTTCACCCCACCCTTCTCCAAGACGGAACAGAACCCGGGCTACATCAAGAGCTACCCGCCGGGTGTCCGTGAAAACGGTGGCCAGTACACCCATGCGGCGACATGGTTCGTCATCGCACTCGCCGAAATGGGACGCACCGACGACGCCTACCGCTGTTTCTCGATGCTCAATCCGGTCAACCACGCGCTCGACGAGGCCGCTGCCCAGACCTACCGCGTCGAGCCTTATGTCGTCGCGGCCGACGTCTACGCCGGCCAAGGCAAGGGCGGCCGCGGCGGCTGGACCTGGTATACCGGCTCGGCCGGTTGGCTTTATCGCGCGGCGGTCGAAGGCATCCTCGGCATTGAACGCAGGGGAGAGCGCATTCAGTTCAGGCCGAAACTCCCCAGCCATTGGAACGGTTATGCGGCAACGCTCAAGGTGCTGGGGGCCGAGCTCAGGGTTCGCGTTATCCGCGACACCAAGGCCAAAGCCATCTCGCTTGAGGTAAATGGTAAAAGGACGAAGGCTCCGTCTTTCGAACCGAAAGCCGGCGAAAAGTCTGAAGTGGTCGTCAGGATACCGGCGTAGTTTCAAGGATTTGGAGCGTCTTTGCACGTCTTGAGGACGCGCGTTGTTTAAGGATGCTCTACCAATTCTATTGCGCATGAGCTTTCCGAAAAGCCGGTACAGGCTTTCGGGATACGTACATAACCACTTGCTGATTAAAATTGCGGCAGTGCTTCCCGCCTGCCACGATTTTGCCGCAAGGCTGACATTTTACCTTTTTTCTCAAACCGTTAGGTGATCACGGCAGATTTCGGAACGTCGCTATCTTTTGTTCGCGAAATGGGAACTGAAGAGGTACACGGGCATTGTTTCGCGACACGTCAACAGGTACGAGTCAGAAAATGATGCGGTGCACAATAACAATTTGCCGGAGTAGCTGAAGTGTCCCTTCTGCAAATCTACTGGAGAGCGCTCGGTTATCTCGCTGCCGACAGAAAACGCGTGGCGTTTATCTGCGGGGCGAATGTCGCGCTTGCCATCATCGCCATCCTTGAGCCGATCATGTTCGGACGGGTGATCGATGCTATTTCGGACGGCGGCTCGGTCTTCTCGACGCTCGGGCTGTGGGCTGGTATCGGCGCCTTCAACATCGTCGCCTTCGTTCTGGTGGCGCGCGGTGCGGACCGCTTTGCCCATGCGCGGCGCAGCGATGTCCTTTGCGAGTCGTTCGAACGCGTGATCACCATGCCGCTTGCGTGGCATCATCAGCGCGGCACCTCCAATTCTCTGCATACGCTTCTGCGCGCGGTCGAGACCTTGTTCAGCCTCTGGCTCGAGTTCATGAGGCAGCATCTGTCCACCGCCGTCGCGCTGGTTCTGCTGGTGCCGACGGCGCTCAGCATGGATGTTCGCATGTCGATGGTCCTGCTGGCGCTGGGCGCGCTCTACGTCGGAATCGGGCGGCTGGTGATGCGCCGTACCAAGGAAGGCCAGGCCTCCGTGGAGCGGCACTTCCACAAGGTGTTCGCGCATGTGAGTGACTCGGTCAGCAACGTCGCCGTGCTGCAGAGCTACAATCGCATCGGCCACGAGACCGACGCCTTGAAGCGCTATGTCAAGAATCTGCTCGATGCCCAGTATCCGGTGCTCGACTGGTGGGCATTGGCCAACGCTCTGCACCGCCTGTCGTCGACCATTTCGATGATGGTCGTGCTGTTGATCGGCTCCTATCTGGTCATGCATGGCCAATTGCGTATCGGTGACGTCATCGCCTTTACGGGCTTTGCCACGCTGCTGATTGCCAGGCTCGACCAGATGTCGGCCTTCGCCAACCAGATTTCGGAAGCTAGGGCCAAGCTCGAGGAATTTTATCGCCTTGAGGACTCTGCGGCCGACGCCGCCGAACCGGATGGGTTGCGCGACCTCGTCAACGTCACTGGTCATGTGCGCTTTGAAGACGTCAGCTTCGAATTCGCCAATTCGGGGCAGGGCGTGCACGACGTGTCATTCGAGGTCCACGCTGGCCAGACCGTGGCCATCGTCGGTCCGACGGGCGCAGGCAAGACGACGCTCATCAATCTTTTGCAGCGCGTCTTTGCGCCGTCCAGCGGCCGTATCCTGATCGATGGCATCGATACCCGCTCGGTGACCCGTAAGTCGCTGCGCCACTCGATCGCCACCGTGTTCCAGGATGCGGGCCTGCTCAACCGCTCGATCGAGGACAATATCCGCGTCGGACGCGCCGAGGCGACCTATGATGAGGTCCACGCCGCCGCCAATGCCGCCGCCGCGCAGGATTTCATCCTGTCGAAGAGCAACGGCTACGACACGGTCGTCGGCGAACGCGGCGGACAGCTTTCAGGCGGCGAGCGCCAGCGTATCGCGATCGCGCGCGCCGTGCTGAAGGATTCGCCCATCCTGGTGCTCGACGAAGCGACCAGCGCGCTCGATGTCGAGACGGAAGACCGCGTCAAGGAAGCGATCGATGAGTTGCGGCGCGGCCGCACCACCTTCATCATCGCCCACCGCCTGACCACTGTTCGCGATGCCGATCTGGTCGTGTTCATGGACAAGGGCAAGGTGGTCGAAATGGGTGGCTTCGCCGAATTGTCGATGCGCAATGGCCGCTTTGCCAGCCTGCTGCGCGCCGGCGGCCTGCTCAACGACGAGGAAGTCCGTCGCCTAAGCCGCACCATCACGGACGAGGCCGCCTGAACTCTTTCCCTTCTTCCCCCGGGGGAGAAGGGAAAGCCCCGCCTACGACACACGGCGCTGTAGTTGCCCCAAACGCATCGCCGGTTTATGTAAAGCCGCATGAGTGATATGACTTCACGCCTCAGCGGCTGGATGGATTTCGCCAACCCGACACGGTTTGTCGGGTTGGCCGACAAGGTGGTGCCGTGGCTGGCGACCAGCGCCACACTCATCCTGGCCGCCGGGCTCTATATGGGCTTCACGGCGCCGGAGGATTTCCAGCAAGGCATCACCGTGCGCATCATGTATATCCATGTGCCCTTCGCCTGGCTGGCCATGATGTGTTTCACGCTGATGGCGATTTCCGCGTTGGGCACGCTGGTATGGCGCCATCCGCTGGCCGATGTCGCGCTGAAATCGGCGGCGCCCATCGGCGCCGTCTTTACAGCGCTCGCGCTGATCACCGGTTCGATCTGGGGCAAGCCGATGTGGGGCACCTGGTGGGTATGGGACGCGCGGCTGACCTCGGTCTTCGTACTGTTTTTGATGTATCTCGGCGTCATCGCGCTGACGCGGGCACTCGACGACGCGGCACGTGCCGCCTGGGCCGCCGCAATCATCACCCTGGTCGGCTTCATCAACATCCCGATCATCAAATTCTCGGTCGACTGGTGGAACACGCTGCATCAGCCAGCTTCGGTGTTCCGGCTCGGCGGACCGACCATCGATCCCAGCCTGTTGCGGCCGTTGCTGGTTATGGCTCTGGGCTTTACCGTGCTGTTCTTCGCGCTGCATCTGATGGCGATGCGCACCGAAATCCGGCGGCGCCGTGTCATTTCCATGCGCCGCATCGCGGCGAGGCAGGCCGAACGGCCACCAGCCTGATATCGACCTTTCCGAGGGAGGACGCTTAGGTGACGGGCTCAGCCCATGCGGCCGCGCGCCGCCACCGGCAACGTCTCCAGCACCCGTTCTCCGGCGATCAGGTGGACCTCGTCGAACAGATTGGTGACGACGCAGCAATGGTCGGGCACGATGCGCACGCGCTCGCCGATACGCAGCCTGGGGCCGCCGGAAAGCGTGATGTTGCCGTGCTCCTCGCTGAGGCCCGTGACGGTGGCGCCCGGAACGCCCAGCAATTCGCCGAAATCGGGCAACCCCAGCGTGTCGCTGGACAAGGCCTTGCTGCCGGCATCGAGGATGGCCCGCGTCGGCGTCGGATGGCTGACCACCGTCGACAGCACCGTCAGCGCACAATCGTCGAGACTTCCGACGCCTTTGGCGACCTGATAGCGGTCGAGATAGATATACGTGCCGGGCCGGTATTCGGTGACGACGCTGTCCTCGCCCGAGCGCCACATATCTGGCGTGCCGCCGCTGGAGATGCGTTCGCAGGCAAGACCGGATGCGGCGAGCGCCTGGCGCGCATCGGCGAGCCACGTCTCGGCCTCGGCGGCGCGGCCGGCCGCCGGATAGGTCATCAGCCCGCCGAAGGCCAGCCCCTTGGCCCTGTCGATCTCTCTGGCCAGTGCGACCGCCTCGCTGGCCGACTGGACGCCGCAGCGGCCCATGCCGGTGTCGCATTCAACCAGCACCGGCAGCCGGTGGTCGGGATCGGTGAAGGTGGCGGCGAGACCGCCAAGCGTTTCCATGCTGTCAGCCGTCACCGACAGCGTCACACGGCCGTGCAGCGCCTTGAGGCGCTCCAACTTGGCCCTGCCCAGAATGTTGTAAGGGAGAAAAATGTCGGTGAGGCCGGCATCGGCCATCACTTCGGCTTCACCGATCTTCTGGCAGGTGATACCTACTGCGCCCGCCGCGATCTGCTTCTTTGCCCAGTAAGGCAGCTTGTGGGTCTTGATGTGCGGCCTGAGCTTCAGCCCGTGGCGGTCGGCATGGGCTTGCGCCCGCGCGATGTTGGCGTCGGCGCGCCCGACATCGATCAGGATTGCCGGCGTATCGAGGTCATCTATGCTGCGCATGGGGTTGTCACCGTCAGGAATTCGTTCGAACTTATGGCCCTGATCGGACCGGATGTCATGAGGCCAGCTCACGCAGTTTACGTCGACACCGGACCGGCGTTCGGCTATTCGCAGTAGTCGCCGCCTGAAGAAGGGATCACGACCATGAAACGTTCCACCGTCAACGACATCATCCGCGATGCCGACGCCTTCATTCGCTCGTTCGGCTACATCATGCCGCCCTTCGCCTATTGGAGCCCGGAAGAGATGAAGGCGCGCCGGCAGGATTCGTCGGCCATCTTCTCCTCCCGGCTTGGCTGGGACATCACCGACTACGGGCAGGGTAAGTTTAGCGAACTCGGCCTCTTCCTGTTCACCGTTCGCAACGGTCGCTACGAGGACATGAAGAAGGGCATGGGCATGCTCTATGCCGAGAAGATCATGATCTCGCGCAAGGACCAGCTGTCGCCGATGCACCGCCACAACATCAAGGCCGAAGACATCATCAACCGTGGTGGTGGCAAGCTGGTGCTGGAACTGTTCATGCACGATCGCGATGGCGGCATCGATCCGAAGGCCGAGGTATCGGTGCCTGTCGACGGAACCATCCACCGGCTGCCGGCGGGCGGGCTCCTGAAGCTCGACCCAGGCCAGAGCGTCACGCTTCTGCCGGGCGTCTGGCATGCCTTCTGGGCCGAGGGCAAGGACGTGCTGATCGGCGAGGTGTCGACCGTCAACGACGATCTCACCGACAATGTCTTCCGCGAACCGATCGGCCGCTTCGCCGACATCGACGAGGATGTTTCGCCGTTGCACCTGCTCGTGTCCGACTACGAGAAGTGGGTGGGGTAGACCATCAGCATAGTTGGACGCGGTTTGGGCTACGGTCCCGCAGTCCCGCCTACCACATCATGAAGGAAGCGACATCCGCGTCGGAAACCTTGCCCGCCGTCGCGTCGGCGATCGCCTGGTCGACGATGGCCGCGCCCTCGGCGACCTCGTCCTCGGTCAGTGTCAGCGGCGGCATGAATTCGAGCACATTGGCCTTCAGCCCGACATAGGTGAAGGCCGCGCCCAGTTCGTAGCCGCGATAGATGATCTTGGCTGTCGTTGTCGCCGCGACCGGCTCGCGTGTCTTGCGGTCAACACTGGAAGACGGGGGGCCACTAAACCTGAAGCGATTTGCCCTGGGCGTGGCAATAGCGTATATTGACATAAATATGTCTTTATGTGATCTAAGCGCGACTGTCGCCTTAAGGATGAAAAATGTCGCAAAACCCTTCATCGCTGGACGACCTGTTCGGCCCCGTCGCGGCCAAGCCCGACGGGTCGGAAGTGCTTGCGGCGCTGACGGCGGCGGCGCGCGAACGCATCCTCATCCTCGACGGCGCCATGGGCACGCAGATCCAGGGTCTGGGTTTTGACGAGAACCACTTCCGTGGCGACAAATTCGCCGATTGCGCCTGCCATCAGCAAGGCAATAACGACCTGCTGATCCTGACGCAGCCCAAGGCGATCGAGGAGATCCACTATCGCTACGCCATCGCCGGGGCGGATATCCTCGAGTCCAACACCTTCTCCTCGACCGCGATCGCCCAGGCGGATTACGGCATGGAGGATGCGGTCTACGCGCTGAACCGCGACGGTGCGCGGCTGGTGCGCCGGGCAGCGCTGAGGGCCGAGCAGGAGGACGGTAAGCGCCGCTTCGTCGCCGGCGCGCTGGGGCCGACCAACCGCACCGCCTCGATGTCGCCGGACGTCAACAATCCCGGCTATCGCGCCGTGACCTTCGACGAATTGCGCCTTGCCTATGGCGAGCAGCTGCGCGGTCTCATCGACGGCGGCGCCGACATCATTCTGATCGAGACCATTTTTGATACGCTGAACGCCAAGGCGGCAATCTTCGCAGCAGAAGAGGTATTCATCGAGAAGAACGTGCATCTGCCGGTGATGATCTCCGGCACGATCACCGACCTGTCTGGCCGCACGCTGTCCGGCCAGACGCCGACGGCTTTCTGGCATTCGGTCCGTCACGCCAACCCGTTCACGGTAGGACTCAATTGTGCGCTGGGCGCCAAGGCCATGCGCGCGCATCTGGACGAAATATCAGGCGTCGCCGACACTTTTACCTGCGCCTATCCGAATGCCGGCCTGCCCAATGAATTCGGCCGCTATGACGAGAGCCCGGAGTTCATGGCCGCGCAGATCGAGGAGTTCGCGCGCGACGGCCTGGTCAATGTCGTCGGCGGCTGCTGCGGCTCGACGCCCGACCACATCCGCGCCATCGCGGCGGCGGTGAAGAAATATCCGCCGCGCGCGGTTCCTCACATCGAACCGAAGATGCGCCTGTCCGGCCTCGAGCCGTTCACGCTGACCGACGAGATTCCGTTCGTCAATGTCGGCGAGCGCACCAACGTCACCGGCTCGGCAAAATTCAGGAAGCTGATCACCGCGGGCGACTATGTCGCAGCGCTCGAAGTCGCCCGCGACCAGGTCGCCAATGGCGCGCAGATCATCGACATCAACATGGACGAGGGCCTGATCGATTCGAAGAAGGCGATGGTGGAATACCTCAACCTGATCGCAGCCGAGCCTGATATCGCCCGCGTTCCCGTGATGATCGACAGTTCCAAATGGGAGATCATCGAGGCCGGCTTGAAATGCGTGCAGGGCAAGCCGCTGGTCAACTCCATTTCCATGAAGGAAGGCGAAGCAGCCTTTCTGCACCATGCGAAGCTCGTCCGCGCGTATGGCGCGGCGGTGGTCGTCATGGCCTTCGACGAGGACGGTCAGGCCGACACGCAGGCGCGCAAGGTCGAGATCTGCACCCGCGCCTACAAGCTCTTGACCGAGCAGGCCGGATTCCCGCCAGAGGATATCGTTTTCGATCCGAACGTCTTTGCCATCGCCACCGGCATCGACGAGCACAACAATTACGGCGTCGACTTCATCGAGGCCGCCAGGCAGATCACCGCGACGCTGCCGCATGTCCACATATCGGGCGGCGTGTCGAACCTGTCCTTCTCGTTCCGCGGCAACGAGCCGGTGCGCGAGGCCATGCACGCCGTGTTCCTCTATCACGCCATCCAGGCGGGCATGGACATGGGCATCGTCAATGCCGGGCAGCTTGCCGTCTACGACACCATCGATCCGGAACTGCGCGAAGCCTGCGAGGATGTCGTCAACAACCGTCAGCCGAAGGGCGGCGGCACGGCGACCGAGCGCCTGCTGGAACTCGCCGAACGCTTCAAGGGCACGGCCGGCAAGGAGGCGCAGGAACGCGATCTCGCCTGGCGCGACTGGCCGGTCGAGCAGCGCATATCGCATGCGCTAGTCAACGGCATCACCGAATTCATCGACGCGGACACGGACGAAGCGCGACTTGCCGCCGAGCGGCCGCTGCATGTCATCGAAGGTCCCTTGATGGCAGGAATGAATGTCGTCGGCGATCTGTTCGGCGCGGGAAAAATGTTCCTGCCGCAAGTGGTGAAGTCCGCCCGCGTCATGAAACAGGCGGTTGCCGGCCTGCTGCCGCACATGGAGGCGGAGAAGCTGGCGAACGCCGCCAATGGCATCGACACTGGCGAGCGCCAGACCGCCGGAAAAATCCTGATGGCGACGGTGAAGGGCGATGTCCACGACATCGGCAAGAACATCGTCGGCGTGGTTCTGGCCTGCAACAATTACGAGATCATCGACCTCGGCGTCATGGTGCCGGCGGCGAAGATCCTGCAGACGGCGCGCGAGCAGCAGGTCGACATCATCGGCCTGTCCGGCCTGATCACGCCCTCGCTCGACGAGATGGCGCACATGGCCGCCGAGATGGAGCGCGAAGGTTTCGACATTCCGCTTCTGATCGGCGGCGCGACGACCAGCCGCGTGCACACGGCGGTAAAAATCCATCCGCGCTATGCCAAGGGCCAGACGGTCTATGTCGCCGATGCCAGCCGCGCGGTCGGCGTGGTCTCGGCGCTGCTGTCGAACGAGGCCAAGGCCGGCTATGTCGACAACGTTCGCGCCGAATACAAGAAGGTTGCCGATGCGCATGCGCGCGGCGAAGCCGACAAGCTGCGCCTGCCGCTAGCCAAGGCGCGGGCCAACGCCCACAGGATCGACTGGTCGGCCTACGAGCCGCCAAAACCGTCCTTCCTCGGCCACAAAGTCTTCGAAGGCTGGGATCTGGCCGAGCTCGCGCGCTATATCGACTGGACGCCGTTCTTCCAGACCTGGGAGCTGAAGGGGCGCTACCCCAAGATCCTCGAAGACGAGGCCCAAGGGCCGGCGGCACGCCAGCTGTTCGAGGATGCGAAGGCGATGCTGGCGAAGATCATTGCGGAAAAATGGTTCGCGCCGAAGGGCGTGATCGGCTTCTGGCCGGCCAACGCCGTCGGCGACGACATCAGGCTGTTCGCGGACGACAAGCGCTCGCGGGAGCTGGCGACTTTCTTCACGCTGCGCCAGCAACTGACCAAGCGCGACGGCAAGGCGAACGTCGCGCTGTCGGATTTCGTCGCGCCTGCCGACAGCGGCAAGGCCGACTATCTCGGCGGCTTCATCGTCACCGCCGGCATCGAGGAAGCGGCGATCGCCGAACGCTTCGAGCGGGCGAACGACGATTACTCGTCGATCATGGTCAAGGCGCTGGCCGACCGTTTCGCCGAAGCCTTCGCCGAGCGCATGCATGAACGCGTGCGCAAGGAGTTCTGGGCCTACGCACCCGATGAGGACTTGGCGCCGGACGCGCTGATCGGCGAACCCTATCGCGGCATCCGCCCGGCGCCCGGCTATCCCGCGCAGCCCGATCACACCGAGAAGGCGACGCTGTTCCGCCTGCTCGACGGCGAGCACAATGCGGGCGTGAGCCTGACCGAAAGCTTTGCGATGTGGCCGGGCTCCTCCGTCTCCGGCATCTACCTGTCGCATCCCGAAAGCTATTATTTCGGCGTCGCCAAGGTCGAACGCGACCAGGTCGAGGACTATGCGCGGCGCAAAGGTATGCCGCTCGCCGAAGTCGAGCGCTGGCTCGGGCCTATACTCAACTATGTGCCGGGGCAGGGGTTGGATGCGGCCGCGTAGGGCCGCGGGTCATGCAGCCGTTTCCGGAAGAGCTGATGACCCATGTGGAAGATCGGTCGCGATGTCGGCAATCGGGAAACATAGGGGGTCCCCGGAAGGCAGCACGGCGTATCAAATGAAACCGTGCTGCCCATGTGTTCAGTGATTCCAAATCACCCGGCGGGCCTATAAGCGCCGGCAGCCTTGTTGGCAGCCGCGAGCACGGCTTTCATATCAAGTTCCTCAAGAACGACGAGATCGGTCACCGAGCCGCTTGCTCGCACCGCTAGCGTTAGGCCCATCCCAGCAGATTGGTCCGGAACCTCACCGTTGATGACAATGTCATAGATGCCGCGAGTAAACATCATGCTGGCCACTTTGCCGCCGACGCTTTCAAAAAGCGCCTTGATGGCAGCTTCCCGGTCTGAGCCCTGCATCAATCCTTTAGCAGCATGGGGTGCGTAGTTTGCCAATACAGTCACTTTCATCGGGCATTCCTCCAAATTTTATTGTTTCGTGAGGCGCAAAATATTTGAACAACACGAGAATTATTTCTCTTTTCATTAATTACAGGGGCACGTGGAGGCCCGCTGCATCGTCAATATGCGCCTAGACTAATATAATGACAATCCCAATCGGGCAGATCTATACGCCCGACACCGGGCCGAATGCATACGGCAAGGCCAAGGGCGGTCGCATCCCGAAAGCTGTTATTTCGGCGTGGCCAAGGTCGAACGCGACCAGGAGCTCGGATTCGTGGCGCAGCATGAGCCGCGTTCCAATGGCGGATGCCAATCGTCAGCCGACGCACGGCCGAAGAAACCCTCCGGCGCCTGGGCGGCACCGATCAAGACATTTCCGGACTCAAGGGCCAGCTCGCCGAAATCCGTCAGCAACTTGCGCGGGGAAGCGGCTGGGAGCCTGCCAAGCCGGAGACATGGGGCGAGCAGTTCACGCAGCACAAAGGGCTGGAAGCCTTCCGCGACGAACACAGCCGGCCGGGCCGCTTTCGCGTCGACATGAAAACGACGCTGACCAACGATCCTGCCTCCGGCGGCAGCCTTGGTGTTCCGACGCGCGATGCCCCGGCCATGATGCCGCGCCGCCGCATGGCTGTCCGCGATCTCCTTCCGGTCGTTTCTGTCTCGTCCAATGCCGTCGAGTATCCGGCGCAGACCGGCCGGACTAACAACGCCGCGACCGTAGCCGAGGGCGCGGCGAAGCCTGAATCGGCGCTGGCCTTCGTTCTGCGCACCTTGCCGACGCAAGTCATCGCTCACTGGATTCCGGCGAGTCGGCAAGTGATCGACGATGTGCCTCAGCTCCGCGATATCATCGACGGCGAACTACGCTATGGGCTGGCGCTCGCCGAGGAAGCGCAGTTGCTCAACGGCGACGGCACCGGCAGCAACCTCAACGGCCTTGTCACGAACGCCACGGCCTTCGCGGCGCCGTTCGTCATCACCACCCCGACCATGCTCGACACGATCGGCCTGGCTATCCTGCAAAACGCGCTGGCTGACTTTCCGGCGGACGGCATCGTCATGCATCCGTCGGACTGGATGCGCATGCGCCTTCTGAAAGACGCCGATGGTCGCTATATCCTTGGCGATCCACAAGCGGTGATCACGCCGGCATTGTTCGGCCTGCCTGTCGTGGCAACGCAAGCGATGGCCGTCGATAAGTTCCTTGTCGGCAGCTACCAGCAAGCCGGCACCTTGTACGATCGCTGGGCCGCGCGCGTCGAGGTCAGCACCGAGCATGCCGATTTCTTCGTTAGAAACTTGGTGGCGATCCTCGCCGAGGAGCGGATCGGCCTTGCCGTCAAGCAGGCGACGGCACTGACCTATGGCGACTTCGGCAACGTGGCCTGATATCGGCGAGCACCCATGACAATGAGGCTCGCCGAGCGGCGGCTGGTGTGAGGCGATCGCACCGGCCGCTATCGCACGAGGCGGAATACGGGTTCCGACCCTTCTCGGACTATCAATGCTCTTGGACTTCGGGAGCTTGCGACCGTAAACTACCTTTCGCAGTCCACGAATTATTACAATACTGCCCTCTTGAATCAGCTTGGCGATCAGGATCGGAACTGAATGACTAAAGTTAAGGTGCGGCTGCAAGCGCGTCGCCACATCTACATCCACAACGACCTTGCGAACGCGGCCTACTACTTCAAAGCGCGGATTGAGCAGCGGATCGCAAATGACGACCGTGAGGGCGTCGGCCTTGAGATAATGGCCGGTCTTACGATGCTGGCATTCGCCATCGAGGCCAAGTTGAACTTTTTGGGGGACCGCCTAGTCAAAGGCTGGAGGGAGCGAGCGCCCGCGCTGGTGAAAGTCGAAACCATCTGCGCCCACGTTGGAATAACGCCGGACTTCACGACGAGGCCGTACCTTAGCGTCAAG
This sequence comes from Mesorhizobium tianshanense, assembly GCF_007830515.1. Classification (GTDB taxonomy): domain Bacteria; phylum Pseudomonadota; class Alphaproteobacteria; order Rhizobiales; family Rhizobiaceae; genus Mesorhizobium; species Mesorhizobium tianshanense. The sequence goes on from NZ_VLKT01000027.1 coordinate 62,476, forward strand.
GAACTCAAGGAATTCCGGGACACGCTGGCCCACGGCAAGCCCCTCGATCTTTACTTTGACGAGGAGGTTGTCGCCACGCCCGACGAACTGGACCAGCGCGGGTTGATGCATCCCGACTGGGAGACATTCGTCAACAAGGATTTTCTCGCCCGTGCCTACGACGACGTGAACGACATCTGGGAAGACCTGTTGGCCCGATCGAAACTGGAGGTCTTCGAAACGTTGACGCGCGGAGACAGAAGCATGCAATTCATCGATCACGTGGAGTAGAGATAGCAATCTAGAGCATTTGGCGGGCCCTTGGCCTTGAAGTTTCCCCAAGGGGGGGCGGCAAATAAGTTGCCAAGGCCGCCGCCCGGCGGGCCGGCGCGCAGCCCATTCGCGGAATTTTTTCTCCGCTGGAAAAATCGAGCCTCGGAGTTTTTAGAAGCTGTGGATGCAAATCGAGTTTTTTAGTCTGTGGATGCAAAATCGGAGTTTTTTACCTCTGTGGAGGCAAAATCTGCTGGATGGCCAAAAGCAAGTGAGTTCGGCCCCGGATGTCAGCTATCCTACAGGTGATTGCTTAAGTGGCGCCCCCCGGTGCAGCGCCGCCGAAATGCGGTCTCGGGGGGGTAAGGAGGAGCTGCATTTCCTTCGCGAGAACCTTCCTGCACAAGCCGCGAAGCTCGAAAAAAAGCACCTGCTCCTTATCGGTCAAGCGGCTCTTGCCGCTGTGAACGATCTGAGATCGCACGTGGTAGATCGCCCGGAACTTCTGCAGAATCTCGTGCCGTTCCGATTGGGTTTCGCCCAGCAGATAAGCGCATCGATTGCTCAACAATTCGGTGAGACCTGTTAGATCGGACGCTTCTTTGTCCCCGAGAAGAATCTCAAGGGCGACCATTGCTTGTACAAACGCCAACAATTGGTTCGAACCAGCATAGCTATCGAACAGCCAACGCCCAGCACGGCGAATCCGTATGCTCCTCGTGCCCGCACCAAAGATGGCTCCGATCCGCTCGAGACTCCAGTTGGTGAATGCTCTCCAATTCATCTCTGAGGTCTTGTCGTTTGCGCCAACGATTTCCACCCGCTCGACGAAATCCGAGAATTCGGGATCGATTTCGAATGCCGTGTCCAAATAGACTCTTTCCCCATCGACCCGATGGACGAAGATTTGTTTTCGAACGCGACCAAAAATCGGCGCCGTCTTTTGCTGCCCGACCTGGAAAAGGGCAACAGCAAGACCGAGGCCAAAGAACGACCGCGCCTGCTCAATAGCGTGCGCCGCAGTCAGACTGATCCCATATTGATCGACAAAGCCGTCTGAATCGATCTAAAGGCAAACACCATCTTCCGGCATTCGCGGCTGCATCACTGCAAAAATTGAGCCGAACGGATTTGGCTCTTTTTCGCTGACGGCGTCAGATGGTCTGAATTTCGCCCTGAAATCTTCGTCGATTTTATGAACTCTGGGGTTGGCTCGCTTACTGTCGGCAAGAGAACTTGCCAACTGATCGAACGATGCCGGCAGAGGCAGCGAGACGATGTAATCGTAAGGCAGCGCGACAAAGTCCGCAACTATGTTCCGGGCGATTTCACTCGAATCCCCGAAGCCCGCTAGCGAAGACAAGAACTCGCCGTTCACCCCGCTCTCATAAATCTGACTATCTTTAAGCTTGCGCGAAATCCAGTCGATCGTGAATGCGCGCAAGCGCTCGTCGTCCTCAAAAATGCTGTCCAGTTGCTGCTTGGGTTTGCCTGAAGTCGGCAGGACAGCGTCAATGGCCCTAAGGGAGGAAGTCGAGCTGTAGTCGACAAAGATTCGGTTGTCGATTCTGACTGACACAAGTGCGTCGGTTAGCAGCGCAACCAGTCTGTCAGCGCAATTCTTATGTAATGGAACCGGCACCTAGTTGCCCCTCTCATGCGCGACTCGCGCAGCCAAGGGTCGAATATAGGCCGCATGATCCCGTGTAGCACGAGTCTATAGCTACAACGTGCCATCACACGGGAAAAAGGTGCCCGCCGGTCGATCAAACGCCGCCGACGGGCCTCTTAACCGCTTGCCATGCCCCACGCGGCGGCGAGATCGTCCAGGCACCACCGCAACATGTCGGCGGCTGTCAGCCTTTCGCGCTTGCTGGCCGCGATCTCGTGCAGGGCATGACCTTGCCCGCAAACAAGCGCCACGAGCTGATAGCCGCGCAAGCCGAGCAGCGCCCGGCATTTCCGCAATTCCTGCCCAGCATTGATCTGGCGCTGGCTGATGCCGTCCGGCATTTTCCCGCCATCAACGACGATGCGAGCCGGATCAATGCCGGACGCTCCCTTGCCGTCCAGCACCTCCCATAACGCCCGGAATCGTTCGGCTGCCTTGATCTGCGCCGCATCGAGCGTGCCGCGCGAGGCCAGCATGACGACGGCCGATTCGCGGACATTGACGGCGGCCGGGATCGTGCGCGGGTTGCTGGCGCTGATCGGATGGCCGCGCGCAAAAAACGGGTTGTCGACAACGGTGGGGCGGAGGCGGGCTTGCGGCGACATGGCGGCAAGGATGCCACAAAAGGCCGGGAATTTCCTATTCCTACCCTATTCAAAGATATTTTCGATTTTGGGGAAATGGCGAAAAAGCTAATGAAATCAAGTGGCTGGGGAACCTGGATTCGAACCAGGACTAACGGAGTCAGAGTATTTGCAACTCCGTTGTTTGTATTCTGCTTTTTGGCGATTTTGTTGCAGTTCAGTTGCACTAAAAACGCTTTCAGGATAAGGCGATGGCTTCGCCGTTGCATTGTTGCACTGAAATCCGTTAGTGTGCTTCTCCAAGACACAGGAGAACTACTATGTCAGTGCGACAGCGTAAGGGAACGGACAAGTGGTGCCACGACTATTTTGATGGCAACGGCAAGCGCCACCAAATGCTCTATCGGACCAAGCGTGAGGCAAAGGCTGCAGAGGCAAAGATCCTCATGGAGCTAAAGGGGAACACGCATGTTCCCGACATCGATTCAATCACAGTTAAGGAAGCCGGGGAGCTATGGATGGAAGCGTGCGCTGATCTTGAGCGCAGCACGCGGGATCAATACGCCGGGCACTTGAAGCACCACATCTACCCCAACATTGGAAAGATTAAGCTCAACAAGATCGGCGTGCCGTTCGTCTATGATTTCCTCGCCAAGCTGCGCAAGCAGGGCCTTTCGGAGCCTATGGTGCGTGCGGTCCGGGTAAGCCTTGGTGCGTTGCTGTCAAACGCCCAAAAGCAGGGCAAGGTCATCTTCAACGCGGTGAAGGAGATGGGGCGCGACAGCAAGCCAAAGGATGGTCGGCACAAAAAGCGTCTCAAGGTCGGCGTCGATATCCCCACCACCGACGAAGTGAAGCGCATGCTGGACAATGCCAAGGAGGGCAGGGCGCGCGTATTCCTGCGCACCGCCGCTCTCACTGGCATGCGGGCAAGCGAGTTGCGCGGTCTCTCTTGGGATGCGATTGACTTCGCGAAGGGCACTATTGAAGTCACCCAGCGCGCAGACGCTTACGGGAAGCTTGGCTCGCCCAAGTCCAGCAGCGGCATTCGGACGTTGCCAATCGGGGATAAATTGATTGCAGAGTTGCGCGAATGGAAGCTCGCCTGCACGTCGCGAAAGCTGGTCTTTCCAAGTCTGCCGCGCGAGGTTGATAGCACCCTCCAGCGTGACAACGTCATGAACCACGCCAACATCATCAAGGATTGGCTGCACCCGGCTCAAATCAGCGCTGGGGTGACTGTCAAAACCAGCGAAGTGGACGACGAGGGCAATCCCATCGTGGCGCCGAAGTACACCGGGCTCCACGCGCTGCGTCACTACTATGCGTCATACTGCATTAACGCGAAGGAGGATCACGGGCTTGGCCTCGCTCCGAAGCTCGTTCAGGAGCGCTTGGGGCACTCGTCTATCGTGATGACGCTGGACGTCTACGGCCACCTGTTCCCGAAGGGCGATGCGAGTGCGGAACTCGCTGCGGCGGAGGCGGCTCTTTACTAGCGATTCGTCGGCTCGTGGAACATGCCACGGTCATTCGCCATCCGCTCTTCCAGATCGAAGACAGCCTTTTTCAGACCATCCATTTGTGCGGGCCACATAGGATGGTCAAGTGCCGCAAGTTCGGCGATGACTTCATGCAATTTTCTGATCAGCTTTTCTATCCGCTGGTCGTCAGTCATTTTGGCCATTGGCGAAGTGCTCCGTTTTCCGCCTTCTAAGCCGGTGCTCCTTAACTTGAGGTTTAGGGGGACGCTCGGCCAAAGCCGCCGCCCGTAGCGTGACAAGCATGCGCGCCGCCCAAGTGTGCAGGTAAGTGCGCCCTCGCGCTGTAGGGCCGCCTAGCAAAAAGTCCGATGACAACTGCGCATGCGTCTACCACATAGGAAAATTGTCCTACACCTGTCTTCGTCCAACAAGGACGTGTCAGACAGGAGAACAGGTTATGTCCAAGAGCAAAGAGACCCCCGCCAAGCCGCAGACCAAGAAATCCATCGTGCTGGAAATGCTGACTGTTGGCGGCGTTAGCGTCGCTGCAATTGCCGACGCGCTATCGATCAGCAAGCAGGCCGCTTACAGCTTGATCGGCGACGTGAAGCGGTCGGGCGTCGCTATCACAGGCGTCATGAAAGACGGCGCGATGACCTATTCGGTCGTTCCGCCGAAGAAGACCAAGGCCAAGACGCTTGCATTTGGCAAGGGAGCGAGCGTCAGCGCCGCGCCCTCTGCCGTTTCTGCATCACCTGCCACCACCAACTCTTCGGCGTCACAGTCATGATCGTTTTGCTCATCGACGTTCCTTCAGACCAGCAATGAGACTGGCGAAATAGCCATCAGACGGAGCGGCGCGGCGTTTCCCACGGAACGCTGCGCCCTCGTCGCTGTCGAGAAAGTTCTCCACCAGAGCTTCCACCGAGTTCAACGTGCCATTGCTGTTGGCGATGACCACGCCACCGAACTCGTAGCTATCATCAACCTCGAACGTGCTCTCCTCGGACAGCAATGCGATAACGCCCTCGATCAGCCCAGCCGGGATGCCAGCGTCCTCGCAAGTGCTTCGCAGAGTGGCGTCGATCTTCTCCCGTTTCCGCACCTGCTTTTCGCGCTCCAGATCCGTTTCATGCTTGGCCTTTAGATCGGCCATCGCTTTCTCAATCCGCTCGACTTCGCGTTCGTAGGGCTCGCGCACCTTTTTCCAGATTTCATGATTGAGAATGTAGCGACCATCCTCTTTGCCAGCCTCCGGCAGATACCAGTCGCGATGGGTTTCGGGCACATCCTCGATGTTCCTGACGGTTCGAGGAGCGGCAAAGCTGCCGTCTTCAAGAAACAATGCGCGCTTGTCCATGATCATGCCTCCCTTGCGTGGGCAGCGGCGGCTTCTTCGAGCAGCGCCTTGTTGGTCGCGGCCAGTCTTGCAGCTTGCGAGTCTGCCGCTGAACGGACAAGGCCGACAAACAGCCGTCCTGACTTCTCCATGGCGTCCAGTGCCTTGGTCAGCCGCGCAAGGCGGGCGTAATCAGCCGCATGGAAGCGCTGCCGATAGTGATGGCGGACGCCCTCCAGCTGGGACGCACCCAGCCCGGTAAGAATAGCTGGCCCGCGCAACACGGCAGCGATGATCGTTTCGTTATTCTCAGCCTTTGCCTTAGCAATGGCGGCGCCCCGCTGCTTGGGCGTCATGTTGGCGAGGCGCGTCCTGATTTCAGCCTCCATTGCGAGCGCAATGGCGTCCTTTGGCGGCGGTGGTGCGCCGGTGCGCTTTTCGATGTTGGCGATCTCCGCCTTTGCTCTCGTGCGCGCGGCGTCCAATTGCGCAGCAACCCGCTCGCCGGTCTTGCCCGCAGCAGCGGCAATTCGCAGCACATTGGCTTCGGGCGTCTGCGTTTTGTCGGCGAGCGCGGCCGCCTCATAGGCCGCGAGGCTGGTCGCTTGCTCGCGGGCCAGCTTCACGGCGCTGGACAGCCCTGAAAGCACAGGGTCGGCGATAGGTGTGCGCGTCAGGGGATCAGTTTCAGCACACCGGTCGATAAAGCGTTCATCAAGGTCAATAGGGACGTGCAGTGCCATGTATTTTCTCCTTCAGAGTTTTCGATTCTCGATCACGAACAAGGCGTAGTTCATCCTCGCAACGGCAGCTTGGATCTCAATGAGGCCGATACCGGTGAACTGCTTCCGTCGTGCTGCCAGCATCACCCGCGCAGCGCCGTCAGCTTCACGGCTCATGAACACGCCGCGATTTCCGTCGACCGACACTTTGTCGCCCGACCTAAAGACCGGCCTCTCTACCAGGGTTAGTATTTCCGGCCTCTTCTGGCAGTTGGAGTATGTTCCGTGCGCGTTTTTGCGGACCAGCTTCGCATCGCGCCCCTGGCCGCTGGAAACAAAACCCAGCACTACCCATCTGCACCGCAACCCGGCTGCCGCTTCCGACACGTGCACGATGTCGCCAACCTGTGCAGTTGCGGCCATCAGACTTCCTCCGGGAGCGCTATGCGCCCCTCACACAGCGTGAAATCGATGGGCGGCTTTCCCTGCCTGTCGCGTTCGATCAGCAACGCAAATTGCCAACGCCACATGGTGAGATGTTCCGAATGACCGTCATCAAAATCGCGCTGTACGCTGACGAACAATTCGGCGAGGGCGCTTGGTGCTTTCGCTAGCATTTTGCCGTCAATCGTCGTCTCAACAAACGGATGGGTGGGCAAGGGCGCAGGAACGGCGAAATAGAGCGCGTTTTCCTTTGACAATGTCACGCTGCTGTCCGACCCGTAGCGCGCTGAACTGTACCCGACTTCGAAGTCGTTGCGCTGGTAGCCTTTCTTAAGGTCGCATTCGGGGCGCAACGTCATCAACAGTTCGGTGCCATTGTCCCTGACCAGAAACAGGTGGCGACCGCTGCCAAGACACTCATAAACGCCGTCCTCGACCGCATAGCCGACAATCCACCTGTGCCCGCGCTTTGATTTTATGATGTCGCCTGCTCGCATGGTTGCCTCTAAATCGGAATGGCTGTGGTAATGGTGACCGTCCGCAGGCTGGGGCGCGTCACCATGTTGATGACGCCAGCCGCCGCGTTTGCGAGGTCGTCATGGCCCCCTGGTGGATGGTCGACGCTCTCACGCCCCCCTCGCGCCACACGTCGCTCAAGTCCCACAAGCTGGTTGACCAGCTTCGGGTTATCCAAAAGATCGACGCTCTCGTTGTTCAGGGCAGGGAGCAGCGCGAGATACAATTCCGAGCGCGTCTTATCCGCCAGCCGGTACTCGATGCCCCGCTTGCGGAACGCTTCACGCGGCCATTCGCCAGCGTATCGGTCGCCCTCAACACTGCTGATGTCGTACGTGCTGAGGAAGTCGGCGAACTTCTTCACCACGCTGTCGGGCGAGAATGGCGGCCTCTCCTCAAGCAGTGCGTCCAGTATTGCCATGTCGCCATCCAGATGCGCGATACCCAGTGTGAACGAGTCCGACCCACTGCCACCTGCTGGATCAACAAATGCGACATAGCTTCCGAGCCGCGCCCTTTCAGGCTTTCGTACGGGCAGGTCGGTGCGTATGCACCGCTCAACAACTGTCAAATTGACAAAGGCCTCGATGTCCTCACGCCACTCAGCCCCGTACTCAGCTTTAGCGCTGGCGGCGTCCCGCTCCATCGCCTCGTCCACGACAGTTTGGGGCAGCGTTGGGTTCATTGCCCGTGTTGGTGCGCGCCACACCAGCGGCGTCTGATCCTTGCCCCAGTAGCGCTTCCAAGCATCGAACAGCGCACCGCGCCGCGCATATGGTGAGCTGGCGCAGATCAACATGCTGCCCGGAATCGTCGCCAGTCCGGGGCGCACAGCGGCGAGAATTTCAAAGTCAGGGTTGGCGGAATCGTCGCCCGTCCGCCAGAACGCAACTTCGTCACCCACTATGGCGGCGAACGTGTATCCGCGGGTGGAGCGAAAGCTGGCGGTGCCAATTTCAATCGTGACGCTGTTCGACAGGTCGAAGCTTTCCGCATTCGAGTTCACGAGCAGCTTGGCCAGCAGGGGGATGCCCTCAAGCATTGCCCGCACATAGCGGACGATGATGCGAGCCTGTTTCCTGTCAGCGGCGATGACCAGCACCGTTGCCCGCTCACCAGGAGCCAGGTGTTCGCGGTAGGAGCGAAAGCACGCGAGGTAGACGGCAATAAGCGCCATCATGAAGCTCTTGCCACCACGCCGCCCGACGATGAGCCAAGCCTCGCTTGACGCTTGCTCCGGCGGTGCGCTTCTGCCCGTATGCTCGCGGTACAATCGCAGCTGGGCGTCGTCCAAGGGCAGTGCGAACAGCGCGGCGAGGAAGCTGAACCATGCCGTGTACGTGTCGCGCCTCCTGAACCATGGGGCGAACAGGTTGGGGTCGGCACACGCTTGCAGGATGTTCATGCCTGCCTCGCGAGGTAGGCGTCGAGTGTCGGAGTGATGTCCTTGGACCGGCGCTTCAGCCCCAGTGCCTCCTGATTGCGTCGAAGCGTGTTGGAGAGGCGCTGGTGCAGATCAAGCTGCTTGTCGTCTGCTGCTCCATCCTGTGCGAACGACGCTTCAAGCTTCTCTATCGCGACCTGCTGGGTGGCGATGCGCTGGATGAGACCGCGCTCCATTTCGCTGATAGCGTCCTCGCCGCCCAAGTCGTGGGTGATCAGCGCCATCAAGTCCGACAGGCGGCGCACCCAGATGGAGCGTCCGTCAACGTTGGGCAGGACGGCAGTGCCATTCGTCGTGGCGCTGCGAGCCATGGGCTTCTTGATAGCGTTCCTAATCCTGCTCATGTGTTGTCGCTTAGCTATCTGCTTGCTTGTTTGCAGGGGCTTGAAGTAGCTGCAATGCTTAGGGCGCGCTGCAACTGCACTGCAACTGGAACTTTTTGCCGTTATTTTCTGCTTTGTTTGGAATCACTTAGCGGCGGCTGACATCACACTTGAGGATGAGTAGTATTCTAGTCCTGCCTTGGAACTTAGCCCGAGGGGCATCAGCAAGAAAAAGTGGCGATTCAGCATCTGTTTTTTATCCTGGAATAAACAGGGGTGAACCGCGCGCTGTGCCGGGGGTGCCTAGGACTTTCCAAGTCGTTACATGTAGGGAAATGCTTTTTTTTTTTTGCAACGCGCAGTGCAATAGCGCTAACGACTTGGAGTACCCCCGGCACCCCCGGCACAGCTAGAAGGGGATAGGCGGATTGATCACCTCGTCCGGAGGCATCTCACCTGAGTCCCGGAACACCATCGCAGCCTGATTTGGCGTCAGCTTACCGCCCTTCGGAACCATCTCCGTCAGGGTGATCCCGGCATAGTGAGGAGTATGCTGCCCGCCCACGCGTGGTTTGCTGGCTTTGATGCCCAATTGCAGCGCATACAAGTCAGCCCCGATAGTCTCATCTGCCATGACGTGATGGTTCCGATCTCTCAACCAGTCGTTCAACTCCATGTTGAACAGCTTCTTGCTGACAACATAGTCGGGGCCGACGGTGCACATTTCCTCGACAAAGCGCTTCACCACGCCTGTGTTCTCGTCCATCAAGTCGAGCAATTCTTGGCCTGACTCAGGCTGCTCAAAACGTCCTCGCGCTCGCAGCCGCTTTAGCCCTTCGATCCAGATGTTGATGATGCCCGGCAACTCGGCAATCAGTTCGTTGGTGAGGTTGGTGTTCTCGTGACCATAGAACGACTGGCGGAACTCGATCATGATGAAGCGGGTAGTGATGGTTCCGGACGCGTCTTTGAGCTTCGGAACGGTGTTCGCCATCATGATGAGGCGTGTGGATAGGACACCGTTCCAGCGCGTCTTGTTTTTGCGGTTGATCGACTGCGGGTCTTCGCCGGTAATTGACAGGATGTTCTCAACCGCCGCATGAGGGTTTGAGCGCCCTTGCCCCCTCGCGTCGGAGATGACGGCGAGGGACTTTCCGACCAAGTTTTCCATGCCAAACGGCTCGCTGAAGTCCGACAGCTTTGGATTGGCGTATCTGCTCACGCCAACCGCCGCTCTCGCTACGCGCCCGATGGTGCCCTTACCTGAGCGCTTCTCGCCAATGAAGGCGAAAGCCTTCTGCTGCGACGTGTCGGCGGTCAGGCAATAGCCCATGATTTCCTCAATGCACTCGATTGACTGATGGTCGTCGGGAAATGCGTCGTGCATAAACTTGGCCCATGTCGGCGCTTTCGCTGCCACGTCGTAATTGCATTCAACGCCATGCAGCGCGAAGAGGCGTTGCTGCGGTGGATGCAGGGTGTATGTGCGCAAGTCGAAGCTCCCATTTTTGAACGGAAGCAGGTCGGCAGGCGAGGGGTCGTCGCTCTTGGCTTCGATCCAGAATGGTGTCTCGACCATATTGGGCAATTGTCTGACGCCGGCCAGTGCGGCGAGGATGTCGCCAACTGCATTGCGCGTGGACTTGAATGGAACGGGCTTCCCTTTTTCCAGCACCCTGATTGTTTCCAGCCAGGTATAAATCCGCCCCCGAACCTCCTCGTCATCCATCTGCACCCACCAGCTTCCCGTCCAGCGGTAGAAGTCACCCCGCCAGTGCCAAACATCATCTAGCGTCTTGGCGAACTGGCGAGCGACATAGATCGGCTCGCTTGATGACAGTATGCCCCGCTCATCCTCGGGCCGCATATCGATCCATGACCGAAGCGTGTCGGGGTTGATGTTGAGCGATTCAGCCAGCTTCGGAATGCCGGTGCACGCCCTGCCACCAGCAAGACGTTTCACCGTAGCTTTGACGCGGCCGATAGACTTTTCAATCGCCGCTGGATCGTCGCCGCACTTGGTCGCTACTTTGCGGATCAGTTTTTCAACTTCCGCCTCCGACCAACCGTGCGTTAGCAAAGCGCCAGGCACGCGAAGGCCCAGCACGTTGCGCAGCCCATCCTGCCAGTGCCGCATGATCAGGGAGGCAAGCGCGAGACATCGAACGCACTGAAGAAGGAATTCACCCTCTATCTCAAATGGCTGACCCTCTTCGGTCCAGCTAAGTCGTTCCCCTGAAGGATGGACGGACGGCGGGAACATTGTCTGCCCGCCTGTAGACCGAAGCTCGACCAGCATGCCGTCCTTCTTGCCGTTGTAGGTGAAGGGCACAGTGGCGGGGACAACCGCCCTGTAGAGCCGGTGCGCCTCGGGCGTAGCGGGGCGGCCAAATTGTGCCGGAGTTGGCGGCAGAAACTCTTTGGCGAGCGCTATCGCCTCGGGGCTGTCGAGGTCAACGTCTACTAGATTGCCTGAGGGCGTCCCAAGCAATACGCCCACGTTTGAACTATTGCCGGTGAAGGCCTTGTCGACATCGATCTTGTCGAGCGTCTTCTTCTGCCAGTTCTTTTCGAGGGGTGCCTTAGTCTGATGCTGATAGGCAATCGGCACCCAGCCGAGTCCCATGTATCTGCGTGCGGCTGATCGGGTGCCATCAATATCGATGGTAGCTGATTGTTGTGTCATTGCCCTACTCACTGAAATCAATTGCAATTCAGGGTTGAAGTAGGGTAGTGTTTTGCGAGCATTGCCCAAGCTCGGGACGTGCTTTTAAGTGCTCATGCCTTCTCCTGAACGCCGGCCTTCATCCCCGAGGCCGGCGTTTTCTTTATCGGCACGCTCGCGCGCGTCCTGAAGCCAATCTGCTTCAGTGTCGTAGCTTCTGCACATCGGCTCTATGACTTGGCCGGTTGGGAAGAGGATCGTCTGCGTTCCATCTCGCCCAGAGTCACCCAAGTGGACTGTGATGGGCTCAGCGCCGTGCATAACCTCGTCGGGCTGTTTGGTCCCATAGGAGGTAAGCACGACGAGCCACGCGACCACAGGGGTTCTTATCGGCTCCTCACCGTACTGAAACGATAAAAGGAATGTGCCGGGTGCCGCCGGGATAACGGTGCGGCTGATAAGATTGGTGTCAGCCATCACGCATCCTCCTTCTCAAGGAGAAAGGCGAGCAGCGCCTTGCGGCTGGCCACGTAGCCGCCGACAGCCTTTTTCACCGGGAAATTGGGATAACGATTGATGAGGTATTCAACCGCCCGCTTGTCACGATTGATGATCTTGCCGATCGCTTCAAGCGTCCAAACGATGTCGTGGTCTTCTGCCTGTTTGATGGTTCTCATAGTCGGCTCTCTCCGTGGAAGCGCCGACGTGCAAAGACAGTCAGCGCTGGTTGCGCTTGCGCCGTTGTAAGCTGGTTACGGCCTGTCTTTGGTGCCCAAGAATGAGGGGCTGAGGCCGCATTAACGCATTTTTAAGGATAGCCCACAAGGGCGAAATAGCACCGCGAGGGGGTAGGGTTAACGCAGCGGGGAGAGCCGCCCCTCTTGGTTGCACTTCAGTTGCAGGGGGCTGTTAGGGCTTCATGGCCCCCTCATTGTTTTTATTGGGGTTTGTTGCAAAACCACTGCAACAAGGGAATTTCATCGGATGAAGCTAAAAGCGCTGCATTTACAAGGGGTTAGAGTGGCTGGGGAACCTGGATTCGAACCAGGACTAACGGAGTCAGAGTCCGTGGGTCTACCGTTAACCTATTCCCCAGCAGGCGCGGTTGCGAAAACCGCGCGGGCAGGGCGACGATGTCGCCGCGCGTGCCTTGTAGCCGCCGCCGGAAAATAGTCAAGCCTGCCCGGCCTTTTCAATCGCAGCGTTTTAATCGCGGCGTTCAGTCGCCAGGTCTTTCGCGCCTCAATCCCCATCCCGCCCAAGCTGCGAATGCTCAAAATACAGCACCACGCCGAGCGCGATCACCAGCGGGATGATCAGGTAGAACAGCCGGAACACCAGGAGTGCTGCCAGCACGCCGACCGGGTCCATATGCGACAGGCCGGTGAGGAAGACGACCTCGAGCACGCCGAGCCCGCCCGGCGCATGCGAGATCTGCGCGACCGAGAACGACACCAGGAACACGCCGAGCACGACGAAATAGCCTGGGTTGCCGGCAGCGGGCAGGACGAAGTAGATGATCGCCGCCGCTGCCAGGAGCTCGATCGGGCCGATTAGCAATTGCCGCGCGACGATCGGCAGCGCCGGATAATGGATCTGGAAGCTGCCGATCTTCAGCGGCCTGAGATGCAGCCAGCTGCCGAAGACATAGGCCGCCACCAGGAGCAGCATGGCGAGGCCCGCGGCGATGGCCAGGCCATGGTGCGACGCGCCGGAAAACCGGTCGATAATCTCCGGCTCGAAGACCAGCACGAGGCCGGAGACGAGGATCGTCGACAGCACGAAAGTGATCCAGCAGATCGCCACCAGAATGCCGACATCCTGTCCGGTCAGGCCCCTGGTGCCATAAGCGCGGTAGCGGATCACCGCGCCCGAAAATACCGAGCCGCCGATATTGTGCGACAGCGCGTAGGTGGTGAAGGAGCACAGGGTGACGAACAGCCAAGAAACCTTCTTGCCGATATGCAGGAGCGCGATGTGGTCGTAGCCGGCCAGCGACGCATAGGCGACGACCGAGCTCAGCGCGGCGAGCAGCCAGCCGCGGGCAGGGATGGCGACGATGCCGTCCCAGACGTCGTCGAGCGAAATGCCGCGCAGCTCATGCAGCAGCAGCCACAGCGAGAAGACGACCGCCGCAATGCCGACGACCGGCCAGAAATAGCGCCTCCAGTTCATAATGCGACGATCATGCGTTGCAGCCCGTTGCCCATTTTCGGTTCGCTTCAGGAGAACTGTGCGCGATTCCGGATGTTCCATCCCCTTCATTTCAGGAATGCCTTATCGAAGCCGGCTATTCAACCGAGAAGGCGCGCTGCGGCGAGAAGGAAAGCGTGGCGATCCTTCGCGCCATCATCGGGCAAGCGAGACTATGCCACTCCAAAATTCGCCCGGACCGCTCTTGGTGATCCAGCCCGGCGCTGCTAGTCTGGCGGCAACTTAAAACATGTGAAAGCGCCTGCTGCGTCCGGTCTCCGGTTCGCGCGGCGCCGGAAGGAACTGAAGTGGAAGACCACGACACCGGCGCCGGCGCGCCGGAAGTGGGCGTGTCAACGGCTTCGCCGCCGCCTTCAGGCCAGGCAAGCCCATCCGCCGGCCGGCAGAATGGCCGCCCGGTGCAGCCTTGGTCCGGCCAGGCAGGCGACGCGTCCCAGCACCAGAATGGCCAGAATCAAAAGGCCAAGACCAGGAAGCGGCGCAAGCGTCGGCGCGGCCGCAAGGTTTTCGCGCGCGATGACGCTCAGTTCGCAGCGGCCGGACTGTCGCCGCCCACCACCGGCGCTCCAGCCAGCCATCCGCCCGAGGCGACGATCGCGCCCTTGCCGTCAGCTGCGCCGAGCAGGTCGGAGCAGGGCGTTCGCCGCCCGCCGCTGCAGGAGCTGCCGGTGTTTGCCGCGCTCGACCTCGGCACCAACAATTGCCGGCTGCTGGTGGCGATCCCGACGCGGCATGGCCAGTTCCGCGTCATCGACGCCTTCTCGCGCATCGTCAGGCTGGGCGAGGGCCTCACCGCCAATGGCCGGCTCGGGCAGCCCGCGATGGACCGTGCGGTCGAGGCGCTGAAGATCTGCGGCGACAAGTTGCGCAGCCGCAAGATCAGGAAGGCCCGGCTGATTGCCACCGAAGCCTGCCGCACGGCCGCGAACGGCGCCGAGTTCCTCGACCGCGTCGAGCGCGAGGCGGGCTTGAAGCTCGAGATCATCGACCGTCAGACCGAGGCGCGGCTGGCGGTTTCGGGCTGCGGCTCGCTGGTCGAGCGCGACACGCAAGGCGTCGTCCTGTTCGACATCGGCGGCGGCTCCTCGGAAATCGCGCTGATCGACCTCACCGGCCACCGCTCGCCGAGGCTCGCCAACCACATCGTCTCGTGGACGTCGCTGCCGGTCGGCGTCGTCTCGCTGGCCGAGCGCTTCGGCGGCCGCACCGTCACGCGCGAGGTTTTCGCCGCCATGGTCGAGGATGTGGCTGTGCGCCTGCACGCCTTCGACGGGCGCGACCGGCTGAGCCATGTGCTCGCCAGCCCGAAATTCCATTTGCTCGGCACTTCGGGCACGGTGACGACGCTGGCCGGCGTTCATCTTGACCTGGAACGCTATGATCGCCGCCGGGTCGACGGGCTGTGGATGGACCGCGACAGCGTCGACCGCATGGTCGAAAGGCTGGTCGGCTGGGATTTCCAGCAGCGCGTCGCCAACCCTTGTATCGGCGCCGATCGCGCCGACCTGGTGCTGGCCGGCTGCGCCATCCTGGAAGCGATCCGCGCGATGTGGCCGTCGGAAAGGCTGCGCGTCGCCGACCGCGGCCTGCGCGAGGGCATATTGAGCGAATTGATGGCCGACGACGGCGTCTGGCGCAATAGCGGGCGTGGCCGGCAATGACCAAGAAACCGGAAAAGCCAGGCTCCGCCGGCATTCGCGTGCTGAAGACGCGGGTCAAGAAGAAGAGCGGCCTGAAGGAATCGTCGCGCCGCTGGCTGCAGCGCCACATCAACGATCCCTACGTCCAGCGCTCCAGGGCCGACGGCTATCGTTCGCGCGCGGCCTACAAGCTGATCGAGATCGACGACAAGCACCATCTGCTCAAGCCCGGCATGAAGGTCATCGACCTTGGCGCGGCACCCGGCGGCTGGTGCCAGGTCGCCGCCGCGCGCACCAAATCGACGGCCGAACATCCGCATGTCGTCGGCATCGATTATCTCGAAATGGATGCGGTGCCCGGCGCGCCTGTGCTGCTGATGGATTTTCTCGACCCGCAGGCGCCGCAGAAGCTCGCCGACACGCTGGGCGGCCGGCCGGACATCGTCTTGTCCGACATGGCCGCACCCACCACCGGCCATCGCCGGACCGACCACATCCGCACCATGTATCTGTGCGAGGTGGCGGCCGATTTCGCCCTTTCGGTGCTCAAGCCGGGCGGCCATTTCCTCGCCAAGACTTTCCAGGGCGGCGCCGAAAACGAATTGCTCGCCAGGCTCAAGCAGAATTTCCGCTCGGTCCACCACGTCAAGCCGCCGGCCTCGCGCGATGAGTCGGTGGAGCTATATTTGTTAGCGAAGGATTTTAAGGGCGGAAACGGCGCAGGGTGAAAACCGCCCCGTAGCGATCCTTCGCGCCCCCCTCTGTCCCGCCGGCATCAAGGGTCCTGCACCGCTCCGCCCTCAACTCCCCGGCGGGCTCACCTCCAGCGCCTTGCCCGCCGTCAGCCCGCCATGTCCCGATACGGCGTTGCCGGCATCGGGCGCCAGCCGTATGAACGACGCCGATGCGGCCGCCGACACGGCCGCGACGATGAAGAACGCGATGTGGAAGTCGGCGAGCGTCAGCGGCCCGCCACGGATTGTCGTCGACACTTCCAGGACGCCGCCGGCCAGCGCCACACCGAGCGCGATCGACAGTTGCTGGAACACCGCGGCGATCGGCGTAGCCCGGCTGGTGTCGGCGGCCGAAATCTCGGCATAGGCGAGCGCGTTGATGCCGGTGAAGAACATCGAGCGGATGAAGCCGCCGGCGAGCAGGGCGGCGAGGATCAGCAGATAGGGCGTGTCCGGCGTGAACAGGCCGTTGATGGCGATCGACGCCGCCGCGATCAGCGAGCCTGATATCAGCACGCGGCGGAACCCGGCGACCCTGAAGATCAGCGCGGTGACGAATTTCATGCCGATGGCGCCGATCGCCGCCACGAAGGTGATCATTCCCGACTGGAACGGCGTCAGCCCGAAGCCGATCTGGAACATCAGCGGCAGCAGGAAGGGCACCGCGCCGATGCCGATGCGGAACAGTCCGCCGCCGAGGACCGAGGAGCGGAACACTTGATTGCGGAACAGCTCGAGCGCCAGCAGCGGATTCTTGGCGCGGCGTGCATGCAGGAGGTAGAGCGCGGCCGAAATCAGCCCGACAGCCACGGTGAGGAAGCCGGCAATCGGCGGCAAGGCCGGCAGGCTGACCACCGACAGGCCGAACACGATGCCCGATGCCGCCAGCCCGCTCAGCACGAAGCCGGTGAAGTCGAGCGGCGGCGTCCGCGCCGATTCGGTTTCCGGCAGGAAACGCGTGGCGAGCCAGATGCCGATCAGCCCGATCGGCACGTTGATCAGGAAGATCCAGTGCCAGGTGAGATAGGTGGTGATGAAGCCGCCGACCGGCGGACCGACGAGCGGCCCGACCAGTGCGGGAATGCTCAGCCAGGACATGGCGGCGACAAGCTCGCTTTTCGGCGTGGCGCGCACCAGCACAAGCCGCCCCACCGGTGTCATCATGGCGCCGCCAATGCCTTGCACGAAGCGCGATATCACGAAAGCCGGCAGCGAATTGGACACGGCGCAAGCGACCGAACCGACGATGAACACGGCGATCGCCGCGCGAAACACGGTCTTGGCGCCGAAGCGGTCGGCCATCCAGCCGCTGATCGGAATGAACACCGCGAGCGACACCAGATAGGCGGTCAGTGCCAGCTTGAGCGCCACCGGGCTGGTCTGGATGTCGACGGCGATCGCCGGCAGCGAGGTCGCGATAACGGTCGAATCCATGTTTTCCATGAAAAGGGCGACCGCCAGGATAAGCGGAATGGTGCGGTTCATGGAACGCGTCCAGACTTGAACGTTGCGCAACCGACCGGGGGCAAGCCGACAGGCAGGCGGTTATCACGGGTTGGGTCGGATGTCGCCTTAACTTGCCGTCACATTTGCGCGACCCTGGCAGCCGTGCCAGTACGGAACCCTGCGAAGAATGGCACCCAAATAAAAAACCCGCCTTGACGGCGGGTCGCTGGCGCAAATCAGCACTATGAATAAATTCCTAGCATAACTGCCGTCATAAAGCAAGGACAAACTTGCACCGGATCACGAGCGCGGATGCGCCGGGAACCGGAACCGGATTAACCGGGTTAAACCCCTTTAAGGGAGATGCGCCATGAAGATACTAGGCACCATACTTGCCGCATGGGTGGCAATCGTCGGAGGCATCAGTGTGGCTGCTGCCGATCCGTGGAAGGACGAGAGCGGCCATGGCAAATGGCAGGGCCGCTACCAATACGAAGATGATTATGAGCAGAAGCGGGAACGCTACAGCTACAAAGAGGAATATCGGCGCGGCAACTGCAAGATCGAGCGCAAGTGGGAAGGTGACGAATACAAGGAAGAGATCAAGTGCAAGCGGGGCAAGCGCCGCGTTTACGATTATTATTAGGCCAATCATCGCCTGACGACGCTCAAATTTCAACTGACCCGCTACCCGAGCCGCGCGTCTCTTCCCGCCGCTCTGTCCAGGCAACATTCAACCCTTGCGCTCGCAGAGCCGCGGCGAATGTCGGTCACCAATCCGACACCGCGGCATGCATTGAGCCAAGCCCGCAGCCCTGCCATGCACAAGCAAATCGGCTTTTCATCGGCGATCGGACGTGTTACGAGCCAGCGCCAATCCTGAAAGGGAAGATACGAGTCGGCGCTGTCCATCCGGTCCAGCGCTTTTCATGCATTCCGAGGGCTGGCCATGGCAAGAATTATCGAAACGTCCACGGGCGCATTGGCGCTGACCTTTGACGACGTGCTGCTGCAGCCGGGTCATTCCGAAGTCATGCCCGGCGAGACCGACATCCGCACCCGCATCGCCGGCGACATCGACCTCAACGTGCCGATCCTCTCCGCCGCCATGGATACCGTCACCGAGGCGCGCCTCGCCATCGCCATGGCCCAGGCCGGCGGCATCGGCGTCATCCACCGCAATTTCTCGCCGGCCGAACAGGCCGAGCAGGTGCGGCAAGTGAAGAAGTTCGAATCCGGCATGGTGGTCAACCCCGTCACCATCGGCCCCGATGCGACGCTCGCCGACGCCTTGGGGCTGATGCGCACCTACTCGATCTCGGGCATTCCCGTGGTCGAGAATGGCGGCGCCGGCGGGCATACGGTCGGACGGCTGGTCGGTATCCTGACCAACCGCGACGTGCGCTTCGCCTCCGACCCGACGCAGAAAGTCTACGAGCTGATGACCCGTGAGAACCTGATCACGGTCAAGGAGAACGTCGATCAGGACGAGGCCAAGCGGCTCCTGCACCAGCACCGCATCGAAAAGCTGGTCGTGGTCGACAGAGAAGGCAATTGCGTCGGGCTGATCACCGTCAAGGACATCGAGAAGTCACAGCTCAACCCGCACGCCACCAAGGATGCGCAGGGACGCTTGCGCGCGGCGGCCGCCACCAGCGTCGGCGATGACGGTTTTGAGCGTGCCGAGCGCCTCATCGACGCCGGCGTCGACCTTCTGGTGATCGACACCGCACACGGTCACTCGCAACGCGTGCTCGACGCGGTGACACGGGCCAAGAAGCTGTCCAATTCGGTCCGCATCCTGGCCGGCAACGTCGCCACGTCGGAAGGCACGCTGGCGCTGATCGACGCCGGCGCCGACGCCGTCAAGGTCGGAATTGGGCCGGGGTCCATCTGCACCACCCGCATCGTCGCCGGCGTCGGCATGCCGCAGCTTTCGGCGATCATGTCGGCGGTCGAGACGGCGCAGAAATCGGGCGTCTCGGTCATTGCCGACGGCGGCATCAAATATTCCGGCGATCTCGCCAAGGCGCTTGCCGCCGGCGCCAGTGCCGCCATGATCGGGTCGCTGCTGGCCGGCACCGACGAGAGCCCGGGCGAGGTCTACCTGCACCAGGGCCGCTCGTTCAAAGCCTATCGCGGCATGGGCTCGGTCGGCGCCATGGCCCGCGGCTCCGCCGACCGCTACTTCCAGGCCGAGGTGCGCGACACGCTGAAACTGGTGCCGGAAGGCATCGAAGGGCAGGTTCCCTATAAGGGACCGGTGTCTGGCGTGCTGCACCAGCTCGCGGGCGGCCTGAAAGCCGCTATGGGCTACGTCGGCGGTCGCGACCTTGCCGATTTCCGCGAACGCGCCACCTTTGTGCGCATATCCAACGCCGGACTTCGTGAAAGCCACGCCCATGACGTCACGATCACCCGCGAAAGCCCGAATTACCCCGGCGGAGCCTGACCAGCTCGCGCGAAGCCTGACGGCAACGATGCTGCGGCTGTCACGCCACGCTGCAGCACTGTGTTTTGTCTGCGTCGTGGTTTTCGCCGCCATGACGGCGATGGAGTTCCTCTATTTCCGTCAGTTGAGCGGTAGCCTGCCGTCGCTCGACATGCGCTTCACCGGTTTCACCCCGGATGAGGGCATGGCCTGGCTGACGGCGCTCGGCCGGCGCGGCAGCGAGATCATTCTCGTCTGGCACTATCTGACCTTCGACCTCTTGTTCCCGGCGCTGCTGTCGCTGACCTTGGTCAGCCTGATCCTGGCCACGGGCCGGCGGCTGAAGAACTTCCGGGCTCAGCCCGCGCAGCTCCAGTCGCTGTTCGCGCTTGTCCTGGTACTGCCCTACACGCTTGCCGATTATGCGCAGAACATCGCGGTCGCCCGCCTGCTCTCCGATTTCCAGTCGGCCAATCCGGATTCGCTGTCCTTCGCCTCGGCGCTGATCGTCACCAAATTCGCGCTTCTGGCGATACCGGTGATCGTCATCGCGGTTTTCCATCTGGCCGGTCACAAACAGCGCTGAGCAGGGCAATCCGATGCCCAGACAAAATGTCAGGGTTGCACGTCGAACAGCGCGATCTTGCGCTTGTCGAACTTGATCGCGATCTCGCCGCGCACCAGCTTGAGCGCGGCCTCGCCGAACACGGCGCGCCGCCAGCCTTGCAAGGCCGGCACGTCGGCGGCTTCGCCCTCGGCGGCGATGCGGTCGATGTCGTCGCTGGAGGCCAGCACCTTCGAAGCGACGCCCTCCTTTTCGGCGACGATCCGCAACAGCACTTTCAGCAATTCCGCGGCGGCATTGGAGCCTTCGGGCGGCTGAAAACTCTTCGGCAGCTTCGGCATGTCTTCCCTGGGCAAAGCAAGCGCGGCGTTGACCGCGCCAAGCAGCGCCGTTGCCGTCGCCGCGCGTTCCCAGCCTTTCGGCGTGGTGCGCAGCTTGCCGAGCGCCGCCGCATCGCGCGGCGCCTGCTGCGCCACCTCGTAGATGGCATCGTCCTTGAGCACCCGGCCGCGCGGCACGTCGCGTTCGCGCGCCTCGCGCTCGCGCCATGCCGCCACCGCCTGCACGATCGCCAGCTCCTGCGGCTTGCGCAGCCGCATCTTCAGCCGCTTCCAGGCGTCCTCCGGATGCGGATCGTAGGTCTTGCGGGAGGTCAGCACCTCCATCTCCTCGTTCAGCCAGTGGGCGCGGTCTTCCCGCACCAGCTCGGCGCTGAGATGCAGGTAGACCTCGATCAGGTGGGTGACGTCGGCAAGCGCGTAGTCGAGCTGCTTGTCGGAGAGCGGCCGGTGGCGCCAGTCGGTGAAACGTGAGGACTTGTCGAGCCGGGCGCCGGTGATCTTCTGGACGAGCTGGTCATAAGAGACGCTGTCGCCGAAGCCGCAAACCATCGCCGCCACCTGGGTGTCGAACACCGGATGCGGGACCAGATCACCAAGATGGACGATGATTTCGATGTCCTGGCGCGCCGCATGGAAGACTTTGACGACGGCCTCGTTGGCCATCAGCCTGAAGAACGGCTTCAGGTCGATGTCGGGTGACAGCGGATCGATCAGCGCCGTCACGCCGGGCGCCGCCATCTGGATCAGGCACAGAATCGGCCAAAACGTCGTCTCGCGAATGAATTCGGTGTCGACGGTGACGAAATCCGACTTTTCAAACGCTGCAAGAGCGGTCTCGAGTTCTTCCTGGGTGGTGATGACGTGCATCAAATCGCTTTTGGCAAAGGTAAGGTCTCCTTCAATTTCAGCCGCGCGGGCTTTCGTCAAGCCGCAGGCCCGTCATCGGTGCTTGCCAGGTCCGTCGGTATCATCGTTGCGCTTGGCCAGCCGGGCGAAAATCGTCGATGTGCGCAAAAGGCCGATGAAACGGCTGCGTTTGCCGGCCGGCACGCCGGATCGCACCTGCATCCGGTACAGGATGACGATGACAAAGATGGCGTAGACGACGGCGGTGAACAAGAAAAGCGCGCTTGGCCCGAAATACTGCATCGCCGTCGAGGCGGCGAACGGCCCGCCAATGGCGCCGAAGGAATAGAACAGCATCAGTGACGCGTTGATCAGCACGAACTCGCCCTTGTCGGCGCGGTCGTTGGAGTGCGCAGCCGACAGCGAGTAGAGCGGCATGGCGAAACAGCCGAAGACGAAGACGGTCACGAAGTTGAGGAACGGGTCGCTCCCCGCCACGAAAGCCAGCGCCAGCGCCGCAAACAGCGCGCAGCATGTCGTTATCAGCAGCACGGAACGCCGGTCCCAGCGGTCGGACAGATAGCCGAGCGGGTACTGGATGATGGCGCCGCCGAAGATGCCGACGCTGACGAAGGTGACGACGTCGGTGACCGACATGCCGATCTGTTCGGCATAGACCGGCGACAAGGTGCGGAAGGCGCTGTTGGTGACGCCGATGGCGATGCAGCCGAAGCAGCCGAGCGGCGAAATCCGCCAGACTCGCGCCAGGTCGAGCTTGACGTCCTCCGGCGGGGTCGGGTTGGAGCGGTCGCCGAGCGACACCGGCACCAGCGAGAGCGTGATCATGATCGACATGATGGCGAAGATGGCGAAACCGCCGGCGCCGACGATCGGGATCAGGAACTGTGCGCCCGTGACCGAACCGATGTCGACCATCCTGTAGATGGCCAGCACCCGCGCGCGGTCCTTGTTGGCGACCCCGGAATTGAGCCAGGCTTCCATGATGGTGAACAGGCCGGCGAAGCAGAACCCGCCGGCGAAGCGCACCGCGCACCACATGACCGGGTCGATGACCAGCACCAAAAGCAATGTTCCGGCGGAAGCGATCGCCGCCAGCGCGGAAAAGGCGCGCACATGGCCGACGGCCTTCATGATGCGGGTGACGGCGAGGCAGCCGAGCAGGAAGCCGGCGAAATAGAACGTGCCCATCAGGCCGACGGTCGAGGCCGAAAACCCCTCCTGCGCGCCGCGTAGCGCGATCAGGGTGCTTTGCAGGCCGTTGCCGCCGAGCAGGATGCCGGCGGCAATGAGGAGCGGGATCAGCGGGCGGATGGAGGACATGAAGGAAGGCCTGTCGTTGATCCTTCTTGAACCATCGCCCGCGCCAATGCCAGCGGCAATTCCCGGCAGCATTGGGCCAGCACCGGCAATCAGCTTCCCAGTTTGAATTTCGGCATAGGATCGATCTTGCGCACTCCCGATGGCGCGCTGGTGTGGCGGGCGGTCCTCGTCCCCTTGCGACAGGCAATCGCCCGGATGCTCGGCCTATCGATGGGCTAACGACCGCAGGTCGATGTTCTTTTTCTCGCAACGGGCTTTTGGCGCCGGCGTGCCCTATCGCAGAATTCTGTTTGTCATCAGCCATTTCACGGAGCGGGGCCACGCGTAGTTCGCACCCATGCGAAGATCGGTAAAACCCTGCAAAACAGGTCTCCCGGTTCCAGCGTCGAGGATGCGAATGAACATGGTATGCTCTGTCCGGTTGACGCGCGTTACGACGCCCAGCAGGGCAAGGGACGCGCCGTGCTCCTTGGCAATTTTGCCTTCACAGCCCCCGCAGTTGCGCAATCCGTGCGGCGCAACCGCCTGCTTATCCCCGGCTGGCGCATCGACGATTGTAAAGCGACCGGACTGGGAGAGCATGTCCTTCG
This sequence comes from Mesorhizobium tianshanense, assembly GCF_007830515.1. GTDB lineage: Bacteria > Pseudomonadota > Alphaproteobacteria > Rhizobiales > Rhizobiaceae > Mesorhizobium > Mesorhizobium tianshanense. The sequence goes on from NZ_VLKT01000027.1 coordinate 86,069, forward strand.
CAACTTGTGCCGACTCGGACAGATAGCGCCTGTCGTGCTCATCCGGGGGGATTATTCCTGCCCCAGCGCTCTTGTCCTCCAGTTCGAAGGGAAACACCTCGATCGACATCGGTTTTGTCTGAGCGTGCGCAAATGCGCAGGAGCCGACGAGCAGCGTCATCAGGACAGTCAATGTGCGAATGCGCATGGTAGTCCCTCCCATCAATGTGACGGCCATTGTACACGGCTTGGCCACCCAAATCACGATCAAAGCAGAGGACGGCAGTCGCGTGCGGGCACTATAGCTCGGGCCAGGCTGACGCCAGCAAAAGCAGGACAATTCCGACGAACGCGACGTTCCAGACCAGAGAACGAAGCAGGGGGACGCCTGCTGCGTAAAGTGGCAGGTAAACCAGCCTGGCTGAAAGATAGAGACCGGCTCCCCATTCGCTGAGCGCGCTCTCGCGGCCAAGCACATGGACAAGCAAGACCGCGGCCACAAACACCGGGAACGTCTCGAGGAAATTTCCAAGCGCCCTTTCCAGCCGGCCCGCGACTCCGGTGAGCGGGGGCATTTCGGCATCGCGAGAGCTGGCCGTCCAGCGGTAACCTCGCTGGAGACTGGCTGCATGGGAGGAAATAATAATTTGGATCAAACAGAGCACGCAGCTTGCTGCAAGCATCACCAGTTCGAAGCTCATTAACCTCACTCCTGTCCGCTCTTCAGACGTTGCCCGCGCCGCGCACCGTGTACCGGCCAGAGCACCGGCTGGTCACCGCAGAGAGCAAACCCCGCACCATTCAATATCGCGCGACACGTTTTCACACAGCCTGGCTCGAAGGCCGAAATTCGAACCGAGATGCTGCTTGAGCGCCGTCTGCCTTGACAAAGGCGGCCTCTCATGTGCTTTTCGCGCAAATTTTCAGGCTGGGCCCATGCCTCGGCCGCAATCCAACATCCGGACTTACCAATGACAATGCATCGTTACCGCAGCCATACCTGTGCCCAGTTGAGGAAGAGCGACGTCGGCACTTCCGTTCGCCTGTCGGGCTGGGTGCATCGCGTGCGCGACCATGGCGGCCTGCTGTTCATCGATTTGCGCGACCACTATGGCCTGACCCAGATCGTCGCCGATCCGGATTCGCCGGCTTTCAAGATAGCCGAGACCGTGCGCGGCGAGTGGGTCATCCGCGTCGATGGCGAGGTCAAGGCGCGTCTGGCCGAGACGGCGAACCCCAACCTGCCGACCGGCGAGATCGAGGTTTTCGCGCGCGAGATCGAAGTGCTGTCGGCGGCCAAGGAGTTGCCGTTGCCGGTGTTCGGAGAGCCGGACTATCCCGAGGATATCCGTCTCAAATACCGTTTCCTCGACCTGCGCCGCGACACGCTGCACAAGAACATCGTGGCGCGCACGAAAATCATCGCCGAGATGCGCAGGCGCATGAACGAGGTCGGCTTCACCGAATTCTCGACGCCGATCCTGACCGCTTCGTCGCCCGAAGGGGCACGCGACTTCCTGGTGCCGTCGCGCATCCATCCCGGCACTTTCTACGCGCTGCCGCAGGCGCCGCAGCAGTACAAGCAGCTGATCATGGTGTCGGGCTTCGACCGCTATTTTCAGATCGCGCCGTGCTTCCGCGACGAGGATCCCCGCGCCGATCGCCTGCCGGGCGAATTCTACCAGCTCGACCTGGAGATGAGCTTCGTCGAACAGGACGACGTTCTGGCGACAATGGAACCGGTGATGCGGGGCGTGTTCGAAACCTTTGCCGCCGGCAAGCCGGTGACGCAGGAGTTCCCGCGCATCGCCTATGACGTCGCCATGCGCAAATACGGCACCGACAAGCCGGACCTGCGCAACCCGATCGAGATGCAGGCGGTCTCCGATCATTTCCGGGATTCCGGCTTCAAGGTGTTCGCCAACATCCTCGCCAACGACCCGAAGGCCGAAGTCTGGGCCATTCCGGCCAGGACCGGCGGCAGCCGCGCCTTCTGCGACCGCATGAATTCCTGGGCGCAAGGCGAGGGCCAGCCGGGCCTCGGCTACATCTTCTGGCGCAAGGAGGGTGAAAAGCTCGAAGGCGCCGGTCCGCTCGCCAAGAACATCGGCGAGGAGCGCACCGAGGCGATCCGCCTTCAACTCGGCCTTGCCGATGGCGACGCCGCCTTCTTCGTCGCCGGCGATCCGAAGAAATTCGTCTCGTTCGCGGGCGCGGCGCGCACCCGCGCCGGCGAGGAGCTGAACCTCGTCGACCGCGACCGTTTCGAATTGTGCTGGATCGTCGACTTTCCCTTCTACGAATGGAACGAGGACGAGAAGCGCGTCGATTTCGGCCACAACCCGTTCTCGATGCCGCAGGGTGGCATCGATGCGCTCAACGGCGAGGATCCGCTTGGGATCAAGGCGTTCCAGTACGACATGGTCTGCAATGGTTTCGAGATCGCCTCCGGCGGCATCCGTAACCATTTGCCCGAAACCATGGTCAAGGCATTCGAGATCGTCGGGCTGGATCGCGAGACGGTCGAGGAGCGGTTCGGTGGCCTCTACCGCGCCTTCCAGTATGGCGCACCGCCGCATGGCGGCATGGCGGCCGGCATCGACCGCGTCGTCATGCTGCTGGTCGGCGCCAGGAACCTGCGCGAGGTGACCATGTTCCCGATGAACCAGCAGGCCTACGACCTGTTGATGAGCGCGCCGTCGGAAGCCAGCCCGCAGCAGCTTCGCGAATTGTCGCTGCGCGTCGCGGTGACCAAGAAAGAGGCTTAAAAACCTCCCGCAACCGATTCTGTTGATTCACAAAAAAGCCCGGCATTGCTGCCGGGCTTTTTGCTTTCAAGCGACTGCTCCGGTCAGTTCTCGTTCGCCTTGACCGTCACGCCAAGCGTCTTCGTCAGGTCGAGCGGATTGGACATGGCGCCCGCCATGATCATTGCGAACGGCACCGCTGCCGGCGGCTCGGCCAGGATCTCGATGCTCTGCGGATCGTCGAGAAATTTGCCGACCGCAGCCGACGCCTGCGCCGTCAGTTCCGGATTGTTGAGCTGCGCCATGCCGAAAGGCACGATCGCCTTGGCCTGGTTGGCGATGTCCTTGCCGGACATGCCTTGCTGCTTGCCGACATAGTCCAGCACCTTGTTGGTCAGCGAATCGTCGTCGAAGCGGACCGAAGCGCTGGTGAACGAAAGCTGCTGCAAGACGCCGAGCATGGCCATGCCCTCGGCCGACTTGTCGGCGCCTTCGGGCTGAGCCGCCATCTTCTTTTGCATCTCCTGCAGCGACTTGATGACGTCAAGCGTGTAGCCGCCGAGACCGAAGGTCATGCCGAGCGTTCCGGCATTGTCGACGGAAATGTCGTATTTCGACAGCTCCATCTTGCCGTCCGCAGGCTGCCAGGTGCCTTCCATTGCAAGGTTCCCGGTGATGTTCTGGTAACCGAGCGCGTTGATCGCGTCCTTGGACTTCGGGTCCTCGATCAGCGTCAGGTCGGCATTGAATCTTTCCGTGGTGCCGGAAAACTCCATCGCCTTGCCGTCGGCCGGCGGGGTGATTTCGATGGCGAGCCCGTCCATCGAGAAGGCGGTCTTGTCGGCCACCTTGACCGTCATGTTCTCGAGTTCGGCCGATTTGTACATCATCAGCGAGCCCAGCGGACCCGTCGCGCCGTCGGCGGGAACCGTCATGTCGCGGATGATGAAGGGGCTGAGGTCGACCGTCACGCCGTCCTCGCTGCGTTGGAACGCCGAAGTCGAGACGGTTTCGATTTCATAACCGCCATTGGCTTCGGTGACGCCTTCGAGTTTGACGTCGCCGATCTTGAGCGCCTCCTTCTCGGCCGCCGGTTTGACGGCCACGCCTTGCAGCACCATGCTGGAGGCATCGCCCGTCACCCCGGTCCAGGAGATGTCGACGCCCTGGGCGGCGAGAGCCGCCTTGAGCCGGTCGGCGACCGCCGCATCCTGCGCGAAGGCCGCGTTCAGCGGCAGCGTCAGCAAAAAGGTCGAAAAAGCGAGTTTGTTGAGTGTCGAGCGTTTGATCGTCATCGCGAATTCCCTGAGCGTTTCCTGAAGTATTTTGAGTGTGTCCTAAATTATTCTCGAATTCCTTGCGCCGTCACCCTTTCGTGGCGAACTGGACGGGAAAAAGGCGTTCATCCGCACAATGGTCGAAAAACGCGACGAAACGCAAACCCAGTCCATCGTGCTTTGCCATAGAAGCGGGATGTAACCGGTTGATGTTGGTCGGCGCTGCCGCATGTCCAGTTCGTGTTGCAGACGGGGCCTTGCCTCTTGCCGCGAATCACCCGCTCGGCTAGTCCCAGCCCATGGGAAAGAGGCTTTTGCCGCCTGGAGATGGCGGCGGCGACAACATCGAGCCGGTCGATCTGAAGAAAGCGCTGGAAGAGCGCTATCTCGCCTATGCGCTGTCGACCATCATGCATCGGGCGCTGCCGGATGTCCGCGACGGGCTGAAGCCGGTCCATCGCCGAATCATGCATGCCATGCGGCTGCTCAGACTCAACCCCGACCAGGGGTTTGCCAAATGCGCCCGCATCGTCGGCGAGGTGATGGGCAAGTTCCATCCGCATGGCGACCAGTCGATCTACGACGCTCTGGTGCGGCTGGCGCAGGATTTTTCGATGCGCTATCCCTTGGTCGACGGGCAGGGCAATTTCGGCAATATCGACGGCGATAACGCCGCCGCCATGCGCTACACCGAAGCGCGAATGACCGATGTGGCGACCGAGCTGCTCTCCGGCATCGCCGAGGACGCGGTCGACTACCGGCCGACCTACAATGAGGAGGACGAGGAGCCGGTCGTGCTGCCCGGTGCGTTCCCGAACCTGCTTGCCAACGGCTCGTCCGGCATTGCCGTCGGCATGGCGACCTCGATCCCGCCGCACAATGCCGCCGAGCTCTGCGACGCCGCCCTGCATCTGATCGAGCATCCGGATGCGCCGGTGACCACGTTGATGGACTTCGTGCAAGGTCCGGATTTCCCGACCGGCGGCATCATCGTCGACAGCCGTGCCTCGATCCTCGAAGCCTACGAAACCGGCCGCGGTGGTTTCCGGGTCAGGGCGACATGGAGCCAGGAGGACCAGGGCAGGGGCACCTGGAACATCGTCGTCACCGAAATCCCCTACGGCGTCCAGAAGGCGCGGCTGATCGAAAAGATCGCCGAGCTGCTGATGGCGCGCAAATTGCCGCTGCTCGAGGACATCCGCGACGAGAGCGCCGAGGACATCCGCGTCGTGCTGGTGCCCAAGAGCCGTTCGGTCGATCCCGGCATCCTGATGGAATCGCTGTTCAAGCTGACCGAGCTCGAAAGCCGCTTTCCGCTCAACATGAACGTGCTGTCGCGCGGCAAGATACCCAATGTGCTGTCGCTGAAAGGCGTGCTCAAGGAATGGCTGGAGCACCGCCGCGACGTGCTGATCCGCCGCTCGAAGCATCGCCTCGGCGAGATCGAAAGGCGGCTGGAGATCCTCGCCGGCTATCTGATCGCCTATCTCAACATCGACGAAGTGATCAGGATCATCCGCGAGGAGGACGAGCCCAAGCAAGTGATGATGGCGCGCTGGTCGCTCACCGACAACCAGGCCGAAGCCATCCTCAACATGCGGCTCAGGGCCCTGCGCAAGCTCGAGGAATTCGAGATCCGCAAGGAATTCGACGGTCTCACCACCGAGAAGAAGCAGATCGAGGCGCTGCTTGCGTCCGACGCCAGGCAGTGGTCGACTATCAAGTGGGAAGTCTCCAGCATCCGGGAGAAATTCGGACCGGAGACCGAACTCGGCAAGCGCCGGACCCAGTTCGCCGACGCGCCCGAACACGACCTGACCGACATCGCCCACGCCATGATCGAGCGCGAGCCGGTCACCGTCGTCGTTTCGGAAAAGGGCTGGCTCAGGGCGATGAAAGGTCATTTGACCGATCATTCGGCCCTGACCTTCAAGGAGGGCGACAGCCTCAAGCTCGCCTTCCACGCCCAGACCACCGACAAGGTGCTGGTCTTCACCACCGGCGGCAAGTTCTACACGATCGGCGCCGACCGGCTGCCCGGCGGGCGCGGCCATGGCGAGCCGATCCGCATCATCGTCGACATGGACAACGACCAGGACATCGTCACCGCCTTTGTCCATGATCCCAAGCGCAAGCTGCTCCTGGTGTCTCACAGCGCCAACGGCTTCATCGTGCCGGAGGAAGAGGTCGTCGCCAACACCCGCAAGGGCAAGCAGGTGATGAACGTCAAGGCGCCTGACGAAGCCCAGCGCTGCGTGCCGGTCGCCGGCGACCATCTCGCCATCGTCGGCGAGAACCGCAAGATGCTGGTCTTCCCGCTCGCCGAAATACCGGAGATGGGGCGCGGCAAGGGCGTTCGCCTGCAGAAATACAAGGATGGCGGCGTCCTCGACCTCAAGACCTTCACGCTAGCAAGCGGGCTCTCCTGGCAGGATTCGGCCGACCGCACCTTCATCAAATCGCGCGACGAGCTGGTCGAATGGATCGGCGCCCGCGCCTCGGCCGGCCGCATGGTGCCGAAGGGATTCCCGAGGACGGGGAAATTCGGGTAGCGCCGCTAATCTCCCCCTCGACGGGGAGATGTTGCCGAAGGCGACGGAGGGGGTCGGTACGTTCTGACGCGACCTCCTATTGTGGACTGAGGACGCCGGCGTTCCATGCGCGGCGACCCCCTCTGGCCTGCCGGCCATCTCCCCTCGAGGGGGAGATCCCCAATCATTTGGACTATCGTCACGATTGCTGCACTATGATCCTGCATAAGCATCGCTACACGAAGCGGGGCGGATGCGTTTGGGAGAGATGGGCATTTGAAGGAAGCTAGGATTCGGAAACCGGAAGGGCAGCAGCGCCTGTTCGGCCTGTCGACGCCGGTCAGATCCGCCGTCATTCCGCCGCTGTCGGCGGCGCGCTGGCTCTTGGTGCTGATCGTCGCCGCCGGGGTCTATTTCTTTCATGGTTTTCTGGTCCCCGTTCTGGCTGCGCTGGTCATCGCCTTTGCCAGCTGGCCGCTCTATCGGCGGCTGCTCGCTGCTGTCGGCGGCAACCGCACGATCGCCGCGACATTGGCGATCCTGTTCATCCTCACCTTCCTGGTGGTGCCGATCGCGCTCGCCGGCGCCTACGCCACCAACGAAGTCCGCGAATGGGTCGGCTGGGCGATCGAAACCAACCGTGACGGCGCGGTGACGCCGCACTGGATCGCCACGCTGCCTGTGGTGGGCGACTGGCTGAACGAGCAATGGACGCGCAATCTCGGCCATCCCGGCGGCATCGGCGAACTGATCCAGCTGATCAGCGGCGCCAACATCGGCAGCATCTATCGCGGCGTGCTGGCCGCCGGCGGCAGCGCCTTCGGGCTTCTGCTGGCGCTGCTGTTCATGATGATCGCGCTGTTCTTTGCCTATCGCGACGGCGAGCATTTCGCCGGGCAGGTCGACCGTCTCGGCGAACGCATCCTGCCGGCCAGGTGGGAGCGGATTTCACGCGTCGTGCCGGCGACGATTTCCTCGACGGTGACCGGCATGACCGTGATCGCCATCGGCGAGGGGGTGGTGCTGGGCGTGGCCTACTGGCTGGCCGGCGTGCCGTCGCCGGTGACGCTCGGCGCCCTGACCGGCATCATGGCGCTGATCCCCGGCGGCGCCCCGCTGTCCTTCACGCTTGTCTCGATCTATCTCGCCGCCAGCGGCTCGCTGATGGCCGGGTTGGCGCTGTTCATCTGGGGGACCGTCGAACTGTTCATCGTCGATAAGACATTGCGCCCGAAACTGGTCGGCGGCCCGATAAAGCTGCCGTTCCTGCCGACCTTTTTCGGCCTGATCGGCGGCGTCAAGACGATGGGCTTTCTCGGCCTGTTCATCGGTCCGGTGCTGATGGCATTGCTGGTCGCGATCTGGCGCGAATGGCTGCGCGAGGTGGAATTGGCCGACGAACTTGCCCCGGCGGAGCTGGAAGGTGCTCCGCCGCAAATCGAAATCGTTGCCGAGAAGAAATCTCAGGCCGGGTGACTGACCGCAAGGGCTGCTCGGCGCTGGCGCCCCTCATGCAGCTGCCATAGCGAATGGGCGACCAGCGTGACGATGAGGATCGCGCCGCCGATCAGGCTGTTGCGCGACGGCGTTTCGGCAAAGACCATCCACACCCAGACCGGCGCCAGCACCGTTTCGAGCAGGTAGAACATCGCCACCTCAGGCCCGGAAATGTATTTCGGTCCGTTGGCGAGGCAGAAGAACGAGATCGGCATGATGACGGCGCCGTTGAAGATGATCCACCACGGCGCGTTCACCTGAAGGCCTTCGCTCGAGACCATGAACACCGCGACGCCAAGGGGCAGGATCACGCCGATCAGCGAGGCGAATCCCATGTCCTTGCCGCTGGCGCGCGAGAGGGTGATGGCCAGTGCGATGAAGAAAGCCGAGCACAGCGCCATGAAATCGCCGAACAGGTGCCCGGTGCCGATCGAATCGCCGACGATGATCGCGACGCCGACGATCATGACCAGCATCGCGACCACAGTGGCCGGTCGCGGCCGCTCCTTCAGGACCACCCAGGACAGCAGCGCCGCGAACACGGTGTTGAAGGCCAGGATGAAGACCAGGTTGGCGGTCGTGGTGTGATAGATGCTGGTGACGAAGGTGACCGAGGTCAGCCCGTAGCATATGGCGACGACGAGGCCCGACCAGCCGGGGATGAGCTGCGGCGCGTTCCTGCTCAGCGAGCGCCAGACAGCCCAGATGATCAGCGCCGCGACCAAGGTGGTGCCGGTGCGCAGCAGCAGGATCGTCCACGCCTCGCCGTCGGCGAGCCGGATCAGTGGAATGTCGACGGTCAGCGTCAGCCCGCCGATGGCGGAGATGAGAAGACCCTTCTGGTGGTCGATGTGAGACGACATGCGGCAATTCTCGCGATGAGTTTGGAGGCCGGCGCAAGATTGGCCTGCGTCTGTCCCTCCGGCCAAACGGCCGAAAAGCCAGCAGCATCCTCCTTGGAACGGTTTTAAGGATGATTGGCGAGAGAGCGGATCAGCGCGAAACCGCTTCGTGGTCGTAGCGTTCCCAGCCTTTGGGGCCGAGATGCTCCTGCGGCATGAAGCGCATCTTATAGTTCATCTTGCGCGAGCCGTTGACCCAGTAGCCGAGATAGACATGGGGCAGGCCCATCGCCCGGGCGCGGGCGATGTGGTCGAGGATCATGAAGGTGCCGAGCGAGCGGTCCTCGAAGTCCGGATTGAAGTAGGAATAAACCATCGACAGGCCGTCGGCCATCTTGTCGGTGAGCGCCACCGCGATCAGTTCGCCCTGGCCCTTGCCGGTGATGAAGGTGTCGGGGCCGCGGCGCCGGTATTCGATGACCTTGGTGTCGACATGCGTGTCCTCGACCATCATGGCGTAGTCGAGCACCGTCATGTCGGACATGCCGCCGCGGCGATGGCGGGCATCGAGATAGCTGCGGAACAGCGAATACTGCTCGGTGGAGGGTTGTGCGTCGTGCATGGCGCCGACGAGGTCCGAATTGCGCTGTATCACCCGCCTCATGTTGCGGCTGGTGGTGAATTCCTGAGCCAGGATGCGTACCGAAACGCAGGCGCGGCAGGTTTCGCAGGCCGGCCTGTAGGCGATGTTCTGCGACCGGCGGAAGCCGCCTTGCGTCAACAGGTCGTTCATCTCCGGCGCCTTGTCGCCGACCAGATGCGTGAACACCTTGCGCTCGAACTGGCCCTCAAGATACGGGCATGGTGACGGCGCGGTCAGGAAGAACTGCGGCGACTGGGTAGGATGGTGCGTCATCGAACCTTGGAAACACTCCTGCGAATCTCTCTACCTTTGGCGCGGACGGCGAAAAATTCAACAGGATTGTGAAGGCGCGGCTGACAGGATGCCTCATATTTGCGCATAAACGCTCGTGGGAACTCGTGAAAAGCTGTCTCAGCGGTCGCTGCGGCTGACCACCGTGCCGAGCAGCAGGTCGTGCAGCGTCCGCTTGCGGTCGGCAAACAGCGTCACCAGAAGGACCAGCGGCGTCAGGATGACGTTGCCGGCCCAGAACAGCACCGAATGCACCACGGCCGTCAGCCCGTCGATGCGGGTGCCGTCCAGACGGTCGAGCCGGATCCCCATCATCTTCATGCCTGTCGTGGCCTGGTCGGCGCTGCCGAGCGTGTTCCAGATGTAAAGGATGGCGACGGCCGGCACGAGAACGGAAAACAGCATCCAGCCGAGGCCGAGCGTCAAGAGCCCGAGGAAGAACACCAGGATCGCGAACGGGATGGTGAGCAACGCGACGATGCAATAGTCGATGATGAAGGCGAGGACACGCCGCGTGCGCACGCCGTCATAGGCCCTGACATCGTCGAGCCTGGTGGTGATGATTTCGCCGTCGAGAACGCGCGCGCTCATGTCATTTCCTCGTAATCAGGCCCGGGATAGGGTGCGGGGCCGCCTGGTTTTGAAATGGTGAAGTCTTGCGGCGGAATCAAGATCGAGTCGTTTTCGGCAGGCGATAGGAAGCAGCCCGAACGTAGCCCGGATCGGTTGAATTCGCAGCACGGATGGCGTTAGTTTGCTGCAGCGCAACAAGAGTGCAGGCGAGGGGCGGGGCGACATGGACTATGACATGCTGGTCATCGGCAGCGGGCCTTCCGGGCGCCGTGCCGCGGTGCAGTCGGCCAAGCTCGGCAGATCCGTGCTGGTGGTCGACAGGGGCCGGCGCCTTGGCGGTGTTTCCGTGCACACCGGCACCATCCCGTCGAAGACGCTGCGGGAAACCGTGCTCAATCTCTCCGGCTGGCGCGAACGCGGCTTCTACGGGCGCGGCTACCGGGTCAAGCAGGACATTTCGGTCGGCGATCTGATCGAGCGCCTGCACAAGACGCTCGATCACGAGGTCGAGGTGCTGCAGCACCAGTTCATGCGCAACACGGTCAGGAGCGCGCGCGCCGCGGTCAAGTTTCTCGGTCCCAACAGAGCGAGCCTGACGACGGACGCCGGCGACTACAGCGAAGTCGGTTTCGCGCATGCGCTGATCGCGGTCGGCACCCGCCCGCACCGGCCGCGCGACGTGCCCTTCGACAAGACCCGTGTCTTCGACAGCGACGAGATGCTGGAGCTCGAGCGCCTGCCGCGGACACTCACGGTGATCGGCGGCGGCGTCATCGGCGTCGAATACGCGACGATCTTTTCGGCGCTCGACGTGCCGGTGACGCTGGTCGAGCCGCGCAACACCATCCTGGATTTCGTCGACCGCGAGATCGTCGACGATTTCATCCATCAGATGCGCGACCGCGGCATGACGATCCGGCTGGGCAGCGCCATCCAGGAGATCGCCTCGAAACCCGACTATGCCGAGGTGACGCTTGCCGACGGCCGCACCATACGCTCGGAGATGGTGCTCTATGCCGCGGGGCGCACGGGCAATGTCGGCGCGCTCGGGCTGGACGTGGTCGGCATCGAGGCCGATTCCAGGGGCCGCATCAAGGTCGATCCGCAGACCTTCCGGACCAGCGCGCCGAACATCTATGCCGCCGGCGACGTCATCGGCTTTCCGAGCCTCGCTTCGACCTCGATGGAACAGGGCAGGGTGGCCGCCTGCCACGCTTTCGGCGAGCCCTTGCCGCCGCCGCCGCAAACCTTTCCCTACGGCATCTACGCCGTGCCTGAGATCTCGACCGTCGGCCAGTCCGAGGAGCAGGTGCGCGAGAGCGGCGGCGCGTATGAGGTCGGCGTGGCGCGCTTCCGCGAGACCTCGCGCGGCCACATCATGGGCGTCAACACCGGTTTCCTGAAGCTTCTGTTCTCGATCGAAACGCGCCGGCTGCTTGGCGCGCATATCGTCGGCGAGGGCGCGACCGAACTGATCCATATCGGCCAGGCGGTCATCAATCTCGGCGGCACCGTCGATTTCTTCGTCAACAACACCTTCAACTATCCGACGCTGGCCGAAGCCTACAAGATCGCCGGGCTAGATGCCTGGAACCGGATGGGGCGAGGGTAAGAGCCTGTTTGGAAACTCTACTCTGGCGGCCATCTGATGGCGTTTTCTGCGCTTCCGGTGCTCACGGACCCAAATGTCCGCTGCGCTCCGGTTCTCGAAACCACCACCATATGACTCGCCAGAGCGAATTTCGAAACAGTCTCTAAGTCCTCGGCTCGTCAATTCGCTTGCGCAATGGCGATGGCTGGGCCTGCCAGCCATTGCCTGACGATTTCGGCATCCCGGTCGCCGATCTCATGGCCGGAGGCAATGATGCGGGCGTCGACCTCGGCGCCGTGCCGGCTGAGCAACGCGACCAACGCCGGCGCGAAGGGCGCGTAGGTCAAATCCGCGGCGCCGGCAATGATCAGCACGCGCGTCTTGCCGAGGTCGGCCGGGGGCACGTCGTCCAGCACCGGCATCGGGCGCAGCAATGCTGCCCGTTCGATGAGGCCGGAATTGAGCAGCATGACGGTCGAAACCAGGTTGGCGCCGTTCGAATAGCCGAGAAAAACCGTTCGGGAGAGATCGAGGCCGTGGCGCTTCGCGGCCTCGGTGATGAAGCCCGCGAAAGCGTCCGCCTCTATGCGGATGCTTTCCTGTTCGAAGCGCGTCGGCGTGATCCGCCCGAACCAGCGAAAACCGTCCTCCTGGGCGATTCGGCCACGGACCGCCACCAGCACGGCACGCGGTGCGATCTGCCGCGCCAGCGCCACCATCGTCGTCTCGTCGACGCCGGATCCATGCAGCAGGAAAAGGCATTCGACACTTGGTTTTGCGGGTCGGTAAAGCCGGTAGGAAAAGGCCAGGTCGCGCCGCAAAAAGCCATCTTCCGGAGGTTTTTCCGCCATGGTTGCATCCTTTTGATTTCATGCGATTTTTCTTAATTTGCCGGCTTCAAAACGGAATATTTTCGAGCCCCTACAAAGTTGATTGAACCGGGCGCATTTCAACCCGTTTTCCGCTGATATTCCTCCTGCGGCAGGAATTGAAGCGGTGCGCCGGGCGGTTGCATCGATCTGCGGGCATGAACAACCAGCTTTGAGGCCCTTTATCGATGACCATGCCGATTTCACAGGGACGGGATACGCGTATCCCGGATCGCGGCACGCGTATTCAGGATACGGGTATCCAGGAACGCGATACGCGTATCGATGTGTTCCGTGCTCTCGCTCTGCTGATCATATTTGTCGATCACGTGCCGGGCACCGTTTTCGAAACCCTGACCTACAAGAATTTCGGTTTTTCGGATGCCGCGGAGGCCTTCGTGCTGATCTCGGGCATGTCCGTCGCGCTCGCCTACGGCTCAAAGTTCCAGCCCGGAAACCGGCTCCTGGCGACACTGAAATTGTGGCGCCGCGCTGGCGTGCTCTATGTCGCCCACATCGTCACGACGATGGCGGTGGTGGCCATCTTCTGCGCGGCGGCGGTGTTCGCGAAGCGGCCGGACATGCTGACGATGGTCAACGTCGGGCCGTTGATCTCCAACGCGCCGCAAGCGTTGATCGGCATCGTCACGCTTGGTCACCAGCTCGGCTACAACAACATCCTGCCGGTCTATTCAGTGCTGCTGCTGATGGCGCCGGCCTTCCTGCTGTTCGTCAGCTACAGGCCGTTGCCGGCGCTCGCATTCTCCGGAGTCCTGTGGCTGGTTGCCGGGATCTACCAGATCGCCCCGCCGAATTATCCGGAGCCCGGCTTCTGGTTCCTCAATCCGCTGTCGTGGCAGTTCCTCTTCGCCATCGGCATGGCTGGCATGCTGCATATCAGGCGTGGCGGCAGCATTCCGGTCAATCGCTGGCTGGTCGGCGTGGCGGCAACCTATGTCGTCGCGGCGTTGGTTTGGGTACACAGCCCGCTGTGGGGGCGGGTGTCGTGGCTGGATCTGCCCGTGGTGCTGACCGGTTTCGACAAGACATTCCTGTCGCTGTCGAGGCTGCTGCACATCCTGGCGGTGAGCTATCTGATCGTGGCCTTTCCCGCTGTCTCGAACCTGTTCCGCACGCGCCGCGATCATCCGCTCGCCATATTGGGCAAACGATCGCTGCCGGTTTTCATCGCCGGCACGGTGATCGCCATGGCGGCGCAGGTGATGAAGCTGATCAACCCGGGCGGATTTGCCTATGACAGCCTGCTGCTCGCCGCCGGCATCGCCATGCAGTTCGCGCTCGCCTATTACCTCGAATGGCTGTCGGGTATTGGCGGCAAGAGCAAGCCGGTGCGCGGCGAGGCGCCGCCTGTCGATGCGTCCTTCGGCGTGGCGGGCATGGCGACTAGCAACCCGTAGCATTTTGCAGCCAAGTGTAAACACTTGGCGTCGTAGAAATGCAGCTAAAACAAATAGATAGGCGTCTGGGCTCAAGCTGTTTTGGGCGGCGGCCCGGAAGATGCCCTGACGACAAGCTCGACGCCGAGCGTCTCGCGCCGCACCGTGCCGTCGAAATCGAGGATCGTGCGCGCCGCCCTGCGGCCGATCTCGGCGATCGGCTGGGCGACCGTGCTGAGCGGAGGATCGCAAAGTGCGGCGTCGGGCACGCCGTCGAAGCCGACAATGGAGACGTCGTCGGGAACCGCCATGCCCCGCGCGGCCAACCACTCGATCGCGATCATGGCCATCCGGTCCGACATCGCCAGGATGGCTGTCGGCGGCTCCGCCGAGGCGAAGATCGTTTCGAGACCGGCCCTTGTGCTGGCTTCGTCGTTCTCGGTCTCGTAGACCGGCACCTTGGCGGTATCGACACCGAACCGGGAAAGCGCCTCGAAATAGCCGACGAGGCGATCGCGCGTGCCGGTGTAGACCGCCGTGCGGATCCGCTCCGGCGAGACAAGGCCGGTGCTGTCGTCGGCGAAAGGCAGCGCCAGAACGGCGAAGCGCCGATGGCCAAGCTCGGCGAGATGCTGCGCCGCCAAACGGGCGCCGGCGACATTGTCGACGCCGATTGCCGAAACGGTGTCGTCGTCGAAGCCGAGTTCAAGCGCGACAAAGGGGAGTTTGCGTTCGCGCGTCAGTTCGACGAGGCGTGAGCCGCCCTCGATGCAGAACAGGATGAAGCCGTCGACCAGCGCGCTCTGGATGTTCCAGGCAAGCTTCTCCTCGTTGCCGGCGGATACCAGCGCTATGCCGGCGCCGGTGGCGTCACACGCCTCGGAAATCCCGGCCATCATCGTGCGGGCAAAGGGATCGTCGAAGAAATAGGACAGCGGCTCGGTCGTAGCGACGCCGATCGCGTTGACCTTGCCGGCGCGCAGCAGCCGGCCCTTGGGATCCGGACCCGCATAGCCCATCGCCTCGGCCGCCGCCCTGACCCGCTCGCGGACTTCCTCGCGCACGATCTCGGGACGGCTGAACACGTTGGAGGCGGTGCCGTGCGAAACCCCGGCTGCCCTGGCGATGTCGGCCAGCCGGACCGGTCTTGTGTTGCCTTCGGTGGATGACGCCATTCTTTCTGCCTCCGGATTCCTATCTAGCATCTTCGTTGGATCGATTCAAATTTTTGCTTGACATTGGCGGGCTGGAGTATATTTTTGAATCGATCCAAGTGCACCGCCAACGCTCGATTGGATCGATTCAGGAAGGGAGAGAGCCATGCATCCCGTCAATTATCTGTTCGAAGACATCTATCGCAACGACTGGAGCATCACCTCGAACGCGGCGACCCGGAGACGTCGCGGCGGCGCCGGTCCGTGGATTCGCGATCTGCGTTTTCTCGTGGAGCGCGAGCGGAGCTGATCGGCGGCGCTTTTTCATGCCTGTCGATTGGATCGATTCAAGTTGAATAAGGAGATCAGGTCATGCATCCGATCAATCAGCTGTTCGAAGATATCTATCGCAATTATTGGGGCATCTCGCCGGCCACCGACAGGCCGGAGAGGCAGCGCCTGACCACGCCGGCCGCGCGCAATCGCGACCTGCCGGCCCGGCCCGAACGCCGGCAAGAATGACCGCGTTTGTGGGGGAGATCTGCCTGCGAGGCCGGGAGGTTAGGACACCAACCGAGCTCCTCGATGGGTGCGGGCCCGCCTCAGGAGCGCGGGCGCACCAGCGCCGAGGCGGCAACCGCCAGCCACCCGGCGATGAGCAAGGTGCCGCCGATCGGCGCCGACATCGGGAAAAGCCGCGAGCCGAGGAAGTCCCGGGCGAGGAGATCGCCACAAAACAAGACAAGCCCGACAAGAAGGATGAGGCTTGCGGTTCGCAGGATCCGGTTTGCGCCGACGAGCCCGACGGCGAGAAAGACCGGCGCATGCATGAGCAGGAAGGACGCCGCCGTGCTGACGAAAGCGCCGCCGAGATGCGCCGCCGCGGCGGAGAGCGCAACGCCGGCCGCGCCACACAGGCTGCCGGCAAAAACGAGGATGCGGCCGCTGCCGTTCGCTGATTGCTCGGCGGTGCTCATGTCTCTGGTCTCCGTGAACTGGTGATAGCTCGCAAACGGTGTCACGACTCGCCCGCCTGCACCAGCATGTCGCGCTCGCGGCGCGACTGGACCAGCCAGTTATACGCCGCTCCGCCGGCCATCAGCACGGAGGTGCCGAGAAACACCGCGCGCATGCCGAAATGACCGCCGACGAAGCCGCCGAGCAGCGGCCCGGCGACCTGTCCGACATATTGCGCCGAGATCGACAGTCCCAGCACATTGCCGCCGACGCCGTCCGGAACATTGTGGCGGATGACGCTGGTGATGCAGGGCAAGAGACCGCCAAGCGCCAGCCCCATCAGGAAGCGCAGGCCGACGAGTTGCCAGCGCGCCGATGATGACGTTCCAGTGGCCGACGCGGTCGGCGAGCTTGCCGAGACGCGAGGCTGACAGGATGGCGCCAAGTGCCGCCGCCGACATGACGACGCCGGAGGTCAATGTTAACAGGCTTTGGTCCTCGATGAGCTGCTGGACGTAGACCGTTATGATCGGCTCGATCGACATGGTGGCGAAGCTCAGCAGCATGCCGGTCGCCAGCATGGCGACGACGGGGCGCTTGTCCGGAATTTGCGACCAGCCGCCTTTCGGCTTCTCGGTCGATGCTGCCTTGTCGACTGTCGGGCGAGGGTTCTCCTTGATGAGAAAAGTCGTTGCCATGAACGCCAGGAAAATGACGCCGCCGGCGAGCAAGAAGGTGGCGCGGATGCCGATCAGGGGCGGCAGCGCGCCGCCGAGCAGGGGACCGACGAGGGCGCCGGCGGTGATACCGGCCGACAGCACGCCGAGCGCCCAGCCGGACCGGTCCTTCGGCGTTTGCATGGCGACGAGAATGGTCGAGCCGGAGGAATAGCCGCCGGCGAAGCCGATCAGCAGGCGCAGCAGCACCAATTGCCAGACAGTTTCCACAAGGCCGGTCAGCGACATGCAGATGGCCATGCCGAAACTGGCGCGCACCAGCATCAGCTTGCGGCCGTAGCGGTCGCCCAGCCGTCCCCACAGCGGCGCCACCAGCGCGGCGGCGAAGAACGTCGCGCCATAGGCGATGCCGGACCACTGCACGATCGCAGCGTGCCCCTCGGCACCCAGCTGCTCGACATAAAGCGGCAGGAAGGGCAGCAGCAGGGTCATGGCGACAAGCGTGCTGAACGAGCCGGCAAAGCACACGGCGAGATTGCGCCGCCAATGGATATTGTGCGTGCTTTGCACTGTGCTGTCTTGCGGCATGTCACGTCCTGTCCGGCCAGCTCGCATGAAAACTTGCCGTGGATACCATTTTGGGATACCAAACTGGTATCCGTCATGGACGCAAGCCTGGCGGCTGTCAATGCGGCCCTTTCAAACGTGATCGGCAAACGCTGGCCAGCGACCCGATTGCCAGAACAAATGGGCGGAACGGAAGCCACAATGTCACAAATGCAGAATGTCGAAAAACAGCTTCGCGAGATGATCCTCGGCCTTGAGATCGGTCCGGGCGAGCGGCTGACGGAACGCTGGATCGAAAGCCGCTTCGGAGCGTCGCGCACGCCGGTCAGGGCAGCGTTGCTGCGGCTCGAGACGGAGGGCCTGGTCTGCCGCGACGGGCGCGGCTGGACGGTGTCGCCCATCAATCTCGCCGAGCTCGAGCAGATCGCCGTCTAC
This sequence comes from Mesorhizobium tianshanense, assembly GCF_007830515.1. Lineage (GTDB taxonomy): Bacteria > Pseudomonadota > Alphaproteobacteria > Rhizobiales > Rhizobiaceae > Mesorhizobium > Mesorhizobium tianshanense. The sequence goes on from NZ_VLKT01000027.1 coordinate 104,096, forward strand.
CGCGAGGCGGTCGAGGTCGCGGCACTCAGGCTGACCTGTGCCCTGGAGGATAGGAGCGCCGTCGACCTCCTCGAGGCGATGCTGGACTCCTGTGACGCCACCACTCCGCGCGAGGAATGGCACCGCGTCGGCATGGATTTTCACATCGAGCTGGCACGCCTGTCCGGCAACGAGTTCCTGTTCAGGGCGGTCCGCGATGCCATGACGCGCCTGTCGCGCGCCCGCTGGCTGGAGGTGCGCGACGAGGCGGCACTCGGCCGTGCCTGGGCCGAGCACCATGCCCTTTTGGCAGCGGTCCGGGCCGGCGATGCCGGTGAGGCAGCACGCCGGCTTTCGGCCCATATCGTCGGCAGCCGCGACCGGCTGGTGGCGTCATTGCGCAATGACCGGCGCGGCCTGCGCGCCAGGGGATTTGCCGTCGTCGCGGCCTGATTGCGCGGGCAGCCACTTTGGCCCTCGCTTCGCGAGCGCCGATGGCGTAAGAGCGGCGATGGAAAACAACCGATTTGAAACACCCGTGACCGTCAAGTCGGGCGCGGAGGGAGCCACTCAGCTCTTGCGGACCGCCCGGGAGGCTTCCGATTACCTCCTCAACAGCTGGCCCGGCAAGCGCACTCCAAAGCATCGCGAAGCGCTGCAGGCCTGCCACGATGCGCTGGCCGGCGACAAACCGGCGATGACCGCAAGGCGCGCCTTCATCGCCGCCGCGCGTGAAGTGAACGTTTTCGTCACCGACAAGGCGCCGGCCTGAAGGCGCAGCGAAATCCGGTCTGCCTCGCGGGCCGGACAGTTTTACTCTGCCGCTTCGGTCTCGGACGAGGTCTCGTCTTCGGGCTTCGAACGTTCCTTGGCTGCGACCTTGGCCGCCAGCTTTTCCGCCTTCTTGGCGGCCTTCTGCCGGTCACGTTCCTTGCGTTCTTGACCGTAATTCGGTGCTCGCGCCATACTTTTTCCTTTCACAGACCTGAAGGCTCTTCGCCCTGCCTAGGAGCATTGGGCTACAAACACAACACCGCAAAGGCCAATCGGCTCCATAGACGGCCGGCAGGGCCGGCTCCACGCGGTTCGGGCTTGCAAGACGGCTGGCACAATGATGTAGGAGAGGCCGGAGTGCAAATAACAAGCCGACTTTTTACCAAGTGACCGATGGCCACGCTTCAAAGAAACGCACAGAAGCTCTTCTATTATGCGCGCAATGCCATGCGCGATATCGCACCGCAGGCGTTGTTTCGCCGCAGGCTCGCAGGGCTGCTCGATCAGCCCAGGCTTTCGGACGGATCGATCCGCGTGTCTTAATTTCGAAAGCGCGATAAAGAGCGGGAAGGATGGCGTAGGATTGGCTTTGTCAGCGAGATTGTCACCAGGATTGAGCAATCAGCGCCACGGCGTCGGCGCGAGCCTTAGAAGACAGGTCCAAAATCGTCGCCTGGGAGTTGGCCACCGCCTCGACCGGCCATTCGGCGATTATCCGACGCATCTGGCCGGCGAGCGAAGACTCATTGGCTTCCTCGATTGAGTAGGCGAGCGGCCAGCCGACGCGGTCGAGGATCGGCTTCACCTTGCCCGTTCCCCTGATCTGGTCGATGGCGATGACAGGCTTGCCTTTTGACAGGCCGTAGAGCGAGCCGTGCAGGCGTGTCGTGAGGATGAGGTCGACGGTCTCGAACTGCCGCTCGATCTTCGCTGCCTCGTTCCCGGACCTCAACACGGTGTCGATCGGTTCGGTTTCGAGACCGAAGGCTTCGGCCAACTGCGACAAGAGCCCCTCGGCTCTGACCCATTCGGTCATGCCCTTGCCGTAATCCCGCTGCTCGCCCCGAAAGCAGAGCCCGGCTTTCAGCCGCTTGCCGGGCGGGGGCACCGCGCAAGGCCGGGAGCGCGAGATAGCAAGATCGAAGGATTGCCTCGGCAGGCCGTCGCGCGCCAATACTGCGTCAAAACGGGCAGCCATGTCCTGATGCCGGGAAATGACGCTGACGCCCACCGCAATCTTCCTCGCGTTCCGGTGCACGTCGAGCAGGTCGGCCAGTTGGTCGGCCTGAACGATCGGGCCGCAGACGAAAGCCAGCGTTTCGATTTCGCGGCGCATGTCGAACAGGTCGCTTATCTGACGGTGGCCGGCAATGCCAAGTGTCGGGTGGCTCAGTACGTCATGGTCATGGCCGGCTCGGAACAGCTCCGCCGAAAGGTTCTCCACCGCATGCAGATCGCCGATTGTCGCGCCGCCGCCGTTTTCGAAACTTCCCCACCAGACGAGCGTAGTGGGCGAAACAGTGGTGCGCCTGAGCAGTCTGTGTCGGCGCTTGAATGAGCGCCATTTGCGGCTGACCAACGACATGAGTTTGAGTTTCTTCCGGGATCGACTATGACAACCGTCTTTCCGCAAGCGCGGCACGTCCCTCATGCCGCATAGAGAAAAATACAAAGATAGGCAACATGGCAGCCCCGGCGGTAAACATGCTCTGGATCGGCGACAGGCTGGGCCGCATCGAGTTGTTATCGATCGCCTCCTGGCTCGCCTGCCGCCACGCCGTGCGTCTTCACGTCTACCAGCCGGTCGCCAATGTTCCAACCAGAGTCGATCTCGTTGATGGCGAGCTTACTGTACCCTTTGGCAAGATGAAGCGCTTGCGCCACCGCAAGACCGGCTCCTACGCGCTCGCCTCCGACTATTTCCGCTATCGGTTGCAGCTGACCGCTGGCGGGCTTTGGTCCGACCTCGACATGGTTTGCCTGAAGCCGGTGAATATCGAGGGGGATTGCCTGTTCGGGCTCGAGGACGAGACCATGATCAACGGCGCCATCCTTTATCTCAAGTCCGACTTGCCGATGACGGCCGAGCTTGAGGGCCTGTTCCGCACCAGTTACTTCCCTCCCTGGACACGCATGCGGCGGGCGCGCAAGGCGCGATTTAAGCGCTTCATCGGCCTACCGGTTCAACCGGCCGATCTTCCCTGGGGAACCTTCGGCCCTGGCGCGTTGACGGCGCTGGCGCACAAGCACGGGCTGTTCGAGCGGGCATTGCCGCGGGAAGTCTTCTACCCACTGGATTTCCGGCAGGCGCAGGCCATCTACGATCCGACATTCTCGCTGGATGCGATACTGCGTGAGGAGACGCTGACATTGCATCTCTGGAACGAGGCTCTGCGTGATTTGAAGCGCAGGCCGCCGCCGGCCGGTTCGCCGCTCGCGGAGCTTTATGCCGAGTTTGGCGTCTGAATGGCTTTGTTGCGAAGGCGGGCAGTCTCTATCCTGTCGAGCACGATCTTCTTGTTCGCCTCCGCGCGGCTCGGATCGGCCGGCTTGTGCCAGAGATGCAGCACCTCCGTCGCCCACGTGCCGGAACGCCGAATGACGCCTTTATCCTGCAGGCGGAAGACGAAGTCGATGTCCTCCGAGCCCCAGCCTGTGAAGGTCTCGTCGAATCCGCCGACGGCAAGTGCGTCGCTTTTCCAGCAAGCGAGATTGCAGCCCTTGATGCGTCGCCAGACGAAGGAGCGATAGTCCGACGGCCTTCGCCAGGTCAGACGCGCGAAGAGCGGTATGACCTTGGAGATTTCGCCGGTAAGGCGATAGCTGAGGGACTTCTGGCGGAAGGCTTGATAGTTCCATTTTCCTTCGGCCAAAAGCTCCCTGCTGAGCTCCCGGCCAAGCAGAATGCGGCTGCCGGTGACCAGGTGGTTCGGTTTGGCGAGCGCGCGGTGCTGAGCCACGAAGTCCGGCTGCAGGATGCAGTCGCCGTCAATGAAGATC
>NZ_VLKT01000028.1 GCF_007830515.1 Mesorhizobium tianshanense
CCGCCGCGGCTCAAACGCTACAACCGCCTGATCGCCAGAAGGCGGGCTGCGGTGGAGACCACTTTCGCCATGCTCAAGCGCCGCATGAAGCTGACCACGATCCGCTATGTCGGGCTGGCCAAGGCAGCCGCCCAGGTGACGATGGCGGCCATCGCCTTCAACATGCGCCGATGGGCCGCCATCACAGGATAGGTGCGCCCGGATTCCGGCCACACAGGGCCGGACCGCCGCCTGAAACCCCAGACAGGACACCCCAAAACCCAAAAACAAACGAAAACCGGCGCCAAACCCGTTCCCGCCAGCGCTCTCCTGAAACTGCGCAACGGTCCCCTTGTGGGAGAAGGGAAGAGAGCGCGTTCGATCATCCCTTGGCTGCCTCTTCGAGCTTGGCGATGTCGATCTTGGTCATCTGCATCATCGCCTGCATGACACGGCCGGCCTTTTCCTTATCGGGATCCCGCAGCAGCTTCGGCAACTGCTCGGGAACGACCTGCCAGGAAAGGCCGAATTTGTCCTTCAGCCAGCTGCACTGGCTGGGCTCACCACCGCCCTCGATTAGCCTGTTCCAGAAATGGTCGACCTCTTCCTGCGTCTTGCAGTTGATGGACAGCGAGACTGCCTCGGTGAACTTGAATTGCGGCCCGCCGTTGAGCGCCTGAAACTGCACGCCGTCGAGCTCGAATTCGACCACCAACACCTTTCCCTCATGATCGCCGCTGCCCTTGGGCCAGCGCATCACGCTCAGCACCTTCGAATTCTTGAAGATGGAGATGTAGTGGTTCATCGCGTCCTCGGCCTGGTCTTCAAACCACAGGCAGGGGGTGATCTTTTGCATTTGCTTGCTCCTCGGCTGTTGCAGTTGGCTATCACAGTGAAACGGCCTGGCTTGGCGTTGGTGTTATTTGCCCTGCCGTTTGCCCAAGGACGCCCGGGCGGCACGCAATCCGACAGTGTCATCAAATTTTCTTGGAAAAATCTGGCGCATTGCAAAATTGTGGCCAGACCACACCCCTGCGTCTATAACGCCTGCGACCAGAATTCCGCTCCGCCGCTTGGCCAGTCCAGCGCGCCAGCCAGCAAGGAAAGACGCATGCCCGCCTATCGCTCCCGCACCACCACCCATGGCCGCAACATGGCCGGCGCCCGCGGCCTGTGGCGCGCCACAGGCATGAAGGATTCCGATTTCGGCAAGCCGATCATCGCTATCGTCAATTCCTTCACCCAGTTCGTGCCAGGCCATGTCCATCTCAAGGATCTCGGTCAGCTCGTCGCCCGCGAGATCGAAAAGGCCGGCGGCGTGGCCAAGGAGTTCAACACCATCGCCGTCGACGACGGCATCGCCATGGGCCATGACGGCATGCTCTATTCGCTGCCGTCGCGCGAGCTGATCGCCGACTCGGTCGAATACATGGTCAACGCCCACTGCGCCGACGCCATGGTCTGCATCTCCAATTGCGACAAGATCACGCCGGGCATGCTGATGGCGTCGCTGCGCCTCAACATCCCGACCGTCTTCGTCTCCGGCGGGCCGATGGAAGCCGGCAAGGTGGTGCTCGCCGGCAAGACGCAGGCGCTCGATCTGGTCGACGCCATGGTCGCGGCCGCCGACGACAAGATCTCCGACGAGGACGTCAAGACCATCGAGCGCTCGGCCTGTCCGACCTGCGGCTCCTGCTCGGGCATGTTCACCGCCAATTCGATGAACTGCCTGACCGAGGCGCTGGGTCTTTCATTGCCCGGCAACGGCTCGACGCTAGCCACCCATGCCGACCGCAAGCGGCTGTTCGTCGAGGCCGGCCATCTGATCGTCGATCTCGCCCAACGCTACTACGAGCAGGACGACGAAACCGCGCTGCCGCGCAGCATCGCCTCGAAGGGCGCCTTCGAGAACGCCATGACGCTCGACATCGCCATGGGCGGCTCGACCAACACCGTGCTGCACATCCTGGCTGCCGCGCATGAGGGCGAGGTCGACTTCACCATGGAGGACATCGACCGGCTGTCGCGGCGGGTTCCGGTGCTGTGCAAGGTGGCGCCGGCCAAGGCCGATGTCCATATGGAGGACGTCCACCGCGCCGGCGGCATCATGGCGATCCTCGGCCAACTCGACAGCGCCGGGCTGATCAACCGCGACCTGCCGACGGTGCACACGGCAAGCCTCGGCGAGGCCCTCGACCATTGGGACATCTCGCGCACGACCAGCCAGAACGTTCGCGATTTCTTTCTGGCGGCGCCGGGCGGCGTGCCGACGCAGATCGCCTTCAGCCAGGACCGCCGCTGGGACGAGCTCGATCTTGATCGTGAGAAAGGTGCCATCCGCTCGGCCGAACACCCCTTCTCGAGGGATGGCGGCCTTGCCGTGCTGAAAGGCAACCTGGCGCTCGACGGCTGCATCGTGAAGACCGCCGGCGTCGACGAATCCATCCTCAAATTCACCGGCCCGGCCCGGGTGTTCGAAAGCCAGGACGCCAGCGTCAAGGCGATCCTGTCGAACGAGATCAAGGCCGGCGACGTCGTCGTCATCCGCTACGAGGGGCCGCGCGGCGGCCCCGGCATGCAGGAAATGCTCTACCCGACCAGCTATCTCAAGTCGAAAGGGCTCGGCAAAGCCTGCGCGCTCATCACTGATGGCCGCTTTTCCGGCGGCACCTCCGGCCTGTCGATCGGCCATGCCTCGCCGGAGGCGGCGGAAGGTGGGCTGATCGGGCTGGTGCAGGAGGGTGACACGATCGAGATCGATATCCCGAACCGTACCATTAGGCTTGCTGTCGACGACGCCGAACTCGCAGCCCGCCGCGCGGCGATGGAGGCTAAGGGCGCTGCCGCCTGGAAGCCCGAGGAAAAGCGCAAGCGCAAGGTGACGACGGCGTTGCGAGCCTATGCGTCGATGGCGACAAGTGCTGCCAAGGGTGCGGTACGGTACGTGCCGGAGTAGGTTGGCGCCTAGGCCCCCTCATCCGGCCGCTTCGCGGCCACCTTCTCCCCGCTGGGGAGAAGAGGCTGGCGCCGGTGTTGGCGATCTCTTCTCCCCTTGGGGAGAAGGTGGCCCGAAGGGCCGGATGAGGGGGCATGGCTCCAATGCCCGGCAACATGCCACTCAAGGCATCAGCTGATACTCATAAAGCTTCTGGTAGAGCCCACCCTGGTTGAGCAACATCCGGTGCGACCCGCTTTCCACCACTTTGCCGGCTTCCAGCACCACGATCGTATCGGCCTGGTGCACGGTGGATAGCCGGTGGGCGATGACGATGGTCGTGCGTCCGGCCGTCAGCTGCTGCAGCGCGTCACGAAACAGCGCCTCGGACTCGGCGTCGAGCGCGCTGGTCGCCTCGTCGAGAAGCAGGATCTCCGCATTGCGCAGCATGGCGCGCGCGATCGAAATGCGCTGGCGCTGGCCGCCGGAAAGCCGGGCGCCGTTCTCGCCGACTTCCGTGTCGTAGCCTTCCGCCATGGCGACGATGAAGTTGTGAGCATTGGCAGCCTTGGCGGCGGCGATCACGTCCTCGTCGCTCGCGTCCTGCCGCCCGAGACGGATGTTGTGCATCACCGTGCCGGCGAACAGGAACGTGTCCTGGCTGACATAGGCGATCTTCTGCCGCAGCGAAGCGAGCGTGGCGTGCGCAATGTCCTGGCCGTCGAACAGCACCTTGCCGCTGTCGGGATCGTACATGCGCATGATCAGATTCAGCATGGTCGACTTGCCGCTGCCCGAAGGCCCCACCAGCGCCGTCATCTTGCCGGCCGCGAAGGTCAGGTCGAAATGTTCCAGCACGGGTTGGCCGTCCTGATAGGCGAAGCTCACATCGTCGAACCGGATTTCGCCTGGGCCCGGCAGAAGCGGCTTGGCACCGGGCTTTTCGGCCAGCGTCAGCGGCCGATCGGCCAGTTGGAACATCATGCGCACCCCGACCATGCCGGTCTCCAGCGAGATGCGGACACGGGCAAGGCGCTTTGCCGGCTCGTAGGCAAGCAGGAGCGCGGTGATGAAGGCCATGATGCTGCCGGGTGTCTGCCCGCCTTGCACGACGAGAACGCCGCTGACCAGGATGACGCCGGCGATGGCCAGCCCGGCCAGCGTTTCCATGATCGGGCTGGTGCCGGCCTCCAGCGTCGCGATGCTGTTGGCCCTGCTTTCGACATCGGAAACCGCCTTGTGCATGCGCTTGCGCATCGAATCCTCGAGATTGAAGGACTTGACGACGCGCACGCCGATTGTCGTTTCCTGCATCACCTGCACGATCTGTCCGATGGAGCGGAATTCCATTTCGGTGATCTTGCGGATCCGCTTGAGGATGCGGTTGACGAAATAGATCGCCGCCGGCCCGATAATGAAGGAAACCAGCGACAGCGCCGGTTGCTGGATAAACATGACCAGCAGCAGGCCGATGAGCGAAACCAGATCGCGCACGAACGACGTGACGACGAGGTCGAGCACCCTGCGCGCGGCCTGCGCGTTGTTGGTCATCCGGGTGATCAGGTCGGACGAGGAGGTCGAGTGGTAGAATTCGATGCCTTGCGCCAGGATCCGGTCGTAGATCTTGCGCTGCCGCTCGGCGATGATGCTGTTGCCGACCCGGCTGAGGAAATAGGCCTGGACGAAGCTGGCGACGCCCTTGATGATGAAGATGGCGGCGACCGCGCCCGCGATCAGGTAGATCCGCTTGACGTCCCGCGAGATCATGAATTCGTTGGTGATGTCGCGCATGATCCAGGCGCTGGCTGCCGTCATGCCGGCCACCACCAGCATCGCCAGTATGGCGATAGTGTAGCCGAACATGTGTTTGCGGAATGATTCCCTCAGCAGCCTCACGACGAGGTGCAGGTTCTCCGACGAGCGGAAAAATCGAAACAAACGGCTGATCCCTGAAACCGCGACAACGAAAGGCGGCTTATAGAGCGAGTTGCGGCCGGATGGAACCATTCGCCGCCGTGGAAAGAAGCGGCTGCGGCAACCTGTGCGCCACGATGCGCATGACCCGTAAATCGGAATCGATTTTCGCTGGGGATCATGCGCAAAATCAAAGTGCTGCAGCGTCCTTGCGCGTCCAAGAGGACACGCGGCGCTGTAGTGTGATTCTGAAAAGGGATGACGACAGATGAATTTCGACCTTATCGTTCGCGGCGGCATGCTGCCCGACGGCACGATCGCCGATATCGGCATCGTCGGCGAGACGATCGCGGCCATCGAGCGCGAACTGAACGTAACCGCGGGCACGGCGATCGACGCCCATGGCAATCTGATCTCGCCGCCTTTCGTCGATCCGCATTTCCACATGGATGCGACGCTCTCCCTGGGCATTCCGCGCATCAACGCGTCGGGCACGCTGCTGGAAGGCATTTCACTGTGGGGCGAGCTGAAGCCGCTGCTGACGCACGAAGCGGTGCGCGAGCGCGCGCTCGCCTATTGCGACTGGGCGGTGTCGATGGGCCTGCTCGCCATTCGCACCCACGTCGATGTTTGCGATAGCAGGTTGCTGGCGGTCGAAGCCCTGCTCGACGTGAAGAAGACGGTCGCGCCCTATATCGACCTGCAACTGGTCGCCTTCCCGCAGGATGGATTCTATCGCTCGCCGACGGCGCGCGACAACACCATCCGCGCGCTCGACATGGGCGTCGACATCGTCGGCGGCATTCCGCATTTCGAGCGCACCATGGCCGACGGCACGCGCTCGGTGACGGAATTGTGCGAAATCGCGGCAAAGCGCGGCCTCATGGTCGATCTGCATTGCGACGAGACCGACGATCCGCTGTCGCGCCATATCGAGCAGCTGGCCTATGAGACGCAGCGCCTCGGCCTGCAGGGCAGGGTCGCCGGCTCGCATCTCACCTCGATGCACTCGATGGACAACTACTATGTCTCGAAGCTGCTGCCGCTGATCGCCGAGGCAGGCGTCTCGGCGATTCCCAATCCGCTGATCAACATCATGCTGCAGGGCCGCCACGACACTTTTCCCAAACGGCGCGGCCTGACGCGGGTGAAGGAAATGCTTGCCCACGGCATCCGCGTCGGCTGGGGCCAGGATTGCGTGCTCGACCCCTGGTATTCGCTGGGCACCGCCGACATGCTGGACGTCGCCTTCATGGGCCTCCACGTCGCCCAGATGTCGAGCCCGGCCGACATGGCGCGGTGCTTCGACATGGTCACCAACGTCAACGCCGCCATCATGGGCCTCGACCATCTTGGCCTCAGCGTGGGCAAGCGCGCCAGCCTCGTCGTCCTCGACGCCGGCGATCCGGTCGAGGCGTTGCGCCTGCGCCCCGAGCGCCTGTGCGTCATCGCCAGGGGCAAGGTGGTGGCCGAGCGGACCAGGCAGGACACGCGGCTTTCGATCGCGGGACGGCCGGGAACGGTGAACCGCAGGCATCGTCCGCCCATGTCATGACCAGGAATTGTCATGACCGATAGTGGGCAGGCCCAATAGGACGGCGGGCCTGCATCAAAGCCGCCCGCTTCGATCAGATTGATAGGTCCTGATCTTAAGTCTACAGTCAGTCTCCACTTTTATGTCGAGGAGGACAGCATGTGGTACAAGACGGCGATCGTGGTCGCGCTGGCTGCAATCTGCACAGGCTGCATGACGGCGGAAGATCGCCGTGCCGCGGACGAGGCGAAATGCCGGTCCTACGGCTTCGTCAGGAAGAATGATGCCTTCGCCGAATGTCTGCAGCGCATCGATCTCGCGCGCCGCGCGGACCTGAGAAGCGCGTCGGCTTTCGATCCTTGGGACAGGCCGGTGATCTATCGTCCGATCATCATCCGGCCACGGCCGAAGTAGGCCGGCCGTTCGAGCGCCATTTCGATCATATTCATGAGTGTAGGCCCAGCCGATTTCCGGCTCTGGTCTGGCTGGTTTCCCGATTTCCGCTCGTCAAAGCGGCTGCTTGCGTCTACGACCCGGCTCACCGGCTTCATGCGGGAGGAAGCGAGATCGGCATGGCGGAGCCAACAGTCCAGAATTCGACGATCAGGAACGTGCTTTTGGCCGGCATTCTGCTGATGCTGGCCGGCGATTTCCTGTTTGCGTTGAACGATGCGATGGGCAAGTGGCTGGTCGCCAGCTTTTCGGTCGGCCAGGTCGTGCTGATCCGCTCCATCGGCGCCTTTTTCGTGCTCGGCCCGATGATCGCGCGTCAGGGCACGGCCAAGCTGTTCCACATGGAGCGCCTTGAACTGCAGGTCCTGCGCGTCGTCATGACGACGCTCGACACGGCGTTGTTCTATGCCGCCGTCGTCTATCTGCCGCTCGCCGACGTCATGAGTTTCTACATGGCGGGGCCGATCTACGTTGCGGCGCTATCGCACCTGTTGCTCGGTGAAAAGGTCGGCTGGCGCCGCTGGATGGCGATCCTGGTCGGCTTCTGCGGCGTTTTGATCATGCTGAAGCCGTCCTCGGCGGCGTTTTCGCTGTCGTCGAGCTTCGCACTGGCCGGAAGCATTTCATTCGCCTTCGCCATCATCCTCAATCGGCGGCTGCGTGGCACCAGCGACACCTCGCTCGTTACCTGGCAAACCATCGGCACCTTGCTGGTCGGCGGAGTTCTCACCATCGGTAACTGGCAGACGCCGTCCCCCCTCGATTTTGGCGCCATGCTGCTTCTTGGCATCGTCTCTTGCGGCGCGCATCTGATGATCACCAGGGCGCTGAAGCTGGCGCCCGCCTCGACGCTGGCGCCGCTGCATTACAGCCTGCTGCTGTGGGCCGTCATTTTCGGACTGGCCTTCTTCGGCGACATGCCCGGCCCGCGCATCCTGATCGGCTCGGGCATCATCGTGCTGGCCGGCCTGTTCATCTTCCATCGCCAGAAGGTGGTCGACACGGTGCCGCCCGAAAACGTGCCGAAGGGCGTCAACTAATGCTCAGATTTCTGATACCTAACGTTGCGTGTCGCCGCTGACCCAGAAAGCCTCTAAGCCCTGACCCTTTCGCCCGCCGGGTCGTAAAGCGGCTCGAAATGGATCTTTGCCGGCGTCCGTTCCATCGCCACCACCAGCTCGTAATCGCCGGAGGCGAGGAATTCGTCGCTGACGCCATCGGCGTTGCGCACATAGCCGTAGCCGATGGCCTTGCCGACCGTGTAGCCATAGCCGCCGCTGGTCAGGTAGCCAACCGGCTCGTCGTTGCGCAGGATCGTCTCGCGCCCGAGCAGCACGATCTCGCGATCGTCGACCGTGAAGCCGGCAAAGCGCTTTTTCAGCGCGGCGCCGTCGAGCTTTTCAAGCGCCCGCCTGCCGACGAAATCCGTGTTCTTTCTGAGCTTCACCGCCCAGCCGAGGCCGGCCTCATGCGGCGTGTCGTTGGGCGTGATGTCGGAGCCCCAGGCGCGGTAGCCTTTTTCCAGCCGCAGCGATTCCAGCGCCCGGTAGCCGACCGGGCGGATGCCGTGCTTCTCGCCCGCCGCCATCAGCGCGTCGAAGACCTCGCCGGTTGCCGCGATCGGCACATGCAGCTCCCAGCCGAGTTCGCCGACATAGGTAACGCGCAGCGCCCGGATTGTGTGGCCGGCGATGGCGATTTCCCGAACATGTCCGAACGGGAAAGCGGTGTTCGACACATCCGCATCGGTCACCACAGCCAGCACGTCGCGGGCACGCGGCCCCATCAGCGACAGCGTGCCGAAATCCTCGGTGACGTCGGTCGGCGTCACGTCGAGTTCCTTGCCGACATGGTCGCCGATCCACGAGAAATCATGCGTGCGGAAACCAGTGCCGGTGACGATGTAGAATGTTTCCTCAGCCAGCCGCGCCACGGTCAGGTCGGCCTCGATGCCACCTCGCGTGTTGAGAAGCTGTGTGTAGGTCAGCCGGCCGACCGGCTTGTTGATGTCGTTGGCGCAGATCCAGTCGAGTGCTTTCAGCGCGTCCGCGCCGCGCAGTTCATATTTGGCAAAGGACGACTGGTCGAAGATGCCGACGTTCTCGCGCACGTGCCGGTGTTCGTCGCCGACCGGCGAGAACCAGTTCTGCCGGTCCATCGAATAGATGTCCTTCGGCTCGGCACCCTCGGGCGCGAACCAGTTCGGCCGCTCCCAACCGAGCTTCGAGCCGAACACGGCGCGGTGCTTTTGCAGCCGTTGATAGAGCGGTGACACGATCCGCGGCCGGCCCGTGGCATATTCCTCATGCGGGAAGCCGATCGTGTAGTGCTTGCCATAGGCTTCCAGCGTGCGGTCGCGAACCCATTGCCGGTCGCGGTGCAGGTCGCAAAAGCGTCTGATATCGACCACCCACAGGTCGAGCGGCGCCTCGCCGTCGACCACCCATTGCGCCAGCACCCAGCCGGCGCCGCCGCCCGATGCGATGCCGAAGGCGTTGAAGCCGGCGCCGACGAACATGTTGGCGCATTCGGGTGCCACGCCGAGAATGAAATTGCCGTCCGGCGTGAAACTCTCCGGCCCGTTGATCATCTGCTTGACGCCGACGGTTTCGAGCGCCGGAACCCGCGCGATCGCCTGGTTCATATGCTGCTCGAAATGATCGTAATCGTCGTCGAACAGCCGGAACTCCCAGTCATCAGGAACATCGCCCCCGGGAAGATCGGTCGTCCAGGCTTGCGGGTTCGGCTCATAACCGCCCATCACCAGCCCGCCGACCTCCTCCTTGAAATAAGTGCGGCGGTCGGGGTCACGGATCGTCGGCGCATCGGTCGCCAACCCGTCGATCTTTTCGGTGATGATGTACTGGTGCTTGACCGGCTGCAGCGGCACGTTGATGCCGGCCAGCGCCCCCACCTGCCGCGCCCATTGCCCGGCGCAGTTCACCACCTTGTCGCAGGCGATATCGCCCTTGTTGGTCTTCACCGCGGTGATGCGGCCATCCTTCATCTCAAAGCCGGCGACGCGTACCTCCTCGAACAGCCTGGCGCCATGCATGCGCGCGCCCTTGGCCAGCGACTGCGTGATGTCGGAAGGGCTTGCCTGGCCGTCGGTCGGCAGCCAGCTGGCGCCGACGAGATCGCCGGTTTCCAGCAGCGGCCACATTGTCTTGACCTCGGCCGGGGACAGCAACTGCATGTCCATGCCGAAGCTTTTCGCCGTCGTCGCCAGCCTCTTGTACTCGATCCAGCGGTCGGCATTGTTGGCGAGCCTGAGGCACCCGGTCATCTTCCAGCCGGTGGCCAGCCCGGTTTCGGCTTCCAGCCCCTTGTAGAGATCGACCGAATATTTGAGCACGCGGGTGATGGAGGCCGACGAGCGCAACTGTCCGACCAGCCCCGCCGCATGCCAGGTGGAGCCCGAAGTCAGCTTGCCCTGCTCCAAAAGCACGACATCGGCCTTGTGGTCACGCGCCAGATGATAGGCCGTCGAACAGCCGATGATGCCGCCGCCGATGACGACGATCTCGGCATGGGCGGGCAATGTCATGATTTCTGTCCGTACTTTGTTCTGTAGTTTTCCAGCGCGGCTTGCAGCCGCGTCAGGTTGTCGTCGGTATAGGCGACGTAGTCGATGCCGGGCGCGTCGAGATAAAGTTCGGAAACCATGCTCCACATCGCCTCGCGCAGCAGCGATGCGCATTGCATGGCCGCGTGCGAACGGCGGATCGCCTGGTCCGGCTCCTTCATGAAATAGGCGGTCAGGAAGGCGAAGGACTCCTCGTCGCTCATGCTGGCGTTCGAGGCGACGCCGGCGAGGTCGAACATCGCCGTGTTGAAGCCGGCATATTCGAAATCGATAAGCCACAGCCTGTGGCCGTCGTCGAGAATATTAGCCGGCAAGAGATCATTGTGGCCGAAGACGATTGGCAGCAGTTTCTGCGCCCGTTCGAGCTCGTCCGCCAGAGCCAACAGGCGTGGCAACTCGCTTCGCTTGCGGCTGCTGCCTTCCTCGAGCGTGCGTGCATAGTCGCGGATGACATGGAACACCCAGAACATGAAGCCGGCGCCGGAGACATGATTGGGCATCTCCCGATGGAAGCCGCGCATCAGGGCGGCGACGCGGCCGATATTGGCGCGCACGTCTTCCGCGACATAGGTCTTGGCGCCGAGAAATTCCGTCACCAGGATGCCGGGCTCGGAATAGCGGACCGCCGGCGCGAAGCCGGCGGCGTGCGCCGCTCGCGCGGTCATCACCTCGCGCTCGCGAAAGACGTGGTGGAACGGAAAGTCCTGGCCGAAGCGCACGACATGCCGCCCGGCCGCGTCCTCGACCAGATAGTTGGCGTTGCTCAGGCCGCCCGGCAGCGGCTCGATTTCGACGCTGCCGGTCCAGCAGGGCAGGGCGCGGATGCGGTCTTCAGCAGTCACAAATTCATCCCTCGTCTGGCAGATATCAAGACGCCACGGAGGACACAAAGATGGCGGTCGGCAGGAGGGAGCAATGCGAAAGTCTCGTCGGTGCGGGACGCCAGGATTGGTATCCCGCACCGCACCGACGAGCCCCTGTGCCGGGTTCTTTGACGCCGGCATCCGCCCCCGCGGATTCGAAAAAATCCTTTTCCCTTGCGCCAGACGATTTTCCAGACGTTCGGGCAGGTAAATTCTGGTGCGGCTCTGCCATCATTCTCTCGTGGCCGTTCCGAGCCTGTCACCAAGCCAGTGTCCTGCCATCTGACTTGGCTTGTCAACGAAAATTTGTGGCTTTTTCTGTCGTTTTGCCCGAAATCGCAAGGATTTCTTGTAAGCTGTGGCAGATTTGCCTTAGAAGCGGTCAGCGGCGCAACAATCCGATGGCGAAACCCGATGATCCATTCGAAGCGGCATGGCGAAATCCTGCGTCTCCTGCAGGAGGAGGGCACCGTCACCATCGCCAGCCTGGCCAACCGGCTGGGCGTCTCGCTCGAGACCGTGCGCCGCGACGTCAAGCCGCTGACCAGTGACGGTTCGATCCTGAAGATGCATGGCGCCGTCGGCCTGCCCTCGATGGCCGGCGAGGCGCCGTTCGAGCGGCGCATGCGCGAGAATGCCGACGCCAAGCGCGCCATCGCCCGCATGGTTGCCGCGACCATCCGCGACGGTGAATCGGTTATGCTCGACACCGGCACCACTACCTCTTTCCTGGCCCGCGAACTGCTCGGCCACCGGCGGCTGACGGTGGTCACCAACTCCTCCGACATTGCCCGCACGCTGGCCACGGTCAACGGCAACAAGGTCTACATGGCCGGCGGCGAGTTGCGCAGCGATTCGGGCGCCGCCTTCGGCGTCTCGGCCATCGAATTCGTCAGCCGGTTTTCCGTCAACCATGCGGTGATCTCCACCGGCGCGGTCGATGCCGTCACGGGCGTCATGGACTATGATCTGGAGGAGGCGGAATTCGCCCGCATGGTGCTGTCGCGCGGCCAGCGTACGCTTGTCATCACCGACCACACCAAATTCGGCCGCCAGGGCCTAGTCCAGGTCTGCGGCTTCGACGGTTTTTCCGAACTTTCCACCGACCGGCCGCCGCCGCGCGACATCGCCGCCGCCCTTGCCGAGTCCGGCGCACGGCTCAGCATTGCCGGCGACGAGAGCGGGATATAAAGCGCGTCGCGTTTGAACGAACGAATGCGATGCGCTTTAGCTTCTTGTTCTATGCGTGTCGCTATCGCAAAACCGCCACGCACCCTCGGTTCAAGACCGAGGGCATGCTTTTGGGCGACAGCATTAACCGAAAACAAGCGATTGGTGGGCGCATATGCCCGCGAAGGCGCCGCCTGATACGGCGAAGGCAATGTTGTGCATCGATCGTGCCGCATCTCCGGCGGCATAGACACCGGGGACCGTCGTCTGCTGGCGGTCGTCGACGGTGATCACCGGGCCGAGAAGACCTTCCGTGAAGCCGCAGCCGAGCTGTTCGGCAACCGGACTCGCCATGGTGTTGCGCGGTGCGGTGAACAGTGCCTTGACGCCGGCTTTGCGGCCGTCTTCGAGCCTGACGGTCAGTCCGCCCGAACCATCCTTTTCCAGTTCGGCCACGCCGGCCGGCTCAAGCCGCACATTCCGCCTTTCCAGCGCAAGCATTTGTTCCGCGTCGGGCTCGAACATGCCGTTTGCGAACAGCGTGACGTCGCCCCAGTCGGCGATCAGCTGCGCCTGATGCACCGACATCGGCCCGGTTGCGAGCACGCCAAGCGGACCGCCGGCCACCTCGTAGCCATGGCAATAAGGACAATGCAGCACGCTCTTTCCCCAATGCTCGGCAAGCCCGGGGACATCCGGCAGGATATCGCGCACGCCGGTGGCAAGAACCAGCCGCGCCGCGCCGAATGTTTCGCCGCGCTCCGTGGTGATCTCGAAGCCGGAACCGGCGGCAACGGCCTTGTCCGCCAATCCGGCGACGAGCTTGGCCGTCGGATAGGCCAGCAGCAGCTGCCGTCTTGCGTCGTCCAGGATTGCGCCGGGCGTGCGCCCGTCCTGTCCGAGGAAACCGTGCGAATGCTCGGCGAAACGGTTGCGCGGCTGGCCCGCGTCGATCACCAGGACGTTGCGCCGGGCCCGCGCTGCCTGGACGGCTGCGGACAGGCCGGCAAAGCTGCCGCCCACGACAATTAGATCATACTGCGTAACTGACAGATCATACTGCATGGCTGGTCACTCCAATCAGTTCGTAACGGCGGCGGAAATCGGCGGCGAGATCGGCAAGCGTGATGCGGCTGAGTTTTTCCGCCAGCAGCCTTTCGGCCTCGACGCGAAAATCATCGAGCGCCGCCATCACCGCTTGTTCGACAAGGCAGCCGGGGCTTTCCGGCTCGGTGCTGAACGGCAGCAGCGTTTCGCCAAGCGCGGCGCTGATCTCGGCCAGCGAAATTTTCTCGGGCGCACGGCCAAGCTGCCAGCCGCCGCCATGGCCGCGCGACGAGGTGACGATGCCGGCGTCGCGCAAGCCGGCGATGGTCCGGCGGACCACGACCGGGTTGGTGTGGATGAATGTGGCGAGTTGCTCGGAGGTCAGCGCGTGTTCCTGTGTCTCGGTCATGTGGACGAGAATGTGCAGGGTCGAGGACAGTCTGCTGTTTCGTTTCATGTAACTTAGTTAGTTACGAGTCTTGCGATCGTCAAGTGATGTCGATCGCCCACTTCCCAGCGCCGCCTCCGCCGTGTTTAGTCCGGCGATGGCCTTCACCATCCGCCAGCTGCAGTTCTTCATCGCCGTCGCCGAGCAAGGCACGGTATCGGGCGCCGCGCAGAACCTGTCGATCTCGCAATCGTCGGTCACCGAGGCGATCAAGGAGCTTGAGAGCGATCTCGGCGTCGAACTGTTCGAGCGCCACCCGCGTGGCCTTAACATCACCCACAAGGGTCACCAGTTCCTGCGTCACGCGACCAAGATCCTTGCCGACGTTTCCGACGCGCGCCGCGCCTTCTTCGGCGATCAGGCGGTGGCAGGCGGCCGGCTCCAGCTCGGCGTCACCTCGCTGGTAGCCGGTTATGTGCTGTCGGACCTTCTCGCCCGCTACCGCCGCGCCTATCCCGGCGTCGAAATCTCGGCCATCGAGGACAATGGCGACTACCTCGAGCATCTCTTGATCGGCGGCAAGCTCGACATCGCCGTCATGGTCACCTCGAACCTGCGCGACCGCACCGCGCTGCAGTCGGAAATCCTCGAAGTCTCGGCCTACCGGCTGTGGCTGCCGCTCGGCCATCCGCTGGCCGGCGCCGATATCATCGGCATAGGCGACATCGCCTCGGAGCCGCTGATCATGCTGACCGTCGACGAGATCGAGGAGAATACCGGAAAACTGCTGGCGGCGATCGGCGCCAAGCCGCATGTCGCCTTCCGCACCCGCTCGGTCGAAGCGGTGCGCAGCCTCGTCGCCACCGGCGCCGGCGTGGCGCTGTTGCCCGACCTCGTCTACCGGCCGTGGTCGCTGGAAGGTGACCGCATCGAATCGCGCGATATTTCGGGCTCCTTGCCGGTGGTCCAGGTCGGCATGGTCTGGCGCCGTGGCTCCGGCCTGCCGCAGGCCGCGCGCGACTTCATCGGCCTTGCCCAGTCGCAGCGCATGGTCCGTCAGCGGCCGGAGAAGATTGGCCGCTGACCTATCGGAAAAACCGATATCGCCTTTCTGATAAATGAATTTGCGAAACCGGAAGTTTCACAGCACCTTGACCATCAGGGACCAAAGCCGCCGCGAGAGTGCGGCCCCTTATGCGCCAAAATGGGAGATCGACGATGAATTCATTCCTGAAGTCATGCACTGCCCTGAAGTCTTGCACTGCATTCACAGTCGCGCTTGCCTTCTCCGGCCAGGCCATCGCCCAGGTCACGGAACTCGGCAAGGGCGAAGGCCAGGTCAACATTGTCGCTTGGCCCGGCTATATCGAGCGCGGCGAGACCGACAAGGGCTACGACTGGGTGACGTCCTTCGAGAAGGACACAGGCTGCAAGGTCAACATCAAGACCGCCAACACCTCCGACGAGATGGTCGCGCTGATGAATGAGGGCGGCTTCGACCTCGTCACCGCCTCCGGCGATGCCTCGCTGCGCCTCGTCGCCGGCAAGCGCGTCCAGCCGATCAACACCGATCTCATCCCGAGCTGGAAGACGATCGACGATCGCCTGAAGGATGCCCCATGGTTCACGGTCGGCGGCGCCCATTACGGCGTCCCCTACCAGTGGGGGCCGAACGTGCTGATGTACAACACCGAGGTGTTCAAGGAAGCGCCGAAGAGCTGGAACGTCGTCTTCGAGGAGATGACCTTGCCTGACGGCAAGTCGAACAAGGGCCGCGTCCAGGCCTATGACGGGCCGATCCACATTGCCGATGCCGCCAATTATCTGATGGCCCACAAGCCGGAACTCGGCATCAAGGACCCCTATGAGCTGACCGAGGACCAGTACAAGGCCGCCCTCGATCTCTTGCGCGTCCAGCGCACGCTGGTCGGACGCTACTGGCATGACGCCGCCATCCAGGTAGACGATTTCCAGAATGAGGGCGTTGTCGCCTCCGGTTCATGGCCCTACCAGGTCAACACGCTGGTCGCCGCCAAGAAGCCGGTCGCCTCGACCATTCCCGAGGAAGGCGTCACCGGCTGGGCCGACACCACCATGATGGAGGCCGACGCGGCCCACCCGAACTGCGCCTATATGTGGATGGAGCACTCGCTGTCGCCGAAAGTGCAGGGCGATGTCTCCGCCTGGTTCGGTTCGCTGCCGGTGGTGCCCGCCGCCTGCAAGGGCAACGAACTGCTCGGCGACGAAGGCTGCAAGACCAACGGCTACGGCAATTTCGACAAGATCAAGTTCTGGAAGACGCCAGTATCGAAATGCGCCACCCAGAACGACCAATGCGTGCCTTACTATCGCTGGGTGTCGGATTACATCGGCGTCATCGGCGGGCGGTGAGCTCCCTTACCCTCTCCCTTGTGGGGAGGGTCGACGCGTAGCGTCGGGGTGGGGGTCCGCTCGGCAGTTCCTGCTGAATCACCCCCACCCGCGGCTTCGCCGCGGCCTCCTCGCAAGGGGGGAGGTAGGGCGTCACGCAGTTCGTGGCCCCGCCCGCAGTCCGTGGCGGCGCTGACGATGTCAACAAAATCAAACCGGCTAAAGACTGACAGCCCATGACCTCAGCCGTTTCCTTTCAGAAAGTCTCGCGCCATTTCGGCAGCGTGCGTGCCGTCGACACTGTCGATCTCGATATCGTGCCGGGCGAGTTCTTCGCCATGCTCGGGCCTTCCGGCTCCGGCAAGACGACCTGCCTGCGCCTGATCGCCGGCTTCGAGCAGCCGACGGCGGGCTCGATCTCCATCTTCGGCGAACGGGCCGAGGGCGTCCCGCCCTATCGCCGCAACGTCAACACCGTGTTCCAGGACTACGCGCTGTTTCCGCATCTCGACGTGCTCGACAATGTCGCCTACGGGCTGATGGTCAAGGGCGTCGGCAAGCCGGAGCGGCGGAAGGCGGCGGAGGAGGCGCTGTCGCTGGTGCGGCTTCCCGGTTACGGCGCCCGCCGTCCCGGCCAGCTCTCCGGCGGCCAGCGCCAGCGCGTCGCGCTCGCCCGCGCCTTGGTCAACCAGCCAAAGGTGCTTCTGCTCGACGAGCCGCTTGGCGCGCTCGACCTCAAGCTGCGCGAGAACATGCAGGAGGAGCTGAAGTCGCTGCAGAAGGCGCTTGGCATCACCTTCGTCTTCGTCACCCACGACCAGGGCGAGGCGCTGTCCATGGCCGACCGCGTCGCCGTCTTCAACGACGGCAAAATCATGCAGGTCGGCACGCCGGAAGACATCTACCAACGGCCGAGGACGCGCTTCGTCGCCGATTTCGTCGGCTCGTCCAACGTGCTGCCGCCGGATTTCGTCCAGCGTTATTCCGGGCAGCACCGCTGGGGCAGCCTGCGCCCTGAATCCATTCGCGTCGGTCGTGCCGCCAAGGGCGACGGCGTAGCCGCCCGTCTCGTCTCGGCCAACTATCTCGGCGCTACGACAAGACTGGCGCTCGACGCCGACGGGCTGAGGCTGCACGCCATCGTGCCGGCGGGTTCGAAATTGCCCAGGGAAGGCGAGGCGGTCACCCTCACCTTCAACCGCGAGCATTTGCATCTTATGGACGAGACGGCATGAAGGTGTTTTCGGCAACTGTCGCCAATAGCCGAGGCAGGGCACTCTACGGCGCCCCCCTCTGTCCAGCCGGACTGTCCGGCAGGACAGAGGGGGGCGCGAAGGATCGCGGCCTCTCTATCCTCCGCCAAGGCAGGGCGGCGTCATGACAATCGCCGCGCTCAACTCCAACCCCGCCCCCGCCATCCTACCGGGAAGCGGCGGCCTGCGTGGCGCCCTGTCCGACCTCTTGTGGCGCAAGCCGAGCCTGCTGCTGCTCCTCATGCTGCTGCCACCGATCCTGTGGCTCGGCATCGTCTATATCGGCTCGTTGTTCGCGCTGCTCCTACAGAGCTTTTTCTCGATCGACGAGTTCTCCGGCCTCATCAATCGCGAATTCACGCTGAAGACCTATGGCGACCTGCTGCAGGCCGCCAATCTCGACATCATCCTGCGCACGGTGACGATGGCAGCCCTGGTCACACTCGCCTCCGCGGTCATCGCCTTCCCAATCGCCTATTACGCGACGCGCTATGCCCGCGGCCGCTGGAAGGCGCTGTTCTATCTCGGCGTCATGCTGCCGCTGTGGTCGAGCTACCTGGTCAAGATCTACGCCTGGAAGCTCATCCTCGCCAAGGAAGGCATCCTGACCTGGCTGCTCGCCAAGCTGCATCTTCTGTGGCTGCTCGATGCCTGGCTGTCGCTGCCGATCGTCGGCGGCAACTCTCTGTCGGTCTCTTATACCGGCACCTTCATCGTCTTCGTCTATGTCTGGCTGCCCTTCATGATCCTGCCGGTGCAGGCGGCACTCGAGCGCGTGCCGGGCAATCTGGTCGAAGCCTCGTCCGATCTCGGCGCCTCGCCCGGCCAGACCTTCCGCAACGTGCTGTTCCCGCTGGCGCTGCCGGGCATCGTCGCCGGCTCGATCTTCACCTTCTCGCTGACGCTCGGCGACTACATCATCCCGCAGATCATCGGCACCTCGCGACTGTTCATCGGGCAGGCCGTCTATTCGCAGCAGGGCACCGCCGGCAACATTCCGCTCGCCGCCGCTTTCACCGTGGTGCCCATCGTCATCATGGGCTTCTACCTCTGGGGCGCCAAGCGCATGGGAGCCTTCGATGCGCTCTGATCGCGGCCAATCGGCCCCTCCCGGCTTGAAGATCGCCGCCGCCGGCGGCCTGCTGTTTCTGCATTTGCCAATCCTCCTGATCTTCGTCTATGCCTTCACGACCGAGGAAAAGAGCTTCGTCTGGCCGCCGCCGGGGCTGACCACGCAGTGGTTCGCCGTCACCTGGAACCGCCCCGACGTGTGGGAAGCGCTGTCGCTGTCGGTCCGGGTCGCCGCCATCTCGACCGCCGTCGCCATGGTCCTCGGCACGCTCTGCGCGGCCGCCGTGTCGCGAACACGGTTTTTTGGCCGCGAGACGATCTCGCTGCTGGTCATCCTGCCCATCGCGCTGCCCGGCATCATCACCGGCATCGCGCTGCGTTCGGCCTTTTCGCTGGCCGAGATACCGTTCTCGTTCTGGACGATCGTCCTCGGCCACGCCACCTTCTGCGTCGTCGTCGTCTACAACAACGCCGTCGCCCGGTTCCGCCGCACCTCCGGCTCGATGATCGAGGCGTCGATGGATCTTGGCGCCGATGGCTTTCAGACGTTTCGCCATGTCGTGCTGCCCAATATCGCCACCGCGCTGCTCGCCGGCGGCATGCTTGCCTTCGCGCTGTCGTTTGACGAGGTCATCGTCACCACCTTCACCGCCGGCCAGCAGCAGACGCTGCCGATCTGGATGCTGGAGGAGCTGATCCGTCCGCGTCAGCGCCCGGTCACCAATGTCGTGGCCATGGTCGTCGTGCTGGTGACGCTGCTGCCTATTCTCGCCGCCTATTACCTGACCCGCGACGGCGACCAGATCGCCGGCTCGGGAAAATGACGTCAAGAATCCGCAAGGGAGAGACTGCCATGGACACAAAGATGCTGATCGGCGCGAAATTCGAGAAGGGCACCGAAACCGAGGAGCCGATCCTAGATCCGAAAACCGGGGCGACCATCCTCAACCTGCCCGAAGCCAGCCAGGCGCAGATCGAGGCGGCGGTGCTGGCGGCCGAGAAGGCCTTCGTCACCTGGTCGCGCACCACGCCGGCGCAGCGCTCCGGCTATCTCCTGAAGATCGCCGACCGCATCGAGGCCGACGCGAAGGATTTCGCGGCCCTCGAGGCGCTCAATTGCGGCAAGCCGATCAATGCCGTGCTCAATGACGAGATCCCGGCGATCGTCGACTGCTATCGCTTCTTTGCCGGTGCTGTCCGCTCGATGCCCGGCCAGGTCGCCGGCGAATACATTCCCGGTCACACCTCGATGGTCCGCCGCGACGCCATCGGCGTCGTCGCCTCGATCGCGCCGTGGAACTACCCGCTGATGATGATGGCCTGGAAGCTGGCGCCGGCGATTGCCGGCGGCAACACCGTCGTCTTCAAGCCGTCGGAGCAGACGCCGCTGACCTCGCTCAAGCTGGCGAAGATCCTCGCCGAGATCCTGCCGGAAGGCGTCGTCAATGTCGTGCTCGGCCGCGGCGACAGCGTCGGCAACACGCTGATCAACCACCCCAAGGTCAACATGATCTCGATCACCGGCGACGTCGCCACCGGCAAGAAGGTGCTGCAGGCCGCCGCCAAATCGGTCAAGCGCACGCATCTCGAGCTCGGCGGCAAGGCGCCGGTCATCGTCTTCGACGATGCCGATCTCGGCGCGGTGGTCAACGGCCTGCGCGCCTTCGGCTACTACAATGCCGGTCAGGATTGCACCGCCGCCTGCCGCATCTATGCCGGCAAGAAGATCTACGACAAGCTCGTCGCCGATCTCTCCTCCGCCGTCTCGACCATCAAGTACAACCGCCCCGACGACACCGAAAACGAGATCGGGCCGCTCATCTCACGCCGTCAGCGTGACCGCGTCTCGAGCTTCGTCGAGCGCGCCTCCGAGCTGAAGCACATCGAGATCACGACCGGCGGCAAGCCGGGTGAGGGCTCCGGCTTCTTCTACCAGCCGACCGTCGTCGCCGGCGCCTTGCAGGAAGACGAGATCGTGCGCCGCGAGGTGTTCGGGCCAGTCGTCTCCGTCACCCGCTTTTCCGAGGTCGACGAGGCGGTGACCTGGGCCAATGACAGCGATTATGGCCTCGCCTCGTCGGTGTGGACCAAGGATATTTCCCGCGCCATGGCGACAGCCGCGCGGCTTCAGTACGGCTGCACCTGGATCAACACCCATTTCATGCTGACCAACGAGATGCCGCATGGTGGACTGAAGCAGTCCGGCTACGGCAAGGACATGTCGCTCTATGCCCTGGAGGACTACACCGCCGTGCGGCATGTGATGGTGGCGCACGGGTAGCGGTTCTTACCTCTCCCTTGTGGGAGAGGCAATCTGGGTGAGGGGTAAGCCGGCGCCAAGCTGGAACACCCCTCATCCGTCTCGCCGCTTCGCGACGATCCACCTTCTCCCACAAGAAGGGGAGAAGGAAGACGCATTTGCTACTCGACAATGCGATAGATATTCCACAGGCTGGTGCCCGACACGACATGAGGCTCCATCTCCTTGCCCCAATTGGCGTGCGCGTCGATCTTGCCGATCTTGGCGAAGAACTCCTCCAGTTGGGCCAGGCTTTCGACCTGGTGATGCGACTCGACCGTCGCTTCCCGCGCACCGATCGAGCCAGTCATGATCTTGAACTCCAGATCGGCAATGCCAACCTGCGAGCCGATCTCGCGCTCCCATTTTTTCAACAAGTCGAGCACTGTCTGCTTGTGCCCGAACTTGGCGTCGATCTGCCATCTTGCGTTGAACATCGCCGCCTCCTCACTCGTCCCAGGCCTGTACGACAGTCTGCCGTGCAATCTGGCCGTCCTTCAGCTCCAGCATCGCCGCAGCAAACACCTTCGTACCGTCCGGATAGGCGCAAGCCTGGGTGAAGGCGAGGCTGTTGCCGTCGGCGATGGTGGTGTCGACCTTGTGGGTCATGGCACGGCTGCAGATGTCGTCCCAGAACGTGCTGATCGCCGCGCGCCCGCGGATTTCGCGCGGCTTGCTCGGCGGATTGTTGCGGTCGATCACCCGCACCAGCGCATCATCGGCATAGAAGCTCGATAGCATCCTTCCATCACGCCCCTCGATCGCTTCCTTGATCGCCGCGCCGTTCACGGCCTGTGTCTTGGTTGCCATTTCATCCTCCATGTGCCCGTCTTTACGATCGGGCTGTTGATGCTGTCCGGCGCTAGCCGTCGGGCAACACTTCATCGTCCCTTCGCAGCACCTTTCCAGCGGCATCCGCCTGGCCTGCATGGGCAGAATTGATAGCGCTTGCGCGTCCTGTGCCGCTTCGCCCGAAAGCGCCATGGCTCTCATGGCCCGTCCGGGCCAGGGTGCCTCACCGAAAATGCCGCCGCAGCCGCCCGCGACGGCAAGTCCAGCTTGAGGAGTATGTTGGCGACGTGGCGCTTGACCGTATGCTCGCTCAGCCTGAGCTCGGCGGCGATCGCGGCGTTGCTCTTGCCGTCGGCAATCAGGTTCACCACCTCGCTTTCGCGCGCTGTCAGCGCCGCCGGCTCGGTCGCCTTGATCCTGGAATGGCAGGCCGGCTCCAGATGCTGCTCGGACGTCGCCAGGACCAGTGCCAGCGGCTCGCTCAGCTCGTCGAGCGTGATCCGCCCGGCATCGGTGAAATGAAGGCCCGAGCCGGTCGCCAGATCGGCAACCAGCCGCGAAGCGAGAATGTCGCCGCGGCGGGCATGGGCGGCAAGCTGCGTCGCCACGCGCACCGTTAATCCCGTTGGCGGCCCGCGCAGTTCGATTTCGCCGACATGTATACCCTGCGCGCTGGCCACGCCGATGCCCTGCGTCGCCTCGCGCAGCGCCGCCGCGCAGCGTATGGCACGTGCCGGGCTGTCGAAGCGCGAAATCATCAGCTCGCCATGCATACCTGCCGCTCGGCCACCATGGTGCCCGACCAACAGCCGCCAGGTTTCCTGGAAGCGTTGGAAGCGCTCGTTCCACATGCGGTCACCGAGCCGTGCCGTATCGTGGATGCGCGTCGCCAGAAGTGCTGCGAGCGCGCGCTCCGTCTCGGCCACGACGCGTTGACCGGTGAGGAATACTTCGATCAGATCGGCAACTCGTTCCACATCGCCGGTCCAGATCGGGTGATCCCGCCCCGGCACCTCGACCAGTCGCGCATTCGCGATCTTCCTGGCCAGGAAACGGCTGGCATCGGGATCGACCCGCGCGTCGTTGCGGCGATGGATCAGCAGCGTTGGAGCGCGGATCGCCGCAAGCACGCCGCGTACGTCGATTCCCGCGTTCATGCGCGCCAGGGCGGCTGCCGCCGTCGGGCTTGCCGACAGCCGCTCGAAGCGCCCCCACCATGTGGCGAAACGGGGATCGTCGACCCGCCCGGGCGCAAAATGCTGCAAGGTGGCGCCGGTGCCCCATGCGGTCTCCGCCATCTCGATGAAGGCGTCGAGGCGTTCGGGCGGCATCACCCATTTGTGGAAATGCGCATAGCCGCCATAGAGCACCAGCGCCCGCGTCCGTTCCGGATAGGTGGCGGCAAACAGCATCGCCATCGATGCGCCTTCCGAAGCACCGAGCAATGCCGCGCGGCCGCTGCCGGCCGCATCCATCACCGCGCGCACGTCGTCCATGCGGGTCTCGAGACTGGGCAGATGATGACTATCGACGCGGTCCGACAAACCGGTGCCGCGCTTGTCGAACAGGATCAGCCGCGAGAAGGCAGAGAGCCGCTTCAGCAGCCGGCTGAAGCCTTCGTCTTCCCAATGCAGATCGAGATTGGAAATGAAACCCGGCACGAAAACCAGATCGAACGAACCTTGGCCGACCACCTGATAGGCGATCCGCACGTCGCCACTAAGCGCGTATCGAGTTTCGATCGGCCTCACGCAAATGTCCCGCCCGGCCAGACGATTTCTTGTCGCCGACCATAGCAGAACCATGCCGTTTGCGGCAGCCAAACTTTAGAGGGTCGAAATATAAGGCCTTTGGTGACCGGGAGGCGGTTGTCGGGCTATTTCTGCGGGGCGGCCCTCTCGGCCTGCGCAGGCCCACGCCCGGTGTAACCGATGCTCGTATCAGCCTGTTCTGGCGTCTTGGGCCGCTTGATCTTGGCGGAAGCAGCCACGACGAGTTCGTTGAAGCCTTCGCCGCCGGCATCCAGCATCTCGAACAGCTGCCGGCGCATCCTCGGCTCCCAGAACTTGTTGATATGCTCGGCGACGCCGGCAATGCCTTCCTCGCGTGGCTTGGAATGGAAGAAATCGGCGATCTGGTTGGCCATGAGCACCAGCTTTTCCCTGGTGCTCATGATGTGTTCTTCGTCATGCGACATGCTTGGCAACTCCGGAAACCAGCCGCTCGGGGTGGGTGAAAATATCGAAATCATTGCCGCGCACCAACGCCACCAGCGTCATGCCGGCCTCTTCCGCCGTGCGGATGGCAAGCGCAGTCGGCGCCGAGACGGCGATGATGAAGGCAGCACCTATCGCCGCCGTCTTCTGCACCATCTCCACCGACACGCGCGACGTCACGACCACGGCGCCCGATGCGCCGTCGATGTCGGCCTTGGCCAGCGCGCCGGCCAGCTTGTCCAGCGCATTGTGGCGGCCGACATCCTCGCGCGCCATGACGACGCCCTTGCCGGGGATGTAGAAGCCTGCGGCATGGACCGCACCCGTCTCGGCATGCAGCGGCTGCACCTTCGACAGAAGCTTGACCGAGCGGATGATGTCGTGGGCTTTAAGCGTAAGTTTTGACGAACCGACCGCATCTACCGAGCGCATCGCTTCCTCGATCGATTCGATGCCGCACAGCCCACAGCCGACCGGGCCGGCCAGCCGTCGGCGCCGCGCTTCGAAGCGCGTATTGGCTTGATCCTTCAGCCTGATCTGGATGTCGATGCCAGCGCCGTGATCCTCGACCTCGATCGCCTCGATCTCTTGCCGGTCGGCGATGATGCCTTCGGTCAGTGAGAAGCCGAGCGCGAAATCCTCGAAATCGGCGGGGCTCGCCATCATCACCGCATGCGTGGTGCCGGCGAAGGAGAACGCCACCGGCGTTTCCTCCGGCACCATGCGATTGGCGGCCGCAGTGCCGCTGGCGCGGTGCGCCAGCCGCGAAATCTGCGTCGTTGCTTTGCGGCGCCGCGCGGCCAAGGTTACTCCGCCGCTTCCAGCGGGGCGATGCGCCGGCTCTGACGCGCCTGCTCGTTATAGTCCCGCTGCCACTCGGTCGGTCCATTGGACGGCGCCACCTGCACGGCCGTGACCTTGTATTCCGGGCAGTTGGTCGCCCAGTCCGAGAAGTCGGTGGTGATCACGTTGGCCTGCGTGTCGGGGTGGTGGAAGGTCGTGTAGACGACGCCCGGCGAGACGCGGTCGGTGATCAGCGCGCGCAGCGACGTCTCGCCGGACCGGCTTGCCAACCGCACCCAGTCGCCGTCGCGGATGCCGCGGTTCTCCGCATCGTGCGGATGGATCTCCAACCGGTCTTCCGCATGCCACATCACATTTTCGGTGCGCCTCGTCTGTGCGCCGACATTGTACTGCGAGAGAATCCGGCCGGTGGTGAGCAGCAGCGGGAAGCGCGGCCCGGTCCTTTCGTCCGTCGCCACATATTCGGTGCGGATGAACTTGCCCTTGCCGCGCACGAAACCATCGATGTGCATGATCGGGGTGCCGAGAGGCGCCTTCTCGTTGCAGGGCCATTGCACGGATCCGACACGGTCGAGCAGTTCGAAGGAGACGCCGGCGAAGCTCGGCGTCGTCTTGGCGATCTCGTCCATGATCTCGGAGGGATGCCGATAGTTCCAGTCCAGCCCGATCGCGCGGGCAAGTTCCTGCGTCGCCTCCCAATCGGCGTAGCGGGCCTTCGGCTCCAGAACCTTGCGCACCATGTTGATGCGGCGCTCGGCATTGGTGAAAGTGCCGTCCTTCTCGAGGAAGGTCGAGCCCGGCAGGAACACATGCGCGTAGTTCGCCGTCTCGTTGAGGAAGAGGTCGTGCACGACGACGCATTCCATCGCGGCGAGGCCGGCGGCGACATGCTTGGTATCAGGGTCGGACTGCAGGATATCCTCGCCCTGGATGTAGATGCCCTTGAAGCTACCGTCGACGGCGGCATCCAGCATGTTGGGAATGCGCAGGCCGGGTTCGTCGTCGAGCTTCACGCCCCACAGGCTCTCATAGATGTCACGCACGGCTTCGCCGGAGATGTGGCGGTAGCCAGGCAACTCGTGCGGGAAGGAGCCCATGTCGCACGAGCCCTGCACATTGTTCTGGCCGCGCAGCGGGTTCACGCCGACGCCCGGCCGGCCGATATTGCCGGTGGCCATGGCGAGGTTGGCGATCGCCATCACCGTGGTTGAACCCTGGCTGTGTTCCGTCACGCCCAGGCCGTAATAGATCGCGCCATTGCCGCCGGTGGCATAAAGACGCGCCGCGCCGCGGATCAGCTCGGGATCGACGCCGGACAGTTTGCCGACGATTTCCGGGCTGTTTTCCGGCAAGGCGACGAAAGAAGCCCAGTCCTGGAACTCCGCCCAGTCGCAGCGTTCGCGGATGAAGGCTTCGTCGAAAAGACCTTCGGTGACGACGACATGCGCCAGCGCCGTCAGCACCGCCACATTGGTGCCGGGCTTCAGCGGCAGGTGATAGGCCGCTTCGATATGCGCCGACTTGACCATCTCGGTACGACGCGGATCGAGCACGATCAGCTTGGCGCCCTGGCGCAGCCGCTTCTTCAGCCGCGAGGCGAACACCGGATGGGCCGAAACCGGATTGGCGCCGATGACGACGGCGACGTCGGTGAATTCGACGGAGTCGAAATCCTGCGTGCCGGCGGAGGTGCCGTAGGTCTGGCCGAGCCCGTAGCCGGTCGGCGAATGGCAGACGCGCGCGCAGGTATCGACATTGTTGTTGCGGAAGCCTTGCCGCACCAGCTTCTGGACAAGATAGGTCTCTTCGTTCGTGCAGCGCGAGGAGGTGATACCGCCGATCGCGGTGCGGCCATACTGGTATTGGATGCGGCGGAATTCCTTGGCCGTATGGGCGATCGCCTCTTCCCAGCTCACCTCTCGCCAGGGATCGGTGACCTTTTCCCGGATCATCGGCGACAGGATGCGGTCCTTGTGGGTGGCGTAGCCATAAGCGAACCGGCCCTTCACGCAGGAATGCCCATGGTTCGCCTTGCCCTCTTTGTAGGGCATCATGCGAATGACCTCATCGCCCTTCACTTCGGCTTTGAACGAGCAGCCGACGCCGCAATAAGCGCAGGTGGTGACGGCCGAGCGCTCCGGCAGGCCCTTGGCGAGCACCGACTTCTCGCGCAGCGCATCGGTTGGGCAGGCCTGCACGCAGGCCCCGCAGGACACGCATTCGGAGGCAATGAAATCCTCGTGCATGCCGGCAACCATGCGCGATTCGAAACCGCGGCCCTCGATGGTCAGCGCGAAGGTGCCCTGCACCTCCTCGCAGGCCCGCACGCAGCGCGAACAGACAATGCATTGCGCGGGATCATAGGTGAAATAGGGATTGGATTCATCGCGGGCGATGTAGTCGACAGCCAGCGAGCCATGGCCGGGCGCTACGCCGTCTTCCTGCTTGACGTGGTTGCGTCCCTCGATGCCGTAGCGGTTTTCGGTCAGACCGACCGTCTTGGCGACCTTGTCGAACTCGCTGGCGCCGGTGCCGGCCTTCTCGTTCCAGCCGGTCGGGTGGTCGGAGACGTAGAGTTCCATCACGCCGCGGCGGATGGCGTTGAGGCGATCGGTCTGCGTGTGCACGACCATGCCTTCGCCAACCGGCGTCGTGCAGGATGCCGGCGTGCCGCCGCGTCCGTCGATCTCGACCAGGCAGACGCGGCAGGAGCCGAACGAGTCCAGCATGTCGGTGGCGCAGAGCTTCGGGATTTCGACGCCCGCTTCCATCGAAGCGCGCATGATCGAGGTCCCCGCCGGCACGGTCACCGACTTGCCGTCGACCGTCAGCGTCACCTGCTGTTCCGCTTCCGAGGCGGGGGTCCCGTAGTCGATTTCCTGCACCAGCGATTTGATGTCGAATGCCGCGTTCATGCCTGTCGCTCCTATTCCGCTGCTTCGGCGACCGGCGTCGGCCGAAAGTCTTCGGGGAAATGGTTGAGTGCACTCATCACCGGATATGGGGTGAAGCCGCCCAGAGCGCAAAGCGAGCCGAACTTCATCGTGTTGCAAAGGTCGGTGACCAGCGCGATCTGCTTTTCGGGTTCGATGCTCTGGGCGAGCCGGTCCAGCACCTCGACGCCGCGCGTCGAGCCGATGCGGCAGGGCGTGCATTTGCCGCAGCTTTCGATGCTGCAGAATTCCATGGCAAAGCGCGCCTGCTTCAGCATGTCGGCGGTGTCGTCGAACACGACGATGCCGGCATGTCCGATCAGCCCGTCCTTGGCTGCGAACGCTTCGTAGTCGAAGGGCGTGTCGAACAGCGCGCGCGGGAAATAGGCGCCGAGCGGGCCCCCGACCTGCACGGCCTTGACCGGACGTCCTGTCGCGGTGCCGCCGCCGATGTCGTCGACGATCTCGCCCAGCGTCATGCCGAACGCGGCCTCGTAGAGGCCGGGATACTTGACGTTGCCGGCGATCTGGATCGGAATGGTGCCGCGCGAACGGCCCATGCCGAAATCCTTGTAGAAGGCCGCACCCTTATCCATGATGATAGGCACCGAAGCCAGCGAGATGACGTTGTTGATCACCGTTGGTTTGCCGAACAGGCCCTTGTGCGCCGGCAGCGGCGGCTTGGCCCGCACCTGCCCGCGCTTACCTTCGAGGCTGTCGAGCAGCGAGGTTTCCTCGCCGCAGACATAGGCACCGGCGCCGACACGGACTTCCATGTCGAAGGCATTTGGAGAACCCAGCACGTTGAGGCCGAGCAGCCCGGCCCCGCGGGCGATCTCGACGGCCTTTCGCATGACCGCTACCGCGTGCGGATATTCCGAGCGGATATAGATGAAACCCTTGGTCGCGCCCGTCGCGATGCCGGCGATCGCCATGCCCTCGATCAGCACGAACGGGTCGCCTTCCATGATCATGCGGTCGGCGAACGTGCCGGAATCGCCCTCGTCGGCATTGCAGACGATATATTTGCGGTCGGCCGTGGTCTCGAGCACCGTCTTCCATTTGATGCCGGTCGGGAACCCCGCGCCGCCGCGGCCACGCAGGCCCGACTCGGTGACCTGCTTCACGATATCGGCCGGAGCCATCGCCACGGCGTTCTGCAGGCCCTTCAGCCCGCCATGCGCCTTGTAGTGATCGAGTGACAGCGGATTGATGACGCCGCAACGCGCGAAGGTCAGTCGCGTCTGCTTTGCCAGGAATGGAATCTTGTCCGGGGCGCCCAGCCAGCGCTTGTGATAGCCGCCAGTGAGAAAGCCGCAATCGAACAGGCTTTTGACGTCGGACGGCTTTACCGGCCCGTAGGCGACGCGGCCCTTGTCTGCTGTCGCCACTTCGACCATCGGCTCGAGGAAATACGCGCCGCGCGAACCGTTGCGCACGATCTTGGCCTCGATGCCGCGATCGGCCAATTCCTTCTCAATCGCCTTAGCGACCTTTTCCGCACCGAGCGCCAGCGCGCCGGAATCGCCTGGAATGTAAATGCGCGGGATCATGAGCGCACCTCGGCAACGATCTCGTCGAGCTTTTCGTCATTGAGCCGCCCGATCACCTCGCCGTCCAGCATCGCAGATGGCGCGCAGGCGCAAAGGCCGAGGCAATAGACCGGCTCCAGCGTCACCGAACCGTCGCGGGCCGTCTCGTGGAAGCCGATGCCCAGCAACTGCTTGAGCTTGGCGGCAATGGCGTCCGAGCCCATCGACTGGCAGGCTTCCGCCTGGCAGAGTTTCAGCACATGCCGCCCGGCCGGGTGGCTGCGGTAATCGTGATAGAAGGTGACGACGCCGTGCACCTCGGCCCTGGAGATGTTCAGCGCCTCGGCGATGACAGGCAGCGCGTCCTGCGGCACATGGCCGAACTCTTCCTGGATGCCGTGAAGGATCGGCAGCAGCGGGCCTTCGAGGCCCTTCAGCTCCTGGATGATCGCCGCCGTGCGCGACGCGATCTCGGTACTTGCAGGCTGCATCGTCATGCAGCGCCCTCCCTGGTCGTAGCGATTTTCCGCTAAGTCTTTAGGAAATCAGAGGAAACCCGCGAAATCAATAAAGCTGATCCGTTGCTCGATAGAAATCTTCTATCGATGCCCGTCCAGCCAGCAATCTCTAGCTCAGCGGCGGGCGCGGAAATCGTCTGCCAACGCCATCGCCTCGTCCAGCAGCGCCGAGACCAGCGGTGTATGCGGCTCGCGCGGCGTCGCCACCAGCCCGACGGTATGGCTGGCATCCGGCTCGACGATCGGAATGGCCCGAATCGGCTCGGAAAAGCCGAATGTTTCCGAGAGGTTGAGCGGCATGATCGACGACCATTTGCCGGTGCGGATATGGGAGAACAGCACGATCATCGAATTGGATTCGAGTGTCGGCCGCACCTGCACGCCGGCCTCGGCAAGATGCTGGTCGATGATGCGGCGGTTCTGCATGTCTGGGGTCAACAGGCAGAGCGGCAGCTGGCTGAGCTCCGCCCATGTCACTTTGTCGCGGTCGGAATAGGGGTTTCCGACCGCGGTGATAAGCTGGTAGCGCTCGTCATAGAGCGGCACGCTGATCACCCGTCCCAGCGGCTCGTTGTCGAGATAGGTGATGCCGGCGTCGATGTCGAAATTGCCGAGCAGCGACAGCACCTCGATCGAAGTGCGCGACAGCACGGAGAAGGTGACGCCGGGGTGTTTGGCGCGAAAAGGCGTCGTCAGCCGCGCCACCATGGCCAGCGCCGTCGGGATGGCCGCGATGCGGATCCGCCCGGAGAGGCCGTGACGCGCCGCCCGCATCTCCTCGCGCATGGTCCTGCTGTCGCCGACGATGCGGCGCGCCCAACCCAGCACCTGTTCTCCCTCCGGCGTCAGCCCCTGAAAGCGCGAGCCGCGCAATACCAGCATCACGCCGAGCTGGCCTTCGAGCTGTTTGATGCCGGCCGAAAGCGTCGGCTGGGTGACGCCGCACACCTCGGCCGCCCGGCCGAAATGCTCTTCCCTGGCCAGCGCGATGAAGAATTCCAGCTTGTCGATCATGCCATCTGTCCAGTGCGTTCCGCACAAGGTCGGGGAAATTGCGTTCCGCCGCAAGCCGCGCGTGCAATCGGCTGCATCCACATCTTTCAGCCGGCTTACTATTTCCGACGGCGGCATGCGGCGCTATGTGGATGAAACGACGCCGTGGGGCGACCGGAGGTTGAACATGCTGGGCTGGTTCCGCAAGCTGCTGCCGCGCGAAGATCGCTTCTTCGATCTGTTCGAGCAACATTCCCGCACCGTGGTCGATGGGGCCGAGGCACTCGAGCAGCTTCTCCAGGGCAAGGACATCGATCGCTGGTGCCAGAAGATCATCGATCTTGAAGACAAGGCCGATCACATCACCGCGGAAGTCCTGCTGTCCGTGCGGCGCTCGTTCATCACGCCTTTCGATCGCGGTGACATCAAGGATCTGATCCAGTCGATGGATGACGCCATCGACATGATGCACAAGACCGTCAAGACGGTGAAGCGGTTCGAGAAGAAGGAATTCGACCCGCTGATGCAGGAAATGGGCGGCATCATCGTTATTACGGCCAAGCTGGTCGCCGAGGCCATCCCGTTGCTCAGCAAGATAGGGGCTCACAGCGTGCGCCTCAATGCCATCGCCGAAGAGGTCATGCGCGCGGAAGGCCGGGCCGACGATCTGCACGAGCAGGGCTTGAAGGATCTGTTCAAGAGACATGGCCGCAGCGACCCAATGGCCTACCTGATCGGCAGCGAAATCTATGGCGAGTTGGAAAAGGTTGTCGACCGCTTCGAGGACGTCGCCAACGAGATCAGCGGCATCGTCATCGAGAACGTTTAGACAATGGATGCCGCCATCGCCTTTCCCGTGCTGGTCGGGCTCATCGCCGTTGCGCTGTTCTTCGATTTTCTCAACGGACTGCACGATGCCGCCAATTCCATCGCCACCATCGTCTCCACCCGCGTGCTGAGACCGCACTACGCGGTGCTGTGGGCAGCCTTCTTCAATTTCATCGCGTTCCTGTTCTTCGGCCTTCATGTTGCGGAGACGCTGGGAACGGGCATCATCGACGCCAGCATCGTCACCCCGGGGGTGGTCTTCGCCGCCCTTGTCGGCGCCATTGTCTGGAACATCGTCACCTGGCTCGTCGGCATCCCCTCAAGTAGCTCGCATGCGCTGATCGGCGGACTGGTCGGCGCCGGCGTTGCAAAGGCAGGCGGCGGCGCCATCGTCTGGACCGGGCTCGGCAAGACCGTTGCGGCCATCGTCCTGTCGCCAGCGACCGGGTTTCTGCTAGCGCTTGTCTTGATCCTTACGGTTTCCTGGGTGTTCGTGCGCCAGACGCCGTTCGCTGTCGATAGCACTTTCCGTGTCATGCAGTTCGTTTCCGCCTCGTTCTATTCGCTCGGCCATGGCGGCAACGACGCACAGAAAACCATGGGCATCATCGCCGTGCTGCTCTACTCACAAGGCATGCTCGGAGACAGTTTCTACGTGCCGCTATGGGTCGTCATCACCTGCCAGGCGGCGCTGGCGCTGGGCACGTTGTTCGGCGGCTGGCGCATCGTCCACACGATGGGCTCGAAGATCACCCGGCTGAACCCGATGCAGGGTTTTTGCGCCGAGACCGGCGGCGCGATCACCCTGTTTGCCGCCACCTGGCTCGGCATTCCCGTGTCGACCACGCACACGATCACCGGCGCCATCATTGGGGTCGGCGCCGCCCGCCGTGTCTCCGCCGTGCGCTGGGGCATCGCCGGCAACATCGTCATCGCATGGATTGTCACCCTGCCGGCCACGGCCGCGATTTCGGCCCTCACCTACCTCGCGGTCAGCCTGGCGACGTGACGTGGGTGGCGTTCGAAGTCGCATTGTGCGGCAATGCTAAATCTACCTGTCCACAAGGTTCAGGATGTTGCCGTCGGGATCCTTGAACCATGCGACCTTCATGCCGTGACCGACGTGGATGTCGCCTTCCATCATTGTGTGAGGCATGTCGTAATGTTCGAAGACAACACCTTTCGACCTTAACGCACTGACAATCTTTTCGATCGCGACGCCGACCATCCAGGTCACCGCCGTCGCCTTGTTGGTTCCGGCAAACTTCGAGCGGTACACATTGATGCTGGTATCGCCGCATTTGTAGACGATCAGTTCGCCACCCTCATTGTGGACCTCCGTCAAACCCAGGATATCCTGGTAGAAAGCCCTGGCTTTGGCCAGGTCCTTCACCGCGAGGTTGGCCGTTGCGTTGCTGTTTGCGAGCATGGCGGTCTCCTTTCCTTGCTGGCTGGTGCCACCGAAAGCTGTGCAGGAAATAGGGCCGCTTCGTCTTCTGGCGACCGCAATGCCACAGCGCGCGTCGTTCCGCCGCTTGGTTCTGTTCGGCAACTGCCTTATCTGAAGCGGAAAGCAGAGGAAAAAGCTGATGCCCGCCGTCCAGGAAAACGTCACCAAGGAAATCGTCATCGAGCGTCTGAAGACGGTCAACGGACCGGATTTCACCGGCAACATCGTCGACCTCGGCATGGTTTCCGAGATT
The DNA here is from genome assembly GCF_007830515.1 of Mesorhizobium tianshanense. Taxonomy (GTDB): domain Bacteria; phylum Pseudomonadota; class Alphaproteobacteria; order Rhizobiales; family Rhizobiaceae; genus Mesorhizobium; species Mesorhizobium tianshanense. The sequence goes on from NZ_VLKT01000028.1 coordinate 33,182, forward strand.
TTCATTGCCGATGCCAAGGTCTTCTTCTCGATCACCGTTCCTGCCGCTCGGGCTCAGGAGATGGAGCCATTGCGTGCCGCCGCCGAGCGTGTCGTCAAGGCGATCCCCGGTGTCGCCGGCGCCGTGGTCGCGCTGACGGCGGAAAGGAAAGGCGGCGGCATGGAGGCCCCTGTTCCGGCGCGGCCTGCCCCCAGGCCCACGCCGCCGGCCGCACCCGCCACCGCGCCACGTCCGGCTCCACATGCACCAGCCTCGCACAACCAGGGCAAGCGCGGCATACCCGGCATCGAGGCGATCATCGCTGTCGCTTCGGGCAAGGGCGGCGTCGGCAAGTCGACCACCGCCGTCAACATCGCGCTTGGCCTCGCCGCCAACGGCTTGAAGGTCGGCGTGCTCGACGCCGACATCTACGGCCCGTCCATGCCGCGGCTGCTCAACATCCATGGCCGGCCGCAGACCGTCGACGGCAAGGTCCTGAGGCCGATGGAGAACTACGGCCTGAAGGTCATGTCGATGGGCTTCCTCGTCGACGAGGAGACGCCGATGATCTGGCGCGGGCCGATGGTGATGTCGGCATTGACGCAAATGCTGCGAGAGGTCGAGTGGGGCCTGCTCGACGTGCTCGTCGTCGACATGCCGCCCGGCACCGGCGACGCGCAACTGACCATGGCCCAGCAGGTGCCGCTGGCCGGCGCCGTCATCGTCTCGACGCCGCAGGATCTGGCTCTGATCGATGCCCGAAAAGGCCTTAACATGTTCAGGAAGGTCGACGTGCCGGTTTTGGGCATCGTCGAGAATATGAGCTATTTCCTCGCCCCCGACACCGGCAAGCGCTACGACATCTTCGGCCATGGCGGCGCGCGCCGCGAGGCCGAGCGTCTCGGCGTGGCCTTCCTCGGAGAAGTGCCGCTCGAGATGGGCATCCGCGAAAGCTCGGATGCCGGCACGCCGGTGGTGGTCTCGAAGCCCGGTGGCGCCGAGGCGAAAATCTACCGCAACATCGCCGCCAAGGTCTGGGACAGGGTCAATGAAGAACGCGGCATGGCGGAAGCCGCTGTGCCATCAATTGTGTTCGAGTGACCCCTCCCCCTTGAGGGGAGGGTGGCCCGAAGAGCCGGGTGGGGTCGGTGGCGACGGGCTTCACCTTTCTTGGTCAAAACCCGTTATAGGTTGAGGCAGTTGAGGCGACCCCTCCCGCCGCGCTTCGCGCGGCAACCCTCCCAAGGGGGAGGGGCTCAGCCGCCGACCTTCTGGCCGAACGAGGAAAAAAACTGTCCGGCCAGCTTCTTCGACGTCGATTCGATCAGGCGACTACCGAGCTGGGCGATCTTGCCGCCGACATCGGCCTTGGCCGCATATCTGAGGATCGTCGCCTCCGGCCCATCGGCGGTCAGCGTCACATCGGCGCCGCCCTTGGCGAAGCCGGCGATGCCGCCCTTGCCTTCGCCCTGGATGGTGTAGGAATGCGGCGGGTTGAGGTTCTTCAACGTCACCTCGCCGTTGAACGTCGCCTTGATCGGCCCGATCTTGAGCACGACGGTCGCTCCCATCTCGGTGTCCGACTTCTTTTCGAGGCTCTGGCAGCCGGGAATGGTCTCTTTCAGAACCTCCGGGTCGTTCAGCGCTTCCCACACCTTTTGCAGGGGTGCGGCGATGCGCTCCTCGCCTTCGATCACCAAAGCCATGAAAATCTCCCCGACAAGACAGGCACGAAGCCTATCGCACCGGCCCGAAAATCGGAATCGATTTTCGGAAAGCACGATGCGAAGATTCAAGACGCTAGAGCAGGGCCGCTCACATGTCTATCGCACCAAAGTCCGGTTTCGGATCGCACGTCCCCCTTGCTTGCTCTCGCGCGTTGTCATATCGATTTGTCATACAAATACGGAGACCATGATGGCAGGCGCCCCTACCGGAAAGAAGAAATTTCGCTCGCAGGAGTGGTTCGACAATCCCGACAATCCGGGCATGACGGCGCTTTACCTCGAGCGCTACCTGAATTACGGGCTGACGCGCGCTGAACTGATGTCGGGCAAGCCGCTGATCGGCATCGCCCAGACCGGCTCGGATCTGTCGCCTTGCAACCGCCATCATCTCGAACTGGCCAAGCGCGTGCGCGAGGGGATCGTATCGATGGGCGGCATCCCTTTCGAATTTCCTTGCCACCCGATCCAGGAAACGGGCAAACGCCCGACCGCCGCACTTGACCGCAACCTTGCCTATCTCGGCCTGGTCGAGGTGCTCTACGGCTATCCGCTCGACGGCGTCGTGCTCACCATCGGCTGCGACAAGACGACGCCGGCCTTGCTGATGGCCGCGGCCACCGTCAACATCCCGGCCATCGCGCTGTCGGTCGGCCCGATGCTCAACGGCTGGCACAAGGGCAAGCGCACCGGCTCCGGCACCATCGTCTGGGAATCACGCCAGCGCCTGTCGGCCGGCGAGATCGGCTATGACGAGTTCATGGACATCGTCGCCTCCTCGGCGCCGTCCACCGGCTATTGCAACACCATGGGCACCGCCACCACAATGAATTCGCTGGCCGAGGCGCTCGGCATGCAGTTGCCGGGCTCGGCCGCCATTCCGGCGCCCTATCGAGAGCGCGGCCAGATCGCCTACGAGACGGGAAAACGCATCGTCGACATGGTGCATGAGGATCTGAAGCCCTCCGACATCATGACCCGCAAGGCCTTCGAGAACGCCATCGTCGTCAATTCGGCCATCGGCGGCTCGACCAACGCGCCGATCCATCTCAACGCCATCGCCCGTCATCTCGGCGTGCCGCTCGACAACGACGATTGGCAGAAGGTCGGCCTCGAGATACCGCTCCTCGTCAATCTGCAGCCGTCGGGCGAATATCTCGGCGAGGATTATCACCATGCCGGTGGCGTGCCGGCGGTCGTGGCCGAACTGATGAAGGCCGGGCTGTTGCCTCATCCCGACGCCATCACCGTCAACGGCAAGACGATGGGCGATAATTGCAGCGCGGCCGTCAACGAGAATCTCGACGTCATCCGCACCGTCGCCGAACCGCTGAAAGCCAATGCCGGCTTCATCAATCTCAAAGGCAATCTGTTCGATTCGGCGATCATGAAGACCAGCGGCATCTCGCCCGAATTCCGCGAACGCTATCTGTCCAATCCGAAGGATCCCGAGGCCTTCGAAGGCAACGCCATGGTCTTCGACGGGCCAGAGGATTACCACGCCCGCATCGACGATCCGGCGCAAGGCATCGACGAGCACACGATCCTGTTCATGCGCGGTGCTGGTCCGATCGGTTATCCAGGCGGCGCCGAAGTCGTCAACATGCAGCCGCCGGCCCATCTCATCAAGAAGGGCATCCATGCGCTGGCCTGCATCGGGGACGGCCGCCAGTCGGGAACGTCGGGCTCGCCGTCGATCCTCAACGCCTCGCCCGAAGCCGCTATCGGCGGCGGGCTGGCGCTGTTGAAGACCGGCGACCGCGTCCGCATCGACCTGCGCAAGGGCACCGCCGACATTCTCGTCACCGACGACGAGATCACGCGCCGCCGCGCCGAACTGCAGAACAATGGCGGCTATCACTATCCCAAGCACCAGACGCCGTGGCAGGAGATCCAGCGCGGCATGGTCGACCAGTTTTCCGAAGGAATGGTGCTGAAGCCGGCGGTCAAATACCAGGATGTGGCGCACACCAGCGGCGTGCCGCGGGACAATCACTAAACGCCGCCGCGCGTCTTCCTTCTCCCCACGGGGAGAAGGAAGAGCCGTCGCCCAAGCGGCGCCTATAGATAGCTGGTGATCTCGGGCGCTTCCATCTGCCTGTCGCGCTTGCCGTCCTCGTAGACGATGGGTGCCGAGGCCAACTCCTCTTCGGTGACGTCGTCGAGGCAGGCGACGTTCACCGCCCAGAAGTTTCCGCCCATGAAGTCGAGATAGCCACGCGAGAGAAAATTCGCGCCGCAGTTCGGGCACATATAGTGGTTGATGTCGCCCTCCGGCCAGTTGGACGGGATTGCCTTGTATTCCCGCATCCGGTCGCGGCCATCCGTCACCCGCACGGCCTCGTAGGCGGCGAAGGATTTCCGGTAACCGAGCTTCCAGCAGAAGCTGCAATTGCATTTGCGGATGCCTTCGGCGAGGTCGATATCGGCTTCGAAGCGCACCGCGCCGCAATGACAGCTGCCATGATAGGTCTTTTTCATCGTCTTGCCTCGTGGGTCTTGAATTGTGTTGGCTGCGCCCGACAGGCCTGTCGAGCGAGACTTCCTCTCAAAGGCTCGCCAGATAGACGCCGAGCCTGTCCAGGCATTCGCTCCAGCCCTCGATATGAGAATCCCGGGTTTCGATGACGGCGAACGGCTCCTGCCTGAAAGTCAGCCGTGTGCGGCCGCCTTCAGCGGCCATGGTCACCGCCACCATTGTTTCAAATCGACCCTGGAAGTCGCCGTCGTCCCAAGCAAATGTGAACACGATGCGCTTTGCCTCGACAATCTCGCGAAAGATCCCCGACATGGCATAGGTCAGGCCGTCGGGCCCGTGGATAAGGTGGCGGTAGCGTCCGCCTTCGCGGAATTCGAATATATCCGTGGTCGAGGAAAAATTCTTCGGACCCCACCAGCGCACCAGATGCTCCGGCGTCGTCCACAGCTTGAACACCAGACCCGGCGGTGCATCGAACAGGCGCGAAATCTCCAGTGCGTATTTTGGTGCTTCGGCTGTCTCAGTTCTTGCGGCCATCCGGGTCTCCCTTGGTCTGGATTTCCTTGAGATAGTCGGCCATGCGGTCGAAACTGTCGTCCCAGAAGCGGCGATAGTGCTCCAGCCAGCCGGCTACTTCCTTCAGCGGCCCGGCTTCCAGCCGGCACGGCCGCCACTGCGCCTCCCGTCCGCGCGTGATGAGCCCGGCGCGTTCCAGCACTTTCAAGTGCTTGGAGATGGCTGGCAGGCTCATCTCGAACGGCGCGGCCAGTTCGTTCACCGTCGCTTCGCCAAGCGCCAGCCTTGCCAATATGGCGCGCCGTGTCGGATCGGCCAATGTCGCAAAGGTCGCTGAGAGATGGTCAGTTGGCATATCGATTAGCCTGAAAGTTAATTAACCTATAAGTTAAATACAGGTGACCTGTCCGCCTGTCAACCCGCGCAAGGTGCCAGTGCATTGACCTGTGTCCTTTTTCCCTGAACCGCTTGGCGGACAGAGTGGGATGAGGACGAGGGATGATGCTTGACAAGCGGGCACTACAAATCCACGATCATAACAAGGGGTGCATCGCGACGACCCCGTGAGGCGTCAGCCCAACGTTCGCGTCCAAGCTTCTCTCTCAAAGAGGTGGACGCCATGCCGTCGACAACCGCTATTACCGTATCACAACTATCCCGCCTGATTGGTCTGCCGGGCGCGCCCGCAATCATCGACGTTCGCATCGAAGATGATTACAACGCCGATCCGCGCCTGCTGCCGGCCTCAAACCGGCGTGATTTCAAAACCGTATCGACCTGGGCCTCAGAATTCGCCGGCAGCCGAGTGGCGGTCGTCTGCCAAAAAGGGCAGAAGCTCTCGCAAGGCGTGGCCGCCTGGCTGCGGCATGAGGGCGTCGGCGCCGAATCGCTGGAAGGCGGGTTCGAAGCCTGGCGCGATGCCAAGGGGCCGTTGATCCACGCCGGCAAGATACCGCCTCGCGATGAAAAAGGCCGCACCGTGTGGGTGACGCGGACCCGCCCCAAGGTCGATCGCATCGCTTGTCCCTGGCTGATCCGGCGTTTCATCGATCCGGGCGCGGTCTTCCTCTTTGTCGAGGCGGCCGAGGTGTCGGCCGTCGCGGATCGCTTTCGGGCCGTGCCGTTCGACATCGACAATGTGTTCTGGACTCACCGGGGCGAACGCTGCACTTTCGACACGATGATCGAAGAGTTCGGGCTCGACTCCGAGGCGCTCGACCGCCTGGCCATGATCGTGCGCGCAGCCGATACCGCAAGCCTCGATCTGGTTCCCCAGGCGGCCGGATTCCTGGCCGCCTCGCTTGGCCTGTCGCGGATGTTTCGCGACGATCTGGAACAGTTGGAGGCAGGCATGCTGCTTTACGACGCGTTTTTCCGATGGTGCCGCGACGCCACCGAGGAAACGCACAACTGGCCAAGCGCGAGCAAGCCAGCATGAGCACCCTTGCTTCGGGAAAACCGGGGGCTTCTGACAAGACGGGGGCTTCGGAAAAAACGGACGAGATCGTCCAGGCCCCGGCTGCGCCAACCTTCAGCGAAGGCGTAAAGCTCTGGGCGAAAATCGGCCTGCTCAGCTTCGGCGGGCCGGCCGGGCAGATCGCGCTCATGCATAGAGAACTGGTCGAGGAGCGGCGTTGGATCGGCGAGCAACGTTTCCTGCATGCGCTGAACTACTGCATGCTGCTGCCCGGCCCTGAAGCTCAGCAGCTCGCCATCTATATCGGCTGGCTGCTGCACCGGACGATCGGCGGCCTGGTCGCCGGCATCCTCTTCGTCGCGCCGGGTGCGCTTGTGATCCTCGCCCTGAGCATCCTCTATGCGCTGTATGGCGACGCCCCGCTGGTCGAGGCGCTGTTTTTCGGGGTGAAAGCGGCCGTGCTCGCCGTCGTGATCGAAGCGATGGTCCGGATCGGACGACGCGCCTTGAAGAATAGGGTCATGGTGTCGATCGCGCTCGCCGCCTTCATCGCCATCTATGCATTGAACGTGCCGTTTCCGCTCATCATCCTGCTTGCCGGCCTGACGGGCTGGATCGGAAACCGTATTGCGCCGGCCCTCTTTTCCGGCGCGGCGCACGGCACGGACGCGATTCACGACATCAAGGGCGCGGTCGATCTGATGTTCGAACGCGGCGAGCTGACCCACGTCAGGCCGACGCGATGGCATGCGCCGCGCACTTTGGCGATCTGGCTGCCGATCTGGCTCGCCCCCGTCCTTCTGATCTGGGCATTCACCGGATCCGCCAGCGTGTGGACGCAGATCGGTGGCTTCTTCAGCGTCATGGCGGTCGTCACCTTCGGCGGCGCCTACGCAGTCCTGGCCTATGTCGCGCAGGCAGCGGTCGAATCCTTCGGCTGGCTCGCACCCGGTGAGATGGTCGATGGCCTCGGACTTGCCGAAACGACGCCCGGTCCGCTCATCCTGGTCCTGCAGTTTGTCGGCTTCCTTGCCGCGTTCCGCCAATCCGGATCGTTGAGCCCGCTGCTTGCCGGGTCGCTTGGGGCGATGCTCACGCTGTGGGCGACGTTCACCCCTTGCTTCTTCTGGATATTCCTCGGCGGCCCCTACATCGAATCTCTGCGCGGCAACAAGGCGCTGTCGGCGGCGCTGGGCGCGATCACCGCCGCCGTCGTAGGCGTCATCATGAATCTCGCTCTATGGTTCGCCTTGCACGTCATCTTCGGCGAGGTGCGCAACGTCGGCCTTGGCATGGACGTGCCGGTGTTTTCATCGATCGACTGGCGCGCGGCGCTGCTGTCATTGGCCGCCATGATCGCCATCCTGAAGCTGAAGATCGGCATGCTGCCGACGTTGGCGGGATCGGCCCTCGCCGGTGTTTTGTTGCTGTCGGCGAGCGGGTAGTGGCTGCGCGACCGCCGCTACGCTGCGGTTTCGGGCATTCGGATAGGAACATCATGGCGAGACGGCGCTCTTCCCTAGGCTTCCTCGGAATGTTCGGCCGTTCAGGCGACCTCAGGCAACTCGACGCCGCGTTGCGCGGCGTCGACCTTCACCCCGCCCTTGTGCCGGAGGGAGCAAAGCTCACCATCGTCAATCTGATGAAGGATCACTGGCCCGACGAGCCGCCGCCACAAGCCTATCCGCCGGTGGCACTGCTGCTTGGCTATTGTATTGCCGGGCCGGAAGCGTTCGAACTGTCCAATGGTCGTGAAGATACGCTGGATGCGGAGCGCCGGATCGAGACCGCACTTGAGATCGGCGACAGCTTCGATGCGCAAATCATACTGATGACGCTGCATGCCAAGCTGATTAGTGGCGAGGTCGTCGAGCGCTACGGGTTGAGCACGGACTGACCGTTCCGCGGACAAGCGTGCTCAGCCGCCCATGCCGCTGCGCGGCAGCTGGATCAGATTGCCGAAGCGCGCGCGCAACTTGTCGTCGACCGGCTTCGGCACATGGCGTGGGAAGCGCTCGGCGAGGATGCGTTTCTTCTCGATGATCGCCCGTTGCAGGATGTCGGGCCTGCCCTTCTCGTTCCATTCCTTCGGCGAAAAGCGGTCGCCGACCGCCGGATAGAAATATTCGGTCTGCATCAGCCGCAGCGTCTGCTCGTTGCCGAGATAGTGACCCGGCCCCTTCAGGCAGACGTCGGCAATGGTGTTGATCGACAGCGACTCGTCGGTCACCTCGATGCCGCGCACGCAGCGCAGGCAATGACCGAGCATGTCGTTGTCGATGATCAGGCTTTCCAGGCAAAAGCCGAGCAGCGAGGCGTGCATGCCGGCCGATTCGTAGACGAGGTTGAGGCCGGCAAGGCCGGCCATCACATCGGTGATGCCCTTTTCGTAGCCGGACTGAATATCAGGCAGTTTCGAATCCGTCATGCCGGCGGCCGAACCACCTGGCAGGTCGTAGAATTGCGCCATCTGGGCGCAGGCCGCGGTCAGCACCGCCTGCTCGGCCGAGCCGCCCGACATCGCGCCGGTCCTGAGGTCCGAGACGAACGGCCAGGTGCCGAAGATCGCCGGATGGCCGGGCTTGATGGCGTTGACGTAGACGAGGCCGGCGAGCACCTCGGCCACCGCTTGCACCACCGCACCGGCGATCGCCGCCGGCGCCGTGGCGCCCGCCTGGCCGGCAGAGAGCAGGAGGATCGGGATGCCGCCTTCGACGCAGGCCTCGAGCACGCCGCAGGCGTCCTCGGCGAATTTCATCGGCGGCACGACGAAGCAATTCGAATTCGACACGAACGGCCGGGCGCGGAAGTTTTCCTCGCCGCCGGCAATCGCATAGAGCATGTCGAGCGCCGGCTTGACGTTCTCGCGCACCGTGAAGGACGTGCCGACATGCTTCGACGTGCCCATCACGCAGGCGTAAAGCGTGTTGAAATCCATGTCGAGCGGATCGGGAATGTCGCGCGGCACCATCGGCCGCTGGAAGAAATGGATGTTGTCGAGCCCTTCGACGATGCGGGCGGCGTCGTAGATGTCCTGCAGCAGCGACTCGCGATACTCGCGTTTCTCGACATCGACCAGATGCACGGCGGCCCCCGCCGTGCCGTAATGCACGCGCTTGCCCTGGATCACCATGTCGTGCCTGGGATCCTGGCCGTGCAGCGTGAAATGCCGCGCCGCATTTTTGATGGTGTCGAGGACGAGGGCGCGCGGAAAACGAATGCGGCCGTCCTCGCCGAGGGTGGCGCCGGCCTTAGTCAGTGCCTCGATGCAGGACGGGATGGCGTTGGCGAAGCCGACCGTCTCCAGAAGAGTCAACACCGCTTCATGGATGCGCTCGCGGTCGTTTTCGCTGAGCGGTCCGTAGCTTCCGCCTTCGAGTCCCGCGCGCACCGGCCTGATATCGTCGGCAAGTGGCGCCGCCCGCATGGCGCGGCGCGCTTCGCGCCCACCGGAGCGCCGCGAACGTTGGTCCGTGGGCGTATCCGGCTTCTCAACAGCCACTGACATGGAGGCACTCCACCTTTAGCTGCGAAGCGGCGGCGGTGGTTGGTCCACCATCGGCCTGCTTCGTCCCCTTATGCCTCGAACTATGCCGCCGGCATTGGCACAGCCTATGAGCCAGACGGCTTCGTCGCATATGCCAGGGTGCTAAACAACCGTGGCCGGTCCCCGACGAGGCATCAAGCCGCCGCCGGCCTGCGGCCGGCCGCCGTTGCCAGTTCGCGGATGCCGGGTTCGATGTGCTGCAGCGCGATCGAGGAGATGCCCAGCCGCATGAAGCGCGACGGCTTTTCGGTGCGGTCGAAGAAACGGTCGCCGGGCTCGATGATGACGCTGCGCGAGGCGGCGGCCTCGGCCAGCCCGCGCGAATCGGTGCCGCGCGGCCCCTCGAGCCAGAGCGACGCGCCGCCGGCCGAATCGGTTGAGCGCCATTCCGGCAGGAAGGCGGAAATCGCATGGATCAGACGCTTGCGCCGTTCGTCGAAGGCGCTCGACAACCGCCGCACCAGCGCCTCGTGATGGCCGAGTGACAGGAACAGCGCGACCGCGCGCTGATTGTTGGCCGGCGGATGACGCAGCATGAACCGGCGTAACGCGCGAAGCTCGGCAATCAGGCCGGCCGAGGCGACGATGTAGCCGAGCCGCAGACCGGGGGCCAGCGTCTTCGACATCGAGCCGACATAGATGACGCGGCCGGAACGATCGAGGCTCTTCAGCGCCTGCTGCGGCGCCTCGTCGAGAAGCTGGCTGTCATAGCCGTCCTCGATGATGATCTGGTTGTGGCGGTTGGCGCGCGCCAGCAGGTCCTGCCGGCGTTCCGCCGACAGCGGCACCATGGTCGGGCAGTGGTGGCTGGGTGTCACGAAGACGAAGCCGGAATCATTGGGAATGGAAGCGGTTACGATGCCGGAGTGGTCGACCGGAACCGGTGTGACGTCGGCGCCGGCCAGCCGGAAGATCGAACGTGCGTCGGGGTAGCCGGGGTCTTCCATGGCCACCTTGGAACCCTTGGTCATCAGCAGCGTCGCCAGCATATAGAGCGCGTTCTGCGCGCCGAGCGTCACGATGATCTCGTCGGGATTGGCAAAGATGCCGCGCCGCGGCAACAGCCGCGCCTGGATCTGCTCGATTAGGAGCGGGTCGTCGCGGTCGACCATGTCGGATGCCCAGTTGCGGATCTCGAGCACGGCGAGCGCCATGCGGTTGCACTCGCGCCATTCTGCTGTCGGGAACAGTGCCGGATCGAACTGGCCATAGACGAACGGGTAGGACGACTTGATCCAGTTGTCGTGCTTGGCCGGCGGCGGCATGTCGCTGGCGGCGATCTGCCGGCGCGCCTTCCAGTCGATCTCGTTGGCCTGGTCGGGCGCCTTCTGATGCGGCCGCGCCGGCGTCGCCAGCACCTCGGGATTGACGAAATGGCCGCGCCGTTCGCGCGCCACCAGGAAACCCTGGTCGACAAGCTGCTGGAAGGCCAGCACCACGGTGCCGCGCGCCACGCCCAGTTTCTCGGCCAGGATCCGGCAGGATGGAAGCGGCATCGAGGCGGCGATCTGCCGGTCCAGGATGGCGGCGACGATCGCCTGACGGATCTGCGCCTGCAGGGTCTGGCCGGATTCCGCCGAAATCCGGAACAGGCCGGACCATATGGCCGTGTCGTTTCGCTGTGGCATGGGATTGTTCCTCGATGGCCAGCCTTTTTCACTTGGCTGGACCAGTCGAATGTACCGGTGGCACAAGGGGTTGCGCCAATCAATTTTTCTGATCGCTGAGATTTATGCCAGTGATCCTTCGCTGCGCTGCGTCATCGCTGCGCATTGAAACCGGTGGATTTCGTCTAGATAGTTTGCCGCGACGACACGCGCCGGAAACATCCGGTCTGATATGATGGCATCAAAGACTTCGGAGCGAGGCAGTGGATCAATCGTCCTTTCAAAAACAGCTCGACGCCCTGCGCGCTCACCGTGTGGCCAAATCGGGCAGCATGCGCGAAGCCTTCGCCGCCGATCCGCAGCGCTTCGAAAAATTCTCCGCCACCGACGGCGACCTGCTGCTCGACTGGTCGAAATGCGCGGTCGATAGGCAGACGATGGATTTGCTGGAGAAGCTGGCGGCAGCCGCCGATCTCGAAGGCCGGCGCGACGCGATGTTCTCGGGCAAGAGGATCAACGTCACCGAAGGTCGCGCCGTGCTGCACACCGCGCTGCGCAACCTGAACGGCAAGGGCATCGTGCTCGACGGCCAGGACGTCAAGGCGGAGGTTGTCGCCGTGCTCGACGCGATGGGCGCCTTCGCCGATGCGGTGCGTTCCGGCAAGGCGGCCGGCGCCACCGGCAAGAAGATCACCGACGTCGTCAACATCGGCATCGGCGGCTCCGATCTTGGCCCTGCCATGGCGACGCTGGCGCTGGCGCCCTATCACGACGGCCCGCGCGCGCATTACGTGTCCAACATCGACGGCGCCCATATCCATGATACGCTGAAGGAACTTTCCGCCGAAACCACGCTGTTCATCGTCGCATCGAAGACCTTCACCACAGTCGAGACGATGACCAACGCCGAGACGGCGCGCAAATGGGTGCAGAACGCGCTCGGCAAGGAAGCGGTCGGAAAGCATTTCGCCGCCGTCTCGACGGCGCTCGACCTTGTGGCCAAATTCGGCATCGCATCCGACCGCGTCTTCGGCTTCTGGGACTGGGTCGGCGGACGCTACTCCGTCTGGGGTGCGATCGGCCTGCCGGTGATGATCGCCGTCGGCCCGAAGAATTTTCGCGCTTTCCTCGATGGCGCGCATGCGATGGACGAACATTTCCAGACGGCGCCGCTGGCCAGGAACCTGCCGGTGCTGATGGGGCTGATCGGCTGGTGGCATCGGGTGATCTGCAAATACCCCGCCCGCGCCGTCATTCCCTACGACCAGCGCCTATCCAGGCTGCCGGCCTATCTGCAGCAGCTCGACATGGAATCGAACGGCAAGAGCGTCACCCTCGACGGCGGCGCCGTGACCACGCCGACCGGCCCGCTTGTCTGGGGCGAGCCCGGCACCAACGGCCAGCATGCCTTCTTCCAGCTGCTGCACCAGGGCACCGACTTCATCCCGGTCGAATTCCTCGCCGCGGCCATCGGCCACGAGCCGGATCTCAAGCATCACCACGATCTGTTGCTCGCCAACTGCCTGGCGCAGTCGGAGGCCTTCATGAAGGGCCGCACGCTGGAGGAAGCGCGCGCGCAGATGCTGGCAAAAGGCATGGACCCCGCCGATGTCGACAGGATCGCCCCGCACCGCGTCTTCTCCGGTGACCGGCCCTCGGTGACCATCCTCTACAGACAACTCGATCCGCACACGTTCGGACGGCTGATCGCACTCTATGAGCACCGCGTCTTCGTCGAAGGCACGCTCTTCAACATCAATTCCTTCGACCAATGGGGCGTCGAACTCGGCAAGGAACTAGCGACCGGCCTGCTGCCCGTCGTGGAAGGCAAGGAGGTCGTGGAAGGCAAGGAGAATGCCGCAAAGCGCGACGCTTCGACTGCCGGACTGGTGGGACATATCCACCGATTGCGCGGATCGGAGTAAGCGGCTTGGCCGAGATCAAGGGAATATTGTTCGACAAGGACGGCACGCTTGTCGACTTCAACGCAACGTGGCTCGGCGTCGCCGATTTCATGGCGATGGACGCGGCGGAGGGCGACCGCTGGAAAGCCGACAGGCTGCTTGCCGCGGCTGGCTTCGATTTCGCCACCAAGCGCTTCAAGCCCGATTCCATCTTTGCTTCCGGCACCAATATGGATGTCGTCGAACTTTGGTTTCCGCGCCTGTCCGAGGAAGATCAGATGCTTGCCGTCGCCCGCTTCAATGAGATCACCTCGATGCAGGGCTCGGCAATGGCGGTGGCGCTGCCGGGCATCGTCGAGACGCTTGGAATACTTCACGGGAAATCCTACCGGCTCGGCGTTGCCACCAACGATTCGACCACCGGCGCGGAAAAGACATTGCTGACGCTGGGCGTCGCCCAACTGTTCGACGCCGCCTATGGTTACGACGCGGTGGCCAATCCGAAACCGGCGCCGGACACAATCCTGGCCTTTTGCGACCTGACGGCCCTGAAGCCGTCGGCGATCGCCATGGTCGGCGACAGCCGCCACGATCTGGAGATGGCGCGGGTCGGCGGCTGCGGGCTGGCGATCGGCGTGCTCTCCGGCACCGGCACGCGCGAATCGCTGTCGCAGGTTGCCGACGTCATTCTGGAATCCGTTGCCGATCTGCCCGAGCTTCTTTCGGCGAGGGTCAGCGAGACGATCTAATGCATGTCGCCCAAAAGTGCGCAGCGGTTTTGGGACAACGACATGCACAAAACAAAGGCTTGAAGCGCGTCGCATGAGTCTCACCGGACGCGCCGCGCTTCAAGCTCGCATCCAGGTTGCTCCGGCTCGAACGAGAAGACGCCGCTCGGCTTCATCGCATTCCCGACTTCGCCGACATCCGGCACACGATATTCTGCCAGCAGGCGAAGCCGCGAGCGGGGCAGGTAGGCGCGGCCCGGGTCACCGATCAGCACATTGATGCCGGCGGCCAGGCAGCGGTCGAGGAAGAGCATGACCCGGTTGGCGAGATCTCGTCCATAAAACAAGTCTCCGACTGCCACGACATCCACCGCCGGCGGCGGACCAGCGGTGATGTCCTCGCCGACTACCGTGATCGTAACGCCATTCGCCGCCGCATTGAGACCGAGTGCGGCGACGCCGTTGCGGTCGATCTCGGACGCGATCACTTCGCTGGCGCCGGCCTTTGCCGCGGCGATGCCGACGAGGCCCGAGCCGGCGCCGAGGTCGAGCACGCGAAACCCGGCCACGCTCTCCGGCCGATCGAGGATGTAGCGGGCAAGCACCGCGCCGCCGGCCCAGGCATAGGCCCAGTAAGGTGGCTGCGGCTCGGGCCCGTCCTCGTCAGCTTCCTCTTCTTCCGGCTCGGCTCCTCGTCCTTCTGGATGCGTGAGCCGCCACAGACCGCTCGTTGGATGGGCTGCGTAAAGCCGGATTTCGGGAAGCGCGGGAACAGCGGCGATACGCATGTTCGCCTTGATGAATGTCAGCGGATCGGGGCGGGAAAACGTGTCCGCCGTATCGTCGACAGCAAAGCAATCGCCCAAAATTATACCTATCCCCGTAACGCCCGCCGCAGGATCTTGCCCACTGGCGTCTTCGGCAGTTCGGTCCGGAACTCGATATATTTTGGCCGCTTGTAGCCGGTCAGGTTTTCGCGGCAATAGACAGTCAGCACCTCGGCGGTCAGCGATGGGTCCTTCTTGACGACGAACAGCTTCGGCACTTCGCCCGAATGCTCGTCAGGCACGCCGATCGCCGCCACTTCGAGCACGCCCGGATGCAGGGCCACGATCTCCTCGAGTTCGTTCGGATAGACGTTGAAGCCGGACACAAGGATCATGTCCTTTTTACGGTCGACGATCTTGGTGTAGCCACGCTCATCCATGAAGCCCATGTCGCCCGATTTGAAGAAACCATCCTTGGTCATCACCCTGGCGGTCTCGTCCGGCCGGTTCCAGTAACCGGCCATCACCTGCGGTCCGCGGATGCAGATCTCGCCGACTTCGCCGAGCGGCAAATCATTGCCGTCGTCGTCACGGATGGCGATCTTGGTCGATGGCAGCGGCAGGCCAATCGTGCCGGTAAAATTGCCGTCGCTGAATTTGTTGGCAGTGGCCACCGGCGAGGTTTCCGAAAGCCCGTAGCCCTCGGTGATCGGGCAGCCGGTCAGCGCCTTCCAGCGCTCGGCAACGCCCTTGTGGACTGCCATGCCGCCGGCCAGCGTCAGGATCAGTGGCCTGAAGTCGAGCTTGCGGAAATCTTCATTGTTGAGCAGCGCGTTGAACAGCGTGTTGAGGCCCGGAAAGATGTGGACCGGGTATTTGCCGAATTCCTTGACGAAGCCGGGAATGTCGCGCGGATTGGGAATGAGTATGTTCTGGCCGCCCATCTGCATGCCCATCAGCGCGTTCACCGTCAGCGCGAAGATATGATAGAGCGGCAGCGCGCAGATGAAGTTGAGATGCGCCGGCCTCGGCTTGATGGTGAAGGCGTCTTCGATCCAGAGCGCGTTCTGCGCGACATTGGCCAGCACGTTGCTGTGCAGCAGTACCGCGCCCTTCGAGATGCCGGTGGTACCGCCCGTATACTGCAGGAAAGCGACATCGTCGGCAGCGACCTTCACCGGCTTGAAACTCACGCTGGCGCCTGCCTGCAACGCGGCGTTGAACTTGATATGGCCCGGAAGCGACCAGGCCGGCACCATCTTCTTCACGCGGCGCACGACGAAATTGACGATCGTCCCCTTCAGGCCGCCGAGCATGTCGCCCATCGCCGCGACCACGACGTGCTTGACCGCCGTGCTGGCGATCACCGCCTGCAAGGTGCTGGCGAAATTCTCGAGGATGACGATGGCTTGCGCGCCGGAATCCTTAAGCTGGTGTTCCAGCTCGCGCGGCGTGTAGAGCGGGTTGACGTTGACCACGATATAGCCGGCGCGCAGCACCGCCATCATCGCCACCGGATATTGCAGCACGTTCGGCATCATCAGCGCGACGCGCGCGCCTTTCTGCAGTCCCTTCGATTGCAGATAGGCGCCGAAGGCGGCCGATAGCCGCTCGACTTCCGCATAGGTGATGGTCTTGCCCATACAGGTGAAGGCGGGGCGGCTGGCGTACTGCTTGCAGACGTCGGTGAGCAGATCGCCGATGGAACCGAAGCGCGGGGCGCCGATCTCGGCCGGAACGACTTTCGGATAGCTTTTGAGCCAAGGCTTTTCCGGCAATCCGGCGGCAGGCGCCTCCGGCGATCTACTGGCCGGCCCCGGCTTCGACGCTGATGAAGCCGTTGTCGGTGCCGCGTTCGCCTCTGGTTTGACGACGGCGGGCTTTGCACCAGCCTTTGCAAACACATCGGTCTTCGCGGACGCAGCAGCCGCCTTCGGCCCGGCAACGGCTTCGGCAAACAGCGCTTTTGGCGTGTCGCGGCTGGCCGGCTTTGCGGCAGTTTTGGCGCCCGCTTTCGCTGGCGTCGTCCTTGATGTTTTTGCCACCTGTCGCTCCCTTGGCTGTTATTCTTATCTCTGCTTGCCCGCCGCGCCGTCTCCGAATGACAGAGACGTTCCTCCGCGGCCGGGCATCCAGGAAATCCAGCATGCCACTATGTATTGCGACTATCGGCAGCCGTGCAAGTCTTGCCCCTGCGGCAAGACGGGAAGAAAATCTTCCGCGCCAGCGACAAGCCGAAGGTCGCGGTTCCTCACTATCGATCGCGTTGAAGATCAATAAAAAAATGCAGTCGTTAATAATGCCGTGATCGGCAAGAATTGACAATTTATTCTATTTTCTCGCGAGCATGCAGAATTAAATTCTGCTTCCCGTGGGGTAGGCAAGCGGGGTGTTCCAAAGCCGGAAAAACGGTGCTTATATGCGCGCTTCGCGAGCCTGATAGAGGGGCTTGGAAGAACATCAGGGAGTCCTCCATGAAAAAGAAATTGACTTTTGCGGCCGCGTTGCTGGCCGCAAGCGTCCTCGGCGGCATGGCCAATGCGAAGCAATTGGTCTACTGCTCGGAGGCGTCGCCGGCTGGCTTCGACCCGTCTCCGTGGAGCGGTGGCAATGACTTCGACGCGTCGTCGCGCACCATCTATTCGCGCCTGGTCGAGTTCGAACACGGCAAGACCACCATCACGCCCGGCCTCGCCGAGAGCTGGACGGTTTCCGACGACGGCCTCGAATACACGTTCAAGCTTCGGCCAGGCGTGAAGTTCCAGACCACCGACTACTTCACGCCGACGCGCGACCTCAACGCCGACGACGTAATCTTCTCCTTCGAACGCCAGTGGAAAAAGGAAAGCCCGTGGTACGACTATCTGGCAGGCACCGGCTGGGAATATTTTGCCGGCATGGGCTTCCCGGATCTTCTCAAGGAGATCGTCAAGGTCGACGACCTGACGGTGAAATTCGTGCTGAACAAGCCTGAAGTCGCTTTCCTGCCGGACCTCGGCATGGACTTTGCTTCGATCGTTTCCAAGGAATATGCCGACCAGCTCGACAAGGCTGACACCAGGCAGCAATTCACCCAGAAGCCGATCGGCACCGGTCCGTTCCAGTTCGTCGACTACCAGGTCGATGCGGTCATCCGCTATGCGGCATGGGACGGCTACTTTGGCGGCCGCCAGAAGATCGACGATCTGATCTTCGCCATCACGACCGATCCGGCCGTGCGCGCGCAAAAGCTGAAGGCAGGTGAGTGCGATATCATGTCGTACCCGGCACCGGCCGACATCGCCGGCCTGCAGGCCGACCCGAACCTCAAGGTCGACGAGCAGGAAGGCCTGAACATCGGCTATATGGCCTACAACACGACGCAGTCGCCCTTCGACAAGGTCGAAGTCCGCAAGGCCCTCAACATGGCCGTCAACAAGCAGGCGATTCTCGATGCGGTCTATCAGGGCGCCGGCCAGGCGGCCATAAATCCGATCCCGCCGACGATGTGGTCCTACAATAAGGACATCAAGGACGATCCGTACGATCCGGACGCGGCCAAGAAGATGCTGGCCGACGCCGGCGTCACGGATCTTTCGATGAAGATCTGGGCAATGCCCGTCAGCCGCCCGTACAATCCGAACGCCCAAAGAATCGCGGAACTGATCCAGGCCGACTATGCCAAGATCGGCGTGAAGGCCGAGATCGTCAGCTACGAATGGACCGAGTATCGCGAACGCGGCAAGCAGAAGGATCGTGACGGCGCCTTCCAGCTCGGCTGGACCGGCGACAATGGCGATCCGGACAACTTCCTGTTCCTGCTCGGCTGCGATGCCATCGGCCAGTCCAACTATGCGATCTGGTGCAACCAGGAGTTCGAAGGCCTGTTGCAGAAGGGCAAGGCGACCACGGACGTCGCCGAGCGCACCAAGATCTACGAGGAAGCTCAGGCCGTGTTCAAGCGTGAGGCCCCGTGGCTGACCATCGCCCATTCCAAGGTCTTCATGCCCATGAACAAGAAGGTTTCGGGCTTCGTCATGGATCCGCTCGGCATTCATCGGTTCGACGGCGTCGACGTCACCGAATAAGTCAACGAGAAATTGGACGGCGACGCTGGACTTCCGGCGCCGCCGTTCTATGAAGTACGATGCTCCGCTATCTCCTCCACAAGCTCGCCTTGATCATCCCGACCGTGTTCGGCATATCGCTGGCGGCGTTCGCTTTCGTCCGGCTTCTGCCGGGCGACCCGATCCTGGCCCTGGCCGGCGAGCGCGGCGTCAGCCCCGAACGCTACGCGGAGCTTGTCGAGCGGTTTGGCTATAACCGGCCTTATGTCATCCAGTATCTGGAGTATATCGGCAGGGTCCTGACCGGCGACTTCGGCATATCGATCGCCACCAAGCGGCCGGTGCTCGGTGAATTCCAGGCGCTGTTTCCGGCCACGCTGGAACTGGCGACGATCGCGCTGATCATCGCCGTGCTCATCGGCATTCCCGCCGGCATCTTCGCCGCGGTCAAGCGCGGGTCATGGTTCGACCAGGCAACGATGGGCGTGGCGCTGACCGGCTATTCGATGCCGATCTTCTGGTGGGGGCTGCTGCTCATCATATTCTTCTCCGGCTACCTCGGCTGGACGCCGGTTTCCGGTCGCATCGGCCTTCAATATTTCTTCAAACCGACGACGGGGTTCATGCTGATCGACAGCCTGATCTCCGGCAAGAGCGGCGCTTTCAGGTCCGCCGCCAGTCATCTGATCCTGCCGGCAATCGTGCTGGCGACGATTCCGCTCGCCGTCATAGCGCGCCAGACGCGCTCGGCGATGCTGGAGGTGCTGGGTGAGGACTATGTCCGCACCGCCCGCGCCAAGGGCCTGGCGCCGCGTCGCGTCATCGGCCTCCACGCTTTTCGCAATGCACTGATCCCCGTCGTCACCACCATCGGCCTGCAGGTCGGCACGCTGATGGCGGGCGCGATCCTGACCGAAACGATCTTTTCCTGGCCCGGTATCGGTAAATGGATGATCGACGCGATCGGCAAGCGCGACTACGTCGTCGTCCAGAGCGGCTTGCTGATCATCGCGCTGATCGTCATGGCGGTGAACCTGATCGTCGATGTGCTCTACGCCGTCATCAACCCACGTATCCGGGTGCAGTGAGATGACCGACCAAACCACGGCAGAAGCCACCGCCGCATCCATTCCGACCGGCGGCCGGCAACGCGCCTTTGCCGAATTCTGGCATTACTACTCGATGAACACCGGCGCCGTCATCGGCCTGGTCGTGTTCACGGCTCTGGTGCTGGTGGCGATTTTCGCGCCACTGGTCGCGCCGCATTCGCCTGACGAACAGTTTCGCGATGCGCTGCTGACGCCGCCGGTCTGGCAGGAGGGCGGCAAATCGATGTTCCTGCTCGGCACCGACGCCGTTGGCCGCGACATGCTTTCGCGGCTGATTTTCGGGGCGCGGTTCTCGCTGTTCATCGGTCTGGTCGTCGTGGTTTTCTCGCTGACCAGCGGCATCGTCCTCGGCGTGCTCGCCGGCTATTTCCGCGGCTGGGTCGATACGCTGATCATGCGCGTCATGGACGTCATTCTGGCCTTCCCGTCGCTGCTCCTTGCCCTGGTTCTGGTGGCGATCCTCGGACCCGGCCTGTTCAACGCCATGCTGGCGATTGCGCTGGTGCTGCAGCCGCATTTCGCGCGGCTCACGCGCGCGGCGGTGATGGCCGAAAAGAACCGCGAATATGTGATCTCCGCCAAGGTGGCCGGTGCCAGTCATGTCAGGCTGATGGTGAAGACGATCTTGCCGAACTGCATGGCACCGCTGATCGTGCAGGCGACACTGTCCTTCTCCAACGCCATCCTCGAGGCCGCGGCTCTCGGCTTCCTCGGCGTCGGCGCGCAGCCGCCGACGCCGGAATGGGGCACCATGCTCGCCACGGCGCGGGAGTTCATCCTGCGCGCGCCATGGGTGGTGACCTTCCCCGGTCTCGCCATCCTGATCACGGTGCTTGCCATCAACCTGATCGGCGATGGCCTGCGCGATGCCTTCGATCCCAAGCTGAAGAGGTCGTGATCATGCCTCTTCTCGAGATCAAGAACCTCACCGTGTCCTTCGATACCGCTGCCGGACCGTTCATGGCCGTACAAGGCATCGACCTGTCGATCGAGCCGCGCGAGGTGCTGGCGATCGTCGGTGAATCCGGCTCCGGCAAATCGGTGGCGATGCTGGCGGTGATGGGGCTGTTGCCGAACACGGCGACGGTGAAGGCCGACCGCATGGCGTTCGACGGCATTGACTTGCTTGAGCTCGGTCCGTCCGAGCGCCGCAAGATCGTCGGCAAGGACATCTCGATGATCTTCCAGGAGCCGATCGCCAGTCTCAATCCATGCTTCACCGCCGGCTTCCAGATCGAGGAGGTGCTGCGCTTCCACATGGGCATGGACCGCGCCCAGCGCAGGGCTCGCGCCGTCGAACTGATGAAGCTGGTCGGCATCGCCGATCCGGAAGAGCGGCTGAATTCGTTCCCGCACCAGATGTCGGGCGGCCAGTGCCAGCGCGTCATGATCGCCATTGCCATCGCCTGCAATCCGAAGCTGTTGATTGCCGATGAGCCGACCACCGCGCTCGACGTCACCATCCAGAAGCAGATCCTCGACCTGTTGGTTGGCTTGCAGGCCAAATACGGCATGGGGCTGATCATGATCACCCACAATATGGGCGTTGTCGCCGAGACCGCCGACCGCGTCATCGTCCAGTACAAGGGCCGCAAGATGGAGGAGGCCGACGTCCTGTCGCTGTTCGAGCAGCCGAAGAGCAACTACACGCGCGCGCTTCTGTCGGCGCTGCCGGAAAACGCCGTCGGCGACCGGCTGCCGACCATTTCCGACATGCTGTTCGAACCGGCCCCCTCTGTCGCGGGAACTGAGCCTGCAACGGGAGCCGCGTCATGAGCGCGACGGTTCTCGAGGGCAAAAACATCGTGCGCGACTATCATGTCGGCGGCGGCCTGTTTCGCCCCTCGCGCACGGTGCATGCGGTCAAGGGCGTCTCGTTCAGCGTCGACAAGGGCAAGACGCTGGCCATCGTCGGCGAAAGCGGCTGCGGCAAGTCAACGCTCGCCCGCATCATCACCCTGATCGATCCGGCGACATCGGGTGAGCTCTTCATCGACGGCAACAAGGTCGACATCGCTAAGGACGGCTTGACGAAGGAGATGCGCCGCAAGGTGCAGATCGTCTTCCAGAACCCCTATGGTTCGCTCAATCCGCGCCAGAAGATCGGCGACGTGCTGGGCGAGCCGCTGCTCATCAACACCGACAAGCCGGCCGACGAACGGCGCGATCTCGCCATGAAGATGCTGAAGAAGGTCGGCCTCGGACCGGAGCATTACAACCGTTACCCGCATATGTTCTCGGGCGGCCAGCGCCAGCGCATTGCCATCGCCCGCGCGCTGATGCTCAATCCGAGCCTCCTGGTGCTCGACGAGCCGGTTTCGGCGCTCGATCTTTCGGTGCAGGCGCAGGTGCTCAACCTGCTCGCCGACCTGCAGGACGAGTTCGAGCTGACCTATGTCTTCATCAGCCACGACCTGTCGGTGGTGCGCTACATCGCCGACGACGTGATGGTCATGTATTTCGGCGAGGCGGTCGAATATGGTTCGCGCGACACGGTCTTCGCTGACCCCAAGCACAACTACACCAAGACATTGTTCGCCGCGACGCCGCGCGCCGACGTCGCCAGCATCAAGGCGAGGCTGGCGAAGAAGAAGGCCGCCTAGACCCCGCAATCGCGGCCGTCAGGCGAGGATAACTTCCAAGTTGCTCACGATAGCCGGGCGATGATAGCGCGCAGGGTCTCGCCGAAGCGCTGGACTTCCTCGATCGTGTTGTAATGCACCAGCGAGGCGCGGACGGCGCCGCTGTCCATGCTGAGGTTCAGGCGCTTCATCAGCCGCGGCGCGTACATATGGCCGTCGCGGATGCCAATCTGCATTTCGGCCATCGCCTCGACGATCATTTGCGGCGACAGCGTGCCGATGTTGAAGCAGAAGGTCGGCACGCGCTCGTTGCGGCGGGCTTCGTCGGCGACGCCATAGATCGTCGCGCCGCAACCCTTGAGCACGGCAAGCATTTCGCGCGCCAGCACCAACTCGTAGTCGCGGATGGCATTCATGCCGGCGACGATGTTGTCGCGCCGCGACCGGTTGTTCTCAGCCAGGAAGTTGCGGCCGATCGATTCGAGATAGCGCACCGCGGCATCCATGCCGGAGACGTTCTCGTAGATGAAGGTGCCGGCCTCGACCTTGTAGGGCGGCTCGTCGGGAATGAAATCCTCGCGGAAGGTCGGCAGGCGCTTCAGCGTTTCGAAACGGCCCCACAGGAAGCCCATATGCGGCGAGAAATTCTTGTAGCCGGAGCAGACCAGATAGTCGCAGTCCCAGGCCTGCACGTCGATCAGCCCGTGCGGCCCGTAATGCACGCAGTCGAGGAACACTTCGGCGCCGGCGGCATGCGCGATGTCGGCCACCGCAGCGACATCGACGATCGAGCCGATCGAATGCGCCGTCACCGTACAGGCGACGAGCCGGGTGCGTTCGCAGACCAGAGGACGAAGGTCGTCGACATGGAGGTTGCCGTCGTCGCGCATCCGCCACCATTTGAATTTCGCGCCGGCGGGCGCCAGCGCCAGCCATGTCGCGATGTTGGCGTCGTGGTCCATATCGGTGATGACGATCTCGTCACGCTCTCCGAGCATCTGGCCGATGCCGAGACTGACGAGGCGGATGAACGAAGTGGCGTTCATGCCGAAACAGATTTCCGCAGGGCTATAGGCGTTGATCAGCAGTGCCACGCTTTCGCGCGCATCGGCGATCGCCTGGTCGACGGCGACGCTGCGGCCATAGCGGCCACCGCGCTGCACATTGTGCGCGACCAGATGATTGGTCACCGCGTCGAGCACGCTTTGCGGGATCTGCGCGCCGGCGGCGTTGTCCATGAAGATGAAGTCGCCAGCCTGCTGCAGGGCTGGAAACATGGCGCGGATCGTGTCGACCGGGAAGGCTGCGGAGACGTCGCGCGCACTAGGGGTCTGATGCTTGTTCAAGATGGTCTCCTGCGAAGTGCCTGACAGTTGGGGAAGCGAAAATTGACAGATGGCGAAGCTGCCGAGGTCAGCGGGTCTTTTCGGTTTTGAAGCGGCGTTCCAGCAGGCTGACGAGGCGGACCATCGGCCAGAGAAAGATGAGATAGACCAGCGCTGCGCCAATCAGCGGCGAGGGGTTGGCGTAGAGCGACTGCGCGTTGGTCGCTTCCTTCAGCAGTTCGGGCAGCGCCACGGTGGAGGCGAGCGAGGTGTCCTTGAACATCGAAACGCAGTTGCTGGTCATCGGCGGAATGACCACGCGGATTGCCTGCGGCAGCACCACCTTGCGCAAGGTCAGCAAAAACGGCAGGCCGAGTGCCTGCGCCGCCTCGAACTGGCCGCGCGGAATGCTCTCTATGCCGGAGCGGAACACCTCAGCCGAATAGGCCGCCATGATGATGGCGAATGCCGTCACCGCGGAGGTCCAGGACGACAGGCGTATGCCGAGGAATGGCAGCGCGTAGTAGATCAGGATCAGCACGACCAGCACCGGCATCGCCCGGAAAATATCGATATAGCCAACCGCCAGCAGCCGCAGCGGCTTTGGCGCATAGAGCCGCACCAGGCTGATCGCCAGGCCGACGGGAATGCCGATGCCGATGCTCAACAGCCCGAGCAGCAGCGTGTTCAGGAAGCCGCGCAGCAGCGCCGGCAGGCTGGAGATCATGACATCGGCGTTGAAGAAGGTCTCGATCAGCGACATGGGGAGCATTCCCGAAAGATTTGGCGTCCCGCGACGCTAAGGCATGGCTCCGAGACCGGAAATCGGCCTTTTGAGCGGATCATGCGTGAAAGTCGAAAGGCTGCGGCGTCCGTTGCGCGTCCACGAGGGCGCGCAACGCTGCCCCGTGAGACTGCTGCGCCGGCGCGGAAGCCGGCGCAATCTCGGCATGAGTTGCTGCTCAGGCCTTCGGCACCGGCATTTCCTTGACGGTCGAAGAATCGGCGGGCGCGTCGCTGCCGAACCACTTCTTGTGGATCGCGGCCAGCGTGCCGTCCTTCTTCATCGCGGTCAGCGCGTCGTTCAGCTTGCCGAGCAGCGGGTGGTCCTTGGCCATCATCAGGCCGTACTGCTCGCCGGTCTTGATGCGCTCTTTTACGGCGAGATCCTTCATCTTGGTGAAGGAGTATTCCAGGCCCGGAACGTCGCTGACCGCGGCGTCGACGCGACCGGCGCTGAGATCGAGCAGCAGGTTCTGCTGCGTGTCGTAGCCCTTCACCTCGCTGAACCCGCCGGCCTCCTGGTGCTGCTTGGTCCAGGCTTCCCCGGTCGAGCCGGACAGCACGCCGATGATCTTGCCCTTGAGGTCGGCCTCGGCCATGATCGGGCTGTCGGCCTTGGCGGCGATGCCCATGTCGGAATCATAATAGGGCTGCGTGAATGCCTGCGACTTCAGTCGCTCCGGCGTGATCGTGATCGACGAGATGGCAACGTCGATGCGCTTCGACGTGGTGGCGGCGAACAGGGCCTGAAATCCGAGGTCGGCAATTTCCGTGGTCATGCCGATGCGCTTTGCCGCTTCGTTGACGATGTCGACTTCGAAACCCTCGAACGTGCCGCTTTCGTTCTTGTATTCGAAGGGCGGATTGGTCGGATAGGCGCCGACGTTCAGCACGTCCGCGGCATAGGCGGTGGCCGGGCCGGCGGCGATGCCGATGGCGGCAGCGAGAAGAAGCAGGTTGCGACGAGTGAAGCTCATTTTCGTTCCCTCTGGTTCGGCCACTCCCTGTGGCGATTTTCACTTCCGCCCCTTTCAGCGCCGTATTTCCGGACACTGCAGGCGAGGCGGCGCCTGAAGTCAGGATGCGCGGCGTTGCCGCGCGCCGATCAACTGTTGCAGGCGCTCCAGCAGTGCATCGACCGCGGCGTCCGTGGTGACCATGCCGGGCGACAGCCTGAGCGTCGCGCTGCGCGTGTCGCAGTAGAGTCGCTCATCGCGCAGCGTCGACACTGTCTTCACCGGGTCGACGCCTTGCGGCAAGGTCAGCATGACGCTGCCGCCGCGCTCGTCTGGATCGAGCGGCGAACGGACCGTCCAGCCATTGTCCAGCGCGCAGCCGACAATGCGCTCGGTCATGCTGGCGTTCTGGGCGCGGATGGCGTCGACGCCTGTCTCGGCGACCCATTCGAGGCCGGGCAGCGATGCGACGCTGGCCAGGATGGCCGGCGTGCCATGGTCGAAACGGCGCGCATCGTCCGCATAGGCGAAACTGTCGAGATCCCACGAAAATGGGTTTGGCTGGCTGAACCAGCCGCGAAGTTCCGGCCGGCATGTTGCCAGGAGATCGGGCGTCACCTGCAGGATGCCGGCGCCCGAGGTGCCGCACAGCCATTTCAGCGAGGTCGAGACGACGAAATCGACCGGCGTCTTCGCGATCGAGAAGGGCGTCACGCCGACCCCTTGGGTGATGTCGACACCGATGATGGTGCCCATCTTCCGGCCATGCGCGGCAAGCCGCGCCACGTCGCAGCGGTGCGAGGCTGTCGAGGTGACGAAGGTCAGCAAGGCGAGGCCGATATCGTCCTGCCAGCGTGCGATGAAATCCTCGTCGCGCACCCAGCTCTCACCGGGCCGCAGCGGCACGGTATCGAGCGTGAAGTTGAAGCGCTCTGCAAGTCCGGCAAGCAGGAAGTGCAGGCTCGGAAAACAGTCGGCCGCGACCAGAATGCGTTTTCCCGCCAGACGCTCGGACGGCAAGGCGCCGATCAGACTGTAAAGGGCCGATGTGACGTTCTCGGCGGTGGTCAGTGTGCCCTGCGGGGCATCGATCAGCGAACCCCAGGCATCGATGAAGCGCTGCCTCGCGGCAAGGGCGGCCGGCCATTGGCCGTCATCTTCCGCCGACCAGACGCCCGAGAATTCCGACAGGGCAGCAGCCATGCGCTCCGCCTTGCCGGGAAACGTTCCGATCGAATGGTAGAGAAAATAACCAGACACTACGCCTTTGCTCCCGTGATCATGTGATCACAAAACGGAATACGGATCAATCGCTGCCAGCGAACAAATGCGATTCAATCGGGAAAATCGGGCGATTTTTCCGACCGTGAGCGGTCGCGGATCGGCATTTTCCGGCGTCGATTTGGCGTTCGACCGCGGCGGAGTTTTCAGGAGGCCTTGCCGAACCCGGCGAACTCGACTGGCTTGGGTTCCGGCACGTCGGGGCAGATGGCGCGCAGCGTCTCCTGCGTCGTCGTGATGTCCGCAACCACCTCCTCGCGGGCGCGAGCAAAATCGCGATCCTTCAGTGCCGCGATGATCGCGGTGTGCCGCCCGGAAGGCTCCATCGTGCCGGCGCGCATCAAAGGCGCGACATGGTTTGACAACAGCCGCATATAAGGACCGAAGCGCAGCCACAGCGTCTCGATCAGCTGGAACAGCACATCGGAGCCGGAGGCGCGGTAGATGGTGAAATGGAACTGCTGGTTCTTGGCGATCAGCTCGTAGATGCTGCCATTGCGCCCGATCGCCTGCTGGTCGGCGGTGATCTGCTGCAATGTGGCTATGTCGGAAGCGGTCAGGCGCGGCGCCCCGAGTTCGGCCGCCAGCCCCTCGACGGCGACGCGAGCCCGGCAGAGGTCGTCGAGCCGCGCGCGGGTGACGACCGGCACGCAGGCAGAGCCGTTCTGCGAGATCTCCAGCGCGTTCTCGGCGGCGAGCCGCCGCAAGGCCTCGCGCACCGGCATGTTCGAAGTACCGAAGGCTTCGGCCAGAGAAGCAATGGTCAGCACTTGGGCCGGATCGAAGCTGCCGACCATCAGGGCATGCCGAAGCTGCTGGTAGACACCATCCTGGACGGTCACACGTCCCGATACAGGTTCAAATCCCAGAGCCACGGTTTCGCTTTCCTCCGACAGAAGCTATGTGCAAGTTGCACGCTGTGATCGCCCGGTCGAAGCAGGCGTGATCATCTGATCACAAAAAGCGGATACAGCCAAGG
This sequence comes from Mesorhizobium tianshanense, assembly GCF_007830515.1. Lineage (GTDB taxonomy): Bacteria > Pseudomonadota > Alphaproteobacteria > Rhizobiales > Rhizobiaceae > Mesorhizobium > Mesorhizobium tianshanense. The sequence continues at coordinate 60,911 of NZ_VLKT01000028.1, forward strand.
TCCGGGTTGAGCGCTAAGACATGGCTCCACAGCCGTCCAGCGTCAGTGCTGGCCCTCATTGCCCTGCCGGACATTTCTCCCGTTCAGGGAGAAAGAAGCCGGCCGCAACCTCGGCGTTCGTCCTGCAACGTTGGTGATTGGCGAAACCGCCGATGAGAGTGTCCCTCGCCCGTTTACGGGGAGAGGATGCCGGCAGGCAGGTGAGGGGCGGCGCCAGCTGCTATAGGCTTGATGCCTGACTTGGGAGAGGCCGAAGTAGAGCTGAACCTCAGTCCGGGATCACCGCTGTCGCCTGGATCTCCACCTTGGCGCGATCCTCTACCAGCGCCATGACCTGCATGGCGGCCATGGCCGGAAAATGCCGCCCGATGACCTCGCGATAGGCCTCGCCGATACCCCTGAGGTTGGCCAGGTACTCGGCCTTGTCGGTAAAGTACCAGGTCATCGAGGTGATATGCTCAGGCTCGGCGCCGGCCTCGGCCAGCACGGCGACGATGTTGGCAAGTGTCTGGCGCACCTGGCCGACAAAATCGTCGGTTTCGAACCGGCCTTGCCCGGTCCAGCCGACCTGGCCGCCGATGAAGATCAGCTGCCCGCGCGCGGCGATGCCATTGGCGTAACCCACAGGTTTCGCCCAACCTTCCGGCTGCAGGATGGTGTGCATATCAAGCCTCCCGATATTCAAATCCGGTTCGAAATATTCAAAATTCGCAACCGGTCCAAACTGCAAATTTCTCGGCCTCAGGCCGCTCCCATCACTTGCCGCGCGATCACCACCTTCTGCACGTCGGACGCACCCTCGTAGATGCGCAGCGCGCGGATCTCGCGATACAGGCTTTCGATGATGTGGCCCTTGCGGACGCCATCGCCGCCATGCAGCTGCACGGCCTTGTCGATCACCTCTTGCGCCTTGTCGGTGGCGAACAGCTTGGCCATCGCCGCTTCGCGGGTGACACGGGCGGCGCCCATGTCCTTGGTCCAGGCGGCGCGATAAACCAGCAAGGCGGCGGCATCGACATCCAGCGCCATGTCTGCAATATGGCCCTGCACCATCTGCAACTCGGCCATCGCCGCGCCGAACAGTTTGCGCTCGTCCACTCTTTTGATGCTTTCATCCAGCGCGCGCCGGGCAAAGCCGAGCGCCGCCGCACCGACGGTCGAGCGGAACACGTCGAGCACCGACATGGCGATGCGGAAACCGTCGCCCGGCCGGCCGATCAATGCCGCCGCCGGAAGGTGGACATTGTCGAAGGACAGGCGTGCCAGCGGATGCGGCGCGATCACCTCCAGCCGCTCGGTGATGGTAAGGCCCTTGGTCTCGGCCGGCACGATGAAAGCGGAAAGCCCCCTGGCGCCGGGCGCCTCGCCGGTGCGGGCGAAAACGACGTAGAGATCGGCAATGCCGCCATTGGAGATCCAGGTCTTTTCGCCTGAGAGGATATAGTCGTCGCCGTCACCCGTGGCCGTCATCTCCATATTGGCAACGTCCGATCCCGAGCGCGGCTCCGACAGCGCGAAGGCGGAAATCGCCTTGCCGGCGCGGGTCTTCGCCAGCCAGCGCTGTTGGTCGGGCGTGCCGAACAGGCTGAGCGCGCCGGTGCCGAGCCCTTGCATGGCGAAGGCGAAATCGGCCAGTCCGTCATGCCGGGCCAGCGTCTCGCGCGTCAGGCAGAGCGTGCGCACGTCGAGCGGCCCGGGATTTTCCGTGTCGAGCGCCGTTGGCTTCAGCCAGCCGTCCTGGCCGAGCTTCGCCACCAGCTCGCGGCAGGCGGCATCGACATCGTCATGCGCGACCGGCAGGGTCTTCGCGCACCACGCGTCCAGCCGCTCTGCAAGCTCGCGATGGCGGTCCTCGAAGAACGGCCAGGAGAGGAAGGACCGGTCAGGCATTTCTGCCTCCGCTGTACGTCGACCCTTGCGCTCTACGGCGCCGCCCTCTGTCCTGCCGGACATCTCCCCCACAAGGAGGGAGATTGGACGTCACCACCGCTTTCGCCAATCGCCTGCGTTGCAGGAAAGGCGCTGCGGGCGGAACCGCCGATCTCCCCCCTTGTGGGGGAGATGTCCGGCAGGACAGAGGGGCGCGCTGTCCCGCCAACGTGTTAGTTCTTGTCGGCTCAATCGAGAATTCCATCTCAATCCCCCTCGAACACCGGCTTTTCCTTGGCGACGAAAGCCGTGTACGCCCGCTCGAAATCGCGGGTCTGCATGCAGATCGCCTGCGCCTGCGCTTCCGCCTCGATCGCCTGGTCGAGACCCATCGACCATTCCTGGTTCAGCTGCGTCTTGGTGATGCCGTGGGCGAAGGTCGGCCCGGAAACAATGCGCGCCGCCATGTCGAGCGCGTCGGCCTCGAGCGCCGCCGCATCGACCAGCCGGTTGTAAAACCCCCAGCGCTCGCCTTCCGCCGCGCTCATGGTGCGACCGGTGTAAAGCAGCTCGGCGGCGCGGCCCTGACCGATGATGCGCGGCAGGATCGCGCAGGCGCCCATGTCGCAGCCGGCCAGACCGACGCGGGTGAACAGGAAGGCCGTCTTGGCCTCCGGCGTGGCGATGCGGATGTCGGAGGCCATGGCGATGATGGCGCCGGCGCCCACCGCCACGCCGTCGACCGCCGCAATGATCGGCTTGCCGCAATTCAGCATCGCCTTGACGAAATCGCCGGTCATGCGGGTGAAGGCAAGCAACGCCTTCATGTCCATCTTCACCAGCGGGCCGATGATGTCGTGGACGTCGCCGCCCGAGCAGAAATTACCGCCATTGGACAGGAACACCACCGCATCGACGTCGTCAGCATAGACGAGGTCGCGAAAGATGTCGCGCAGTTCGGCATAGCTGTCGAAGGTCAGCGGGTTCTTGCGTCCCGGCCGGTCGAGCCGGATTGTTGCGATCTTGCCTTCGACCTGCCAGTGGAAATGCTTCGGCTTGCGGCTGGCCATTTTTGTCATTCCCGTCCCTCCCAGTTGCTTCGGAAGGAATTCAGCATGCCGGTCAGCCGGCGCGCCTCGTCCTCGCTCACATTGCCCAGCAGCTCGCCGATCCAGCTCTCATGCGCGGCGGCGATCACGGCGAAAGCCTTCGAACCTTCCTCCGTCAGCCGCACCATCGAGGTGCGGCGGTCGCCGTTGCGCCGGGCGCGGGCAACCAGTCCTTCCGAGACCAGCCGGTCGACGATACCGGTCACATTACCGTTGGATACCAGCAGGAAGCGCGACAGGTCGCTCATCAGCATGCCTTCTGGCACGCGGTAGAGTGCCGCCATCACGTCGAAGCGCGGCAGCGTCGTGTTGAACTCCTGCCGCAGGCGCTCGCGCAGCTCAGCCTCGATGCTGCGTGAGGCGCGCAGCAGCCGCACCCATAGGCGCAGGCGATCCTTGCCGGGTCCGGACGGCGCGGGCAGGGGACCGGCTACCATGTCTCGCCTCCAGAGATCGAGATCGTCTGCCCGGTGATCGATTGGGCAGCATGTCCGCACAGCCACAGCACGGCCGCTGCAACTTCTTCGGGCTGGATGAAGCGGCCTTGCGGGTTGGTCGAGGCAAGGCTCGTCCTTGCGTCTTCGGCCGATCGGCCGGTCTTTTCGACGATACGCTGGACGGAGCTTTCCAGCATCTCGGTTTCGACGAAGCCCGGGCAGACGGCGTTGACCGTCACCCCGGATTTGGCGGTCTCGATCGCCAGCGCCCGCATCAGCCCGACAACGCCATGCTTGGCCGCCACGTATGCGGCGACATAAGGATAGCCTTTCAGGCCTGCGGTCGAAGCGACGAATATGATACGGCCTGTCTTCCGCACCACCATGCCGGCCAGCGCCGGCTTCGCCGTCAGGAACGCGCCGGTCAGGTTGACGTCGAGCGTGCGCTGCCAATCCACGAACGACGTTCGCTGGGCCGGGGCGCTGCCGGACATGCCGGCATTGGCGACGACGATGTCGATCGGTCCGCGCGCCGCCTCGGCGTTGCTGTAGAGGGACGCCATCACCGCTTCGTCGGTGACATCCGCAGCGATGCCGAAGATGCGTTCATTTCCCCTGGCGACTTCGGCAAGTGCAGCCTCGCGCCGGCCGCAGATGGTCACGTCAATGCCGGCGCCGGCCAGCGCCAGCGCGATGGCCCGGCCGACGCCGGAGCCGCCGCCGGTGACCAGCGCATGCCTGCCCGCGATTGCTCCGGCCGCGCTCATACTTTCAACCCCGCCGCTGCGTCGCGTTCGGCCAGCCGGTAGATCTGGTCGCGGCCCGGCAGATAGGGATCCGGCCATTTGACGCCGCGGTCGCCGAGCGTGACAGCCGCATGCAGCGTCCAGTAAGGATCGGCCAGATGCGGCCTTGCCATCGCGACGAGATCGGCACGGCCGGCCATCAGGATCGAATTGACATGGTCCGGCTCGTAGATGTTGCCGACCGCCATGGTCGCCATGCCGACCTCGTTGCGGATGCGGTCGGAGAACGGCGTCTGGAACATGCGGCCATACACCGGTTTTGCCTCGGCCGAGGTCTGGCCCGCCGACACGTCGCAGATGTCGACGCCGGCCTCATGCAAGAGCCGCGCGATCTCGACCGCATCGGCCGGCGTCACGCCTTCGATGCCGACCCAGTCATTGGCCGAGATGCGCATTGAAACAGGCTTTTCATCAGGCCAGGCGGCGCGCACCGCATGGAAGATTTCCAAGGGATAACGCATGCGGTTTTCGAGCGCGCCGCCATAGGCGTCCGTGCGCCGGTTGGTCAGCGGCGTGATGAAGGAGGACAGGAGATAGCCGTGCGCGGCGTGGATTTCGAGCATGTCGAAGCCGCAACGCACCGCCATCTCAGCCGAAGCGATGAACTGGTCGCGCACCAGATCCATGTCGGCGCGGTCCATTGCCTTCGGCATCTGGTTCTGCGACGACCATGGTACCGAGGACGCCGCCATGACCGGCCAGTTGCCTGACGTCAGCGGCACGTCGTTTCCCTGCCAGCCGACCCGGGTCGACCCCTTGGCGCCCGAATGGCCGATCTGGGCGCAGATCTTCGCCTCGGTCTCGGTATGGACGAAATCGACCAGCCGTTTCCAGGCCACCTCATGTTCGGGCGCGTAGAACCCCGGGCAGCCTGGCGTGATGCGGCCTTCCGGACTGACGCAGGTCATCTCGATATAGACAAGCCCGGCGCCGCCCTTGGCTCGTTCGGCATAATGGGCGAAGTGCCAGTCGGTCGGGCAGCCGTCGACGGCCTTGTACTGCGCCATCGGCGAGACGACGATGCGGTTCTGCAGCGCCATGTCGCGCAGCCGGAACGGCGCGAACATCGGCGCGCGCCGGAGGCTGTTGTTGCCGGCGCCGGCCTGGCGCTGGAACCATTCTTCCGCGCCGGCCAGCCACTCGGCGTCGCGCAGCCGCAAATTCTCGTGGCTGATGCGCTGCGAACGTGTCAGCAGCGAATAGTTGAACTGCACCGGGTCGAGGCCGAGATAGCGCTCGACCTCCTCGAACCATTCGAGCGAATTGCGCGCCGCCGATTGCAGCTTCAGCACTTCGGTGCGGCGGGCGTCTTCATATTTGCGGAAGGCGGCTTCGAGGTCGGGCTCTGACTCGACATAGTCGGCCAATGCCACCGCGCTTTCCAGCGCCAGCTTCGTGCCCGAGCCGATCGAGAAATGCGCGCTCGCCGCCGCGTCGCCCATCAGCGCCAGGTTCCTGTAGGACCAGCGCTCGCACAGCACGCGCGGGAAATTGATCCAGGCCGATCCGCGGATATGGTTGGCGTTGGTCATCAGCGCGTGGCCGCCGAGATGCTTGGCGAAGATCCGTTCGCAGACGGCGATCGATTCCGGCTGCGTCATCGTGCCGAAGCCGAAGCGCTCCCAGGTCTGCTCGCTGCATTCGACGATGAAGGTCGCGGTATCCTTGTCGAACTGGTAGGCATGCGCCCACACCCAGCCATGCTCCGTCTTCTCGAAGATGAAGGTGAAGGCGTCGTCGAATTTTTGGCTTGTGCCGAGCCAGACGAACTTGCATTTGCGGGTGTCGATGTCTGGCTTGAACACGTCGACGAAAGCGCCCCGTGCCTTCGAGTTCAGACCGTCGGCGGCGACCACCAGATCGTGGCTCCCCATGTAGGGTTTGGGATCGTCGATGTCGGTTTCGAAGACCAGCCTGACGCCAAGTTCGCGCGCCCGCCGCTGCAAAAGGATGAGCAGCCGCTTGCGGCCGATGCCGCAAAAGCCGTGGCCGGTCGAGACCGTGCGCACGCCGTCATGGATGACGGCGATGTCGTCCCAATAGGCGAAATGCTTCCTGATCCAGACCGCGCTGACCGGGTCGTTCCTGGTTAGATTGTCGAGCGTTTCGGCCGACAGCACGACGCCCCAGCCAAATGTGTCGTCGGCGCGGTTGCGCTCGAACACCGTCACCTCGTGGGCGGCGTCCCTGAGCTTCATCGAAATGGCAAAGTAGAGGCCGGCTGGCCCGCCGCCGAGAACCGCAACCTTCATGCGTGCGATCTCCTCTTCGCTTATTATTCGCCAGTATCGCCCCTGAGGTAAATTATTTCAAGCTTGAAGTTTCATAATTGAAGCGATCCATCCTGACGCCTTTCGCGTGCCTGCAGTCAGACCCGCAAGCACGCGCTTGCCGGATCATTTTTCCGGGGTCTTCGGGCTCCACAGCACCGTTTCCGCGTCCTTTTCATAGGCCATGCCGTCGGGATAGCTGATCGCTTCCAGCTGCAGGCCCCAGGGCGCCTGGAAATAGAGGATGGTCTGGCCGGCGGCCGGCCCTTCGGTAACCGGCAGCGGTCCCATTCGCGTCTTGACGCCCTTTTCATCGAGATAGGCTTTCGCCGCGGTGATATCGTCGACATAGAAGGCGATGTGGAAGCCGCCAATGTCGCTGTTACGGGCCTGCAGGTCCCTCTGGTCCGGCGCCGTGTATTTGAACAGCTCAATGTTCGACCCGTGGCCGCAGCGGACCAGGGTGATTTCCTCGATCACCGCCTTGGGGTCTACGCCCAGCAGATCCTGCATGAACGTACCCTTGTCGTCGGCGAACGGGCCGAAGGACATAGCCTTCTTGCAGCCGACGACCTCGGTGAAGAAGTCGATGGCCTGCTTCATGTCGGGCACCGTAACCCCGGTGTGATCGTGCCCGCGCATGCCGGGAATGGAGTCGGCGGAAGCGGTGCCGATGCTGGCCAGGACGGCGGTCGCAAGCGTTGCGTTTCGGATTGCGTTCTTCATCTCAGTCATCCTCTCGCGGGACAATTGTGACTTGCCGGGCGCACGCCCGAGGCCCGCTCTTCGGCGTGCGAATGATACTGACGATCCTTGCGGCCGCTTTCATGGCGACGTCTTCGCCGCGGACAGCAGCCAGTCGGCATCGATCTCAGGCAGCGGAATGGCGGCGAGGAGATCGCGCGTGTAGGCCTGTTGCGGGTTGTCGAACAAAGCGTCGGTGGCGCTGGCTTCGACGATCGCGCCTTCGCGCATGACGATCACCTGCTGGCACAATCGTCGGATTACCGACAGATCATGGCTGATGAAGGCGACGGTCAGGCCCATTTCGGCCGCCAGCCTTTCCAGCAGCGTCAGGATCTGCGCCTGGGTCGATACGTCGAGGCCGGAGATGATCTCGTCGGCCAGCACGAATTTCGGCGACAGCGCCAGCGCCCGGGCAATGCCGACACGCTGGCGCTGGCCGCCAGACAGTTCGTGGCGGTAGCGGCTGGCGAAACTTTGCGGCAGGCCGACGCGCTGCAGCGCCTCGGCGACACGCCCCTTGAGATTGTCGCCAAACCCGTTTTGCCTGAGGGGGGCGGCGATGATACTGAAAATCGTGCGGCGCGGATTGAGCGACGACATCGGATCCTGGAAGATCATCTGCAGGTTGCGGCGCAGAGGCCTGAGTTCCGCCTCAGGCAGATGCGTGATGTCGCGGCCGTCGAAAATAATGCTGCCGTCGCTCGGCTCCAAGAGGCGCACCAGGGCGCGGCCGAGCGTCGATTTGCCCGACCCGGATTCGCCGACGATACCGGTCACCGAGCCCCTGGGGAGGTCGAAGTCCAGCCCTTTCAGGATCTCGGCCATCGGCGCCCGGCCGATCAGCGGCTTGCGCGTCATGTCGGGTAGCGCGACCTTCAGCCCGCGCACGGAAAACAGCGGCTCAGCCATGTGGCCGCCTCCAGGCCTGGTCGGCAGCGGCGATTTCCGAGGCCAGTCCGGCCAGCACCGCCTCGTCCACCGGTTTCAGCGAGGCGAACGGGTTGGTGTAGCGCGGTGTCGCCGCCATCAACGCCCGCGTATAGGGGTGCTGCGGCGAAGCGAATAACGCCGCCGTTTCGGCCTCCTCCACCACCTTGCCGGCATAGAGCACCGACACTTTCTGGCTGATCTTGGCGACGACGCCGAGATCATGGGTGACGAACAGGATCGCCGTGCCGTGCTCGCGCTGCAATTGCGCGATCAGCCGCAGGATCTGCTTCTGCACGGTCACGTCGAGCGCCGTGGTCGGTTCGTCGGCGACGATCAGCCTTGGCTCGGCGGCGAAAGCGGCGGCGATCAGCACGCGCTGGCGCATGCCGCCGGAAAGTTCGTGCGGATAGCTTTTGGTGACACGGTCCGGATCGCGGATCTGCACCTCGTCGAGCAATTGGCGGATACGGATGTCGGCTCGCTGTCCACTCCAGCCGAGGATGCGCACCAGCCGGTCGGTCATCTGCGGGCCGATGCGGCGCGACGGGTTGAGCGCGGTCAGCGGATCCTGCGGGATCAGCGCGGTGCGGGCGCCCATCAGCGTCCGCCTTGCCTTTGGCTGAAGCCGGCCGAGATCCTCGCCCTCGAGCAGTATGTCGCCTTCGACGATGCGCACGCTGGGCGGCAGCACGCCGAGCACCGCCTTGCCGATCATCGTCTTGCCGGCGCCGCTCTCGCCGACCAGCGCGCGGACCTCGCCGGGTTGAACGGAGAGCGACACCGAACGCAGCACGCGGACGCCATTCGGCAGCACGGCGCTCAAGGACCGGATGTCGAGGCAAGGGTTCACAGCCGCGTTCATCGCAACACCGGATCGAAGCGTGCCTTCAGCCCCTCGCCGAACTGGCTGAATGACAGCACCGTCAGGATCAGCGTGATCAGCGGAAACACCAGCACCCACCACGCCTGATGGATCGACAGCCGGCCCTCGGCGATGATGCCGCCCCAGGTCGGATCGTCGGTCGAGATCGACAGATTGACGAAGGACAGGATTGCTTCGACGATGACGGCAATGCCCATTTCGAGCGACAGCAGCGCCACGATCGACGGCACCACATTGGGCAGCACTTCGCGCAGCATGATGCCGATGCGGCCATAGCCGGCGATGCGGGCGTTCTCGACATAGTCCATGCGCGCCTGGCCCATGGTCTCGGCGCGGATCACCCGGCAGAAGCGCGTCCAGTCGATGACGGCGATGGCAATGATGACCGAGCTCAAGCCCGTGCCGAGCACGGCGACCAGCAGGATGGCGAACAGCACCGGCGGAAACGCCATCCAGACATCGACGACGCGCGAGATGATGCGATCGGCCCAGCCGCCGAAATAGCCTGATATCAGCCCGAGCGTCGAGCCGACCAGGCAGGCGGCCAAGGCCGCCGCGAAGGCGACGACGAAGGCGATGCGGGCGCCGAAGATGAGCCGCGACAGCAGATCGCGGCCGAGGCTGTCGGTGCCGAGCCAGAAGCCCGGTTCGGAACCGCTCATCCAGAAGGGCGGCAGGCGTTCGAACATCAGATCCTGCGCCAGCGGATCCTGCGGTGCCACCAGCGGCGCGAAGAGCGCGGCAAGCAAAGCCAGCAGCAGCCAGCCGCCGGCAAGCCATAGTTTTGCGCCCGAACCATGTCGTGAGATGCGGCCGTCATCCATGGCGCAGCCTCGGATTGAGCACCGCATACGTCATGTCGACGGCAAGGTTGATCAGCACGAACAGCAGCGCGAAGACCAGCACGATGCCTTGGATCAGCGGCAGGTCGCGGTTGATGACGGCGTCGATCGCCATATTGCCGAGACCTTCATAGGAAAACAGCCGCTCGACGATGACCGTGCCGCCGATCAGGAAGGTGAATTGCACGCCAACCAGGGTAAGCGTCGGCAGCGCGGCGTTCTTCAGCGCTTCGCGCAAAATGACCTGCGTTTCCGAAAAGCCCTTCACCCGCGCCAGCACGACGTAATCGAGGTCGAGCACTTCCTTCAGCGACTGTTTCAGCAACTGCGAGATGATCGCGGCGAGCGGCAGCGCCAGGGCCACGGCCGGCATCAGCATGTGCCCGAGTAGGTCCTTGGTCAGGTCGAAGCGCAGCCGCACCAGGCTCTCGAACAGATAGAACTGGGTGACGAAGGGCAGGTCGAGCTGCGGCGACACCCGGCCGGAAATGTCGAACACCGGCATCAGCACGCCGAACAGCAGGATCAGCACAAGGCCCCACAGGAAGTCGGGAATGGAAAGGGCGGCACCGCTGGCGATATCGATGCCGGCCTCGACCGCGGTGCCGCGTTCGCGCGCGCCGAGGATCGCCGTCGTGCCGCCGATCGCCAGCGCCATCAGCAGCGCGACGATGGCAAGCTCCAATGTCGCCGGCAGCCGGTTGAAGACCAGCCCCAGAACATCCTGCCGGAGAGAGATCGAGGTGCCGAAATCGCCTCTGACGACGCCGGCCAGCCAGATGAAGAACTGCTCGACGATGGTCTTGTCGAGCCCATAAAGCGCCCGCAGCCGGGCGATGTCGGCATCGGTGGCGCCGGGCGGCAGCATCATCGCGATCGGGTCACCGGGCGCGACGCGGATCACGACGAAGACGACGACGGCCACGCCGAACAGCGTGATCGCCATCGTCAAAAGGCGGATCAGGAATCTTTGCAGCAGCATGGTCGCCTGTATGCCTGGCGGAAAGATGCGCGCCGTCATTGCTGACGGCGCGCGGCAATCCCGGACCGATGTCAGGCCGGGGTCATCAGCGCCGGCAAAAGCGCGCCGGACACATTCTGCACGACGTTGACGCCCTTGGCATGCACGATCGGCTGCGCATACTGGATCAGCGGCAGCACATAGGCCTGTTCGGCGATGTACTTGTCGACAGCCTTCCAGCCGGCGATGCGCTTGGCCTCGTCCGCCTCGCCCCACAGCGGGTTGATCATGTCGATCAGATCCTGGCTGTCCCACACCGAATGCGGGCTCGGGCCATAGGTGGCAAAGCCGGTCGAGGTGGTCGGATCGCCGATGGCATTGCCCCAATTGTAGAAGGCGGCCGGCGCCAGCTTGTCGGCGGCGCGCAGTTCGTAGTGCTTGGCGATCTCGTAGACCTCGATCGTCGCCTCGATACCGACCTTGCGCCACATGCCGACGATCGCCTGGATCATCTCGTAGTCCTTGGGCTTGAAGCCCTTGGTCGTCTGGATCGTGAACTTGACCGGCTTCTCCGGCGAATAGCCGGAAGCGGCCAGCAATTCCTTGGCTTTTTCCGGATTGTGCTCGACCTTGATCGACGCATCGTAGGCGGCGTATTCCGGCGTTTCCAGCGTGTCGATCGGCTGGCCGTAGCCGCGCAGCAGCCGATCGACGAGCAGTTTCTTGTCGACCGCCATCACAGCTGCCTGACGGACATTCTTGTCCAGCATCGCGTCGATGTCGTTGAAGAAGATCATGCCGATGTCGGAAACATTCTTGCACGAGCCGGCAAGCCCGTCCTTGGCGATCAGCCGGTCATATTCCTCATAGGGGATTTCGAGCGTCACCTGCGAGGAACCGGACTCGATCTCGGCGACACGGCTCGCCGCGTCGGTGACGAACTTGATCGTCACATTCTCGAAGGCCGGCTTGCCGCCCCAGTAGTTCGGGTTGGCCTTCAGCCGCAGGAAGGCGTTGCGCTCGAATTTGTCGACCATGTAGGGGCCGGTGCCGATCGGCGCCTTTTCGAAGTCCTCGGCGCCGACCTTCTCGTAATAGGCCTTCGGCATGATGTAGCCCGTCAGGAACGACATCCATTTGAACAGCGTCGGCTCGAAGGCGATGACGTCGCCGGTGATCTTGTTGCCGTCGATCTTGAAGTTGCCGATCTTCGACCAGACGAACTGGATCGGGTTGCCGGTCTCCACCTTGCCGGCGCGCTCCAGCGACCACACCACGTCCTCGGCGGTGAATGGCGAGCCATCATGCCAAGTGACGCCGTCGCGCACCGTCATCATGATCTTGGTGCGGTCGTCGTTCCATCCCCATTCGGTCAGCAGGCCCGGCGCAAACGACAGGTCCGGCTTCTGCGGGATGAACTGGTCGAACACCGACTGGTAGAGGCCCTGGATGGTCGGGTTGACCGCCGAAGGCCCGGTGGTCGGGTCCCAGGACGGCAGGTTGACGTTGTAGGCGATGGTCAGTTCGCCGGCCGCCTTGGCTATCTGCGGCAGGCCGAGCGCCGTCGCGCCAAGTGCTGCCGCGCTATATCCGAGCAATTCTCGTCTGTTGAGTGTCATGGTCGTTCCCCTGTTGGTTTTGTCTGCGCGGCGTCGTTGTCGTTCTGTGGGTTCAGGCTCCCTGGGCAACCGCGCCTCGCCCATTCGCAAGTCTCTTGAATCCTACCTCCCGCCAAGCTGTTGGGCGAGCATATAGCCCGAGGCAGCACCGGTGCCGGCGCCTGGCCATGTCGCGGCACCTGTGAGATGCAAATTCGTGACCGGCGTGTTCCAGCGCGCGAAGCCGCGCGCCGGGCGGAAGAGAAAGTTCTGCGCCAAATGGTGGCTGCCGCAGATCTGGTCGCCACCCACGAGGTTGGGGTTCTCGCGTTCGAGGTCGAGCGGCGAGAACACGGCGCGGCCGAGGATCTTCTGGCGCAGGCCGGGCGCATAGCTCTCGATGATGTCGAGAACGCGCTCGGCGTAGTGTTCCCTAACCTCGTCCCAGTGAGCCGGCGCGATTGTGCCCGCCGCATCGCCCAGGATTTCGGCGGGCAGCATGCGCACCTGCACCCACAGCACATGCTTGCCTTCCGGCGCGCGCGACGGATCGATCGCGGTCGGCTGGCCGACGACCAGGACCGGCTCGTCCGGCAGCATGCCCGACATTGCCTGCTGATAGGTCCGCGACATGGCGTCGAGCGACGGCGACAGATGGACATAGGCGAATTGCCTGAGATCGGCGCCGGCGCGCCAGTCCGGCAAATCGTCCAGCGCCAGATGGATCATCATCGTGCCCGGCGCGTGGCGGAACTTTTTCATCGCCGTGTCGAAGCCGGCGTCGCCGGAACCATCCGGCAGCAGTCTGCCGGGCAACGCTCCAGGCGCGACGCCGGCGATGACGGCCTTGCTGGCGGTATGGGTCTCGCCGGAAGCGAGCCGCACGCCGGTCGCCTTGCCGGCGGCAACCGTGATCTCGGCCACCTCGGCCCCGGTTGCAATCTTGCCGCCGGCAGCGGTGACCATGCCCGACAGGGCGCGGATGATGGTGTCGGCGCCGCCCTTGCCGAGCACCATGCCGAAGCACTGGTTGGCCATCGATTCCAGATACGGGAACACCGCGCCGCCAGCGATGTCGGGGGCGAAGTCGAGATGCATGCCCCAGGTGGCGAGCGTCGCCCTGACATGCGGCGACTCGAAATTCTCCTCCAGCCAGGAGCGGGGTGATGACATCAGCAGGCGGCCTGTGTCGAGCGCGCCGGCAAAACCCTTCTTGCGCCACAGGTTCCAGGCGGTGCCGGCCAGTACCCGTCCGCCCATCGGCGAGCCCAGCAGCCGGAACAGATGCTCGGCTTCCGCCGGGAAAGCCGCGACCAGCCGGCGCCATGTGGCTGCGTCGGCCGCGGAAAAAGCTGCCATGCGCGACGCGGTCTTTTCCAGGTCGTTGCTGACGCCAAACCAGCGTCCGTCCGGAAAGGCACTGGCAAAGCAGTCAGCGACCGGCGCGAATTCCAGTCCGTGGGTTTTCAATTCATTTGCATATTTCTTGTGAAAGGCCGAGCCGGCGAAGAGGCTCAGATTCATCGCGCCGAAATCGTGCTTGAAACCGGGCAGCGTGAATTCGCGGGTCTGGACGGCGCCGCCGATCGTTTCGCTACGCTCGAAAATCGCGGTTTTCCAGCCATTGAGCGCCAGATGCGCGGCGCATGCCAGACTGTTGTGGCCCGCCCCCACGAATATGGCGTCAAACTCGCTCACGCCCCACCCAACCCATTTCCTTTATGCTTAAAGATAATTGCAGATGCATATGTTTTCGTCTAGTAGGATATTAAGGGCCGCAACGAGCCTTCAGAGCCATCCAAGAAGAGGGAACAGAGACCATGGACACGCAACAACTCCTCGGCGAGGTCGCCGGCCAGCTTCTTTCAGGCGCCATCCAGGTGGTCGACCTGACTGCGCCGCTTGGGCCTGACACGCCGCTGATCAAGCTGCCGCCGGAACTGGCGGTGGACACGCCGAAGATCGAGATCCACGCGATCTCCCATTATGACAAGAATGGACCGTGGTGGGCCTGGAACTGGCTGAAGCTCGGCGAGCATTCGGGCACGCATTTCGACGCGCCGCAGCACTGGATCACCGGCAAGGATTATCCGGACGGCGCTACCGACACCATTCCGGCGCAGAACTTCGTTGGCCCGGTCAATGTCATCGACTGCTCGAAGCAGGCCGCCGCCGACCATGACTTCCTGCTCACCGTCGACCACATCAAGGCGTGGGAAGCCGAGCACGGTGCCATCAACGCCGGCGAATGGGTGGTGATGCGCACCGACTGGTACAAGCGCAACGGCTCGGAAGCCGAATTCCTCAACGCCGACGAGACCGGCCCGCACACGCCCGGACCGACCGCCGAGGCCATCCAGTATCTCATCAGCAAGGACATAAAGGGCTGGGGCAGCGAGACGATCGGTACAGATGCTGGCAAAGCAGGGGGAATGGAGCCGCCATTCCCGGCGCACAGCCTGATGCACAAGGCCAACCGCTACGGGCTCGCCAGCCTCTGCAACCTCGACCGGCTGCCACCGAAGGGCGCGATCCTGATCGCGGCACCGCTCAAGATCGAGCACGGCACCGGCAGCCCGATCCGCGCATTGGCGTTGGTGCCCCGCGCTTAAGCGACAGGCCACGACGATGAGCGATATCGATCACATCATCGTCGGCAGCGGCATCAACGCGCTGGTCTGCGCGGCGATGCTCGGCGGCAAGGGAGCGAAGGTGCTGGTGCTCGAGCGCAACGACCGCATCGGCGGCTGCGTGCGCACCGAGGAGATCACCGCGCCCGGCTTCATCCACGACGTGATGGCGACGACCTTCGTGCTGTTCATCACCTCGCCGGCCTATGCGGCGCTGGGCAAGGACCTGGCGCGGCATGGTCTGGAGTTCTGCAACACCGGTACGCCCACCGGCGTGCTGCGGCCGGACGGCAGCCATGCCGTCCTGCGCACCGACCGCGCCGCCAATGTCGCGGCGGCCAATGCGCTTGCCGCGGGCGACGGCGACCGGCACGGCAGCGATGTCGGTGAGATCGAACGCAATGCCGGCCTGCTGTTCGGCCTGCTCGGCGGCAGCCTGTGGTCTTATCCCACGACCAGGCTGCTGGCGGGCGAAGCCTGGCGGCGCGGCCCGCGCGGCCTTGCCGGCTTTCTCGGCCAGGCGCTGGTGCCGGCGCGCGGCTGGCTGGAAAGCACCTATCAATCCGAAACCACCCGCGCGCTCTGGGCTCCCTGGGTCCTGCATGCCGGCCTCGGACCCGAAGATGCGTTTTCCGGCCAGATCGCCAAGGTCATCGCCTTTGCGCTTGAAGCCGCCGGCGCGCCGATCGTCAAGGGCGGCGCCAGCAACCTGCTGGCCGCTTTCGAGGCGCTGATCAAGGAGCGCGGCGGCGTGATCCGGACGGAAGCGGACGTTGCCTCCATCATCCAGAGCGGCGGCCGTGCAACCGGCGTGCGGCTGGCTTCGGGCGAAACGGTCACCGCGAACAAGAGCGTGATCTGCTCGGTCACGCCGACCCAGCTTTATGGGCGGCTGCTCGGCGACGCGGCCCCGAAATCCGAGGTCGAAGCAGCGCAAAAATACCGCTACGGCAAGGGTAATTTCCAGATCCACTACGCGTTGGACAAGCCGCCCGCATGGCGCGGCGACGGCTTGGACAAGGTCGCGCTGCTGCACCTGACGCCCGGACTCGACGGGGTGTCGAAAGCTTGCAACGAGGCGGTGCGCGGCATGCTGCCGGAGGTGCCGACCATCTGCGTCGGCCAGCCGCATGCGCTCGATCCATCGCGCTGTCCGGACGGCAAGGCGATCCTGTGGCTGCAGCTGCCCGAGGCGCCACGCCATATCAAGGGCGATGCTGCCGGTAAACTCGCGATGCCGGCGGACGGCCGCTGGACCGAAGCATTGCGCGAAGCCTATGCCGACCGTGCCGAAGCCATCCTCGCCAGCCATATCGACGGGTTCAAGGACAGCGTCATCGCACGCCGTGCCTATTCGCCGGCCGATCTGGAAGCGATGAACGTCAATCTGGTCGGCGGCGATCCCTATGGCGGCGCCTCGACCATCGACCAGTCGTTCCTGTGGCGGCCGTCCAAGACGAGCCGCAACCACGACACCGGGGTCAAGGGCCTCTACCATATCGGCGCTTCGACCCATCCCGGCGCGGGCTTGGGCGGCGGTTCCGGCTTCCTGCTGGCGGGGAGGCTGTGATGGAACAGAAGGTTGAAAAGCGCCAGCGCATCTCGACACTGGGTCAGATCGGCCTGCAGCAATTCGCGCCCTATCTGATGAACCGCATCATGGGCCGCTACAACGCCACCTTGCGCGACGATTTCCGCAAGCAGGGCCTGACCATTCCGCAGGTGCGCACGCTGGCCGTGCTGTCGGTCACCGACGGCGTCACGGTCAACGATCTCTCGGTCTATACGGTCATCGAACAATCCACCTTGAGCAGGACGCTCGACACGCTGGAAGGGCAGGGATTTGTGCGGCGGGAGCAGGGCGTCACCGACAGCCGCATCCGCCATGTATTCCTGACCGACGAGGGTCGCGCCGAGTTCACCCGCGCCTGGCCGGCCATGCATGACGCGTTCGAGGCTATGTTCGACGATGTCGACGATGCCGAATACGCGGCGCTGATCGCGACGCTGCAGAAGATGCTGAAGAACATTCGCAAGCACGACATTTGACGATCTCACGCGCCGCCAAATTTCGGCGGTAACGGAAGGAGCCAAAAAATGGCCGAACGGTCTTTTGCCAAGGAAGTCGAGAAGCTCAGGGTCGGCGCCGGCGAGGAGTTTTCCGGCGAGGGCATTCTCGCCATCACCAAGGCGCTGCTGCAATGCGGCGTCGGCTATGTCGGCGGCTATCAGGGCGCGCCGATCAGCCATCTGATGGACGTACTGGCCGACGCGCAGGACATTCTGGGCGAGCTCGGCGTGCATTTCGAGGCGAGCGCCTCGGAAGCAACCGCCACCGCCATGCTGGCGGCCTCGGTGCATTATCCGATCCGGGGTGCGGCGACTTTCAAGTCGACGGTCGGCACCAATGTCGCCTCGGACGCGCTCGCCAACCTCGCCTCCGGCGGCGTCACCGGCGGCGCGCTGATCATTGTCGGCGAGGATTACGGCGAGGGCTCCTCGATCATGCAGGAGCGCAGCCATGCCTTTGCCATGAAGAGCCAGGTCTGGCTGCTCGACCCACGGCCGAACCTGCCGTCGATCGTCAAGGCGGTGGAGGACGGCTTCGAGCTTTCCGAGATTTCCAACACGCCGGTCATGCTGCAGGTCCGCATCCGCTGCTGCCATGTCCACGGTCATTTCATCGCCAAGGACAACAAGCGGCCGGCGATGACTGTGGCCGATGCGCTGGAAGCGCCGCGCCGCGACACCGGCCGCATCGTGCTGCCGCCAGCCTCCTTCCTGCATGAGAAGGAGAAGGTCCAGAAACGCTGGCCGGCGGCGGTGGATTTCATCCGCACCAACAAGATCAATGAGTTCTTCGGGCCGGAACATGGCTCGGTCGGCATCGTCATGCAGGGCGGCATGTACAATTCGGTCATCCGGGCACTGCAGCGCCTCGGCTTGGCCGATACTTATGGTGTGACAGACGTACCGCTCTATGTGCTCAACGCCGTCTATCCGCTGGTCGACGACGAGTTCCTGTCCTTCTGCGAAGGCAAGGACGCCGTGCTCGTCGTCGAGGAAGGCCAGCCCAACTATATCGAGCAGGCCTTTGCCGCGATGCTGCACAAGGCCGGGCGCGGCACCAAGCTCGTCGGCAAGGAACATCTGCCGATGGCCGGCGAATATACCGGTCAGGTCATGCTCGACGGCATCGGATCGTTCCTGCGTGCCACCATCCCGCATCTGCTGCCGAGCGAGGTCCGCGCGCCCAACAAGATCGGCGACGGGCTCGATACCGCCGACCTGATCAACGTCGTACCGGGCCGTCCGCCCGGCTTCTGCGTCGGCTGTCCGGAACGGCCGATCTTCGCCGCCACCAAGCTGGTTGAGCAGGAACTCGGCAAGCACCACATCGCCTCCGACATCGGCTGCCATCTGTTTTCGATCATGCCGCCCTTCGAGCTCGGCGCCACCACCATGGGCTACGGGCTGGGGCCGGCTTCGGCCTCGGCCTTCAATTCCCCCGACGCCAAGCGCCGCTCGATCTCCTTCGTCGGCGACGGCGGCTTCTGGCACAACGGCCTGACCTCGTCGATCGGCAATGCCGTGTTCAACAAGAATGACGGCGTCATCGTCATCGTCGACAACTTTTATTCGGCGGCGACGGGAGGGCAGGACATTCTCTCGTCCCGCGCGGGCAACAAGACGAAATCGACCAAGCACCCGATCACCGAGGCGGTGAAGGGCATGGGCGTCAAATGGCTGCGCCACATCGACCGCACCTACGATGTCGGCAAAATGCAGGCCACGCTGCGCGAGGCGCTGACGACGGACGAGAAGGGCCCGAAAGTCATCGTCGCCTCGTCCGAATGCATGCTCAACCGGCAGCGCCGCGAGAAGCCGCTGATCGACAAGGCGATCAAGGGCGGGACAAGGATCGTCAAGCCGAAATTCGGTGTCGACGAGGACATCTGCACGGGCGACCATGCCTGCATGCGGCTGTCCGGCTGCCCGTCGCTTTCGGTCAAGTCGCTGGACGATCCGCTACGCGACGACCCGGTGGCGCATATCGACCAGAGCTGCGTCGGTTGCGGCAATTGCGGCGAGGTTGCCGATGCGGCAGTGCTGTGCCCGTCCTTCTACCGCGCCGACGTGGTGCACAACCCCAGCCGTTGGGACCGTTTCCTGGAGGCCGCGCGTCGCGCCACGATCGGCCTGTTGCAGCGGCGCCGCGAAAGCCGGCGCCTGATGTTCGCCGATGCTTGACGCCGTCCCCTCATCGCGCTCGAAAGCCGGCGCTCCCGAAGACGAGCGCGTCATCAAGCTTGCCGTGCTGGCGGTCGGCGGCCAGGGCGGCGGCGTGCTGGCAGACTGGATCACCGACGTCGCCGAGCGCAACGGTTATGTTGCGCAATCGACCTCGGTCGCCGGCGTCGCCCAGCGCACCGGCGCCACCATCTACTATGTCGAAATGTGCCGCGACACCGGCCGCTTGCCGGTCTTCGCGCTGTCACCCTCGCAGGGCGACGTCGACATCTTGATCGCGGCCGAACTGATGGAAGCCGGCCGTGCCATCATCCGCGGCTTCGTCACGCCCGAGCGCACGACGCTGATCGCCTCGTCGCACCGCATCGCCGCCGTGTCGGAAAAGATCGAGCCCGGCGACGGCCGCGCCTCGTCGTCAAAAGTGCATGCGACGGCGGAAACCGCGGCCAAGCGCTTCATCGCCTTCGACATGGAGAAGATCGCCGCCGACAACGGTTCGATGATCTCGGCCAGCCTGCTCGGCGCGCTGGCGGGGTCCGACGCCTTGCCGTTCACGCGCGAGAGCTATGAGCAGGCGGTCAGTGCCGGCGGCCGCGGCGTGAAGGCCAGTCTCGCCGCCTTCGTCGCGTCCTTTGATCGCGCGCGTGGCATCACGAACACGCCACCTCCGGGCGACAAGATCGCAGGGCCGAAAGCTGCCGAAACCGGCTCGGGCGCGGCGGCAAAGGTGAGCGGCCCGGAAAACCTGCTGAAGGGCTGGCAGGACCTTGCGGCGCGCGTCGATGCGCTGCCGCTTCCCGCGCGCGACATGGCGTTTCGCGGTCTGAAAAAAGTCGTCGACTATCAGGACATCGCCTATGGCGGCGAGTATCTCGACCGCCTCGACCGCGCCGTCGCGCTGGACAATGCCGATGGCTATGGGGCCGAACATGCCTACGCGCTGTCGATCGCAGCGGCAAAGCATCTGGCCAACGCCATGTGTTACGACGACATGATCCGCGTCGCCGACCTGAAGACGCGTTCGACGCGCGACCTACGCGTGCGCCGCGAGGTCGGCGTCAAGGACGGTTCGATCCTGCAGGTGACCGAATATTTCCATCCGCGCATCGAGGAGTTCTGCGGCACGCTGCCGGCCGGGCTGGGCAGCTACATCGAGGCGCGGCCGAAGCTTGCCGCCTTTCTCGACCGCCGCATCAATCGCGGCCGGCGCATCCGCACCGACAGTTTTGCCGGTTTTGCCGCGCTGTGGTTCATCGGCGGCCTGCGCCGCTGGCGCCGCCGCCTGCTGCGCCACAGGGTCGAGACCGCGCATCTCGAGCGCTGGTACGCGCTGGCGCTCGGCCATGTCAGGGAAGACTACGGACTTGCCGTCGAAATCCTCAACTGCCGCCGGCTGATCAAGGGCTACAGCGACACCCACGCCCGCGCCCAGTCGAAATTCGACCGGGTGCTGTCGGCGCTCGACCTGGTCAAGGGCCGCGCCGATGCCGCCGACTGGATCAGGCGCCTGCGCGAATCAGCGTTGAAGGACGAGAAGGGTGACATGCTCGATGGCGCGCTGAAAACGGTGGCAACGCTGGGAGATGGCCCCGTCCCATCCGCTTGACCAGTGAGATCGGAATAACTCCAGACCAACGCCCCCACACCGGAGGAGTGCAACGGCGACCGCCTACCCCCGGCAAAAGCCTTAGCAAGTGACAAGGTCTGTGTGGCCGAAGCCCTTGGAGTAATCGAGCACCGAGATGACCGTCGGCGTGACGCGGAATATGCGGACATCCTCCGGGGTCGGCATCGGAACAGGCAGGGGCGCGACCTGCTCAGGATACTTCAGCGGAAGCATGCCCAAGACCTTGGCCGCTTCGGCCGGATCAGCCACCGCTTTCGCGTGCGCCGCCATGGACAGGCCGGTAATCGCCATCAAATCCGGAGTGTCGTGATCAATCGTCACCGACACCCGATCATCGCGCGCCAGATTCGCTGCCTTTTGGCTGTCCAAGCCGCAGAGGAAGTAGAGGGCGAGGCCTTCGTTCACATAACCGACGGTCGTCGCCTGCGGCCAGCCATCCGGCCTTAGCGTGGCGATCGTCATGATCCGGTGTTGGTCCAACAGCGTCAGGATCTTCTTTTTGAGCTCTTCGTCCATCGGTCGTCTCCATGATCGCGGGCAATCCAAATGCACGGACAATCATCCGGCCACCCAACTGCTTTGGCGTTGACGCAAGTCAAACCATGGCACCCGACAAACCAGGCACCGTTGATGCGATCGAACACGGAGTTGGAAAAGTCGAGCTGGTGAGGACTGCGCCGCGTTCGGGGGCCGCAGCGGCGGCGACACCACAACAACGCGTTGGGGGCATTCCTGCCGGTCTGATCACCTGCGCTGTTGCGTTGCTGTCGGGGCGACCCATTTCGGTCGCCGGACTTCCTATGCAACCCTACGGAATGCAGTGCTTCTCGATGTCGCGCGCCGTGAACTCTGCGGCTCGTCGCCACGCTTCGTCGGTATCTCCCCGATAAGTCAGGTATCGATCGCAGACAGGTTTGTTGTCGTTCAAATCCAGCACTGCAAACTTCACCCAGCCAACCAGCGTGCTCATCTTGTGCATCTGACCGATCAGGAGATATTTCGCGCGGGCTGTTCTTGCCTGCTTCGAGAGATCGACAAGGCCGGGGTCCTTGATGGTGCACTGTTCTGCCTGACAAGGTAACTCGACGAGGTCGATCTTCTCCGAAAGAGCATCGTGCAACGCAACGCCAAATGCCTTCAGTCGCGCTTCGTGCTCCGCGGTCTGGTCCCTGACTTCGCCTGATGTATCCTTGAACTCGAAATCCGCGACAGCGAGGGCCGCTGGCTCGACGGCATCGGCAAAAGCGGCCGACGCAAGCACGCCAGCGCCGATCAGGGTCAGGAGAAATTGTCCGCACTCAAAAAGTCGAAATCGTACTTCCGCGCATTGCACCTTGAGCATCTCGGTCTCCGAGGTAGGGACGATAGCCGTCCCAATGGCGGTGCCCATTGTCTCTTCGCGTTGTTGGAGGCGCGGAAAGCAAGCGCAAGACTACCCAGTTGCGTCGTAACGTCAACTTTCCACCCGTTTACTGGGTGGACTCCACCTTCGCGACAACGAGCTTGCCTTTGGCGCGCGAGATTTCGAGTGCCTGGCCGGGGCCTGTCAACGCGCCCGGGACCGAGATCACCATCGCCTGGCCCTCGGTGAGGGTCGCGACGAAGCGTACGGGCAGACTTTCTTCGCCCGCCGCCATCGTGGTGACCACCCGATAGCCGTCATCCGCCTCGGTGTAGTAGACGATGCCGTGGAAGCTGCCGAGATCGACGGTCCCGCCCTGACGGGCCGTGAGTTCGCCGGCAGAAGCGGAACTTGCCACAACGCAAAGCGCTGCTAGAGCTGTGTATCTGAACATCGTGTTTTTCTCCATTGAGAATTATCGTCCGGGTGGATGGTCGCCTTCGACTGCATCCAATAAAATCACGCTGCGAGCTGATCCTCGCGGGCAGCCGCGATCATCACACTCGCGAGCAACCCGTAGGCAGCCTCCCACGCCTCGCGGACCGCCGGCGTAAAGGCCGTGCCGAGGCCGGCCGCCAGCGTCTCGATGAGCGCTTGCCCGACGATCGGATAATGATGTTCCTCGACGCCGTAGGTCACGTGACGCCTGGCGAGCACGCGCACCGTCGGCAGGATGGTGTCGGCCCGGTCCAGTCCGTGCACGACGAAGCCCAGGCTCGCCATCAGCTTGGCGCCTTGCTTGGTCATGTCTCTCACCGGAAACAGCGCGCGAAGATCCGAGTCGATCGCGAACAGGCGTTCATAGAACAGCGCGGCGGCGGCCACGCGTATCGGCACGACCTCGCGAAAACTATCCTGGACAAGTCTGATCTGGTCGGGTGTCATCGGCGACGCTCCTGCGTTCCTTGGTGAGGCTCGACCATCGCCCCAAAGCGTTTCGCTCGCATGTCGCCTGCGCATAGATGTGTTTCAGTTGTGTCTCAATTGGTTTTCATTTGCGCTCATTTGTTTTCAACTCCCTTGTGCGGCTTTGCCCTGAGGGCGGTGCCCGGAAGTCGTGCGATGTGATCAAACCACTCCCGATCGGTTCCCATCACGGTGATGGACGCGTCTGAAATTGAGGGAAGGCGGAGGCTCGCCTGTGGCGACACGAGGCAAGGGCGCACGGCGGCATGGGGATTATTGGAGGTTTTGGTGCCGCTTGCGTGACTCGAACACGCGACCCCATCATTACGAATGATGTGCTCTACCAACTGAGCTAAAGCGGCCTGGGAAGCCGAGGCCTCCAAGATGCGCTGGGTGATAGACGCAACCAGCCGCGAATTCAAGATGGGCAGTCGCGAATTCAAGAGGCCACGCTGGCTCAGTGACAGGAAAATCGGCGAAATATGTTGATTCCTTTGCCGAAAAACCTCTGGAAATAGGCCTTGGATGCATCGCCAAGGCAGAATGCGGCCGCTGGCCCGTTGATTGATTGGTCGCCTACGGCTAACGATCATGGGCAATGTGACCGTACGTGCAGAGGGGTCCCGCTTGGACGCGATCGAAAAAGCGATCCGGAACGCCTTCGAAAAAGGCAATGCCGACGACCGGGCGTTTCGCGAGAGGGTCTATCGATCGGCCTTCGCCGCACTGGACCGTGCCCTGCAGGCCAACCAGGGCGTGACGGTGGAAGTCGCCATCAAGCGTCGCAAGGCGGTGCAGGCCAAGATCACCGAAATCGAATCCGAGTTCCTGCCGGCGGTTCCCGATGTCGGCCTGCCGGCCGATGATGACGCTGCAGCACCGGCGGAGGAGCAGCCGGCCGATAGCGAAACCGAAGCCGAACCTGCGCCGTCGCCTGACGTCGTTGTCGAAGGTCCGGTGGAGCAGCCGGCCGATAGCGAAGCCGAACCTGCGCCGCCGCCTGACGTCGTCGTCGACGGTCCGGTGGAGCCCCAGGCCGATAGTGCGGTCGAAGCCGAATCTGCGCCGTCGCCTGACATCGTTGTCGACGGTCCGGTGCAGCCTCCTGCATCCGACGCGTCCCGGTCGCGCGTCCTGCCGGTCGTTCCCGATATCATGCCCGAAGCGGTTTTCGCTGGTGTGCCGGAGATCGACATGTCGAACCCTGCATCGGCCGGAGACGACGACGCAGAGGTGATGCCCGACCGCGACGAGAGGCGGGTGAGAGGCCGCCGTCTGCCGCTCACCGCGATCTTCCTCGGTGTTACGCTGCTCGCAGCTGCCGGCATCGGCCTCTATTTCGCTGCGCAGACTGGCGTCTTCAAATCGGCGGCCCAACTCGACACGGCCCCGCCGCAGTCGCCTCCCACGGTGGACGACGATGACTTCACGCCGCCAAGCGACACGGCCTCGCCGCTGAATCCCGGCGAGGCCGATGAGGAGCGCGACTGGATCAATGTGTTTTCGCCAAGCGACCCGACGCTTGTCAGTGCGCCTTCGGATGCCAAGGCCGAAGTCATGCAGGACGAGAGCGGTTCCTTCCTGCGCATCCGGTCGGGCGCCTCCGGCTCGGCCATCAGCTTCGACGTCGGGCAAGGCGTGCTGGAAAGGCTCGCCGGCAAGCACGCCGTGTTCGACATCATCGCCCGCTCCGAGGAGGGCAAGGAGACGCAGATTTCCGTCGATTGCAATTTCGGCGAATTCGGCGACTGCGGCCGCAAGCGCTACGCGGTTGGCCGTGAGAACAACGAATACCTGTTCGACGTGCGGTTTCCCGACAAGCGCCCGGGCGCTGCCGGCACCATCGCCATCAATTCCGACTTCGACCAGCAGGGCAAGTCGGTCGACATCTACGAGATCCGCGTCTCGGTTGTTCCCTAACCATCGAGCAATGCCTGCAGCGTCTCGATGCGGTCGGCTTCGGCGGCCGGCTTGTCCCAGCGCAGCCGTGAAATGCGCGGAAAGCGCATGGCGACGCCGGACTTGTGCCGTGTCGAGCGGTTGAGGCCCTCGAACGCCACCTCCAGCACGAGGCCTTGTCTGCGGTCGGCCCGCACCGAGCGGACCGGGCCGAAACGCTCGACCGTGTTGTCGCGGACATATTTGTCGATCTGCCTCAGCTCCTCGTCGGTGAAGCCGAAATAGGCTTTCCCCACCGGCACCAGTTCCTCCGATCCTTCGGGGCCGGACCAGACGCCGAACGTGTAGTCGGAATAAAAACTCGAACGCTTGCCGTGGCCGCGCTGGGCATACATCAGCACGGCGTCGACCGTGTGCGGATCGCGCTTCCATTTGAACCATGGGCCTTTCGGCCGGCCGGTGAGATAGGGCGAATCCCAGCGCTTCAGCATGACGCCTTCGATGACCGGATGCAGCGGCTTGCGGCGCAATTCTTCCAGCGCTTGCCAGTCCTCGAATTCGACCAGCGGCGACAGGTCGAAGCGGCTCGGGTCGAGCGTCCTGACGAAGGCCTCGAGCCGGCCGCGCCGCTCGCGGAAAGAGAACGCCCGCGAATCCTCGTCGCCGATCTGAAGCACGTCGTAGCAGCGCATGAACGCCGGGTATTGCTGCTGGATCTTGGGTGCCACGCTCTTGCGGTTCAGCCGCTGCTGCAGGTCCGAGAAGGTGCCCGTCGCCTGGGGATCGCCGACCAGAAGCTCGCCGTCGAGGGTGCCGGAAAAATCCATCGCCTCGGCGAGATCCGGAAAGGCGCCGGAAACATCGTCGCCGGTGCGTGAATAGAGCCGGCGAATGCCGCCTTCCGATACGGCCTGGACGCGGATGCCGTCCCATTTCCACTCGGCTGCATAGTCGGCCGGGTCGAGCTTTTCGAGATCGCCGTCACCGACCGGGTTCGACAGCATCACTGGCCGAAACAGCGCCAGCGCCGTCCTTTCGGGTTTTTCCGCCTTGCCTTCCAGCCAGGCGAACAGTCCGGCATAGGGCGGCGTCAGCCCGTGCCAGAGCTCTTCGATCTCGGCGATGTCGACCTTGCCGAAATCGGCCAGCGACTGCTTGGCCAAGCGTGCCGAGACGCCGATGCGCAGGCCGCCGGTGACCAGCTTTATAATGGCGAAGCGCGCCGAGATGCTGGCGCCGTCGAGCAGCCTTGCCAACACCTTCGGCCCGTCGGAACGGCTCGCCGCCTGCAGCTTTGCCACGACCTCGGCGAGTGTCGGCTCGTGGTTCGCGATATCCGCGGGCGATTGCGGCCAGACCAGCGAAACTGTTTCGGCGAGGTCGCCGACATAATCGTAGGAATAGCCGAACAGCACCGGGTCCATGCGCTCCATGACCAGCGCGCGCAGCATCGCCGGCTTGACCGCCGCGATGGTCAGGTCGCCAGTGATGGCGGCCAGCGCCAGGCCGCGATCCGGATCCTCGACGCTGCGGAAATAGTCGGTCAGCAGCGTCAGCTTGCCGTTGCGCGACGGCGTCAGCACGAGGCGGTCGAGAAGCTCGGCGAAGCGGTTCATTGTGAAAAGAGCCCGGCCAATGGGAGAAGCTTGCGATCCTTCGCGCCCCCCTCTGTCCTGCCGGACATCTCCCCCACGAGGGGGGAGATTGGCAGTTCCGTTCCTGCCGCCCATCCTGCAACGTCAGTGATTGGCGAAAGCCGGCGCGACATCCAATCTCCCCCCAAGTGGGGGAGATGGCCGGCAGGACAGAGGGGGGCGCCGTAGGGCGCTGCATCGGCCATGAGCGCCATCAATCGCCCTCATCCTCGTAGCCGACGAGATGCAGTGGCCTGGCAGCGATGCCTTCGAGTTCGCACCAGCGCACCAGGGCTTCCTCGCGGCCATGCGTCACCCAGATCTCCCCGGCGCCGGTCTCCTTGATCGTGGCGGTCAGCTCGTCCCAGTCGGCATGGTCGGAAATGATCAGCGGCAGCTCAACGCCGCCCTGCTTGGCGCGCTGGCGGATGCGCATCCAGCCGGAGGCGAAGCTCGAGATCGGATCGAGAAAGCGCCGCGCCCAGCGGTCGGCGAAGGCCGAGGGCGGGCCGACGACGATGGCGCCGGAGAAATCGGCCTTGCCGCCGCTTTCGACGGTCGCCGGCTCCAGCGTCCCGAGGTCGATGCCCTGGCTCTGATAGTAGTCGCTGAGCTTGGCCAGCGCGCCGTGTATGTAGATCGGCCTGTCGTGGCCGGCATCGCGCAGCAAGCGCATGACGCGCTGCGCCTTGCCGAGCGCATAGGCGCCGACCAGATGCGCGCGTTCGGGAAACTGCGCGGTCGATTTCAGCAGGCGGGCGATCTCCACGGTGTCGGGCGGATGGCGGAACACCGGCAGGCCGAAGGTCGCTTCGGTGATGAACACGTCGCATTTGACTGGCTCGAACGGCTCGCACGTCGCATCCCCCTGGCGTTTGTAGTCGCCCGACGCGACGATGCGCGTGCCCTGATGCTCGACCGCGATCTGCGCCGAGCCGAGCACATGCCCGGCCGGATGGAAGGTAATGCTGACGCCGTTCACGGCAATCGTCTCGCCGAGAGCCGCCGCTTGCGTCGCCCCGGCATAACCCACGCCATGGCGCAGCTCCATGATATCAAGCGTCTGTCTTGTCGCCAGCACGAAGCGATGGCCGGAACGGGCATGGTCGGAATGGCCGTGCGTGATCAGCGCCCGGTTGACCGGCCGCACCGGGTCGATGAAGAAGTCGCCGGGTGGGCAATAAAGGCCCTCGGGCCGGGGGTGAAGCAGGTCGCTGGCGCGCATGGCTCCAAGATAGGCATTAATTCCGGCGCGAGAAGCCTGTTGCAAGTGGCTGCTGACACCTGCATAGGCAGGAGATGTCGACCGCATCCGTGCCACCGGTGGCGGCGGCTGCGAAAAAGCCCGATTCGCATGCCCGACTGATGCGACCATCCCGATCGAAGGCGGCACATCGACACGGAGCACGTCCCATGCGCTGGAACATACTGGTCTTGGCATCTTGCCTGGCATCGGCCGGTTGCGTCGGCAACTCGATGTCCGAACGGCAGGATGCGGACGTCCGGTCCTCGCTGCAGTACGATAGCGTGCCTTGCGACCAATTGCTGGCGCAGCGCGCCGGGCTGGCGCGGCAATACCGCCTGCCGGTGGACGCCAAGCCGTCCTTCTCCAATCCGGCAATGGGCTTCGGCCCGTTCACGCCCGACATGCGCTCGAAGAGCAAGCGCGATTCCGATCAGGCACGCGGCAAGATCGATGCCATGAACCGTTCGATGGCTCGCCGCGAATGTGGCAAACCGGCCAAGCCAGACGAGCTCGGCCTGCCGGGTTAATACCCCGCGTCGCGATCCACGATGTTCTCGAGCTTCTCGCCGCGCTCGAAGGCCGCCATCTGGCGCAGCATGATCGGCGCCAGATGCACGGGATCGGAGGTCGCCGCCGCATGCGGCGTCATGAACACTTTCGGGTGGCTCCATAGCGGGCTGGTCTTCGGCAGCGGCTCGACCTCGAACACGTCGAGGCTCGCTTCCTTCAGTGTGCCATCCTCCAGCGCGCGCACGATGTCGGCATCCTTCTGCAGGCGGCCGCGCCCGGCATTGATCAGCACCGAACCGCCGAGGCCGTTGCGTTTCCTCAGCTCCTTCAGCACGCCGTAATTGACGATGCCTTGCGTCTGCGGCGTGAGCGGCAAAAGCACCACCAGAATGTCGGTGGCGTTGAGGAACGGAATCAACCCGGCCTCGCCCGAATAGGTCGAAACGTCCTTCATCGGCCGGTCGCTGCGCGACCAGCCATTGACCGGAAAGCCGAGCGACAAAAGCACCGACGCCGCCGCACGGCCGAGCGTGCCGAGCCCCATGATGCCGACGGAGATGTCGCTGGCCGGCCGTTGCGGCGGCTCGTGCCAGATCTTCTTTTTCTGCTGCGAGCGGTAGAGCATGCCCTGGCGATGGTGATCGAGCACGCGCCAGACGACATATTCGGTCATGTACTGGGTAAGGTTGTCGGCCACCACCTTCACGATCGGCACGTCGGGCAAAGTGGGATCGGCAAAGATGTGGTCGACGCCGGCGCCGATCGAAAAGACGGCGCGCAGATTGGGCAGCGCCGACAAGAGGTTCGGCCGCTGCTTCCACACCACCGCATAGGTGATCGAGGGGTCGCTGGCGCCGTCCGGCTCGAGCACCACCTCGCGTTCCGCCGACAGCAATTCGCGCCAGCGCTGCGGATGAAAGCCGGTGACGGCAAGCAGGATACGGCCTTTTTCCATTGCGAATTCTTTTTCCTTTTTACCTACGGCGCCCGCGTCTCCTGGACGCGCGAAGGACGCTGCAGCACTTTGATTTTGCGCATAATCCTCAACGAAAATCGATTCCGATTTTCAGGGCCATGGGCCGGCCCATTACTCGCTGACGATGCCGACCGGTGCCGTCTCGATCCTGAACGCGGCCGAGATCAGCGCCTTGGTATAGTCGGTCTGCGGCCGCTCGAAAATCTGTTCGGAGGGGCCGGCCTCGACGACCTTACCATTGCGCATGACGATGACGTCGTTGGCAAGCGCGCGGATGACCTTCAGGTCGTGGCTGATGAACAGATAGGCGAGGTCGTGCTTGGCTTGCAAGCTGCGCAGAAGGTCGACCACTTGCGCCTGCACGCTCATGTCGAGCGCCGAGGTCGGCTCGTCCAGCATGACGAAGCGCGGGTTGAGCACCATGGCGCGGGCGATGGCGATACGCTGGCGCTGGCCGCCGGAAAACTCGTGCGGATAGCGATTGCGCGTGGCGGGATCGAGCCCGACTTCCCCGAGCACATCGACAATGCGCTTGTCGCGCTGATCGGGCGACAGCTTCGGCTCGTGGATCCTCAGCCCCTCCTCGATGATCTCGGAGACCGACATGCGCGGGCTCAAGGACCCGAACGGATCCTGGAAGACGATCTGCAGCTCGCGTCGCAGTGGCCGCATGGCGTTGAAAGTCAGCTCGTTGATGTCGCGTCCGTTGAATTGAATGGTCCCGGTCGAGGAGATCATCCTGGCCAGTGCCAGGCCGAGCGTCGTCTTGCCCGAGCCGGATTCGCCGACGACGCCGAGCGTCTGGCCGGCGCGAACGGTGGCGTCGATGCCGTCGACAGCCTTCACATTGTCGACGGTGCGCCGGAAAAAGCCTTTTTTTATCGGAAACCAGACCTTGATGTCCTGGCCCGTCATGACAGGCTTGGCGGCATGGTTGGCCGCCGGCGGCTTGCCCTTCGGTTCGGCGGCCAGCAAATGCCGCGTATAGCTATGCTGCGGGTTGGGGAAGATGTCTTTCGTCGGCCCTGTCTCGACGATCTTGCCCTTTGTCATCACGCAGACCCGGTCGGCGATCTTCCTGACGATGCCGAGATCGTGGGTGATGAACAGCATCGACATGCCCTTGCGGCTCTTCAGCTCCGCAAGCAGTTCGAGGATCTGCGCCTGCACGGTGACGTCGAGTGCCGTCGTCGGCTCGTCGGCGATCAGCAGTTCCGGTTCGTTGGCCAGCGCCATGGCGATCATGACGCGCTGGCGTTGGCCGCCGGAAAGCTGGTGCGGATAGGCGTCGAGCCGCTTCTCCGGCTCGCGGATGCCGACCTCGTTGAGCAGCTCCAGGGTGCGCGCCTTGGCCTGGCGGTCACCCAGGCCCTGGTGCAGCGTCAGCACCTCGACGATCTGCTGCTCGACCGTGTGCAGCGGATTGAGCGAGGTCATCGGCTCCTGGAAGATCATGGTGATCTTGTTGCCGCGCACGCGGCGCAATTCCTTCTCGTCGGTGGCGAGCAGGTCGGCGCCCTGGAACAGGATCTTCCCCGACGGATGGCTGGCGGCCGGATAGGGCAGCAGCTTCAGCACCGACAGCGCCGTGACCGACTTGCCGGAGCCGGATTCGCCGACCAGCGCCACCGTCTCGCCCTTGGCGATGTCGAAGGAGACGTGGTCGACGGCCATCGACTGGCGGCCTTCCTGCGCGAAGGCGACGCTGAGGTCGCGGATGGAGAGGAGGGGGGCTTCGCTCATCGGAACGTCTTGCGCGGATCGAAGGCGTCGCGGGTCGCTTCGCCGACGAAAACCAGCAGCGACAGCATCAGCGAGATGACGACGAAGCCGGAAATGCCCAGCCACGGCGCGTTGAGGTTGCGCTGGGCCTGCTTCAGGAGCTCGCCCAGCGAGGCCGAGCCGGGCGGCAGGCCGAAGCCAAGGTAATCGAGCGAGGTCAGCGTCGAGATCGAGCCGCTGAGCAGGAAGGGCATGAAGGTCAGCGTCGCCACCATGGCATTGGGCAACAGGTGCCGGAACATGATGGTGCCGTTTGACACGCCGAGCGCGCGGGCCGCGTTGACATATTCGAAGTTGCGGGCGCGCAGGAACTCGGCCCGCACCACGCCGACCAGCGCCACCCAGGAGAACAGCAGCATCAGTCCAAGCAGGATGAAAAAGCCGGGCGGCAGGATGGCGGCGACGATCAGCAAGAGATAGAGCACCGGGATCGCCGACCATATCTCGATGAAGCGCTGGAACAGAAGGTCGGTCCAGCCGCCGAAATAGCCTTGTAATGCGCCGGCCGTCACGCCGATCAGCGCCGAGCCGGCGGTGAGGATCAGGCCGAACAGCACCGAGACCCTGAAGCCGTAGATGACGCGCGCCAGCACGTCGCGTGCCTGGTCGTCGGTGCCCAGCCAGTTCCAGTTGCCGACGACGCAATTGGGATCGGCCGCACCTTGCGGATACTGGTTGCAGCGTGTCTTGGCGTCATAGAGCCAGGACGGCTTGGTGGGCGCCGCCTCGGGGATGGCGTTGTTGACGGTCCGGTAGGAGTAGCGGACCACCGGCCAGATCATCCAGCCATTGGCATTGATCTCGTCCTGGATGACCGGGTCGCGATAATCGGTGACCGCGTAGAAGCCGCCGAACTTCTCCTCGGGATAAGCGACCAGGACCGGAAACAGGATCTCGCCCTTGTAGGAAACCAGGACCGGTTTGTCGTTGGCGATCCATTCGGAAAACAGCGACAGCACGAAAAGTACGAGGAAGATCCACAACGACCAATGGCCGCGCCGGTTGGCCTTGAAGTTCTGCAGGCGACGCTTGTTGAGCGGCGACAGCCAGGGTCGGGCAATCCGGTCCGGTGCCGTTTCGACCGCGCTCCCGGCCATCAGACGTCTCTCCGCTCGAAGTCGATGCGCGGGTCGACCCAGGTATAGATCAGGTCGGACAGCAGCCCGACGAACAGGCCAAGAAGCGAGAAGATGTAGAGATTGGCGAAGACCACCGGATAGTCGCGCTCGACCACCGACCTGAAACCGAGCAGACCGAGGCCGTCGAGCGAAAAGATGTTCTCGATCAGCAGCGAGCCGGTGAAGAAGGCCGAGATGAAGGCGCCCGGAAAGCCGGCGACGACGATCAGCATGGCGTTGCGGAAGACGTGCCCGTAGAGAACCTGCCGTTCCGACAGGCCCTTGGCGCGCGCGGTCACCACATACTGCTTGCGGATTTCCTCGAGGAACGAATTCTTGGTCAGAAGCGTCGTGGTGGCGAAGGCCGACAGCACCAGTGCCGTCAGCGGCAAGGTCATGTGCCAGAAATAGTCGACGATTCGCGCCGGCCAGGACAGCTGGTCCCAATTGTCGGAGGTGATGCCGCGCAGCGGGAACCAGTCATAGAACGATCCGCCGGCAAACAGCACCATCAAAAGGATGCCGAACAGGAAGCCCGGGATGGCGTAACCGACGATAACGACGCCGCTGGTCCAGACGTCGAATGCCGAGCCGTCCTTGACCGCCTTGCGGATGCCGAGCGGGATCGAGATCAGGTAGGACAGGAGCGTGATCCACAGCCCGATCGAGATCGACACCGGCATCTTCTCCAGGATCAGATCGATCACTGAAATGTCACGGAAATAGCTGTCGCCGAAATCGAACCTGGCATAGTTCCACAGCATCATGCCGAAGCGCTCGAGCGGTGGCTTGTCGAAGCCGAACTGCTTTTCCAGCTTGGCGATGAATTCGGGGTCGAGCCCCTGCGCGCCGCGATATTTCGAACTGACCTCGCCGGCCGCATCGAAATTACTGCCGCCCGCGTCCCCACCGCCACCGCCGAGGCGGTCGCTGCCGCCCTGGTTCGTCAGCCTGGCGATGACTTGCTCGACCGGCCCGCCCGGTGCGAACTGGATGACGGCGAAGGATATTGCCATGATGCCGAACAGGGTCGGGATCATCAGCAGGATGCGGCGCAGGATGTAGGCGCCCATCAGACGTTGTCCTCCTTGAGGAAAAGCACTGTGTCTGGACCGCCCCCCAAGGCAATCGCTTCAGACCAATTGTCGACGCCAGCGCCGCCCCTCATTGTCCTGCCGGACATTTCTCCCCGTATAGTGACGGGGAGAAGGGGGCCGGCCGTAGTCTCGGCGCTTTTACTACAACGCTTGTGATTGGCAAAACCATCGATGAAAGCGCCCCTCTCCCCGCCACTATACGGGGAGAGGATGCCGGCAGGCAGGTGAGGGGCGGCGCCGACGCCCGCAAGAAATTCACCCTTTGCCAATTTTTGCCGCCTTGTCCTTGTCGAACCACCACAGCGCCTCGACCGGAAAGCCGAAATCGGGCTTCTGCTCGGGAAAGCCGAACATGTCCCAATAGGCGGCTCGGTGATTCGCGAGATAGTATGTTGGAATCCAGTCTAGCCGCGCGCGCAAGACCCGATCGAGCGCTTTGAGCGCCGTGACCAGTTCGATCCGGCTCTGTGCATTGCCGGCCGCGACGATCAGCGCGTCGATGGCTTTGCTTTCCGTACCGGGATAGTTGCGCATCCCCGGCGTTTTCGCCATCTGGGAGTCATAGAGGATCTCCAGGCCGTCGGCGGTGGGCGTCGCTCCGATCGACCATGCGAGCATGATGAGATCGAAGTCGAAATTGCTCTGCCGCTGTTCGTACTGCGTCGAATCGACCTGCCGGATCGAGGTGTCGATCCCGATCGCTTTCATGTTCTCGGACCACGGGGTAAAAAGGCGAACGAGGCTGTCGTCCTCGACCAGCATTTCCACCCGCAGTCGCTCGCCCTTTTCGTTGACGACGAAATTGCCCGCTCGCTTCCAGCCGGCCTCAGTAAGCAGTCTCGAAGCCTCGCGCAGCAGCTTGCGGTCGTGGCCCGAACCGTCGGAGACAGGCTGCATCACCGGTTCGCCGAAGGCTTCCGGTGGCAACTCGGCTCTGAACGGCTCCAGCAGGGCCAATTCCTCGGGCGAGGGCAGGCCCTCGGCCTTGTAATCCGACCGCTCGAAGTTCGATTGCGAGCGCTCGTAGGCGCCGTAAAACAGAACCCGTTTGGTCCATTCGAAATCGAAGCAATTGGCGATCGCCCGCCTCACGCGCACATCGCGGAATTGCGGGCGACGCTGGTTCAGCGCGATAGCCTGCATGGATGGCGTTTTTTCGCCGGGAAATTCGCGTTTGACGACCCTGCCGTCCTTCAGCGCCGGAAAGTCGTAACCGGTTGCCCATACCCGCGCGGTAAATTCCTCGCGAAAATGCGTGTCGCCTTTCTTCAAGGCTTCAAACGCTGCCTGGCGATCGAGATAGAAGTCGATACGGATGCGGTCGAAATTGTAAAGGCCGCGGTTCACCGCCAGATCGCGGCCCCAATAGTCGGCGACGCGCTCATACTCGACCGTCTGTCCGGCGGCCACGCGCCCTATCTTGTACGGTCCTGAACCGAGCGGCGGTTTCATCGTCGCGGCATCGAATTCGTTGGCCGTGTAAAAGGCCTTGGACACGATCGGCATTGTGACCACCGCAAGGATATTCTGCGCGGACTGTTTGCCGTTGAAGGTGAGGTCGACGGTAGCCGGATCGACCGCGACCGCTTCCGTCATATGCCGCAGCGCTTGGGAAAGGTTCGGGTGGCCTTTGTCCTTGTAAAGCGTCAACGCGAAGGCAACGTCCTCGGCCGTCAGTGGCGAGCCGTCGTGGAAGCGCGCTTGCGGTCGTAGGCCGAAGCGGAAGCC
Organism: Mesorhizobium tianshanense; assembly: GCF_007830515.1. Taxonomy (GTDB): domain Bacteria; phylum Pseudomonadota; class Alphaproteobacteria; order Rhizobiales; family Rhizobiaceae; genus Mesorhizobium; species Mesorhizobium tianshanense. The sequence continues at coordinate 96,169 of NZ_VLKT01000028.1, forward strand.
GTTGCGGTCCGGCGACAGGGTAACGGTTGCGGCAAGCAGGCCATAGACCGCATCCGGCTCGTCGAGTGCGCTTGCCATCAGCGAATCGAAACAGAGTTCCGTGCGCGGCGGCGATTCCCCCCTCAACACCAGGGAATTCAACGTGTTGAACGTCAGGAAGCTCTGATTGAAGGTGGAGTTCGGCGGTGCGAAATTCATCCCGCCACCCTTGGGGGCGTCCGGATTGACATAGTCGAAATGCTTGAAATCCGGAGGATATTTGAGGTCGCCGAAGGCCGACAGGCCGTGCAGCTTTACGCCGGTCGGGATGGTGGCAAAGGCCCGGCCCGGCAGAAGCGCTGCCGCCGTGGCCGCGGCGCTCAGCGCCAGGAAGTCGCGGCGGGCCAGAGAGTCGCGGCGAGGGAGCGCCGCCATCAATTGCCGCTCTTGTATTTTGCGGTCAGCGCCTTTTCCTTGTCCTTGTCGATCCACCAGGAGTCGATGTCGGTGCCGACATAGGCGGGTTGCTTCTCGGGAATGCCGAACTTGTTCCAGTAGGCTAGCCAGACCACCGGTCTGTGCCATTGCGGCACCACATAGTAGTTCCACAGCAGAACCCGGTCGAGCGCATGGGTGGCGGCAACCAGATCGTCGCGGTCGGTGGCGAAGATGACACGGTCGACCAGCGCGTCGACCACCGGGTTCTTGATGCCCATCAGATTGCGTGAGCCGGGTGCATCGGCGGCTTTTGAACTCCAGAAATCGCGCTGCTCGTTGCCGGGGGAATCCGACTGTCCGAACATCCCCGTCACCACGTCGAAGTCGAAGCTGCGGGTGCGGTTCACATATTGGCTGGGGTCGACGATGCGAAGCGCGGCATCGATACCGATCTTGCGCAAACTGTCGACATAAGGATTGGCGATCACCTCGTCGCTCGGGTCCCGTCCGAGGATCTCCAGCTTGAATTGCTGGCCGCTCTCGGCGTTGACCATCTTGCCGCCCTTGATGACCCAGCCGGCCTGAGCGAAGAGGTCGACCGCAGCCTTCAGGTATTTGCGCTCGGCCTGCGGGGAATCGTAGACCGGCAGCTTGAATTCCTGGGTGAACAGCTCCGCTGGCAGCTTGTCTCGATACTGCTCGAGGATTTCCAGCTCCTTGCCTCGCGGCAGGCCACTCGATGCCAGTTCCGTACCTTGGAAATAGCTGCTCGTTCGGGTGTTGAGGCCGAAGAACAGCGTGCGGTTCATGCTTTCGAAATCGAGCACGTTGGTCAGCGCCTCGCGTATGCGTCGATCCTGAAACTGCTGGCGCCGCAGATTGAGCACGAAACCCTGCATCGGCTCGGGCGTTTCGGTCTTGAACTCCTTCTTGATGACGTCGCCTTGCTTGATCGCGGGGAAATTATAGGCGGTCGACCAGCGTCTGGAACTGTTTTCCGCGTTGATGTCCTCAAGCCCACCCTTGGTGAACGCCTGCCAAGCCGCATTCTCATCGAGAATATAGGTGAAACGCTGCGTGTCGAAATTCTCGCGGCCGATCTTCACCGGCAGCTTGGCGGCCCAGTAGTCGGGTACGCGCTGCCAGACGATTTCCGAACCCGGCTTGAAGCTGGCGATCTTGTAGGCAGCGGAGCCGAGCGGCGGCTCTTGCGTCGGCCTGGTGACGTCGCGCTTCTTGCCTTTGGCGTCGGTGCCCTCCCACCAGTGCTTCGGCAGCACGACGAGGTCGCCGAGGATCTTCGGCAGCTCCCGGTTGCCCTTCTGGTCGAAATGGAATTCGACTTCGCGGTCCGAGATCGCGACGGCATCGGTGACGTTCTCGAAATAGCGGCTGTACATCGGGCTGTTGGCCTTCAGCACCTGGAACGACCAGATCACGTCGTCGGTGGTGATCGGCTTGCCGTCATGCCATTTCGCGCGCGGGTCGAGACGGTAGGTCACCGAGGAATAGTCGTCCGGATGTTTGTAGGCGTCGGCGATCAGCGGGTGGCTGACGCTGCCCTCGTCGGTCGCCTGCTCCATCAGCGTGTCGTAGAGCAGCCCGCCGCCGAACGGGACGAAGCCGGCGGCGAAGGAACCCTGGACGATATAGGGATTGAAGCTGTCGAACGTGCCGGGCGCCACCGAATTCAGCGTGCCGCCCTTCGGCGCGTCCGGATTGACGTAGTCGTAGTGCTGGAAGTTGTCGCCATATTTGGATTCGCCGATCAGCGACGAAGTGGTGCGCCATTCGTCCGCGAACGCTGCCTGCAGGCCGCCGGCGAAAGCGGCCACAACCAGCATCGATCTGAGAAACGTTCGGCCAACCGTCATGCCTTCTCCTCTTTGCGATAGCTGTCAGCGGACAATCTAGATCATTTGACGCCTATGAAAACCGCGACAGGCCGGCTTTGTCGCCGCACATGCGCTTTTCCCATCAAAAAAGCCGGGCTGAACCCGGCTTTTCTAAGGATGCTGTCATGACAATTGCGTTATTGGGCCGGTGCGGGAGCAGGGGCTGCGGGTGCTTCACCCTCGGCCGGCTTGGCTGGCGCCTCACCCTCTGCAGGTGCTGCACCCTCTGCCGGCTTGGCCGGCGCCGCGCCTTCGGCGGGCGCAGCCGCATCGGCCGAAGCGCCGGGCGTCGGCAGCGGCTTGGGACTGTCCGACAGCGTGCGCAGATAGGCGATGACGTTGGCCCGGTCTTCGTCCTTCGGCAGGCCGGCGAAGCTCATCGCCGTGCCCTTCACGAGCTTCTTGGGCGAGGTGAGGAAGTGGTTGAGATTGTCATAGGTCCACTTCTCGGCGCCGTCCTTGGAAAACTCCTTCATGCCGCCCGAATAGGCGAAGCCCGCATGCTCGGCGACAGGACGGTCGACGATGTCCCACAGATCGGGGCCGACCTTGTTCGGACCACCCTTCTCGCCGGTATGGCAGGCCTGGCACTTCTTGAACACGGCGGCACCCGCCTCGGCATTGGCGTTGGCCAGCAGGTCGGCGATCGGCTTGGCTTCTGCCGCGGGGGCCGCTGGGCCGCCCTCCGCGGGCTCCTCGGCCGCCTCGATGGCGAAACCGGGCTTTTCCGGTGTGGGGGAGGCGAACAGCGCGTCGGATATGATGCCGACCGAGAAGACGACGAACACGGTTCCCAGCAGCCCGCCGATCAGCTTGTTGATTTCGAAAGAGTCCATACGCCCCAGGCTCCCTTTTCCGGCGGACCGATCCGTCCACTCCGTCCGTCGGTAATCGTGAACCACCTCGCGAGGCGGTCAAATCGGGCGGAAACTAGGTCTTTTGCTCTGGCGTTGCAACACCTATAAGGGCGCTTCCAGTGAGACCTTTTGCCACTTTTCCCGTCCTCTTTTCGAACGCTTCGTCATCCCGATGTCCACGCTCATTCTCATCCCGGCCCGCATGGCCTCGACCCGCCTGCCGGGCAAGCCGCTGGCCGACATCGCCGGCGCTCCGATGATCGTCCATGTCGCCCGCCGCGCCGCCGATGCCGCACTTGGCCGGGTGGTGGTCGCGACCGATACCGAAAGCGTGGCCGAAGCGGTGCGCGCGCACGGTTTCGAGGCGGTGATGACGCGGGCGGATCACGAATCGGGCTCCGACCGCATCTTCGAGGCGCTGGCCACGCTCGATCCAGGGCGCAAGGTCGAAACAATCGTCAATGTGCAAGGCGACCTGCCGACCATCGATCCCGACATCATCAATGCCGCGCTGAGGCCTTTCGAGGATGCGGCCGTCGACATCGCCACGCTCGGCATCGAGATCGTCCGCGACGAGGAAAAGACCAATCCGAATGTCGTCAAGATCGTCGGCTCGCCGCTGTCGGGGACACGGCTGCGGGCGCTCTATTTCACCCGCGCCACGGCACCCTGGGGCGAGGGGCCGCTCTACCACCACATCGGCCTCTACGCCTATCGCCGCGCCGCGCTCGAACGCTTCGTCGCGCTGAAGCCGTCGCCGCTGGAACGGCGCGAGAAGCTCGAGCAGTTGCGGGCGCTGGAGGCCGGCATGCGCATCGACGCCGAGATCGTGCAGTCCTCGCCGTTCGGCGTCGACACGCCGGACGACCTCGAACGCGCCAGAACCATCCTTTCAACCTGAGACATTTGGTCAACCCGAGACATTTGGCATGCCTGAAAAAACCAACAGAATAGCCTTCCAGGGCGAGCCGGGCGCCAATTCCGACACCGCCTGCCGCAACATGTTCCCTGATATGGAGCCGTTGCCGTGCCCGACCTTCGAGGACGCGTTCAACGCCGTCGAGACCGGCAAGGCCGATCTCGCCATGATCCCGATCGAGAACACGATTGCCGGGCGCGTCGCCGACATCCACCATCTCCTGCCGGAATCGAAGCTGCACATCGTCGGCGAATATTTCCTGCCGATCCATTTCCAGCTGATGGTCTTGCCGGGCGTCAGGCGCGACGAGATCAGAAGCGTGCACAGCCACATCCATGCGCTCGGCCAATGCCGCAAATACATCCGCAAGAACGGCTGGAAGCCGGTGGTCGCTGGCGACACGGCGGGCGCCGCCAAGCTGGTCGCCGAGCTGAAGGACCGCACCATGGCGGCGTTGGCGCCGGCCTTGGCCGCGACGCTCTACGGGCTCGACATCATCGAGGAGAATGTCGAGGACACCGACAGCAACGTCACTCGCTTCGTCGTGCTGACCAAGAACAGGCGATGGGCCGACCGCCCTTCCGACGCCGCCAAGATGATGACGACGTTCATCTTCCGCGTCCGCAACGTGCCGGCCGCGCTCTACAAGGCGATGGGCGGCTTCGCCACAAACGGCATCAACATGACCAAGTTGGAGAGCTACCAACTCGGCGCGTTCACCGCGACCTTGTTCTATGCCGATATCGAGGGCCATCCCGACGATCCGCTGGTCAAGCTGGCGCTGGACGAGCTTGCCTTCTTCTCGCGCGAAATGCGGATCCTGGGTGTCTATCCGGCCAGCGAATCGCGCGAGCAATGGAAGGTGGCGGATTAGCTGGCATTCATCGAGAGCTCTGCGGCGTCCTGACCTAGAGCCTTGCCAGGTGACGTGCGCCGGGCGACATTCCTGCGATGTGGCTCATGAAACTGACGCTCGCGGTCGCTGGGTTGTATGCGGTCGTTGTCGCCGTCGCGTATGTGCTTCAGTCCTGGCTGATCTTCCCGGCCGGCTTTGCGGCTTTCGGACCCGATCTGCCGGCCGGGGCCCGCCATGTCGAGCTGGCGACGGAGGATGGCGAGCGCGTCGTTCTGGTACGCCTGCCCTCAAGACAGGCGGTGGTCGAGCCGCGCCCGCTTCTGCTGGGATTCGCCGGCAACGCCTGGAATGCCGACGCGCTTGCCCTCATGCTGCACCAGCTCTTCCCCGAACATGAGGTCGCTGCGCTGCACTACCGCGGCTATGCGCCGAGCGGCGGAAGCCCGTCGGCCGCCGCCCTGTTCGAGGACGCCCGACGCGCCCATGACCACCTGACCACCGATGCCAAAGCCGGCATCGTCGCCATCGGCCTTAGCCTCGGCGCTTCGGTTGCGGTCGATCTGGCGGCGGCCCGGCCGCTGCGCGGCATCGTCATGGTGACGCCCTTCGATTCGCTGAGCGAACTCGCCGCTCACCACTATCCCTGGCTGCCGGTGCGCCTCTTGCTGCGGCATCGCATGGAGGCGGCAGGAGCTCTGCGCCACCTCGATGTCCCCGCGGCCATCATCATCGCCGAGCACGACACCATCGTTCCCGCGGCACGTTCGGCACCCCTGCGCGAGGCCGCCCGTGATCTGCGCAGCCACATCGCCATAGCGGCTGGCCACAACGACCTCTATGGCCATCCCGACTTCGCCGGCGCGCTACGCGCCTCCGTTGCGGCGGTCACGCACGATTGACGAGCAGTTCAGGGAGCACGCAAGGTGACGATCCAGGCCGGCCCGGCGACACGGCTGCTGGTTGTACTGAAGGGCGCTTTTGAGGCGCGCCGCCGTGAGGAAGGCTATCGCTCAAGCCTTTGGATGCGTCCCGAACAGACGCCATCGCGCCTCATGCTGCATTGATCCGTATGTCACTCGATCGCTTTGCAAGTTCCGAACGCGTTCAACACGCTATGTTGCGAGGCCACGGTGAAGGAGGCCATCTCGTCACTTGTCGAGCCCTGGATCGTCCAGCCGGTTGCCCCGTCGACACCTTGAAGGATGAGGCTGTCGCCCGACCGAGCCAGGACACCGATCGTCGACACATGCGGCAGGCCGTCCGCATTGACCGACGCGATGATTTGCTGCTCGAAATGGATGAGAAAACGCGCCGGCAGTGGAACCTCGCCAAGCGCCTCGGCCGCACTGCAATCGGTACCTGTCTTGCAGAGGCGGGCCTCGGTAAAGGTACAATCGATCGGATGCGGCAACGGTTCGGTCCCGGCCGCCTGTTGATCCCGGGGCGCGGGTTCCTGTTCAGCAGGCTGTTGACCTTCCGGCGCGGGCTGCTGTGCGTTGGCGAAGCTGATGAGGCCGCCGGCGATCAGGGCAGCGATGATTGGTGAAAGGACGTGCATCTGAAGCCTCCTATCCTGGGTGCAACGTTGAAGGCGACGACCGACGGATCTCGACGCGGTTTCGCCGGACGTCAGTACGGTTCATAGGGTGGATAGTAGGCAGGACGCCGGGGTGGAGGATAATAGTAGACGGACGGAGGCGGCGGACGATAATAAGCTGGGGGGAAAGGCTGCCCGTAATAGTAGCGCGGGCGCGGGTGCTGCCGCGCGCTGACCGCGGCTCCCAATACCGCACCGGCGACGAGGCCGGCTATCAGCGCTCCATCATGATTATGGTGGGCATGGGCTGGCGTCGACATCGACGCTGCCACGACGCTTACAGCGGCAAGCACCGGAACTGTGACTTTCAGCATCTCTCTCTCCTTCCTCTTTCGCCTCACTTGACTGCTATCTCCGGGCACTGACTGCGCCCGGAATTTACGGAATTTCTTCCTCGATCGCTTCGGCCAGCACGGATCCCAGCCGCCAGCCGTCATCGCGATCCCCGTAGCGGATGTCGTAGATGCGCCATTCATCGGCGTGCCGCGAGAGGACGAGACCGGCCTCGAGTACCGCCGCATTTTTTGCGATTGCCGACTTTGGCTCCCGCTTCACGTTCATTCTCGGCGGCATCCGCCTACGTGGAGAAGAAAGCGCTGGCTTTAATGGTATGGGCCGGGTCACCACGGCGCCCATCCTGTGATGGTCGCGCCAAGCAAGGTAGATTGACCGGATTGCTGGATTCCAACAAGGAACCCTGCAGACCAGCACCGCCGCTTGGCCGATCGGGCACCCCTCCGCCTCTTCATGCACGTTATACGTGTTGTCTTCGAAAGAAAACCCCATCGAATATCGAATCCCACTTTTCGGACTTCGCAAAATGCCGCGAACGCGGACGACACCAGATCAAGCGCAGCCCAGATCGCGATTGACCCCTCCACATCCCTGGCTTGCATGCGATCCCCGATCGGGAAATCACCGTGACCATGGCGCACTGCACGCCATGATCCCGAAGGAGGTCGAGAGCTTCCTGGCGCAGGCAGGCATCTCGAACCGAGCTCTTTAGCCGTGTCGATGGTCCGTTCACCCTGGGCATCCGCTTCCGTGCGCATCTCGGACTTGCGAGCGATGTGCTTCGATGCCTAGTGGGATCAAACTTGTTCGTTCGGAGCGATTGGACTTTGTCCCTAGCTCAGCGGCTCGTAGTCGATCTCGAGAAACGCCTCGACTTCCGGAATCCATCGGTCGCGGACGAAGGCGACGTGGTCGGGATGGTCGTTGTAGCCTGAATAGGCGGCCTGGTCGGCGAACTCCATCGAGAAGCCGAAGTGATAGTCGTTCTTCGGGCTGACCTGCCGCAACTGCTCGAACTTTTCGACGCCTGGTATAGCCCCGAGCATTTTGGCGTCGGCAAGGAACTTCTTCTCCTCGACCGAGCCCTCCTTGTGCTTCAGCCTGAACACCACTGTGTGACGGATCATATTGCTCCCCCTGAATGTCTATGCGCTGTCGGCCCACGCGCGAATGAGGTTATAGGCGATCGCCCCCTTCGGCGGCGTGACCAAGCCGCCCGGATGCTCGCGGGCCAGCATCGAGAGCACCTCGTCGCGAAAGAACCAGCGGCAGTCTTCCAACTCGTTGAGGTCGGCCTGGATGTCATCGTCGAGCGGTTCGCCGAAGCAGCCGATCATCAGCGAATAGGGAAACGGCCAGGGCTGGCTGGCATGATAGACGACGCGGCCGAGCCTGATGCCGGCTTCCTCCAGCGTTTCGCGGCGCACCGCAGCCTCGATCGTCTCGCCCGGCTCGATGAAACCGGCAAGTGCCGAATACATGCCCGGCGCGAAATGCCGACCGCGGCCGAGCAGGCATTTTTCGCGCGTCGCCGTCAGCATGATCGCCACCGGGTCAGTGCGTGGAAAATGCTCGGTGCCGCAGGCCGGGCAAAGCCGCTTGTAGCCGCCTGCCCGCATCTCGGACTCGGTGCCGCATTTGCTGCAGAAGCGGTGGCTGGCATGCCAGGCGAGCAGCGCTGCCCCTTGCGCCAGCGCGCCGGCCGCCGGCTCGTCGATCAGCCCCTGCATATAGACCGAGCGATAGTCGATGGCCTTGATGGTTTCGGGAAGTTGTTCGGGGTCGACGCCGGCCGGCACGGCGAGCACCGGTCCGCTCTCGGAAAAACCGAGCAGGACGCCATGGTCGAGCGATGCCTGGAGCGACTGGCTTTCCTCGGCGCCGAACCAGGGGTCGAAGCCATCATCTTTGAGCTTCAGGCAGAGCCGCCCGCCATGCATCAGCAAGAGCCTGGCCGAGGGATCGGCGAGCGCCTTTTCGACGGAATCGTCGGCGCGGTTTTCGGATTGCCGGTCGATCATGTTGCCGGCGAAGCCGACGAACTGGCTCGGCTCGCGCAAGGGCGCGTCAAACAGGCGGAAGCTCATCGAGGTCTCAACTTCAGGATGGACACGGGGAGAGGCTTATAGCGCCGCCTTGATCGTTTGGGCAAACCGGCGCAGGTCCGGGCGCTGGTAGGGCTCGCGCATGCCGTGGCCCCATACCGGGCCTGGCCAGCCAGGGTCGCCCTCCGAGCGCGCGATGACATGGACATGCAACTGGCGCACGATGTTGCCGAGTGCGCCGGTGTTGATCTTGGTGCAGCCGGTCACCCTTTTCAGCGCCTGCGCCACCATGTTGGTCTCGAAGGTCAGCATCGCCTGGTCGAGCGGTGTCAGATCGTGGATTTCCTCCGCGCCCGGCCGCTGCGGCACCAGAAGCAGCCACGGCCAGCGGCGGTCGTTCATCACCCGCAACTCGCACAGCCCGAGCCACATCAACTGCTCGCTGTCCGCCTCCAGCCGCGCATCCAGTGTGAATCCGGCCTTGAGGCCCGGCAACATCGGCGTTTCCTTCACTTTTGTCGTGTTTTTTAAACTTTATCGACGCTAGAGCGGCTGTCGTGGGGCTGCAAGCGAATCATTGGAGCAATCGCCTCAGGCCGGCGCCCTGCCGGCACTTCAAACATTCCGAAACAGGCGTCGTCGGTGAAGCTGCCGATCTCCGCGCTTACGGGAGATCGGATGTCACCTTCGGCTTTCGCCAATCTTCAAAGCTGAAGGCTGGCAACTTTGTTCTTGCTTTGTGCCTGCAGTTATGCTAATAATTCCAGTATGGTGCTGATTGCGCCAATGACTCGCCCTTGACGACCCGCCCCCGAGGCGGGTTTTTTGTGTGTGCCGAGCATGATCGACAGCTTGGAGGTGTAAGTCCTCTACCCAGCCTGATGGCGGCGAAGGGTTAGCGAAGCGCAAGGGCGTCGTCGCAAGGCGGGGTCTGAAGGAAGCGTGGAGCAAACCCGCGACCCGATGGACAAGAACCGGATACGAGGCCTACCCGGCCGGACGAGCGGGCACATGACCGCGAAGTCCATGGTCATCAAGGACCGGGGTGGTAAATCCGGCGGGTGTGCGGGGAAGGCGGTCGATCTTACCTCGGGAGATCTGTGCCGTGTCCGGAATTCCGGACTGAGCCCGCCGTGAGGCGCGCTGATCGCGGT
>NZ_VLKT01000029.1 GCF_007830515.1 Mesorhizobium tianshanense
GCCAGCGCCCGCCAGGCACGCGATGATGGTAGGGAAGGTAGCGGCGCAGGAAGTCGAGATGGGCCTTTCCCCAGTCGGCGATCAGATCGTAGTCGTCGCAATCGCAGATCGTGCCGCAGACGACCAGGAACAGCACTTCGCTCAGCGGATGGGCGACTCGCCACGGCTCGCGCGGGTCCTCTATGGCGGCAAAATGGTCCAGAAGCGCCTTCAGGCGCGGCTTCTCGAACCCCTCGAGGGCAGCAATGGTCATGGCGGGCGCTCCGAATCAATGAGCGCCCATGGAATCAGCCAATCGACAACAGCGAAAGCGCGTTAACCTGAGTTCGGAGCCCTGGGAAAACCCGCCGCTGCAAGGACGACATGTCGCGCCGCGGCAGGGTCAGCTTGTATGGGGGACGAGCTTGTTGACCGTTTCCGGGAAGAAATCGGGTGCTGCACGGCGCTTGCCGAACATCATGTCGTATTGCAGCAGACGGAAATCGCGGATGGCCGGATCGATCTTCTTCTGCCGCGCCCAGTCCGGTGTAGCCTCGCCCGCCGGCGTCAACAGCAGATTGCGGTCGACGACACGGTAATGCTCGCGCATCTGGCCGAGAAAGCCGGTGTAATAGGGGTGGCTGATCCCGGCCGTGGTCAGGATATGGTAGGGCAGGAAGGCCGGGCTCACCGCACCCATGTCCTCGGCCGGGCCGGTGCGGTTCGACCATACGATCAGCGGCGTCTGGTGATGCAGCAGCATCTGGTCGGGCGGCTCTTTGCGCGGCGCGACATTGTCCTTGAGAAAGCCGGTCTCGACATAGACCGGACCGAGCGGCGGCAGATGGTCGCCGAAGAAGGCGATGATCGTCGGCCGCTGGCGGTTCTTCGCCCATTCGACAAGGCGCCCGAGGCCCTTGTCGGCGTCAGACGCCCCCTCTGTGAAGCTCAGCAGCGAATCCTTCGCCCACTGGCTGGTCGGCGCTTGCACCTTATGGGTCGGATTGTAGTAGCGATACGGCTCATAGGGTCCGTGGTTCTGCAGGCTGACCGCGAAGAAGAAGAACGGATCGTCGGTGGCGTCGGCTTCGCGGATGATCTCGTCGGTCATCGCCGCATCCGAGGCCAGCGGTCCGCGCTTTTCGAGATATGGCATGTTTTCTTCCGACTTGAAGTCATCGAAGCCGAAATCCTTATAGACCGGCGTGCGGTTCCAGAACCAGTTCGTGCCCGGATGGATGGCGCGCGTCTCGTAGCCCTGGCTCTTCAGGAACGTCGCCATCGACGGCACCGGCGCGCGGACATATTGCTGGTAGGGGATGCTGCCGGCCGGCAGGAAGGCGTTGGAAAAGCCCGTCAGCGCCTCGAATTCGACATTGGCGGTCATGCCGCCGAATTCGGGCGAGAACATGTAGCCCGAACGCAGCGCCCGCACGTTGGGAATCGGGTCGGGCGTGATGGTGACGCCGGGCAGTTCGGTCGGATCCCAGAAGGATTCGCTCATAACGACGATGATGTCGGGCTTCTCGGCCGGTACCGAGGCTGTCACGTCAGGCCTGTCGATTGCCGCGATGGACTTGTCGGAATAGCCGGCAGGCGCCGAGACGTGGGCCATCGGCACGTTGAGCGCAAAGGCGAGCGCGAAGCCGTTGGAGGCGTAGTTTTCCTTCTGGTCCCACATGATCGGGATGATCTGCAACCGGTCGCGGGTCCATGAGAAGGTCGCGTAATCCATGATCGAGACGAAGAAGGCGAGCAACGGCACGGTCAACGTCAGCCGGGCAAGGCGGCCCTTGTGGCTGAGCGCCGGCACCCGGCGGCGCCACTGGCGCCAGCCATAGACGAGCAGCGACAGTCCGCCGACGACGCCGACCGCTATGGCGAGGGCAGTTCCCGGGCGATCGCGCACCAGAAGCGGCATCAGCGCCACGATCTGGCGTGAATACAAGAAATCGGTCGGATAGAGCGGATCACCTAGATAGAGCGATTTCTGATGGCCGATAAAGGCCAAAGCCAGCGTCAGCGGCGCAACGATCACCAGGCTCTGGTGGCTGCGGCCGAGCACGGCATCGAGGCCGATCAGGATCAGCGCGAAGATGATGATGGTGGTCCAGCCCGGCTTGAACGGCTGCAGGAAGAAGCTGACGGTGCCGGCAAAGCTGCCGCGCACGATCAGTTCGATCGCAAACACCAGAATGGCGGCGGCGAGCAGGCTGACGAGGCCGTAGCGGATAACAGGCCATTTCCGGCCCGGCAGATAGCCGGTGGCCGGATCGCCTTCCAGAAACTGTGGCGCGGCTCTGCCTGCGCCTTTCCTAGTCATTGCCACCTTACAATTCCCCGACCCATAAACAAAACGTCACTGAACTGTCATCAATCTGTCACGAAAAGCTAGCGTCTGTGGCTGAAATAAGAAGAGCCAGCAAACGAATCGTGAGCGATTTTCATCAGGAGTGATCGCTAAAAAGCCTTTTGGAACAGGCGCTCGGCCGGTGATGCCAGGCCGGAGCGGGCTGGAGTCGGTCAATGGCGGACTTGACTTGCCCGCCCGCCTTGCGTCACAGGCAGGAAAAATCAGCCGCTTGGGAGCACACATGGCCGTCGCATTCACCTTTCCGGGACAGGGCAGCCAGGCTGTCGGCATGGGCAAGGACCTTGCCGACGCCTTTCCGGAATCGCGGAAGATCTTCGAAGAGGTCGATGACGCGCTCGGCGAAAACCTGTCGAAGCTGATCTGGGAAGGGCCGGAAGAGGCGCTGACACTGACCGCCAACGCCCAGCCGGCGCTGATGGCCGTATCGCTTGCCGCGATCCGGGCGCTGGAATCGCGCGGCTTCTCGCTGAAGGACAAGATTGCCTATGTCGCCGGCCATTCGCTCGGCGAATATTCGGGACTTGCCGCCGCCGGTTTCGTTTCGGTCGCCGATGCTGCCCGGCTCTTACGTATCCGTGGCAATGCCATGCAGGCGGCAGTGCCGGCCGGCGAGGGCGCCATGGCGGCGATTATCGGGTTGGAGCAGGCCGATGTCGAAGCTGCCTGCGCTGAAGCTGCTAAAGGTTCGGCCAAAGGCTCGGTTTGCCAGATCGCCAACGACAATGGCGGTAGCCAGTTGGTGATCTCCGGCGCCAGGGCGGCGGTCGAGTTGGCGGCGAAGCTGTGCACGGAAAAGGGCGCCAAGCGGGCGCTGATGCTGCAGGTTTCGGCGCCTTTCCATTCGGCGCTGATGGCACCGGCGGCCGAGATCATGCGCGAGGCGCTGGCCGGGGTGACGAAGAACGCGCCGCTCGTGCCCGTGGTCTCCAACGTGTCGGTTACCCCGTCCAGTGATCCGGACGCAATCGCCCGCCGCTTGGTCGAACAGGTTACTGGCCGCGTGCGCTGGCGCGAAACGGTGGAATGGTTCGGCGCGAACGGCATTGCGACGCTTTACGAGGTGGGCGCCGGCAAGGTGCTGTCGGGACTGGCGAGGCGCATCAACCGCGACATCGCCACCAGCGCCGTCGACACGCCGGCCGATGTCGAGGCGGCGCTGGCGGCGCTCGCATAACAACCACGATTTGACCTCACCCGTGTGAAGGGTGTTCTCTGAGATCAGGAGACAAGAATGTTCGAATTGACCGGTCGCAAGGCGCTCGTCACAGGCGCATCAGGAGGCATCGGCGAGGCGATCGCCCGGGTGCTGCATGCGCAGGGCGCCATCGTCGGCCTGCACGGCACCCGCTTCGAAAAGCTGGAAACGCTAGCCGCCGAACTCGGCGACCGGGTCAAGCTGTTCCCGGCCAACCTTGCCAATCGCGACGAGGTCAAGGCGCTCGGCCAGAAGGCCGAGGCCGATCTCGACGGCGTCGACATTCTCGTCAACAATGCCGGCATCACCAAGGACGGGCTGTTCGTGCGCATGGCGGACGCCGACTGGGATACGGTGCTCGAGGTCAATCTGACCGCCGTGTTCCGGCTGACCCGCGAACTCACCCATCCGATGATGCGGCGCCGGCATGGCCGCATCATCAACATCACCTCTGTGGTTGGCGTCACCGGCAATCCCGGCCAGACCAACTACTGCGCCTCCAAGGCCGGCATGATCGGCTTTTCCAAGTCGCTGGCGCAGGAGATCGCCACCCGCAACATCACCGTCAACTGCGTCGCCCCAGGCTTCATCGAATCGGCGATGACCGACAAGCTCAACGACAAGCAGAAAGAGGCGATCATGGCGGCGATCCCGACACGGCGCATGGGCACCACCGCCGAAGTCGCTTCCGCCGTCGCCTACCTCGCTTCCAACGAAGCTGCCTATGTCACCGGCCAGACCATCCACGTGAATGGCGGCATGGCGATGATTTGACAGTTGCGGGAAAACGCCCCTTTTCGCCTTGGACCCAAGCGGATTTTCGTGTAATGCGGCCCGCAACCCGGCGGTTTCGGGCAAAAACCGGTCCGGTGCCGTTGCGTTTCCGGCAGGACCATCTTTCAGCTTGATTAGCGGCATTCTGCCCGCTAACGAAGACAGACAACCAAAAGACGAGGATGCCCAAATGAGTGACACCGCAGAGCGCGTCAAGAAGATCGTTATCGAGCACCTTGGCGTCGATGCCGACAAGGTGACGGAGCAGGCGAGCTTCATCGATGATCTGGGCGCGGACAGCCTCGACACGGTCGAACTCGTCATGGCGTTCGAAGAAGAGTTCGGCGTCGAGATTCCCGACGATGCGGCCGAAACCATCCTGACTGTTGGCGATGCAGTGAAGTACATCGACAAGGCTTCAGCCTGACGCTATTTGCAGTCATCACCGGGGAGGACCTGCGATGAGGCGTGTCGTCGTCACGGGCCTTGGGCTGCTTTCGCCGTTTGGCATGGGCTTCGAGCATAGCTGGAAGGAGCTTCTGACCGGCCGCAGCGCAGCCAAGCGCATCACCGAGTTCGAGGTGGAGGATCTTGCGTGCAAGGTCGCCCACGTCATTCCGCGCGGCAGCGGCGAGAACGCTACCTTCAATCCCGAGACCGTTCTCGAGCCGAAGGAATTGCGCAAGATTGGCGACTTCATCCTTTACGGGATCGCGGCCGCCGACGAAGCCCTGAAGGATTCGGGATGGGCGCCGAAGACGCATGAGGAGCAGTGCGTCACCGGCGTGCTGATCGGCTCGGGCATCGGCGGCATCGAAGGCATCGCCGAGAACGCGATGATCTTGAAGGAGCGCGGTCCGCGCCGCATCAGCCCGTTCTTCATCCCGGGCCAGATCATCAATCTCGTCTCCGGCCAGGTCTCGATCCGGCATGGGCTGAAAGGCCCCAACCACGCCGTCGTCACCGCTTGCTCCACCGGCGCGCACGCCATCGGCGATGCCGCCCGGCTGATCATGTGGGGCGATGCCGACGTGATGGTCGCGGGTGGCACCGAGGCCCCGGTGACGCGGCTGTCGATCGCCGGTTTCGCTGCCTGCCGGGCGCTGTCCACCGACCGTAACGACGCTCCGGAAACGGCCTCGCGTCCCTATGACCGCGACCGGGACGGCTTCGTCATGGGCGAGGGCGCCGGCGTCGTCATTCTGGAGGAGCTGGAACACGCCAAGGCGCGCGGCGCCAAGATTTATGCCGAGGTCACCGGTTACGGCCTGACCGGCGATGCCTACCACATCACCGCGCCGGCCGAGGATGGCGACGGCGCCTTCCGCTGCATGGCAGCGGCGCTGAATCGGGCCAAGCTGACGCCCGCAGACGTCGACTACATCAATGCGCACGGCACATCGACCATGGCCGACACGATCGAGCTCGGCGCTGTCGAGCGGCTGGTCGGCAACGCTGCGTCGAAAATATCGATGTCGTCGACCAAATCGTCGATAGGCCACCTTCTGGGCGCGGCGGGCGCTGCCGAGGCGATCTTTTCGATTCTCGCCATTCGCGACAACATCGCGCCGGCCACCATCAATCTCGACAACCCGGAGCGCGAAACGGCGATCGACCTGGTGCCGCACAAGCCGCGCGCCCGCCAGGTCGACGTGGCGCTGTCCAATTCCTTCGGCTTCGGCGGCACCAACGCCTCGCTGGTCTTCCAGCGCTACAATGGCTGACCGGTCCGCCGACCGGCACGGCTCGCGCGTGTCGTCAATTTTGCCATATTCGCCCCTACTCTGCCCAAGGGGATTCGTTGCGAGATCAAACGGTAGGGCGCCATGAACACAAATTCGGCGGACAAGGGGGAATTCGGGCAACGGTCCGCACCGCCGGGTCCGATCGTGCCGAAGACGGCCAGCGAAGCACTGCGGCCTGAAGCCGGCACGCCGCCGCCCAAACGCTCGCGCGCCTCGCGCAGCCAGTTCGTCGTGTTCATGAACTTCGTCATCTCCTTGGTGATGCTGATGGTTCTGGCGGCCGGCTTTGCATTGTATTTCGGCAAGCAGGAATTCAACGAGCCCGGCCCGTCGGCCAATGCCGACACCTTCCTGGTCAAGCCGAACACTGGCGTCCAGGAAATTGCGGAGCAGCTCGAGCGGCGCGGACTGATCAGCGACGCACGCATCTTCCGCCTTGGCGTGCGTGCCTTTGGCAATGATTCCGCACTGAAGGCAGGCGAATACGAGATCAAGCCGCAGGCCTCCATGCACGACATCATGGAGTTGCTGAAGAGCGGTAAGTCGGTGATGTATTCGCTGACCGTCCCCGAGGGACTGACCGTCGAGCAGGCGCTGCAGCGCATCGCCGATCAGGCAGCGCTCGACGGCGATATGCCGGCGACCATTCCACCCGAGGGCAGCCTTGCTACCGACACGCTGCGTTTCACCCGCGGCGCGACACGCCAGCAGATGGTCGACAAGCTTTTGGCGGATCAGAAGAAGCTGGTCGAGGATGTCTGGCAGCGGCGCGCCCCCGACCTGCCGCTGGCCAGTGTCGAGGACTTCGTCATTCTGGCTTCGATCGTCGAGAAGGAGACAGGCAAGGGCGATGAACGCTCGCGGGTCGCCGCCGTCTTCCTCAACCGGCTGGCCAAGGGCATGCGGCTGCAGTCCGATCCGACCATCATCTACGGCCTATTCGGCGGCAAGGGCAAACCCGCCGACCGCCCGATCTACCAGTCGGACATCCAGAAGCAGACGCCCTATAACACTTATCTGATCAACGGCCTGCCGCCGACGCCGATCGCCAATCCCGGCCGTGCGGCACTGGAAGCCGTCGCCAACCCATCGAAGACCGATGACCTTTATTTCGTCGCCGACGGCACCGGCGGTCACGTCTTTGCAGCGACGCTCGCCGAGCACAACGAGAACGTCGCCCGCTACCGGGCGATGCAGAAGAAGCTGGCCGATGAGGCCGCCAAGGCCGGTGCTGCCAAGGCCGAAGCCGCCAAGGTTGAAGGCCAGACCGATGCGCCGGTGGACGGCGGCGATGCGGGGGCGGCGCAGTAGCGTCGGAGGGTTCCGAGATCGTCCCTCCGATCCGTTTGACGGCAGCGACGTGCTGTTTTTTGATCAGGAGCGCCTTGCGTCCGATTTGGCGAAGAGCGCTCCGGCATTTGAAGCCACGCATGACCTGCCCGGAACCGCTTCCGGGATCATGCGCCAGGGGGACGCAAGGGCATCATGAATTTGCAGAGCATGACCGGTTTTGCGCGGGCCGTCGCCGAACATGAAGGCACGTCGATCGCCTGGGAGGTCAAGTCGGTCAACGGCAAGAGCGTCGAGGTCAGGCTGCGGCTGCCGCAGGGCCTCGAGCGACTGGAGCCGTCTGTCAGGCAGACGGTGCAGAAGCGTTTTGCGCGTGGCAATTTCCAGGCCACGCTGACCGTCGGCCGCGCCGCCGGCCAGCAGGCGCAGCCCGTGGTCAACGAGGCCTTCCTGAGGGATCTGGCGGGGCTGGCCAGGCGGCTGAAGGAGCAGTTCGGCGTAGCGCCTGCGACAGCTGACGGGCTGCTTTCGCTGCGCGGCGTGCTCGATATCCCCGAAACCACTGAGACCGAAGAGGCGCGGGCGGCGCTCGACGGCGCTATCCTAGCGGCGCTCGAAGTGGCTCTGGGCGGGTTGGAACAGGCACGCCAGGGCGAGGGCGCCGCCCTACGTTCGCTGCTGTCTGGCCATATCGATGCCATCGAGGCGCTGACGCTGCGCGCCGAGGCCGATCCGTCGCGCGAGCCTGCGGTGATCCGCGAACGGATTGCCGAGCAGGTCCGGCTGCTGATGGATGCCTCCGCCAATCTCGACGCCAGCCGGCTGCATATGGAAGCAGCGTTCCTGGCCACCAAGGCCGACATCCGCGAGGAGATCGACAGGCTGAAGACGCATGTCGCGTCCGGCCGGGTGCTGCTGGCAGGCGGCGGCGCCATCGGCCGCAAGCTCGATTTTCTGGCGCAGGAATTCAACCGCGAATCGAATACGCTGTGTTCGAAGTCGAACGCCGCTACGGTCACCGCCATAGGGCTGGAGCTGAAGGCGGTCGTCGACCAGTTCCGCGAACAGGTCCAGAATCTGGAGTAACCCTGATGGTCGCCAAGGAGCCGATGGTTGCCAAGGATCTGGGTTCCCGGATTCGCCGCCGAGGCCTGATGCTCGTGCTGTCGTCGCCGTCCGGCGCCGGCAAGTCGACGATCGCGCGCAATCTTCTGGAAAGCGATTCCAGTCTCGAACTGTCGGTCTCCGTCACGACGCGGCCACGCCGCGGCAGCGAGATTGAGGGCGTCCATTATCATTTCCGCACCATGCGCGAGTTCGAACGACTGCGCGATTCCGACGAACTGCTCGAATGGGCCGAAGTGCATGGCAATTGCTACGCGACGCCACGCGAGCCGGCCGAACTGGCGCTGGCACAGGGCCGCGACATGCTGTTCGACATCGACTGGCAGGGCGCCCAGCAGCTCAAGGAGAAGATGCGCGCCGACATAGTCTCGATCTTCATCCTGCCGCCTTCGATGAAGGAATTGAAGGCGCGGCTGAAGCGCCGCGCTGAGGACCAGGAATCGGTGATCGAGACGCGTCTGAAAAACGCCCGCAACGAGATCGAGCACTGGAAGGAATACGATTTCGTCATCATCAACGACGATCTCGACCGCGCCTTCGCCGAAGTGCGCGGCATCGTCACCGCCGAGCGGCTCAGGCGCGACCGCCGACCCGGCCTGTTCGATTTCGTCTCAGGCCTGCTTGACGAGAAGACGGATTAGAGGCGCGACGCCTCTCCTTCTCCCACAAGAAGGGGAAAGGGTCCGCACCTTCACACCGCGTTGGCCAGCCGCACGAATTCATCGACGTCAAGCGTTTCGGCGCGGCGGGTCGGATCGATGCCGGCGCGGGTGAGCAGGGCTTCGCCGCCGAGGCTCTTGACGCTCTGCCGCAGCATCTTGCGGCGCTGGCCGAAGGCTGCTTCGGTGACGCGGCTGAGCTTCTTGACCTCGGCGGGCAGGGGACTTGCCCGCGGCACCAGATGCACAACCGAGGAGGTCACCTTGGGCGGCGGCGTGAACGCTTGTGGCGGCACGTCGAAGGCGATTCTTGCCTCCGTCCGCCAGCCGGCCAGCACGCCCAGCCGGCCATAGGCATCGCTGCCGGGACGGGCAACGATGCGCTCGGCCACCTCGCGCTGGAACATCAGCGTCATCGATGCGTAGAAGGGCGGCCACTCGGCAACGGTCAGCCAGCGTATCAAAAGTTCGGTGCCGATATTGTAGGGCAGGTTGGCGACGATCTTCACGGATCCACCGCCCTGATGCGCCTTTTTGGCAAGCGCTGCGAAATCCGTCTTCAGCGCATCGCCGGCAATGATCTCCAGCCGGCCCGGATAGTGGTCCGACACTTCCGCGAGTGCCGCCAGGCAGCGCTCGTCGCGCTCGATGGCGATGACCCGACCTGCGCCGTGGGAAAGCAACGCCCGGGTCAGACCGCCGGGACCCGGACCGACCTCGATCACTGTGGCGCCCGTCAGGTCGCCGGCGGCGCGTGCGATCTTGCCGGTCAGGTTGAGGTCGAGCAGGAAATTCTGGCCAAGCGCCTTTTTCGCTTGCAGCCCGTGGCGTTCGATCACCGTGCGCAACGGTGGCAGCCCGTCGATGCTCATGCGACCGCCCTCAAGGCGCTCATGCGGCGGTAGCCTTCGCCCCGGTGTCGGCAAGCCTGCGGGCGAGCCTTAGCGCCGCGATCAGGCTGTCGGCCCGGGCTATGCCCTTGCCGGCGATATCAAAGGCGGTGCCGTGATCCGGTGAGGTGCGGATGAACGGCAGGCCGAGCGTGACGTTGACCGCCTCGTCCAAGGCAAGCGCCTTGGCCGGGATCAGCGCCTGATCGTGATACATGCACAGCGCCACATCGTAGCCGGCTCGGGCGCGGGCATGGAACAGTGTGTCGGCCGGCAGCGGACCGAAGGCGTCGATGCCCTCCGCCCTCAGCCTGTCGACCGCCGGGTGGATGATGTGCTCGTCCTCCGTACCCATCGCGCCGCCTTCGCCGGCATGCGGATTGAGGCCGGCAATGGCAAGCCGCGGCTTGACGATGCCGAAGCGGTGTTCGAGGTCGGCGGCGGTGATGCGGGCGGTCGCGACGATCAAGTCCGTCGTCAGCGCCTTCGGCACCTCGCACAGCGCAATGTGGATGGTGACCGGAACGGTGCGCAGCTCGGGACCGGCAAGCATCATCACCGGCATCGCTTCGGCGCCGGTGTGGAGCGTCGCCAGATGCGCCAGATACTCGGTGTGGCCGGGGAAACGGAAGCCGGCATCGTAGAGCGGCTTCTTGGCGATCGGGCACGTGACGACCGCCGCGGCGCGGCCGCCAAGGCAATCGTCAACAGCGCGGTCGATGGCCTCGATGATGCCGGCGGCGTTGGCCGGGTCCGGCCGGCCGGGGCCGTCGACGAAGCGGGCGACAAGCGGCACGACGGGCAGGGCGCGTGCAAAGACGCGCGCCGCTTCGGCTGGCATTGTCTCCATGATTGGCACATCGGCGATAAGCCGGCGCGCCCGCGCGGCAATCAGCGCCGGATCGGCGATAAGATAGAAGGGCGGCACACCGGCGCTGTCACGCGCCTGCCAGGCGGCAATGGCGATTTCAGGCCCGACGCCGGAGGGATCGCCGACGCTCAGCGCCAGCGGGAGCTCTGCCTCTGGCGACTTCAGCGCTCGACGATGCGGGCTTTCTTCCGCAACTCCTCGACATACTTCTTGGAGAGCTCGTCGGCGTCCTTGCCGGTCGAGCCTTCGCTCTGGAACACCATCTGGGCGGCCTTGTCGTCGGACACTTCGCGCGACGAGCAGATGCCGATGAACTCGACGCCGCGGTCTGTCTGGCGTGTGGGGGTGGCGCCGCCGACCTTGGTGGCCTTGATCTGGTCGGCCCATTCCGGCGGCAATTGCGGCGCCAGCACCCGGCCGAGATCGCGAACGGTGACGTCGATCAGGCCCTTGGCAAATTGACGCGAGGTGTTGCAGCCGTTGAAGCGGGCGCGCATGGCATCGGCCTCGCGCTTGCGCTTGGCCAGCGTTGCGCTGCGCTCGGCGGCCGGAACGACGAAGATGACCTGCTGCAGCATGTACTCCATAGCGGTCGGCTTGGCGCCGCCCTTGTCGAGCATGCGCCTGACAGCGTCCTGCTCGCTCATGGCGCCGCCGCCGCTCTCGGAGCGATGGCGCGCGGTCAGCGCCTGGTTCCAGGCCATCTGGGCGCGGATGAACTCCTTGAAATGCTCCTTGCCGACGCCGGACTGCGCCATGACACCATCGAGTTGTTTGAGCTGCATCTTGTTGGTCGTGGCAAAGCGTTGGTAAGCGGCGTCGACCTGGGCGTCGCCGATGCGGATGCCGAGACGCTTGGCTTCGGCGAGGCGCAGCGTCTGCTCGATCATTTCGTTTGCAGCGTCGCCTTTCCTGCGCTGCAGGCGCAGGAAAGCCGCACGATGTTGGATGTCACCGGTGGTGATCGGTACGTTGTTGACGACGTATTTGATCTGGCTGGCGAAAGCCGGCGGCGTCGTCATGGTGATCGAGGCCGAGGTCGCCGCCACCAGCAGCGCGAACCCTGCCGAAAAGAGGTATTTCCTCATCGAAAGCATCCCAATTTTATCCCGGTTTCGGCCCAATTCTATCTCACTTTGAGGGAACTGAAACCCGTGCCTGCCTTATGCGGCGAAACGATGTCGCTAAGCGGCCTGCGTCCACTTGGGCGCGCAAGGTACGCTCCAACACTTTGAATATACGCATCGTGTTTTCTTAAAATCTAATTCCGATCTCAGGGCAATGCGTTGGCCGGCCGCCCGTTCCGGCCGTCTGTTTCCGGCCAGTCGTCTGCTACCGGCCGGTCGTCTGCTACTGGATAGCGCCGAAGGAGCTTTGTGACGAGCCGAAATCGCCGAGCGTGCGAAACGACAGGTTGAAGCCGACATTCTGCGACACTTCCCTGGTGTTCAGGTCGCGGGTTTCCGAGAACGTCATCAAGTAAGTGAAGCATGAATCACTATAGGCAAAACCGATCCCGTCCTTGACCAGGAGACTTTGCTCCAGATCGTAGGTGCCGGTGCCGAAAACACGCCAGTTCTCGGCAAGTTGCGTCGAGGCGCCGAGCGTGACCTCGTGGCGATCGGTTGTGAAGCCATAGAGCGGCTGCGCCTGGATGAAGGCGTATTTGGCGCTGAACGAGATCGGCAGGCCGGAATAGGCTGCCTTCACCTCGGCGCGGCGGACCTCGAAGCTCTGTTCGTCGAAACGCCCACTGACCGAACCGGAAAGCCCGCTGGGGCTGTTGAAGCCGACAAGGCCAACATAGTCGGAGGTCTCGGTCTCAAGACCGGAATAGGCGCCGACATTGACCAGGTCCGGTGAATCGAACGAGTTGTGGCCGCCCAGTTGATAGGATTGGCCGAACAGGGCGTTGGTGCTCCAGCCATTGTCGTAGGCGCCGGAATAGCGCACCCCGACATTGGCGCGCGAGCCACCCTCCATGCGATCGTAACCGGAGAACTTGTCGCGCTCGAACAATGTCGTGGCGTCGAAGACGAAGCTCTGAGCGTCCTCGTTGGGGACAGCGAGGCCACCGACATATTGCTCGTTCGGACGCACAAAGACCTGCGCCATCGGCTCGAAGACATGGCTGGAATTGGTCGACGAAAACAGCACCGGCCAGCGCATCTCCAGTCCGGCGGTCGCCATGTAGCGGGCGAGCGAGGTGCGCATGTCAGCGCTGGTATTTATATCCGGGTTCATCGCCATCTCGTTGATGGCGGTGAGCGAGGGCGAAGAGGCATTGACATAGCCGGCGTCGCCGCGCAGCGCCAGCAACGGCGTCAGCAGCAGCCCGCCATCGGTGGTGAAGGTGCGCTTCCATTCGGCTTCAGCGGTGAGGCGGCCCGATTGGCCCTCGATGCCGCGCACGCGCTGGACGTCCGAGGTGGGATCGTCAGGGATAGTGTAGACTACATCCAGTCTGTCGCGGCTGATGGCCTGTGCATTGACATTGAAGGACAATTGCCCGCCGGCCACCGCCATGTCGGGGATGTAGGCGTAGTCGAGCGAAGGCAGCACCCAGGGCTGCTTGCCGGCACGTGCGGTCGGATCGTCAGGGAGCGTCTTTTCCTGGACCTCGAAGCGCATGGCGCGCACATCGAAATAGTTGCGGCCGTTGAGGCCGGTCAGATAGATCTCCGAGCGATGCACGCTATCATTGAAGTCTTCGATGGCGTAGGTGCGCGAGAAGTTCTTGTCGGTCTGCAACAGGACATTCCAGCCGAAGTCCCAGCGCGGATTGATAGCGAACTGCCCTTTGGTGCCCATCATGCCGCGGAACTTGTTCGGGTCGCCGGCCGCACCTGAATCGACGGTAGGGCCGTAGCTGTCGACGAACTCGTCGGGGTCCTGTTGCTGGATACCGGCGATCTTCAGGCTGTACTGGCCGTTGTTGAAGCGCTGGCGCCATTCCGCCTCGCCTAGGAAGCCTTGCTTGGTGTAGCCGCTGCCGGTGACGGTGAGGTCATAGGTCGGCGAAAGCGCGAAATAATAGGGCACCTTGATGCCAGCGCCGAGATCGCTCTTATAGGCAACGCTGGGGTTCAGGAAGCCGCTCTTGCGCTTGACGGTAGGGTCGGCAATCTCGAAGGCCGGCAGATAGGCGAGCGGAAAGCCGAAGAATTCGAAATTCGCATTCTCGAAGCGGACCGTCTTCTTCTCGCCGTTCCAGATGATCTTCCTGGCCTTGATGCGCCAGGTCGGTGCCTTGTCCGGTTTGTCCGCGCATGGCTCGCACGCCGTGTAGACGCCATTGTGGAACGTGGTCAGCACGCCGCCCATGCGCTCCGCGCTTTCGGCGGCGAAATACGCCTTGTCGACGGTTTCGACACGCAGCGCGTTGACGAAGCCGTCGGCGAAATCGTCGGTGATGTCGACATGCTGCGAATAAATCTTGGTGCCGTCGCTGTTGATGACCTCGACATTGCCGCTGGCGACGAGGCGCTGGGTGTTGCGGTTGTATTCCACCCGCTGAGCGACGAGGCGGTTGCCGCCATAATCGATCTGGACCCCGCCGACGGCCGTTACCGTCTGTTTGTCGTTGTCATAGACCAGCGTATCTGCCGCCAGCAGCATTTGCGAGCCGGCGGGAACGTCCGGCGCCATATCGCTGACATCCTGGGCGGAAGCCGGAACAGTCGGGATGACGCAAGCGAGCAGGCATGCCAAGGCGCTCGCCCCATAGAGGCGTGCCAAACCGGCCTGCCTATGGCTACGCAAAACAGCCCCCCTCACTAGCCGTCTTCCTTGTACAGCAAGAAAGTCACCCCGAAGAACATAGCCACGACAACCGGAACCCATGCAGCGACGACTGTGGGTACGAATCCCGCCACGCCGAATGCCTTGACCAGCACCGTCACGACATAAAGCAGAAACCCGGCCAGGACGCCACCCAGAATCATCGTCGCGGATTGTCCCATCCTTGCAAATCGCATCGACACCGTTGCGGCGATCAGCGTCATGGCGACGAGAAGGAACGGCAGCGCCACCAGCGAATCAAACTGCATGGCAAAGGCATTTGCCTTGAGGCCGAAGGAGCGGGCAACCTCGATCTTGCTGGGCAGATCATAGAAGGGGATGGTCTCCGGGCGCGCCAGCCGCTCTTGCACGAATTCGGGCTTGAGATTGGTCGGCACCCGGTCGCTTGCCATCGATTGGATCTTGCCGTCCCGGAAAACCTTGACGTCCTGCAGCTCCCAGTAGCCAACCCGCAAGAAGGCGTGCACCGCATCCTTGCGTTCGACGATGTCGCCTTGCGGGCTGAGAACGAAGAAGACGGCGTTGGCCATCTCCAGGCCCTGGTTGAGAATGGCGCGCGCGCCGATGATGGTATCGCCGGAACTGGTTTTCTGCCGGATCCAGGGCGCGGCATCGGTTGAGGCGGCGTTCGACTTGCCGGAGCGGAGCTGGGTCTCGATTCTTTCGGACCAGGAAAACGCATGCGCGGCGATCGGATTGATGACGCCGACCGACAGCACGCCGAACAGCAGCGCCCCTATGCAGCACGGCAGCAGGAACTGCCATGCGGACACGCCGGCGGAGCGTGCGATGACCAGTTCATATCTGCGGTTGAGCGAGACCAGCGTCGCCATCGCCGAGAACAGCCCGACGAACGGCACTGTCTGCAGCATGATCATCGGCATCCTCAGCCCTGAAATGGCGAACGCCGTGCCGTAGGTGAAGCCTGGCACGCCGGTCGTGCGGCTGGAAAGCTCGGTGAAGTCGATCAGGAACACAAGCGCCAGAAGACCGACGAAGAACCAGATGGTGATCGTCACGTAACGGAAGAAGAAGTATCGACCCAGAGTCCAGCCCATTAGCGTGTCCAGCCCATCAGCCGGCCCCTTGGCCAGAAGCGCCACGCCTGGCGAAGCGGAGCTTGATGGCGCTCCAGCCCCCACCGAAGCGGCCGGCGAAATTCGTCATCCAGTCGGCCCAGGCGACCGGCAGTTCCATAGTCCGGTTGGAAACGATGAACCATGTCGCGACCGCGGACGCCACGATCGGAACGCCGTAGACCATATAGGCGTATTGCGGAATCTTGTCGGCTTTGCCGGCGGCAAAGAAACCAAGCCAGCGTACGAAAAGCGCAAGCGCGATGGCCGTTATAAGCGGGTGAATGCGCGCCTCGCGATGGGAGCGCGCGTCTCCCGCGACCGCAAGCGCGATCAGCGCGAACACGAGTGAATAGGACCATTCGGAAAAACGCTGGTTGAGCTCGGCCAGATACCTGTTCGGCGCCCTCTGGAACATCTTGTCGTTGGGACTGGGATTGAGCAGGTACTGGGTCGTCCGGTCCTTCGGCAAAAGCAATACGTCCGATGAGGCCGACATGAAGGCGGACAGATCGAAGGCATAGGAGGTGAACCGGATGACCGAAAGGTCGCCTGTCAGCGTTTCGCGATGGATGACGCCGTCGTTCATCATCAGCACCTTCTCGTCGCCGCTTTCGATGATGGCCCCGGTCTTGGCGTAGTAGATGAGGTTGACGCCTTCTTCACGCGAATCGGCGACGAAGATGCCGCCGAGGCGGTTGTCCGGAAGCCGCTCGCCGATCTGCAGGAAGAGGCCGTCGTCGATCTTGCGGAAGGTGCCTTCCTGGATGATCAGCGACAACAGATCGGCGCGCGACGACGCCACCAGTTGGCGGTTTTTCTGGCGTGCATAGGGGTCAATGCCGTTATCGACGGCGAATGAAAGAACGCTGGCCGCCAGCGCCAGGAGCATGATCGGCCTGACGATGGTCCAGCGCGAGGCGCCCGCGGCGTTCAAGACGGCAAGCTCGGAATCGGAATTCATCGTGCTCAGCGTCTGAGCGACCGCGACCACCAGGGCGAAAGGCACGACGATCGGGACGATCGACGGAATGATCAGGGCAGCGACCTCGAAGAAGGTCAGCGCCGACTGGCCGCTATCGGTGACGAGGTCGATGCGGGCGAGCACCTGCGTCGTCCATACGATCGCCAGCGTCCAGATGAGCGCTGCCAGGAAGACCGCCAATGCGCGACGCATGATGTAGCGTTCAACGACCTTCATGAAGGCTTTTCTCGATTTTGCCGAACGGCATCATGCCTCCAGACAAGGTAGTCATCCGGCGACGCCTGTACAACCGGCCCCGTTTGACGGTCGATCCGTCCCGTCCCGCATCATTATTCCGGTGGGCCGGAGTGTCGGCGGCAATGGATAAGAAAGGGCGAACATCAATGGTTAACAACAGGTTGCGGCAGGAAAGCGGGGCCGTGCCGCGACGAATCGCCATCGATTCCATACGCCATATGGGATCGGATTCCGGCAAAGTCTTGCCAAAAGCCGGAAAACGACCAAATGTCGCGCCGATCACGGTTATGGCCGCCATGGCTGCGACAGTTACAGGCATGGAAGCAGAAGCAACGGAATTGCGCAGTCAAACCGGCCAGGATCGATTTTTCACGGTGCTATCGTGATCGGCGCCGGCGCGGCGGGTCTGGCCGCCGCCCATGCGCTGATAAAGGCCGGCGTACCAACGCCTGTCCTGGAAAAGGAAAGCCGGCTTGCCGAGCCCTGGTACCGGCGGCACGAACGGCGTTCCCCATTTCAACGGCGGCGAGGCCGACCCGAAATTGCCCGGCCTGTGGTTTACCGGCATGCGGCCAAGCATTCGCGGTTGTTTCGCCAATGCTCGAATTCAGGCCAAGGCGATCACGCAGCAGATCGTCAGGCAGGGACGATGATTTGCAGCGCATGGGATGCCGACGTGAGCGCCCGGTTCGTGCGCGAGACCTGGTTCATGCTTGGGGCGTTGCCGACAGTGGATGCCCTTTGATAGAACGCACGTCGAAGGCCACCTCAAGCTGAAGGGCATCTCAAACTGAAAGGCCCTTCAAAACTGAAAGGTACGGGTGATGATGCCGGCCAGCATTCGCTACATTGTCGATGATGTCGCCGCCTCCGTCGACTTCTACACGGGACATCTGGGCTTCTCGATTGAACAGGATGCACGGCCGGCGTTTGCGTCCGTCACGCGTGGTCCACTACGCCTTCTCTTGAGCGGCCCCGGCAGTTCCGGTGCCCGGGCGATGCCGGATGGTCGCCGGCCGGTTCCGGGAGGATGGAACCGCTTGCTGTTGCTGGTGCAGGACCTGAATGAAGAGGTTGCGCGCCTGAAGGGTGCCGGGCTTGTCTTTCGCAACGATATCATAACCGGTGTCGGCGGTTCTCAAATCCTGCTCGAGGATCCATCAGGGAATGTGATCGAGTTGTTTCAACCTGCCGCCCATTGACCCGAGAAAGACAGGCGGTTCCATCGGGTGATCCGCGATGGGCGAGAACCGGCCAAAAGGCCAATTATATCGAGGCTTGAAAAATAGAGTGGTGCTTCCGGTTGGAAACGGCCAAATATCGTTTTTCGTCAAGGCACTCTCCCAAAAACCCAACGCCGTTCCCGAAAGCAGGACATGATGACTTCGAGACCTTCGATCGCCTTCGCCAAATTCGCAGCGCCCAAAAAGGGCGGTGTCTTCGTGCTGGCGGCCGACGATGGCGGCCTCGGCGACGCGGCAAAGGCTTGCGATCCGGCAAAGACCCTGGAGCGGGCGTTTCCGGTGGCCGACTTTTCGGGCAAGTTCGCCAGCCTGGTCGAAGTGCTGGCGCCGGAGGGCACATCGCTCGACCGGCTGGTGGCGGTCGGTGTCGGCAAGGTCTCGGGGCTCGACGACCATGCCTGGCTCAAGCTTGGCGGCACCATTGCTACATCCTTGCGCAAGTCGGCAGAGGTGGCCGTCCTGGTCGATCTGCCGGGTGCTGCCATCGGCGGCGAGCAAGCGGCACAGCTTGCCGCGGGCATCCTTCTGCGCAGCTATGTCTTCGACAAATACAAGACGAAAAAGGACAATAGCGACGGCCAGCGCGATGGCAAGAAGGTCGAGCCCAAGAAGCCGGCCAAGGTGACCATCCACACCACCGATCCGGCGTCGGCGAAAAAGGCCTTCGCCGACGAAGTGGCGGTGATCGACGGGGTGTTCCTGGCGCGCGATCTGGTCAACGAACCGGCCAATGTACTGGGGCCGGTGGAATTCGCCGCCCGCGCCAGCGAACTGGAAGCGCTCGGCGTCACAGTCGAGATCCTGGTCGAGAAGGAGATGAAGAAGCTCGGCATGGGCTCGCTGCTCGGCGTCGCGCAAGGCTCGCCGCGTGGCGCCCGCATCGCCGTCATGCGCTGGAACGGCGGCAAGGCCAAGGACAGCCCGGTTGCCTTCGTCGGCAAGGGCGTCACGTTCGACACCGGCGGCAATTCGATAAAGACGGCCTCCGGCATGGAGGACATGAAGGGCGACATGGGCGGCGCGGCCGCCGTGACCGGGCTGATGCACGCGCTGGCCGCTCGCAAGGCCAAGGCGAACGTCGTCGGCGTCATCGGGCTGGTGGAAAACTCCGTCGACGGCCATGCGCAGCGCCCCGGCGACATCGTCACCTCGATGTCGGGCCAGACCATCGAGGTGCTCAACACCGACGCCGAAGGCCGCCTCGTTCTGGCCGATGCGCTGTGGTACTGCAACGATCGCTTCCAGCCGAAATTCATGGTCAATCTGGCGACGCTGACCGGCGCCATCATGGTCGCGCTCGGTCAGCACTATGCCGGCCTGTTCTCCAACAATGACGAATTGGCGGAAAGGCTGACGAGTGCCGGGCAGGCGACGCAGGAACGGCTGTGGCGGATGCCGCTCGGCACCGAATACGACAAGCTGATCGATTCGAAAAATGCCGACATGAAGAACATCGGCGGCCGCTACGGCGGCGCCATCATCGCGGCGCAGTTCCTGCAGCGCTTCGTCAAGGATACGCCCTGGGCACATCTCGACATCGCCGGCACCGCGCTGGGCGCGCCGTCCAGCGAGATCAACCAGTCATGGGGCTCCGGCTTCGGCGTCAGGCTGCTCGACCGGCTGGTGCGCGACAACTACGAGGGGTGAGGCCTTTCAAGGCGCGATCATGGCCGACGTCCTGTTCTACCACCTGACCGAATCGACGCTGGAGGATGCGCTGCCCGGCCTGCTCGAGCGCAGCGTCGATCGCGGTTGGCGCGCCGTGGTGCAGACCGGCACCGAGGAACGGCGCGATTCGCTGGACCAGCATCTGTGGACCTTCAGGGACGATTCGTTCCTGGCGCATGCGACGGACCGCGAATCCTATCCGGCCGAGCAACCGATCCTTTTGACCACCGGCCAGGACAATCCGAACGAGGCGCAGATCCGCTTCCTGGTCGACGGCGCGGGGCCGCCAGAGCTTGGCAGTTATGAGCGGGCCGTGTTCCTGTTCGACGGCCACGATACGGCCCAGGTCGAGGCGGCGCGCACGCACTGGAAGACGATGAAGGAAGCCGGCCACGCGGTCACCTACTGGCAGCAGACAGCAGATCGGCGCTGGGAACGCAAGGCGTAAAGCTGCAGCCTTGGCTATCGTCAAGCTGGGATCAACTCGCTGAGCAGTTGGGTCGCGATGCCGAACAGAGCATCGCAGCGCAGCGGCAATACCCGATTCGGGCGTCTGCCAACTACTGCGCGCCGGGCGTCCATTCGGGCAGCGGCGCCAGGCTGCGGTTGAACTGCTTCCACCACATGGACTCATCTATCTCGCAGCAGGCGCGAAGCATGGCGTGCGCCTTCTCGAAAGCCTGGGTAGCGAGATCGTCGAACGTCATCTGCGGGTCGTACGGTATGGACACTACCAGTTCCTGACCGGTCTGTGTGCCGCCTTCGTCGACCTGAAGATAAAGCCAAACGACGAAATGCGCGCCGTGGCCGCTCGCGTCCGCGTTGCCGATCTTGATGCGGTCGATGCCTGCTGCGGTGACTTTCATGCGGAGGGCCTCTTCATTTGGGATTCACAGTGAATCTCACAAGTCCGCAGCAATCAGAAGGGTTCCGGAACCGTTGTCCCTATGGTGAAGTATTGATAAAGAACTGGTTAGGCACCCTCGACCCTTCTTATGAACCTCGCATGGGTTGATGAACCATCCAGAAACCAGGGCTAGGTCGCAGAGAGGTCTCCTTCGCGCCACCTTCAGACCATGCGTCGCCGAGCCCTCGCTGCCCAAAGGTTGCTCGCACGGTCCTCAGGTCATCAGCTTCCACGACCAATAGACGCCTATCGCCACCTGGATGATGAAAGCGGTGAACCGGAGACTTACCGCTGGAGGATTGGTCGAAACGAGATGGATAATCGACTGCACGATTCGCGCGCCAAGGAACCAGGACGCCAACGGGTCCGTAATCCCCGTTCTTGATGTCATGATCGCAATCGCCAACAACCCGCCGAAAATCGGCAGACCTTCGATGCAGTTGGCATGAGCGCGGGCAATGCGCTGCATGAAGGGCGATAGTCCGGAATGTCTGGCGTGAAGCCATTGGCCGCGACCTTTCCTGTAACAACGAGATAAGATCGGGCGGTTTCCACTACTACCAGCAAAAAGAGCGTCCACGAGACAAAGCCTGTCAATGCATAGACCGTGTAAGACACGTTTACCTCCCAGGTTATTTCTGCCCTTTTGTTTTGTTTGTAGCCGATCGTCTCAGAACAGACGAGGCTGAGCGAATTTCCGCTTGGGTCAGGGCTTTGCCTTGGAAGTCCTCCGACGAAGGAACTCAACTAAGGCACTACCCAGCCACTTGACGAAGGCGCGATCGCGCGCAAAACTGCTAAGATGTCAGACCAATTTTCGATATAGGTACCCATGCGAACGCGCGGCGAACTGCCCGGGGCACCTGCCACGCGTGTGGCAATCGCCACGCTCCCGCCGCTGGATCGCGGCAAACAGGTCATGGAAGCGCTGGCCGACTATGTCGAACGCGCCGCACTGAAAAGCGGTGACCGGCTTCCGACCGAACGCGAATTGATGGCCGCGCTTTCCGTCGGGCGCTCGACGATACGGGAGGCGATGGGCCGTTTCGAAGCGCTCGGCGTCACCGAGACCCGCAAAGGCAGCGGCACCTATCTGCTCAAGCCGATCTCCGCCGGTACGATCCATTTGCCGCTGTCGCTCGATACGGCAGAGCTGCGCGACGGTCTCTTGCACACACTCGAGGTGCGCCGCGGCATCGAGGCCGAGGCAAGCATGGTCGCGGCGCGGCGGCGCACGGTCGACGATCTGCGGACGATCGAGGAAAAACTCATCGAGATGGAGCGCGTCCATCTCGCCACCGGCACGTCGGGCCCGGAAGACCTGGCCTTTCACCTGGCCATCTACGACGCCACGCACAACCCGCTTTTCCGGCAGCTCCTGGGGCAGATGCGCGAAGCGTTCGAGCGCTTCTGGGACCATCCTTTCGACCGCCAGGATTTCGCGCGGCGATCGTTCCCGCATCACCGCGAGCTGTTCGATGCCATCGTCGCCAGGGACGCGGAACTGGCGCGCGGAAGAACGCTGAAGATCCTCGAGATCGTGGAAGAGGATATCGAGGAAATGTCGAAATGAACGGCCCCGATTTTTTCGACCAGGCATCGCTGATCGCCGCGCATGACGAGAGCAACGCCTTCGATGCCGTCGTGCCGCCGATCGTGCAGACCTCGCTCTTTACCTTCCCGAGCTACGACGAGATGCTCGAGACATATCGCGGCGAAAAAGTGCGGCCGACCTACACGCGTGGGCTGAACCCGACCGTGCGCATGTTCGAGGAAATGCTGGCAAAGCTGGAGGGCGCCGAGGACGCCATCGGTTTCGCGAGCGGTATGTCCGCCATCTCGTCGGCGGTGCTGAGCTTCGTCGAGCCGGGCGACCGCATCGTCGCGGTCAGGCACATCTACCCGGACGCGTTCCGGCTGTTCGGGACGCTGCTTGCGCGCATGCGCATCGAGGTGACCTATGTCGACGGGCGTGACGAAGCGGCCGTCGCAGGCGCCCTGCCTGGCGCCAAGCTGTTCTATATGGAAAGCCCGACCAGCTGGGTCATGGAAACCCATGACATCGGTGCGCTCGCTGCGCTGGCGAAATCCCGTGGCATCCCGACCATCATCGACAACAGCTGGGCCAGCCCGGTCTTCCAGCGGCCGCTGTCGCTCGGCGTCGACGTCGTGGTCCATTCCGCGTCCAAGTATCTGGGTGGCCACAGCGATGTCGTGGCCGGCGTGGTTGCGGGCTCGAAGGACTTGATCGGCCGCATCCGCGGCGAAGCCTATCCATATCTCGGCGGCAAGCTGTCGCCATTCGATGCCTGGCTCTTGATCCGCGGCTTGCGCACGCTGCCGATCCGCATGCGCGCCCATCAGGCCTCCGGCCTCGAAATCGCACGGCGCCTGCAGGACCATCCGATCGTCGAGAAGGTCTGCCATCCGGGGCTGGCCAACCGGCTTCCCGCGGGGCTCACCGGCACGTCGGGCCTGTTCTCATTCGTCTTCCGCGACGGCATCGACATCCGGACGTTTGCCGACCGCCTCAAGCTGTTCAAGCTTGGCGTGTCCTGGGGCGGCCATGAAAGCCTCATCGTGCCGGGCGAGGTCGTGCTGCAGCAGAAGGCCCAACCCAATTCCGCGTTGGCGTTCGGCGTCCATCCGCGGTCCGTGCGTCTCCATGTCGGCCTTGAGGGAACCGAGGCGCTGTGGAGAGACCTGGAGGCGGCGATCACAGCCGCTTCCGAAGAAAAGACCTGAAGCAACCAGACAAGAAGGGAACGGAAAATGAAGAAGCTTCTTATCGCCGCATTCGCCACCGTACTGATGTCGGGTGCTGCACTCGCCGACACGACGCTGAAGCTCGTGGAGGTGATCACCAGCCCCGAGCGCACCGAAACGCTGAAGTCGATCGTCTCCAAATTCGAGGCCGCCAACCCGGGCACGAAGGTCGAAGTCATCTCGCTGCCCTGGGGCGAGGCGTTCCAGAAATTCGCGACCATGGTGTCCGCCGGCGAAATCCCCGACGTCATGGAGATGCCGGACACGTGGCTGTCGCTCTATGCCAACAACGGCCTCCTCGAAAGCCTCGAACCCTATCTTGCCAAATGGGAGCACACTTCGGGCCTCACCGATCGCGCGCTCGAGCTTGGCCGCGACGTGAACAACACCGCCTACATGCTGCCCTATGGCTTCTATCTCCGGGCGATGTTCTACAACAAGAAGCTGTTCCAGGAGGCTGGTGTCGCCGAGCCGCCAAAGACGATGGACGAGTTCGTGGCGGCGTCGGAGAAAGTCTCCAAGCTACCGGGCAAATATGGCTACTGCCTGCGCGGCGGGCCGGGCGGCCTCAACGGCTGGATGATGTTCGGCGCAACGATGGCCGGGTCCAACAAATTCTTCAACGACGACGGCACCTCGACTATGAACAGCGAAGGCTGGGTCAAGGGACTGACCTGGGTCGTCGATCTCTACAAGAAGGGATTGGCGCCGAAGGACAGCGTCAACTGGGGTTTCAACGAAATCGTCGCCGGTTTCTACACCGGCACCTGCGCAATGCTCGATCAGGATCCGGACGCGCTGATCGCGATCGCCGAGCGGATGAAGCCGGAAGATTACGGCGTCATGACCATGCCGAAGGGGCCGGACGGCAAGACGTTCCCGACTATCGGCTACGCCGGTTGGTCCATGATGGCGGCCAGCCAGAACAAGGACCTCTCCTGGAAGCTGATCGAAACGCTCGAAGGACCCGAGGGCAATGTCGAGTGGAACAAGCGCACCGGAGCGCTGCCGGTCCACAAGTCGGCCGAAAAGGATCCCTTCTACGCAAGCGAGCAGTTCAAGGGCTGGTTCGCCGAACTTGAGGACAAGGATGCGGTGCCGACGGTCATGCCGACCTATCTCGAGGAGTTCGCCTTCTTCAAGGATTCGATGGTCATCAAGACCAGTCAACAGGCGCTGCTCGGCGATATCACGCCTGAGGAAATGGCCAACCAGTGGGCCGACTATCTGACCAAGGCGCAGCAGAAGTTCCTGGCCAAGAAGTAAAACGGCCGACCGCGAGCATCGGAGCCGCCCATGGCGGGTGGCTCCGACAGGTCTCGTCTAGGGCCAATTGGAACGAAAGCGTTAGCTGATGGTTTTTGACGCCACCGCCGGCTTACCGGAATCGCGCCGCCGGTCGCTGATCGACCGGATCACGCGCCATGCCGAGCCATATCTTTACACGGCCCCGGCGCTGATCCTAATCGTCACCATCATGCTGGCGCCACTGGTGCTTGGCCTGTCTTACGCTTTCCGCGACGTGCAGTTGCTTAATCCTTTTTCTGGCGGGTATGTCGGGCTCGATCATTTTCGCACCCTTTATGACGACGACAATTTCTATCGGGCGCTGCGCAACACGCTGTGGTGGACCGGTGCGTCCGTCTTCCTGCAATTCGTGTTCGGCCTGATCCTGGCGCTGTTGCTCGACCGGCCGTTTGCCGGCCGCGCCATCGCGCAGGCGCTGGTGTTCCTGCCCTGGGCGGTGCCGACCTTTCTCACCGGGCTCAACTGGGCGTGGTTGCTCAATCCCGTCATCGGGCCGCTGCCGCATTGGCTTTATGCGCTCGGCCTCATGAGCGAGCCGGCCAACATCCTTTCCAATCCGCAGCTTGCGATGTGGGGACCGATCATCGCCAACGTCTGGTGGGGCATTCCCTTCTTTGCCATCACGCTGCTGGCCGCGCTCCAGGCAATTCCGCGCGACCTCTACGAGGCGGCGGCGATCGACGGCGCCGGCGCGGTCAAGCGGTTCACGTCGATCACGTTGCCGTTCCTTGCGCCGACCATTGCGATCACAGTGCTTCTGCGCACCGTCTGGATCTCGAACTTCGCCGACCTGATCATCGTGATGACCAATGGCGGGCCCGCCGACCGTACGCAGATCGTCGCGAGCTATATCTTCACGCAGGCTTTCAGGGCGCTTGATTTCGGCTACGCCTCGGCCATTGCGCTGGTGCTGCTCGTCCTGCTGCTCGCCTATTCGATGCTGATCGTCATGCTGCGGCAAGTCCTGATGGATCGCGCCTGATGGATCGGGAGATGACCGGATGAACAGATATTCGATCCTCGGCACAGCGCTGCACCGCCTGGCGATCCTCTGCTATATGGGCTTTGCTCTGTTCCCACTATTCTGGCTGTTGAAAGTATCGGTCACGCCGAACGACCTGCTTTATTCGGAGGGGGTGCGGATGTGGCCGTCGCGGATGAGCTTCGAGCATTTCCGCTTCGTGCTGGCCCACAGCGCATTCCCGGTCTTCTTCAGGAACAGCATGATCGTTGCCGGCGCGACGGCCGCGATCGTGACGCTCCTCGCATCCCTCTCGGGCTATGCGCTGTCGCGCTTCACCTTCCGCGGCAAATACTGGTTGGTCGCACTGATGCTGCTCACGCAGATGTTTCCGTTGGTGATGCTGGTCGCGCCGATCTTCAAGATGCTCTCGCCGCTCGGTCTAACCAACAGCCTGACCGGGCTGGTGGTCGTCTACACGGCCTTCAACATCCCCTTCGCGACATTCCTGATGCAGTCGTTCTTCGACGGCATTCCCAAGGAGCTGGAGGAGGCGGCCAAGATCGATGGCGCCACGCAGTTCATGGCGTTTCGCCAGATCATCCTGCCGCTGACGCTGCCGGGCATTGCCGCGACGCTTGGTTTTGTGTTCACCGCCGCGTGGAGCGAACTGCTGTTCGCGCTGATGCTGATTTCGGGCAACAGCGCCGCAACGTTTCCGGTCGGTCTGCTCACTTTCGTGTCGAAGTTTTCGGTCGATTTCGGACAGATGATGGCCGCCGGCGTGCTGGCGCTGATCCCGGCCTGCCTCTTCTTCCTGTTCATCCAGCGCTATCTGGTCCAGGGCCTGACGGCCGGCGCGGTCAAGGGCTGAGGGAGGTTTCATGGCATCGATCGACATCCGCAACGTTCGCAAGAATTTCGGAATCGTCTCCGTGCTTCACGGCGTCGACCTGGCGATAGAGAACGGCGAGTTCGTGGTGCTGGTCGGGCCGTCGGGCTGCGGCAAGAGCACGCTGCTGCGTATGATCGCCGGGCTTGAGGAGGTCACCGAAGGCGAGATCCGGATCGACGGCACGCGCGTCAATGAGCGTGCACCCAAGGACCGCGACATCGCTATGGTGTTCCAGTCCTACGCGCTCTACCCGCACATGAACGTCGCCGAGAACATGAGCTATGGCCTGCGGATCCGGAAGGCCGCCAGCGAGAAGATCGCGGCCGCTGTCGGCAATGCGGCCAGGAAGCTTGAGCTGCAGCCGCTGCTCGCGCGGCGGCCGAAGGCACTGTCGGGCGGCCAGCGCCAGCGCGTGGCGATGGGCCGCGCGATCGTGCGACAGCCCAAGGCATTCCTGTTCGACGAGCCGCTGTCCAATCTCGACGCGCGCTTGCGCGAGCAGATGCGGGCAGAGATTAAGAAGCTGCACCGTGATCTCGGCGCGACATCGATCTATGTCACCCACGACCAGATCGAGGCGATGACGCTGGCCGACCGGATCGTCGCCATGCATGAGGGCGTGGTGCAGCAGGTCGGCAGCCCGCTGGAGCTTTACGACCGCCCGGCCAACCTGTTCGTCGCCGGCTTCATCGGATCGCCGGCCATGAATTTTCTGTTGGCACGCTACGAGGTCAGCGCAGGTACGGCCGGCGCACGACTGCCTGACGGAACGCTGATCGCGCTTTCGTCAGGTTATCAACTGGAGGAAGGCGCGGCGGTGACACTCGGCATCCGGCCGGAGCATGTCGAGATGTCGCCGGCCTCGGAGGGCAGCCTGAGGGCGGCGGTCGACCTGATCGAGCCGACCGGCTTTGGTATCATCCTGCATCTCGGCCTGCACGGCCTGCCATTCAACGTCTTCACGCTCGACCGGGCCGCGCTGACGGCCGGCCCGACGGTGACGGTGACTTTCCCGCCGCAGCATCTGCATTTGTTCGATGAGACCGGAAAGCGCGCATTGACGTCGAGCCTTCAGCAGGGGAAGAACTGATCCTCATTTTCGGTCACTCGGGTCGGTTCCCACCTTTGGGTCCGATGCTATTGTCTATCTTGGCGCCGCCGAATTCGATAGGACATTCGCTCCCGGCTCGACACGCTCTTTAGACGAGGTGGACGCGCCCGCGACGGCACTAGACCATGATCCCGAACCGAAGGTCAGCGAAGCAAAAAGTGGGAACCGATGGACAAGATCATGGTCAAACAAGAAGAAGGCTAGGTAGTTGAGCGCATGCGCTTTCTGTTTCTTCTGATCCTGCTCGCCGGCATCGGCATCGGCGTCGTCTATCCCTGGGCGATGACCAATTTCTCCGGCCATGAGATCGGCACCTGGCGGGTCTACGAGCAGGGCCGGTTCAAGCCGGTGACGGTGCCGCTGGCCGGCCGCGACGCGCCGGTGCGGGTGCTGGTCGACCTCACCACCAGGGCCGAACGCATCGTCGTGTCGCAACAGCGCACCGTGCTGACGCTGACCGCAGCCACCGGCGCCAGGACGGTGCTCGCCTCGACGCTGCAGTTCATCCATTCCGAGAACCCGCGCCAGGTCAGCCCGCAACTGCCCGACAAGATCTTCCGCGACGAGGCAGGCCTGATCCCGACCGTCAGCCCCGGTCCCTACATCTTCACCGTCGGCCCCGGCGACGCCGAAGGCATTGAGATGCGGGCGGTGGACCTTGTCCTGCGCTCCGGCGTTGGCGAGATCGACAGCCGTGCGCAGCCGGTTGGCTTCTCGCTGATGGCGGTTGGCCTCATCGGGCTGGTTTTGGCTTTGCGTTTCGGCGGCCGGCGGCCGCAGAATCCGAATCCGAATTCGCAGCCGCCACCGCCGCGCTGGGGCAGGGGCTCGAACTAAGTCGTGAACTACCGTCACGCCTATCACGCCGGAAACTTTGCCGATGTCGTCAAGCATGTCGTGCTGAGCCGGCTCGTCGAATATCTGAAACAGAAGGACAAGGCGTTTCGCGTCATCGACACCCATGCCGGCATTGGCCGCTACGACCTGTCGTCGACTGAAGCGCAAAAGACCGGCGAATGGCGAGGTGGCATCGGCCGGCTGGTCGATGCCGCGCTCGACCCGCCGGTGGCAGCACTTGTGGCGCCCTATCTGGAAGCCGTTCGTTCGCTCAATCCCGAAGGCGGCGTGAAAAAATATCCGGGCTCGCCGCTGATCGCGCGTCATCTCATGCGCAAGCAGGATCGGCTGTCGGCAATCGAGTTGCATCGCCAGGATGCCGCGAAGCTGAGGACGCTGTTCCAAGGCGATTTCCAGATTCGGGTGATCGAGCTCGACGGCTGGCTGGCGCTCGGCGCACATCTGCCGCCGAAGGAAAAGCGCGGTCTCGTGCTGGTCGATCCGCCATTCGAGGAGCAGGGCGAGTTCGACCGCCTCGTCGACGGGCTGCGCAAGGCGCACAAGCGCTGGCCGGGCGGCATCTATGCGCTGTGGTATCCGGTCAAGGACCGCAAGGCGGTCGCCGCCTTCAGGAAGGCGCTGGTGCAGTCAGGCGTCCCGAAGCTGCTCGACATCGGCTTCGAGATCAGGCCGCCATCGGCCGAACCCAGCCTCGACGGCAGCGGCATGGTGGTGGTCAACCCGCCGTTCACGCTGGAAGGTGAGTTGCGGACGCTGCTGCCGGCCCTGCACAAATTGCTTGTTGTTGAGAAACCGTCGCACTGGACGCTGGAGTGGCTGGCGGCATAGGGCGGCGGAGGTGTCCACGCGCCTGCCTTGGTTGAAGCAATTTCAAACTAAGAAACCATCGTCTCTACAACCGCTTGACCGCGCGCAAGCGAATCCGCACAGTGCGCGCAATCGACCATAAGAGGCTGCCATGACTCGCTTCGCCCAATCCGCCCTTGCCGCACTGATCGCCCTTTGCACGCCGCTCGGCACGTCCCTCGCTGTCACCCAGGCAGCAAAGGCGGCCGACCTTGCCGTTTATTCCGACGAAGACAGCGGCGTTTGCGGCGAGGCCTGGGTGCTGAACAAGATCACCAGCCGCTTCTCCTACCAGGTGCACCATGTGCCGAATCTGCCCGATGTCGAGATCACCGATTTCCAGCGCATCCATCAGCACCGCTATTTCCCGGCCAACGACACCTGGCCGATCGGTCGCCGTTATTGCGGCGCCACCGTCAGCCTGTCCGACGGCAACGCCCGCACCATCTGGTATCTGATCGAGGAGGGGCAGGGCTTTGCCTCGATCGGCGACAATGTCGAATTCTGCGTCTCGGGCTTCGACCGTTGGATGGTCTACAACGGCCGCTGTCGCGTCCTGCGCTAGAGCATTTTGCAGCCAAGTGGAATCACTTGGCGTCGCAGAAACGCGGCTAAAACAAATAGATAGAGCGGGATGCCCAGTTCAATTTGAACGCATCCCGCTCTAGAGACGAGTTACGAGCAGGCCGGTCCCCGGCTGGGTAGCTGGTGAGGTTCGCGCTCCATGTCGCCCCCTCTGTCCTGCTGCCATGTCGCAACCTCGCGATCCTACGCTCTCAGCTAGATAGGGCTTCCGAATTCAAGTACATATGTTTCATGGTCGAACAACCGTCGAACCGTCGGCTCGCAGCCATCATGGTGGCCGACGTGGTTGGCTATTCGCGAATGATGGGCACCGACGAGGCGGGCACGCTCACGGCGCTGAAACGCCATCGCGAACATCTATTCGACCCGGCGGTCGCAGCCCATCATGGCCGTGTGGTGAAGCTCGTCGGTGACGGTGCCCTGGTCGAATTTGGAAGCGTGGTCGATGCCGTCAATTGCGCACTCGTGATCCAGCGCGCTATCAATGCGCGAACGCAGCCGAACGAAGAGCGCATCTCCCTAAGGATCGGCATCAATCTCGGCGACGTCATTATCGACGGTGACGACATCTATGGTGATGGTGTCAACGTAGCGGCAAGGCTCGAGGCGCTGGCCGAACCAGGCGGCATTTGCCTTTCCTCGATTGTCAATGAGAGCATTGGAAGCCGGGTCGATGTCACCTTCAGCAATGGCGGCGAGGTGACTGTCAAGAACATCGACCGGCCGATCAGGGTATGGAAATGGCACCCCGGCGGCGGGGACGCAACCGCTACCGAAACGCCGCTGACGCAGATCGATAAATCGGCTGCGTCGCATCCCGAACAGGCATCGATCGCTGTGTTGCCATTCGACAACATGTCCGGCGACCCCGAACAGGAATATTTCTCCGACGGTATCAGCGAAGACATCATCACAGACCTTTCGAAGGTTGGGGGACTCTTGGTCATAGCCCGCAACTCCAGCTTCACCTACAAGGGCAAGAGCGTGGATATTCGGACGGTCGGACGAGAACTGGGTGTCGCTGCGGTGCTTGAGGGATCGATCCGACGCGCCGGAAACAGGGTGCGGGT
The DNA here is from genome assembly GCF_007830515.1 of Mesorhizobium tianshanense. Taxonomy (GTDB): domain Bacteria; phylum Pseudomonadota; class Alphaproteobacteria; order Rhizobiales; family Rhizobiaceae; genus Mesorhizobium; species Mesorhizobium tianshanense. The sequence continues at coordinate 31,221 of NZ_VLKT01000029.1, forward strand.
CAATGCACAGCTCATTGACACTGCCAAAGGCGCGCATTTGTGGGCTGATCGCTATGACCGGGAACTCACCGATATATTCGCCGTGCAGGACGAGGTAACATGCCAGATCGTTGAAGCACTGAAAGTAACCCTGACGCCGGCGGAATCGGCTCGTATTACGAAAGCCCCTACGCGAAGCGTCGAGGCTCATGATCTTTTCCTACGCGGGCGCGAGACGCTACTCGCTGCTCGAAAAACCAAGGAGACGTTCGAGCAGGCGGTCGCCTGTTTCACCGAGGCGATCGAGATCGATCCGGACTATGCCGAGCCCTATGTGGGCCTCGCCCACGCCTACAATCACGATTTCCAGAACCACTGGAGTGGGCGCACCGATAGCCAGGAGCGCTCGGGGTACTACAGCAGGCTGGCACTCGAGAAGGATCCGAATCTCCCTTATGCGCATTACATGGCCGCTCTCGTAAGGTTCTGGGAGCGCGACCTTGGTGGTACGACCAGAGAGATAGATATTGCTCTGGCACTCAACCCCAATTTCGCACTGGCTATAGCAATGCGCGGCGTCGGAAAAATCTATGGTGGCGCGCCGCTCGATGCCGTCCCAGACCTCGAACGTGCACTGCGACTTGATCCGCTGATGGACAACCAATATTGGCACTTCACGGGGTCGGCCTACCTCATTGCAGGGCAATATGAGAAAGCCGCCGAAGCCTTCCGAGCGCGCATCCGATTGTCACCTGATACGGATTTGTCCCGTGGACTACTGATTTCGGCGTTCGGCCACTTGGGCGAGATCGACGAGGCGCGGCGCGTATGGGCAGAGCTGAAGGAAATTAACCCCAAATATTCGTTTTCCGAACATATCGGGCGACTTCCGTTCAACAATCCCGCTGATGCTGACAAGATCCGGGAAGGTTACGCCAAAACGGGTCTGGTGGAATAACCTGCATTTTCAATTGTGAAAACCGCACGCACCAGCCGGCGTCCGCAATTGGCACAAAGTTCCGATTGGCCGGATGTCGCAAACGGAATTGGATGATCAAGGGGGCAAGGTCCACTTTTTGGCATGCAGCGCATTTGGAATTTTCACAAAACATGTTCAAAGCGCGCCGATTGAAGCCGTTCGACCGGGTCAGAATTAATGGGTCCTGAGCCTAGCTTCACACCGTTTTGACGCCGGACAGGTAGGCGCAGATCAGTCCGCCCAGTTGCTTCTGCAGCTCTGGTGCATCCAGCATGCCCCTTCGCGCCGCATTGTGGATCACGCCCTCGACCGCCGATGATAGCACGCGCGCCACGATCTCTGTGTCGGCGCTCTTTCTCGGCTTGCGATAAGCGACGACGGCGGTCGCATAATGATTGAGGTATTGCGACTGGAACGCGGCATGGGCGGCCCGCGAGCCGCGATCGCCCGGCGCCTCGTCGAGCAGCACTTGGTGCAGCATCGGGTGGATGCTGTGCGCCGCGATCATGCCGCGCACCAGCTCGCGCGCGAATTGCTTGAGCGGCTTTTCCTCCGCTGCCGCTTCGCTGATGACCAACAGCACATGATCGAAGTGGCGGCGCCGGATCGCCTCGACCAATGCGAGCTTGTCGGGGAAATATTGATAGAGCGAGCCGATGCTGACGCCGGCCACCTCGGCCACCTTGTTGGTGGTGAACCCGGCCCACCCAAGCTCGCTCAGAATATGAGCACCGGCTTCGATGATTGCTTCGACTGTCGCGATCGAGCGCGCCTGGCGTGGCTGCTTGCGCATGCGCGGACGCGATTTTGCAATGCGAGTAGACACGTTTGTTCGTCTCCACGAAAATATAAACAACGAGAATATATACAACATACTCACATTTTTTCGAACCGGAAGGAAACAGATCCATGAGTGCCTTGGCCTTGCTTCACAGCCTCTTTGCCTATCAGGCCTGGGCCAATGACGAACTGCTGGAGAAAATCGGGAGCCTGGACTCGCGCCTGCACGAAAGCGAACGGCATGCCGTCATGCGACTGCTCAGCCATTGCCATGTGGTGGCGCGGATATTTTCGGCGCATCTCGTCGGCGAGAGCCATGGCTATAGCGCCGACAACACCGAGGAAACACCAGCGCTCGGCGATTTGTGTGCGGCTGTCGCGGCGAGCGATCGCTGGTATTTGGACTATCTCGAAATCCTCTCGCCGCCGCACCTTTCCGAACCCATCGCCTTCACCTTCACCGATGGCGACAAGGGCCGCATGACACGACAGGAAATGCTGACGCACGTAGTTCTTCATGGCGGCTATCATCGCGGCGAAGTCGGGCGCATCCTGGCGCAGCTTTCGCTCATGCCGCCATGGGACACGTTCGCTGTCCACCTCCATCAGGCCGAGCCTTCGCGCAGGCTGCAGGTCGAGTCGCCAGCGCAAAGTCCGCTATAAATCGTTGAATTAAATTGCTTTTCTTTCCGATCACGAAGGTCAGCGGAACAAAAACTGATATCAATTTTCGGCCTTGCCTGACCGCCTGAGGATGCCAAATTTTCGCGACGTCAGCTCGGCCGTCGAGAACGACATACTGATCTTTGCAAAATACGAGCTAAAAGCTCGCTTTCGTTCCAAGATGATGCAGCGGTGCGCGCGTCGTGTTGCTTTTGTCCGAGCCTGTAGTTCGCCGCGTTGGTCAAGACGAAGCGAGCTGCGTTGCAGCTCTTCACGGTCTTCGCGATCAGCAGTCGATGTCTGTGGTGGAGGCTGCCCAAAAAAGATCCTGCGCTTCCCGACAAGATCGACCAAGATAGAGCGCGGAGAGTTTCCGTAGCAGAATTTCACCGCGGAGGTCGAAGATTCCGGCGCACTTCAGCGGCGATCTGCATGATCGTGCGCTCGACGTAACCAAAATTTAAGCTGCGAAAATCATTGTAATGCTTCGCTGGCTAGACACGCGCGAGTCAGATATGCATGACACGCCGGGTCACTAATGGCCGTCGGCACAACGCAAGGGGCATCGCATGGCTAAGCAGTCATCCAAAGCGCCGGCATCCAAGGCACCGGCAAAGAAAACACCAGTAAAAGCAGCGGCGGCGAAAGTCGCAACCGCTGTGAAGAAAGCAGCACCTGCTGCCAACCCGAAGACCGCCGCGACCAAGGCAAAAGCAGCGCCGGCCAAGAAGCCGGCCGCGAAAGCGGCGAAACCGGCAGTGAAGAAAGCCGCACCTGCCAAGAAGCCGGCCGCGAAAGCGGCGGCAAAACCGGCAGTGAAGAAAGCAGCGCCGGCCAAGAAGCCGGCCGCAAAAGCGGCGGCAAAACCGGCAGCGAAGAAAGCAGCGCCGGCCAAGAAGCCGGCCGCGAAAGCGGCGAAACCGGCAGTGAAGAAAGCCGCACCTGCCAAGAAGCCGGCCGCGAAAGCGGCGGCAAAACCGGCAGCGAAGAAAGCAGCACCTGCCAAGAAGCCGGCTGCAAAGGCCGCGGCGAAGCCGGCAGCGAAGGCGGCGGCAGCGAAGTCTTCTACAGCAGTGAAGAAAGCAGCGCCGGCGGCCAAGCCGAAGGCAGCGCCCGCAAAGGCGAAGGCCAAGAAGTAATCGCGTCTCGTCGCTCGCGGAGGACAGTGCCGAAAACGGTCGAGGCAGGGTGCCTCGCTCGCAGGGGCGGTGCTCGGGCAAGAACAGAGGCGGAGGGGAAGACAGCTTTTCGCAGCTCCCAGGACTTCGCCGTTACGGCGAAGTCCGGTGGGATATTTCTTTGCACCTGGAAGGAAACCGTCGGTGCAAGGCCGGAGTTGATCAGGTTCGGATCTGTCTGACCTGTTCGGATTCTCTTGCGGCTGCCTTTCCGCTCATTTGCCTCAAAATCGCGGCGGAGACGGTCGTTCTCCGTGGCGCCTGGTTTTTCCGCTTGTGGCTGTTGATCATGCTGGCATGCCCAGTCAACAGTGCCGCGCGTCAAAGATCAGAGTGCTGCAACGTCCTTTGTACGTCCAAGTGGACGCGTGGCGCTATAGTCGGCAAATCAGGAACCCGATCATGCTCAGACTGCTCTACGCTTCAACGTCCCCCTACAGTTCCAAGGTGCGCATGGCTGCGCTTTATGCTGGCATCGCCGTCGATCTTGTGCCGGTAAGAACCGAAGACAAGCCGGCCGAGCTGATCGCGTCCAATCCACTCGGCAAGATCCCGGTTCTGGTGCTCGATGACGGTCGCTCGATTCACGACAGCCGCGCCATTACCCAGCACCTCAACCGCATGTCGAAGAATGCGCTGTTTCCGCGCAATCCCGACAAGCGCCTCGAGGCCGAAGTGCTTGAGGCGCTGGCCGACGGCATCTGCGACTGCGCGCTGTCGATGGTCTATGAGCGGCGCACACGCCCCGAAGACATGGTCTACCAGCCGTGGCTCGACCGCCAGTGGGCGAAGATCACCGGTGCGCTCGATCTGCTCAACGCCAATCCGCCAAAACTGCCGAAGAAGATCACCGCCGGCCAGATAGCGCTGCGCGCCTGCCTTGGCTATCTCTCACTGCGCTTTGCCGGAAAATGGGAAAAGGGCCGCAACCGCCTGGTCCGCTGGGCAGCGCGCTTCGACGAGAAGTTTCCAGAGCTGAAATCTTGCGTTCCGGCGTGAGCTGGTTGACGCACCCAGCCCCGAGAAGGGGGTCGCAAAAAAAGCCGGGCGCGAGGCCCGGCTTTTTCGTGTCGTGGCTTGGACGATTTAGAACTTCATACCGACGCCGAAGGTGACGCGGTTGTCGGTGGACTTGACCTTGCCAATATCGCCGAAGTCCTTGTCGCCGAAGTCGGTGTAGCGGTATTCGACACGGCCGAACACATTGTCGGTGATCTTGATGTCGGTGCCGACGCCGGCCGTCCAGCCGAGCATGGTGTTGTCGTCGTTGACACCAGTGTTGTGGTTTTCAATCTTCTGGTTCTTCAGCGCGCCGCCGGCGGTGCCGTAGAGCAGGATCTCCGGGGTGACGGCGTAGCCGAGGCGGGCGCGCAGCGAGCCTTCGACGCCGCCCTTGGCCTCGATGCCAGCATCTTCGCCTTCGATGCCGCTATAGCCGATGTCGGCTTCAGCACCGTAGACGAAGTTCTCCTGCTGCCACTGGTAGCCGCCGAAGAGGCCACCGACGAATCCGTCGGTGCTGACGTCTACGCCGACATCCTCGGCATCGGCATGGCCGCTGAAGCCGTAGCCGACGCTCACACCGGCATAGGGACCGGCCCAGGACGCGACCGGAAGTTCGGCGATCGGGGCAGGTGCCGGCGGCTCTTCCTGGATCACGTCAGCAGCATAGGCGGTTCCGCCGAGGGCGAAGAGCCCGAACGCCACCGCCAGCGGTCGCGCAAATTTAAGATTGGCTTGCATTGTTCTTTACTCCTTAAGCCACAGGCACAGGCTTGCTTTTTACGAGCACCCTCAACCCGCCGGGGGGATAAACGGGTCTGGCGCTCAACGGTTCCAAATGTCGTGTCAAAATGCGGCTGAAGCGAACCTGAACTTGGGTCATTCCCTGGCGCGAATGAGGCCGAACCTTGACGTTGCATCTGCGCAACAGATGGTGTCAGGAGGCTTTTCCATGCTGCGCTGAACACCGCTTGGAGCAAGGGGTCCAGCGCCCTATATTGCGGTCTGGCGGGCCGAGTCCCGGCCAGAGCCGAAAGACCCGATCCGGCCGCTTTGCCACAATGCTGCCCAACGTGCGAACGGCATTTAACGCTTGGCCGGCCATATTTTGCCGGCGGGCCGAAAATCGAGGCCCATTGAGGATTGACAGGATGAGCAAGGCCGCTGGAACGGCGCTGGTGACAGGCGGGGGAAAGCGGATCGGCAAGGCGATCGTCGAGGATCTTGCCGCGAACGGTTTTGCCGTCGCCATCCATTGCAACCGATCGCGGGCCGAGGCGGAAGCGTTGGCCGCGCGGATCAACGGCGGCCATTTTGGCAAGGATGGCCGCGCCGCTGTGATCGCCGCCGACCTGACCGACATGGCTGCAGTCGGCGACCTGGTCGGCCGCGCTCAGGCCGCGCTCGGACCAGTTACGCTGCTGGTCAACAACGCCTCGCTGTTCGTGGACGATACGGTTCAGGACTTCGACTGGCTTGCATGGGACCGTCACTTCGCCGTCCATGTGAAGGCGCCGGCACTTTTGGCGCAAGGATTCGCCTGTGCGCTGCCGGAAGGCCGGGAAGGGCTGATCGTCAATATGATCGACCAGCGCGTCTGGCGCCCGACGCCCCGCTATTTCTCCTATGCGCTGTCGAAATCGACATTGTGGACGCAGACGCAGATGATGGCGCAGGCGTTGGGACCTCGCATTCGCGTCAACGCCATCGGTCCAGGGCCGACGCTGAAGAGCGCGCGCCAGGACGACAGCGATTTTGCCGCGCAGGTCGACGGCCTGATCCTGAAGCGCGGCCCGGAATTGCCTGAATTCGGCGCCACCATCCGCTATCTCTGGGGTGCGCGTTCGGTCACCGGCCAGATGATCGCGCTCGACGGCGGCCAGCACCTTGCATGGCAGACGCCGGATGTGACAGGCATGGTGGAATGAGTTCCATGGACCAGAAACACAAACGAAGCGGCGCCGCCGACGACCTGCCCCCCGATATCGACCTCGAGGACGAGGCGGCGGAGGAGTTCGTCGAACCTTCAGGTCCCGATTCCGGTGGCCAGGACGTCGCCTTCACCGCCATCGACTGGGCGCCGCATGCCGGCGATGCCGACGGCATGGTCGGCGCCGAAGTCATCCAGACGCTGGTCAAGCGGCTGCCCAACGCGCCTGGCGTCTACCGCATGATGAATGCCGCCGGCGACGTGCTCTATGTCGGCAAGGCGCGCAGCCTGAAGAAGCGCGTGACCAACTACGCGCAAGGCCGTTTCCACACCAGCCGCATCGGCCGCATGGTGCGCGAGACGGCGACGATGGAATTCGTCGTCACCCGCACCGAGATCGAAGCGCTGCTGCTGGAAGCCAACCTTATCAAGCGCTTGCGGCCGCGATTCAATGTGCTGATGCGGGACGACAAGTCGTTCCCCTATATCCTGCTGACCGGCGACCATGTCTCGCCCGGCATCTACAAGCATCGCGGCGCGCGCTCGCGCAAGGGCGACTATTTCGGCCCCTTCGCCTCGGCCGGCGCCGTCGGCCGCACCATCAATTCGCTGCAGCGCGCATTCCTGCTAAGGAGCTGCACCAACTCCTTCTACGAGAACCGCACCCGGCCTTGCCTGCTGTTCCAGATCAAGCGCTGCGCCGGCCCGTGCACGGGCGAAATCTCGCATGGCGACTATGCCGAGCTGGTCGCCGAGGCGAAGGATTTCCTCTCCGGCCGCAGTCAGAAGGTGAAGACGGAAATCTCCGCCGCCATGCAACTGGCGTCGGAAAACCTCGATTTCGAGCGGGCCGCGATCTATCGCGACCGGCTGGCGGCGCTGTCGCATGTGCAGAGCCACCAGGGCATCAACCCGCAGACGGTCGACGAGGCCGATGTCTTCGCCATCCATCAGGAAGGCGGCCAGGTCTGCATCCAGGTGTTCTTCTTCCGCACCGGCCAGAACTGGGGCAACCGCGCCTATTTCCCCAAAGCCGACCCGGCGCTGGAGGGATCGGAAGTGCTGGGCTCGTTCCTGGCGCAGTTCTATGACGACAAGCCGACGCCGCGCGCCATCCTGTTGTCGCATGGCGTCGAGGATCAGGAATTGCTGGCGGAGGCTCTCTCCACCCGCGCGGGCCGCAAGGTGTCGATCTCGGTGCCGCAGCGCGGCGAGAAGAAGGACCTGACCGACAACGCACTTCAGAATGCCCGCGAGGCGCTCGGCCGCCGGCTGGCCGAGACCTCGACGCAAGGGCGGCTGCTCGCCGGCTTCGCCGAGACCTTCGGCCTGAACAAGCCCCCGGTGCGCATCGAGGTCTACGACAACTCCCACATCATGGGCACCAACGCCGTCGGCGCCATGGTCGTCGCCGGGCCGGAAGGTTTCGTGAAGAACCAGTACCGGAAATTCAACATCCGCTCGACCGAGATCACGCCGGGAGACGATTTCGGCATGATGCGCGAGGTGATGGAGCGGCGTTTTTCGCGGCTGCTGAAGGAACACGGCGGCGTGCCGCAAAGTGGAGAGCTGGCGGACGACACGACCCTGGCCGAACAGGGCGACGATATCGAGGACACCGGCAGCTTCCCGGCCTGGCCAGACGTCATCCTCATCGACGGCGGCCAGGGCCAGATGACGGCGGTGCGAAAAATACTCGCCGATCTCGGCATCGAGGATCGTGTGGTGGCGATCGGCATCGCCAAGGGCCAGGACCGCGACGCCGGCCGCGAACGCTTCTTCGTGAGGGGCAGGGACTCGTTTTCGCTTCCCGTTCGCGATCCGGTGCTCTACTTCGTCCAGCGGCTGCGCGACGAGGTCCACCGCTTCGCCATCGGATCGCACCGCGCCCGCCGCAAGAAGGAGATGGTCAAGAGTCCGCTCGACGAGATCAGCGGCATCGGCCCCGGCCGCAAGCGCGCGCTGCTCATGCATTTCGGTACCGCCAAGGCGGTCAGCCGCGCCGCGATCGAGGATTTGGTCAAGGTCGACGGCATTTCCGAGCAGGTCGCCAAACTCGTCTACAACCATTTTCACGAGAGCTGATGGATTCGGCTATTTTCGGTTGGTCCATCGACTATCGCCTGTTGACCCCCCACATTCGCTTCTGATTTGAGTACGCAGGCAGAGAGAGTTTCCAAAAATATGGCCCAGCGCGCGTTCAACCTGCCCAACATGCTCACCTACGCCCGTATTCTCGCGGTGCCGCTGGTTGTGCTGTGTTTTTTTCTCGAAGGACATCTGAAGTCGAGTGACTTCGCCCGCTGGTCGGCGCTGGTCATTTTCCTGCTCGCCTCGATCACCGATTATTTCGACGGCTATCTGGCGCGCGCCTGGCAGCAGACCTCCAACATCGGCAAGATGCTCGACCCGATCGCCGACAAGCTGCTGGTCGCCACGTGCCTGCTGCTGCTTGCCGCCGACACCGACCGCCACGCCGGCATCGCCGGCTGGTCGCTGTGGGCGGCGATCATCATCCTGTGCCGCGAAATCCTGGTTTCGGGCCTGCGCGAATATCTGGCGGCGCTGAAAGTCTCGGTGCCGGTGACGCAACTGGCAAAGTGGAAGACCACCATCCAGATGGTCGCCATCGCCTTCCTGCTCGCAGGCCCTGCCGGCGACAAGATATTCCCGTTGACCACGCAGACGGGGCTGGTGCTGTTGTGGATCGCCGCCTTGGTCACGCTCTACACCGGCTACGACTATTTCCGCGCCGGCCTCAAGCACATCATGGACGAGTAGGATGTCGACGAGGCTCATTTATTTCGCCTGGGTGCGCGAGCGGATCGGCAAGCCGCAAGAGGATGTCGAGCTGCCCGCCGGCATCGAGACCGTGGCCGACCTGCTGCGCTGGCTGAAATCGCGTGGCGAGGAATACGAGCACGCGCTGCAATATCCCGATGTGATCCGCGTCGCCATCAACCAGGAACATGTAGAGCACCGTGAGAAGATCGCCGGTGCGCGCGAGATCGCGCTGTTCCCGCCGATGACGGGTGGCTGAAATGCCGGCCGCGGTGGTGCCGACGGTGCGCATCCAGGCGGAGGATTTCGATGTCGCCGCCGAGATCGCCAGGATGACGCAAGGCCGCGCCGACATCGGCGCCGTGGTGACGTTCTCTGGTCTCTGCCGCGACGAGGCGGGCAGGCTCGCGGCACTCGAACTCGAACACTATCCTGGCATGGCCGAGGCCGAGATCGGCCGCATCGCCGCCGAGGCGGTTCGCCGCTGGCCGCTGCAGGGGCTCGCCGCCATCCATCGCCACGGCAGGATCGCACCCGGCGAGAACATCGTGCTGGTGGTCGCGGCCTCCGCGCACCGGCAGGCGGCGTTCGAGGCGGCGAACTTCCTGATGGATTATCTGAAATCGCGCGCGCCGTTCTGGAAGAAGGAACACCATACCGACGGCTCCGAGGGTGGCTGGGTCGAGGCCAAGGAGGCCGACGACGAGGCCGCAAGCCGCTGGAAGCAGGCCGCGCCGAAACGAAATTGATGCTTGGTATCACCGCCAGAGGTTTGCCGAATGGCAACTTTCACCTGATGGCAATACGGACGCGGAAGAGGTGGATTGGCTCAGCCCTTGTCAGTGCCGATCCAGTGATCGAGCGCAATCCGGCCGGGTCCCCACGCCATGATGCCAAGCGCCATCGCCGCCCAGGTGATGTGCAGCGGCCAGCCGTCCGGCACGGTGAGCTGTATGACCAACGTCATCAGGAGCATCCCGAATGCCGCCAGTCGTGTCGCCAGGCCGAGAACGAGGAGAATTGGCAGCAGGATTTCCGCCGACCCTGAGGCGAACGCCACCAGCCCAGGTGCGGGAAAGTCGTAAGGGCCGCCGGGCAGATGCAGCTTGAACTCCGAGCTGAAAAGCAGCACGGCGACGTCATTCAACTGCAGAAAACCGTCCCATTTGTTGATGCCAGACCGCCAGAACGGGACGGCGAGCGCGCAGCGCAGGACAAGCTGCGTCAGCGATGGTGTGGCAATCGTGCGCAGCGCGGCATTCACCCTTTCGGCAAGGGTGGCGACACCTCGCGGCTCGGTGCTCGCGTTCCGCCCATGGTTCGTCATGCTCACTCTCCCTGGTGTGCCGCTGTGAAGGCGCCTGCTTGCAGCAGGCCGGCAATGTTGGCGGAAAGGTCGAATTCGGCACGCTCGGCAAATGCTGCCGTGGCCGCCGCGCCGAGCAGCTCGCCCGCCATGAGGCGATCCAGAAAAGCCGCGCCGCCGGGCGGCAGATGACGAACAACGACTTCGAGGCCGGGCCGCGTGACCAGCGCATCTTCAGGGCCGCCCGCCTCGATCCGCCCGACAGGGCCGTCGCTCCGGTTGGCCGCAAAGATCGTCGCGACCGGATAGAGCGAGCGTATGGCGCGCGTTGCCGGATGCGGCACGAACACAGTATCTGCCAGTCGTTCGGGCGGGATCGACGCCAGTGCTCCGGAAGCCAATGGTTCCGCGTCGGCGGCATGATAGGCATCGAGCCAGGCACGCTCCATGCGCGCCACGTCGGCCAGCCACGGCATCGACTTCGCGTATTCGTAGCGCTCGATGAAATCGGCAAAGTCGCGGCCATATTCGAACAGAAGCGGCGAGGTCGGTGGTGTTTCGCGAACATGAAAGCGCGCCATCGCGCGAAAGAAGTCCGGGCCGGTGATGCGCAGCGTCGCCGGAAAGCTGGCGGCCAGCGCATCGATCAGGCTGACCGTGACGTTGTTGCGGTAGACGGCATATCGCTTGACCGCAGCCTTCCCGTTCGGCCCAGAGACGGCGTCGGGCGGGGCACGGTCAGGATCGAGCAAACCGGCGGTGAATGCCGCGGCATAGTCAAACCGGCGGCCGGGATCGCCCGACTGGAGCTCATCCCGCGGCATGGGCTTTTCCGGAGATGTAATAGCTGCCGGCATGGTGGTCGAGGATCGCCTGGGCGGCGGCGGCCTCCGCCTTGAGCACCGGCCAGTCGGGAATGTCGCTGTCCCATTCGATCAGCGTCGGGAGCGGCCCGCATCGGCCGATGACGATATCGAAGAGCTTCCAGACCGCGTCGGCGACCGGGCCGTCATGGCTGTCGATCAGCAGCAGATCGCCCTCGTCATCCTCCTGCTCGGCGTGCCCGGCCAGATGGATTTCGCCGACATGATCGAGCGGGAAATCCGCGAGGTAGGAAAGGGCTGAATAGCGGTGATTGGTGGCCGAAATGAAGACGTTGTTGACGTCGAGCAGCAAGCCGCAACCGGTACGCCGCACCAGCTCGCGGATGAAATCTGTCTCGCTCATCGTCGATTCCGGGAAAAGGACGTAGGTCGAGGGGTTCTCGAGCAGGATCGGGCGGCCGATCGTCCCCTGCACTTCGTCGATGTGATCCGCCACGCGCGAAACCGTTGCCTGCGTATAGGGCAGAGGAAGCAGGTCGTTGTAATAGGTGGTGTCGTGGGTCGACCAGGCGAGATGCTCGGAGACGAGCGCCGGCTCATAACGGTCGACGAGCGCCTTGAAACGACCGAGATGCGCTTTGTCGAGCGGCCGCGATCCGCCGATCGACATGCAAACCCCGTGCAGTGAAACGGGATAGTCGCGGCGGATCTTGGTCAGCGCATCGTGCGGCGGGCCACCGGCGCCCATGTAGTTTTCGGCGTGGACCTCGAAGAAACCGTCCTTTGGGTCGTCGCCGAGGATCGCGTGTAGATGTTCATGCTTGAAACTGGTGCCGGCAAGGCCGGCGACCGGGTGCGCCGGAAAGCGCGAGGTTTTCGACATGCGGGATGCTGGGTGAATGGCCAGTCCGTTCATCTTCGTCTCCGCTTTCCGGCTGTGCCTGTCTTACGGTGCTTGTCTTACGATGGGATATCGCGCGTCAGCGCCGAGGAGGATCCCTTGCGGCCTTCCGGCAGTTCCATCGTCGTGCAGGTGCCACCGTCGACAAACTTCCAGGCGTTGCCCTGGTAATCGACAGTCGATGTGCCTTGGCAGGTCGTGCCAGGTCCTGCCGCGCAGTCGTTCTGCCCCTTCATGGCGACGCCGAAGCACTTCTCCTTGCCGGCATCCATTGCCGCCTTGGCCTCTGCCTCGGTCAGCGGCGCGGCCGTCGCAAAAGAAGCAAGAGCCGTGGCAACGGCGCCGGCCAGAAAGGCCGCGCTCACGGTTGATCTCGTTGACATGATTTCATCTCCGATTGGGTTGTTGAGCGCGCCATTCCTCAAGCGCGCATTGGTCAGTTCGGCCCGGAGGTTCCCTGTGTTACATCTGTTTGGGAACACGACTTCGTGATCGACTGATGCTTGGCTTCAGCAGAATTTTGCCGGTCACGCCAAGGAGGCCAACAAGGCCGCAAGCCGCTGGAAGGCACCGCCGTGCGAATAGTGCGTGTGTCACGGAACCACCGCAATCCTGCGAGACCTTCTGGCCAGTTTGGTGCGCCAGAGCATGATCTCGAAAAGTGGAATCCGGTTTTCGGAAAAAGATCATGCTTAAACAAAGAGATAGAGCCCCATCCCGATTCGTCGGGATGGAACACGCTCTAGGGAGCAGGATCATGCTGGACAGGATCGCCGAGTTCTTAATCTTCGGTGTCGTGCCGCTTGTCGTTGGTATGCTGGTGGTGCCTGAGTTGTCCGTCGCTGCCGAGAAGACCCTGAAGGGCGAGGTGATGTATCGCGAGCGCATCGCACTGCCGCCCAACGCCGTGCTTTCCGTGCAGCTTGCCGATGTCTCGCTGGCCGACGCGCCGGCCGCTGTCGTCGGCGAGCGCAAGGTGGCGCCGGCCGGCCAGGTGCCGATCAAGTTCGAGATCAGCTTCGATCCCCAGGTGATCCGGCCTGATATGACCTATGCGCTGCAGGCGCGCATCACCGTCGACGACAGGCTGTTGTTCATCTCCAACACGCGCCACCAGGTCGATCCGCTGAGCGACGCGCCGCAGACCATCATGCTGAAGATGGTGACGTCGAGCGAGAAGCCGGCAGCGGCCCCGGTGTTCGGGCAGAGCTGGCTGATCGAGTATATCGACGGCATTGGTGTGATCGCCGAGCCGCAGGCGACGTTCAGGATCAACGAGGCCGGCAAGGCCGGCGGCAGCGGCCCTTGCAACGTCTACTTCGCCACCGCCAAAGTCGATGGTTCGACGATCGCCATCTCTGACATCGGTTCGACCTTCAAGGCCTGCGCGCCCGAGATCATGGCCGAGGAAAAGGCGCTGTTCGAGGCGCTGGCCAAGGCGGCGACTTACCATGTCGACGCCGGCAAGCTTGTTATCGCCGACAAGGACGACCGCGTCATCCTGCGCTTCAACGCCGCGAGCTGATCGCTCAAAACCGGTTTCGGCTTTTTGAGGATCAAGCGCGGTTTGGGTTATCGCGCCGGCGCCCGCTGCCGGATCGCCGCAACGAAAAAGGCCAGCATTGCGCCGGCCTTTTACATATGGCGTGGGTGATCTGGACTATAAGCTCAGCCGACGATCTCGGTATCTGAGAACCAGTATTTGATTTCCTGCGCGGCCGTCTCCGGCGCATCGGAGCCGTGCACCGAATTCTCGCCGATCGACAGCGCATGCACCTTGCGGATGGTGCCTTCGGCGGCATTGGCCGGGTTGGTGGCGCCCATCACGTCGCGGTTTTTGGCAATGGCGTTCTCGCCTTCCAGCACCTGCACGACGGTCGGGCCCGACGACATGGACTCGACCAACTCGCCGAAGAACGGACGTTCCTTGTGCACGGCATAGAAGCCTTCGGCCTCGCGGCGGCTCATCCACACCCGGCGCGAGGCGATGACGCGCAGGCCGGCCTCTTCAAGCATCTGGGTGATGGCGCCGGTGAGATTGCGCCGTGTCGCGTCCGGCTTGATCATGGAAAAGGTGCGTTCGAGCGCCATGGGGTCGTCCTTGTGATGAAAGTGGAATTGAAGGTGGCGGGCTCTATACAAGCCGCATGGCTCATTGCCAAGGGGAGGCTGTGACCCGGTCAGCGCGTAATCACAGTCGACGGGCGCCGAAACTCCCAACCCTCCCGTTCCAGTTCCGGCACGCTGTGGTCCTCGCTCGGGTAGCCGACGCAGAAATAGCCGACCAGCGTCCACTCGGGCGGCGCTTCCAGGATCGTCGCCATCTCGACCGGATCCAGGATCGAGACCCAGCCCACGCCTATTCCTTCGGCGCGTGCCGCCAGCCAAAAGGTGTGGATCGCCATCACCGCTGAATATTCGATGGTCGCGGGCATCGTCAGGCGGCCGAGCCCGTGCCCCTGTTCTGTCGCGCGGTCGGCGAAAACCGCGAATTGACAAGGCGCTTCGTTCAGGCCGGCGAGCTTCAGGCGCGCATAGAGCGCGGCGCGTTCGCCGCCGAACGATGCGAGCGCTTCCGCATTGCAGCGCTCGAAGCAGGCCCTGATAGCGGCGCGGCACTGCGCACTCTCGACCATGACAAAACGCCAAGGCTGGCTGAGGCCGACCGAGGGTGCAATGCTGGCGAGGTTTATGAACCGCTCCAGCGCGCCTTCCGGAAGTGGTGTCGGCTTGAACCGCCTGACGTCCCGGCGCCACCGGAAGAGGTTGACCAACTCGGCGCGAAAATCGTCCGGGAATTCCGGGCCTGACGTCATGGTGTCGTGCTGCCTTTGCTAGGGGAGTAGGGGAGTACGGCAGTAAGGCAGTAAGGCAGTAGGGAAGGCGCGCATACCTACTGCCTTACTGCCCTATGCTGCCGCTGCCACCTTGCGGCCGAGGCCGTCATGCAGGTCAAGACAGCGCTCGAACCATTGCGCCACCAGATCGCTGTCGTCGAGCAACCGGTAGGGCGAGGCGATCCGCGCCCATTGCAGCGCTCCGAAGACGATGTAGTCGGCAAATAGCGGTGATTGGCCGCCGATGAACGGCTGATAGGTGAGCATCGAGCGCAACGGTTCCAGCGAGGCGCGGAAGGCGTCAAGGCCGGCGTCGCGTGCCGCCACCACCTCTTCAAGTTTCTTGCCGAAACGCTGCTCGCGGTTCTGGCGGAAATAGGCGGCGTTCGCTTCGTCCTGCATGGCATGGAGGTCCATGATTGCCGCGGTGGTGACATAGGGATGGATGGTCAGTTGCGACCAACGTTCGATGAAGCGCGCCATCGCCTTGCCGCCGTCGCCGGAAAACAATGTCGGCCGCTCGGGATAGGCTTCGTCGAG
This sequence comes from Mesorhizobium tianshanense, assembly GCF_007830515.1. GTDB lineage: Bacteria > Pseudomonadota > Alphaproteobacteria > Rhizobiales > Rhizobiaceae > Mesorhizobium > Mesorhizobium tianshanense. Next base: position 46,921 of record NZ_VLKT01000029.1, read on the forward strand.
ATAGAGCGCGATGGCGAAGGAATCGGCGACCACCTTCTCGCCGTCGCGGATCACCGGAACGAGTTTCGAAACGCCGCCTTCAACAGTGGGCACTTCGAGAAAACGCGTCGGCACGGTCGAGATGTCGAGCCCCTTGTGGGCGAGCGCCATCGCCGCCTTCCAGCAATGCGGGCTGAACGGGCGGGCGGCATCGCGTCCGACGAGGTCATAGAGCAGAATGGTCATTGGCGGCGGCGTCCTTGCGGTCTACTAGAGCGACGTGCATCCGCTTGGACGCACAAAATACGCTCTAGCACTTTTGAAACTTCGCATCGTGTTTTTCCGAACCGAAGGTCAGTGTAGCAAAAATCGGTACCGATTTTCGGGCCGATGCGGTAGGCACCCGAAACGGGTTTCGCGGGCCGGGAGAAGAAGATGAAACAGCACTTCATGATGTTTGCGGGCTACAATCAATGGGCCAATAGCCGCATTTACGATGCCGCCGCCGATCTCGGCGAGGACGAGTTCGGCCGCAATGTCGGCGCTTTCTTCGGTTCGATGATGGGCACGCTCAACCATATCTTGACCGCCGATCGCATCTGGATGAGGCGCTTTACCGGCGAGGGCGATGCACCGGCGAGGCTCGACATGATCCTGCACAGCGCCTTGCCGGGCTTGCGACTGGCACGCGAGGCCGAAGACAAAAGGATCATCGACTGGATCGGGAGCTTGAGCGAGAAGGCCTTGTCCGGCCGCTTCTCCTACATGACCGTTTCCGACATGCGCACCGTCTCGCAGCGGCTGGCGCCGGCGCTCGATCATTTCTTCAACCACCAGACCCATCACCGCGGCCAGGCGCACGCGATCCTGACCATTCTTGGCCGGCCTTCGGTGCCGCTCGACCTGACGCAGTTCCAGCGCAGCGAAGAGGGGCGCCCCTTCGCCTGATTTATCCGCGTCTATCGTGATCGAATTGAAAGCAGGTTCGGAAAACCCGCCGAAGATGAACCGCATCTTTGACGGTCATGGGCGCAAAGGGGCCTGGTCAGGCCTCAGGCGGCGTATCCGCCACGGCCCCGGGCGACAGGCTTGACCGATACCGCCGGCTGGGCCGAAGGCCAGAGAATGCCTGCCGTCATCGCGAAAGTGATCAAGGCATCGCGCGCCGCTTCGGGCGAGATCTCGCCGGCACGTGCCGCCTCGCAGGCCTTCACGGCCGCGCCATAGCTCAGGCGACGCCGCGATGGCGGGAACTCGGTCAGGAACTCATGCATGTCGAAGAGCGAAGCGATCATGCGCTTATGGCCGGCGCCGACGGTTACGGCGACTGGGGTGAAGAACGTCGTGTCGTGCATTCTGGCCTCTCGAATTGGGCGGAGATGACGGCGGACGCCGCTCTCCGATCTGAATCGGACGCCCAGAAACGCGGATTGCGGCATCAGGTTCCATGGCGCCGGGATTTGATTGTCGCCACCAAGTTCCATGGCATGAGCGCCGTGCCGAAAAGGCGGCTATTTCCACATGTCGCGCATGCGGGCGCCGAGGTCGACGCGCACCTGCGGCTGGCGGCGCGGATCGTCCTTGGCCTGGACACTGGCCCACGCGGTTTGCTCGAAGGCGCCGAGGATCGAAGCCGGGATGAAGCGGCTGCGCGAGGCATAGACATGGCGGTCGCCGCGTGCCGCCTGGCCGTGGACGAAAAAGCGCTGCGGCATGACCAGGTGCAGGCCGTCCTTGGCCCGCGTCATCGCCACGTAGAGCAGGCGGCGCTCTTCGTCGATATCCTCTTTCGAGCCGACGCCGAGGTCGATCGGGATGCAGCCGTCGACGGTGTTGAGCACGAAGACGTTCTTCCATTCCTGGCCCTTGGCCGAATGGATGGTCGACAGGATCAGATAGTCCTCGTCGCGATGCGGCGGCCCGGCCTCGTCGCTGGTCGCATCCGGCGGATCGAGCGTCAGCTCGGTGAGGAAACGCTCGCGCGAGGCATAGCCCGAGGCGATCTGTTCGAGTTGCAGAATATCGGCCCGGCGCGTCGTCGCGTCCTCATGAATGCGCTCGAGATGCGGCTCGTACCACAGCCTGACCTGTTCGAGATCAACAGGCCATTTTCCCGATCCGGCGCGAAGCTGCGAGAACAGCGCGACAAAATCCGGCCAGTCGTCGGCGGCGCGTTGCGGCGGCCGGTAGCGCACCAGTCCCATCGTTTCGTCGAGCGACGTCGACATGGTGTCGACGATCTGCGCAGCCGCCGAGGGGCCGATGCCGGGCAAAAGCTGCAGCACGCGAAAACCGGAGACGCGGTCGCGCGGGTTTTCGGCGAAACGCAGCACCGCCAGCACATCCTTGATATGGGTGGCGTCGAGGAACTTAAGCCCGCCGAACTTGACGAACGGGATGTTGCGGCGCGTCAGCTCGATCTCCAGCGGCCCGCTGTGATGCGAGGCGCGGAATAGCACGGCCTGCGCCTTCAGCGCCGTGCCGGCCTCGCGCTCGGTCAGGATCGCCTGGCAGACATAGTTCGCCTGCTCGGCCTCGTCGCGGACGCTGACCAGCTTCGGCCTTTCGGCCGATTTGCGCTCCGACCAGAGGTTCTTGGTAAAGCGCTCGGAGGCCTCGCCGATCACCGCATTGGCGGCGGCCAGGATGGTCTCGGTCGAGCGATAGTTCCGCTCCAGCATGACGATCTCGGCCGGCCGCGCGAACTGTTTGGGGAAGTCGAGGATGTTGCGCACTTCCGCCGCGCGAAACGAATAGATCGACTGCGCATCGTCGCCAACCACCGTCAGCCCGGATCCGTCCGGCTTGAGTGCCGTGAGGATCGAGGCCTGCAGCCGGTTGGTGTCCTGGTATTCGTCGACCAGCACATGGTCGAATCGCCCACCCAGATGCGCTGATATCTCAGGCTCGCCGGCCATCTGCGCCCAGTAAAGCAGCAGATCGTCGTAATCGAGCACGTTCTGCGCCTGCTTGGCCTCGACATATCGGGCGAACAGCGCCTTGAGCTGTTCTGCCCACCCCGCGCACCAGGGAAACACCGAACCCAGAACCTCGCCGAGAGGCGCCTGCGCGTTGACGGCACGCGAATAGATCGCCAGGCAAGTGCCCTTGGTCGGAAAACGGCCTTCGGTTTTCGAGAAGCCGAGTTCGTGCCTGATAAGGTTCATCAGATCGGCCGAATCCTCGCGGTCATGGATGGTAAAGGCCGGATCGAGGCCGATCTCCAAAGCGTAGTCGCGCAGCAGCCTGGCGCCGATGCCGTGGAACGTGCCGGCCCAGCTCAACGCGTCGGTGATGACGGAAGCGTCGCGCCCCAGCACCTCACCGGCGATGCGCTCGACCCGCTTGGCCATTTCCGATGCGGCGCGCCGCGAAAACGTCATCAAAAGGATGCGCCTGGGATCAGCGCCCCTGACGATCAGATGCGCGACGCGATGCGCCAGCGTGCTGGTCTTGCCGGAGCCGGCGCCGGCGATCACCAGCAGCGGTCCGGCGACCTTGCCGTCGCCATGCTCGACGGCAACGCGCTGCTCGGCGTTCAGCTTCGCGAGATAGGCAGGCCGGAAGGTCGAATCAAGGGCAGCAAGGTTCATTGCCCATCAAGCATCGTTTCTGCTTTGTTCGCAACGGTTTCGGCGGGAGAGGGCGATTGATATATCCAACCTGTTAGCGCGCACCAGCCGATGAACTCGACCTAGCGCTGCGGCTCTGCGCCCATCGCCGCCGACTGCCGCCGCAGCGACTTACGATCGTCGGGTGGCGGCAACGGCACTGGATCGAAGTCATCGGGTACCTCGTCGATGATTTCCCTGGTTATGCGGTAGGCCACGTAGACGGCGGCCCCGGCTATGAGCAGACGGATCATGATTTTCTCCAATTGGTATGGAGGAACCGGAGAGGCAGCGTTTTGTTCCCCCGCTCCCCAAAGGCCCCGAGCGAGGCCTGAGCGTGCAACCAAATCGGCACCGCCTCGTTTGCCCGATGACAGGAGGTTGCGATGAACAAGCTCTCAATCTTGCTGGCTTTAGCCGCAGCCTTGGCTGTGGCGGCTTGTGACAACAATATCCCGCCGACGAAGGCCCCTGGCACGGCCGATCAATACCCGCAGGTCGACCCTGCGCCGAACTTGACGTCAGGCGGTGATCAATCCGGCACGCCGCCGGCACAGTAAAGGAAAATGGCCGGCGCCGCTTGGGAGGAGAGCGATGACGCCGGCCAGGCGGGTATCAGGTCCGCCGCACACCTAGACATAGCTGAGTCTTCCCCCTGCGTCATGGTGCGATCGCGGAAGACAACCGACCTGCACGAGCAATCAACTGACAAATGCGCAGTTTTCGCATGCGGGAAGTCGATGCTCGCCAGTCGCCGTCGCAGCAGGTTCCGGCCCATCCCGTAGTTGGTCCTCTGATCCGGCGAGGCCGGCGATCCGCCGCCGGCTATTTTCATGCCTTATCAGGCCAACCGGCGCTCAAGGTCTTGCGAAGCGCTGATGTCCCGTGCAAAAGCGCGACCATGCTGATCATCAACGACCTTTCGCTCCGCATGGCCGGACGCCTGCTTCTCGACCATGCCTCGCTGACCTTGCCGGCCGGCAGCAAGGCCGGGCTTGTCGGCCGCAACGGCACCGGCAAGACCACCTTGTTCAAGGCGATCACCGGCGATCTCGCCTCAGAGACTGGCTCGATCAGCCTGCCGAAGAACACGCGCATCGGCCAGGTGGCGCAGGAAGCGCCCGGCACCGAGGAGCCGCTGATCGAGATCGTGCTCAAGGCCGACGTTGAGAGGAGTGCACTGCTCGAAGAGGAAAAGACCGCGACCGATCCGCACCGCATAGCCGACATCCACATGCGGCTGGCCGACATCGACGCCCATTCGGCGGAATCGCGAGCCGCCACCATTCTTGCCGGCCTCGGCTTCGACGATGAGGCGCAGCGGCGGCCGGCCTCGTCCTTCTCCGGCGGCTGGCGCATGCGGGTGGCGCTGGCGGCAGTCCTGTTTGCCGAGCCCGATCTTCTGCTGCTCGACGAGCCGACCAACTATCTCGACCTCGAAGGCACGCTGTGGCTGGAAAACTACGTGTCGAAATATCCGCACACGGTGCTTCTGATCTCGCACGATCGCGACCTGCTCAACCGCGCCGTCAACTCGATCGTCCATCTCGACCAGAAGAAGCTGACCTTCTGGCGCGGCGGCTACGACCAGTTCGAGCGGCAATACACCGAGCAGCGCGAACTGCAGGAGAAGGGCCGCGTCAAGCAGGAAGCCGCTCGCAAGCACATGGAATCCTTCGTCGAGCGCTTCCGCGCCAAAGCTTCCAAGGCGAGGCAGGCGCAGTCGCGCATCAAGGCGCTGGAGAAGATGAAGCCGATCGCCGCTATCGTGAATGACACGGTGCGGCCGTTCTCCTTTCCCGAGCCGGTGAAGACCGTGGCCTCGCCGATCATTGCGCTCAACAACGTCAATGTCGGCTATACCGAGGGCGAGCCGATCCTGAAGAAGATGACGCTGCGCATCGATGCCGACGACCGCATCGCGTTGCTCGGCGCCAACGGCAACGGCAAGTCGACCTTCGCCAAATTGCTGTCCGGCCGGCTGAAGCAGGAAACCGGCACCATGACGGTGGCGCCCGGCCTGAAAGTGGCGATCTTTGCCCAGCATCAGCTCGACGATCTCAGGCCGAACGAAAACGCCTATGAGCATGTCCGCCGGCTGATGCCGGAGGCGCCGGAATCGAAGGTGCGCGGCCGCGTCGCCCAGTTCGGTCTCACCACCGAAAAGATGAACACCGCCGCCAAGGACCTATCGGGCGGCGAGAAGGCGCGCCTTCTGATGGGCCTGTCGGCGTTCGAGGGGCCGAACCTGTTCATCCTCGACGAGCCGACCAACCATCTCGATATCGACAGCCGTGAATCGCTGATCCATGCGCTGAATGAGTTTCCCGGCGCGGTCATCCTGATCTCGCACGACCGCCATCTGCTCGAAGCGACGGCCGACCGGCTGTGGCTGGTCAAGGACGGCGCGGTCAACCCGTATGACGGCGACCTCGAGGACTACAAGACGCTGGTCACCGGCGTGTCCGGCGACCGCCGCGGCAAGCGCGAGGCGGAGAAGGCTTCGAAGGCCGACCGCCGCCGCGATGCGGCAGCGCGCCGCGCCGCCTTGGAGCCGCTGGCCAAGGAAATCCGCGCCACCGAAGCGCTGATGGACCGCATCCGCAAGCGCATCGATGGCATCGAGGACGAACTCGCCAATCCGGCGGTCTATGAAAAGGACCCGTCCACGGCGACACGGCTGGCCAAGGAGCGCTCGCAGCTTGCCCAGACTTTGGCCGCCCATGAGGAAAAATGGCTGTCAATGTCGGCGGAATACGAGGAAGGCACGGCGGAGTAGTGGCGGCGCCCTCTGTCTTCTCCCACAACAACAAAGGGAGAAGGGAGAGCGCCATCTGGCCCTACACGACGCCGCCATAAGCGGCTAGTTTACCCTCATGAACCAGCACGCCAAGCTCAGAATCGGCCATTCGGCCTGTCCGCATGATTGCCCGTCGACCTGCGCGCTCGAGGTCGAACTGCTCGATGACAAGCGCATCGGCCGCGTCCATGGCGCCAAGGCCAACACGTATACATCAGGCGTCATCTGCGCCAAGGTCGCCCGTTACGCCGACCGCGTCCATCATCCCGACCGCTTGCTGAAGCCATTGATCCGCGCCGGCGCCAAGGGCGAGGGCGCCTGGAAGGAAGCGAGCTGGGAGTCGGCACTCGACCTCATCGCCGAAAAGTTCATCGCGGCGGAGGAAAAGTACGGCTCGGAGACGGTCTGGCCTTATTACTATGCCGGCACGATGGGGCTGGTGCAGCGCGACGGCATCGAGCGGCTGCGCCACGCGAAAAAGTACTCCGGCTTCTTCAGTTCGATCTGCACCAACCTGGCCTGGACCGGCTGGATGATGGGCGCCGGCGCGTTGCGCGGTCCCGACCCGCGCGAGATGGCCAAGTCCGACTGCGTGGTGATCTGGGGCACCAATGCCGTGGTCACCCAGGTCAACGTCATGACCCACGCCATCAAGGCGCGCAAGGAACGCGGCGCGAAAATAGTCGTCATCGATGTCTACGAGAACGCGACGATGAAGCAGGCCGATCTTGGCCTGGTGCTGAAGCCCGGCACTGATGGCGCGCTGGCCTGCGCGGTGATGCATGTGCTGTTCCGTGACGGCATGGCCGACCGCGCCTATTTGGAAAAATACACCGACGACCCGCACGGGCTGGAAGCGCATCTTCAGACGAGGACGCCGCAATGGGCGGCTGATATCACCGGGCTTTTGGTCGACGAGATCGAGACCTTCGCCCACCTCGTCGGCACGACAAAGAAGACTTACCTTCGCCTCGGCTACGGTTTCTCGCGCCAGCGCAACGGCTCGGTCAACATGCATGCCGCGGCCTCGATCGCCGCGGTCACCGGCTGCTGGCAATATGAGGGCGGCGGCGCCTTCCATTCCAATTCGGGCATCTTCAAGCTCAACCAGGAACTGCTGGAAGGCACGCGGATGCGCGACCCTGCGATCCGCCATCTCGACCATTCCCGCATCGGCCCGGTGCTGACCGGGGCTGAGGACGCGCTCTATGGCGGCCCTCCGGTGACGGCGCTGCTGATCCAGAACACCAACCCGGTCAATGTCGCGCCGGAACAGCGGCTGGTGAAACAGGGTTTTTTGCGCGACGACCTGTTTTCCTGCGTGCACGAGCAATTCATGACCGACACCGCGAAGCTCGCCGATGTCGTACTGCCGGCGACGATGTTCCTCGAGCATGACGACATCTACAAGGGCGGCGGCAACCAGCACATCACGCTGGGTCCGAAGCTGATCGATCCGCCGGAAGGGCCGCGCAGCAACCATTTCGTCATCGAGGAACTGGGCAAGCGGCTCGGCGTTGGCGACAGGCCGGGCTTCGGCTTGACCGGGCAGCAGCATATCGATGTCATTTTGGGCAAACGCGGCCTAGGCAGTTTTTCGAGCCTCAAGGAAGAAAAGTGGGTCGATTTGCAGCCGGATTTCGAGGCAGCGCATTTTATCGAGGGTTTCGGCCACGCGGACGGAAAATTCCACTTCCGCGCCGACTGGACCGGGCAGGCGGCGCCCAACCGGCCGCCGAAAAGCATGGGCCTGTTCGGGCCGGTGGCAAGCCTGCCGGAATTTCCCGATCACGTCGACCTGATCGAGGTGGCGGACGAGGCGCACCCGTTCCGGCTGACCACCTCGCCGGCGCGCAATTTCCTCAACTCGACTTTTTCGGAGACGCCGGTGTCGAGGGCCAAGGAGGGCCGGCCGGAACTGCTTTTGCATCCGGACGATGCGGCAGCTTATGGACTGGCCGACGGCGATCGCGTCGAGATCGGCAATGCGCGCGGTGAAGTCGTGCTGCACGCAAGACTGTTCGATGGAATCAAGCGCGGCGTCGTGGTGGCCGAAGGCATCTGGCCGAACAGCGCCCACGAGCGCGGCGAGGGCATCAACGTCCTGACCGGCGCCGACGCCCCGGCGCCGTATGGCGGCGCCGCGTTCCACGACAATAAGGTCTGGCTGCGGCCGGCGAATGCCCACCCAGCCGTTTTTGCGTGGCGGGTGGAGGCTCGATAGTGGCAGATGTATCGGCAGTGCCGGACCCCATTGGAAGAACGCTTTCGTCCGGCGAACTGGTAACCACGATGTCGCACTTTCATCGCGCCGAGATTCTGCGCATGGCGGGGTGGCGCGACCGCCTGGACCGGACGAGCAATTGGGCGATAACGGTCGTCGCGGCGATGTTGTCCGTCTCGCTTTCGACGGCCAGCGCGCATCACGGCGTGCTGCTGTTTGCCATGATGCTTGTCCTGTTGCTGCTGTGGATAGAGGCGCGGCGATATCGCTTCTTCGACTTTTACCGGGCCCGCGTGCGCCAGTTCGAACGGCACTACTTCGCGCAGATATTCTCTCCGCAACCGGACTTCGCGTCCGATTGGCTGTTGGTCGTCGGCGAAGGCCTTCGCGCTCCAAAATTCCTCATTTCGCATCGAGTGGCGTTGGCGCGCCGTCTGCGTCGAAACTACATCCACATGCTGCTGATCCTGCTGCTGGCCTGGATCCTCAAACTGTCGACTCCCAGTCTTCTAACCGAAGGTGTCCGTATCGGCTTCGTCGGTTCGGTGCGTGAGGCTGTCACCGGTGCTGCCCTGGGGCCTATTCCCGGCCTGGTCATCGTCGTGCTGGTCGCCGCCTTCTATGCGGGCCTGCTCGTCACGGCCTTCCTGGCTGCTGGCGACGACGGCGAACTCTCCTTTGGTGAGGTGCACGTCTAGAGCATCGGGCCCAAAAGTGGGTGCCGGTTTTGGGAAAATTCGATGCTCAAACAAAAACAGAGCGGCGGTACGATTCGACTGGAAAGTCCGTCGCTCGAGAGTGGCAACGCAACTTCCTGTCGCGCGTTGTCGGCAGGCGCATTGGCGAGGAGTCTCATGGCTTGGCAGACGCCGACACGTTCCATCGTCCTTGCGATGCTGTCTTGTGCGCTCGTCGCTGTCGCGGCAAGCGCGAGCTGGGCGGTGGAGGCGCAGACTGCTGGAACCGTGGCGTCGGGGATGGGCGGCTCGGCCGAAGGCATCTTCGTCGCCGAAATCGTTCTCCTGCTGCTTGTCGGGCGTGGCCTGGGTGAAGTGCTGCAGCGCTATGGCCAGCCGGCAATCATGGGCCAGTTGATCGGCGGCATCCTGCTCGGTCCCTCGCTGTTCGGCTGGCTGTGGCCATCGGCGCAGCATCTAATCTTTCCGAGCGATCCTGAGCAGAAGGGCATGATCGACGCCGTCTCGCAGCTCGGCATCCTCATGCTGCTTTTGTTGACCGGCATGGAGATGGATTTACGGCTGGTGCGCCGGGTTGGCGCGGCCTGTTTTTCCATTTCGGTCACCGGCATCGTCCTGCCCTTCGTCTGCGGCTTCGCATTGGCGCAGGTCCTGCCCGACGCCTTGCTGCCCGACGCGACGCAACGCACCGTCGCCGGGCTGTTCCTGGGCACCGCGCTGTCGATTTCGTCGGTCAAGATCGTCGCCATGGTGGTGCGCGAAATGAACTTCATGCGCCGCAACCTCGGCCAGGTGATCATTTCCTCGGCGATCATCGAGGACACGATCGGCTGGCTGATCATCGCCATAACGTTCGGCATCGCCACCAATGGCAGGCTGGAGCTCGTGCCGCTGATGACCACCGTTGCCGAAGTGGCGCTGTTCATGGTGTTCTCCTTCACCGTCGGCCGTCGCCTGGTGTTCACCTTGATCCGCTGGACCAACGATGCCTTCCGCAGCGAGTTTGCGGTGATCACCATGATCCTCATCATCATGGGGGTGATGGCGCTGATCACCAATCTGATTGGCGTCCACACCGTTCTGGGGGCTTTTGTCGCCGGCATCCTGGTCGGTGAATCACCCATCCTCTCGAGCCACATAGAAGGCCAGCTTCGCGGCGTCATCACCGCACTGTTCATGCCGATCTTCTTCGGCATGGCCGGGCTTTCGGCCGACCTTACCGTGCTTGCCGACCCGACGCTTGCCATGCTGACAGCGGCTCTCGTCGTCATCGCCAGCGTCGGCAAATTTGGCGGCGCGTTCGTGGGTGGCAAGCTTGCCGGCATGTCATTCAAGGAAGCAACTGCCGTCGGCAGCGCAATGAACGCGCGCGGTTCGACCGAGGTGATCGTCGCCAGTATCGGCTTGTCGATGAACATCGTGTCGCACAATCTCTTCACCATGATCGTCACCATGGCCGTCATCACCACGCTGGCCATGCCGCCAATGCTCCGCTGGGCGCTTGGCCGGCTCCCAATCAGCCCCGACGAGCAGCAGCGTGTCGAGCGCGAGGCGCTGGACGAATACGGCTTCGTTTCCAAGCTGGAGCGCCTGCTAGTGCTGGTCGACGACAGCAGGATCGGCAAGTTCACCGCCTATCTCGCCGGACTGGTCGGCGGGGGCAGCGGCATGCCTACCACCTTGCTTCACCTAAAAGACGGCCGGATTGACAGGCCGGCCGATACCAGGGGACCGGAGCGCACTCTGAAGAAGGGTGCGGAAAGAAGCGCCCGGGTGGTGAAACGGACCGAACACACGCTTGTCGACAAAGTGCATCTGACAGCCCGCACCGAATCGGAAGCCACCGGTGAGACCATCGCCGAAGAGGCCCGCAAGGGATACGGTATGCTGCTGGTCGGCCTTGACGATGTGCTGACCGCCAAAGGCGCTTTCACGCCGACCCTCAACGACATAGCCGGGGGATTCGAAGGCCCGCTTTGCCTAGTCCTGAATGGCGGCAACGCAGACGACAGGATGCCGACGCTAAAAGCCGGCGCCAGTATTCTCGTTCCCGTCAACGGCACCGAGGTGGCGCGCCGCGCCGCCGACTTTGCGCTGGCGCTGGCCCGTCCAAACCGGGCGCGGGTCAAGGTTCTCTACGTCTCGCAAGGCGCAGCCAGGGGTCACAAGCCGACATCGGTTTCGCATCGCCGGGAAGAAGCCGTCCTGAAAGATATTGCCGACCTGGCCAGCCGCTACGGCGTGCCTGTTGACACCGCGATCCACACCCACGGCATACCCGACCAGGTGATCATCAGCGAGGTGGCCAAAGGTGCGGCGATCGTCGTGATGGGCGTCACCCGTCGTTCGGGCAAGGATCTGTTCTTCGGCGACACCGCCAGCGCTGTTCTGGCGACTTGCAACCGCCCGGTCGTGCTTCTGGCCAGCGGGCGCATCAAGCGCGGCAACGCCGGCAACGAGCCGGCAGCCGTATGAAATCGAACCGATCGGTTCGTTTCTGTTGACGCATCGTGCAGGACGGGGTGAACGCCGGCTCGGCCAATGCGCAAGCCCTGCAACGAGAATATTCGCATAACAATTTGAAAACAATGGAAAAAAATAAGGCAAAGGAAACTTTTTAGCGGATTTCAAGCACCCGATTCAGGGTGCGCGCGGAACATCTTCGTGATTGGAAATCGCAGCACCGCCAACCCACTTCGAGGCGGTCCGAACGACGCGAAATCCTCCCAAGGCACGCCACTTGACGGACAGAACACTGAAAATATGAAGACACTGGAGTACCTGAAATGACCAAGATTGCTCTTACCGCCGTCGCCATCCTCATTGCCACGGGCAGTGCCTTTGCCGGCAGCGACCACTATGGTTCGGACGGCGTCAACCAGCCGGCAGCGCCTGTTGCCGCTGGCCAAGCCAACAACGTCGACAACACGTTCACGGGTTCGATCCGCAAGCTGTTCCCGACAGAGCACAACGCCGTCAACACCGATGCGACGACGACCCAGTCCGGCACGGCCCAGTCCGTCGTGCCTCAATCTGGCCGGGGCAACTGGGGCCGCTAAGTCCTCAAACTCCGGAGCACAAAGAGCGGCAGGCTTGGCCCGCCGTTCTTGCCTTTGTATATCAAGTCACAACCTAGCTCAGATCCTTCGGCCGAACGCAGTGCGTCAGCCGCGCATCGCCGAGGGCGAGTCGTGCCCAATTGCCGTCGAAAACGAAGCGGGCAAGGGCCGCTGTCGGGAATTTCTCTTCAAGCCTTTCGAGTGCCGCGGCATCCGATCCGGCGCCGGCAAGCCGGCGTGCGAATTCCTCCAGGCCGGGATTATGGCCGAGCACCAAAAGGCTGCTTGTTGCCGCATTTGCCTGCCGTACCTTGGCGAGAATGTCTGCCGCACTGGCCTCGTAGAGCGCCTGGACAAATTTGGCCGGCGTTTGCGCCGGCAATTCCGCCGAGACCAGCCGCCACGTGTCGCGGCTGCGCAGCGTCGGCGACACCAGTGCCAGATCAGGCAGCCAACCTTGCCTGACCAGTTCGCGCCCGACCAGCGGGGCGGCCTTCAGCCCGCGCCCGGAAAGCGGCCGGTCGAAGTCGATAAGGTCAGGATCGTCCCAGCTCGACTTGGCATGACGCAGAAGAAGGAGTTGCTTCGTTGTCGCCATGCCAGCCTCCTCCTGCTCAGGGCGTGATGCGCGCCAGATGCTCGAGGTCGGTCTCCTCGCGCAGCGGATCGGGCGCCATGACCACGGAGGTGCTGTTGTCGGCGTCATCTGCGAAGCGGGCAAGCACGGTGCGGCCGCCTTCCATTCGCGCCTTGCCTTCGGCGACCAACCCGAGCGCCAGCGGATAAAGCCGGTGCTCGGCCTTCAGCACGCGGGCGGCGAGCGTATCCTCGTTGTCGCCGACCATCACCGGCACGGCGGCTTGGGCGATGATCGGGCCGTCATCCATGTCCAGCGTGACGAAATGCACCGTGCAGCCATGAATGCGTGTGCCGGCGCGCAGCGCGCGAGCATGGGTATCGAGCCCCTTGAAGGCAGGCAGCAGGGCAGGGTGGATGTTGATCATCCGTCCCAGCCACTTCTCGACGAAGCGCGCGCCGAGAATGCGCATGTAGCCGGCCAGCGCCACGATCTCGGCGCTGAACGAGACAAGTGCCGCGTCGATCGCCCCGTCATGCGCTTCCTTGCTGGTATAGTCGGCCCGTGAAATCACCTTGGTGGCGATGCCGCGCGCCGCGGCGATACCGAGGCCGGCGGCATTGGCCCGGTCGGAAATGACGCCGACGATCTCGGCCGGATAGTCCGGATTGCTGGCCGCGGCGATCAGCGCCGTCATGTTGGAGCCGCGTCCCGAGATCAGCACCACGGTGCGTTTGCGCGCGCTCATAGGTCGATCGAGCCCCGATAGATGACGCCGCCGTCGCGGCGCGGCACGATGCGGCCGATCGGCGTCACCGTCTCGCCGGCCTCCTGCAGCACGGCCGCGACCTGCGCGGCCTGGCCGGAGGCGACGGCGAGGATCATGCCGACGCCGCAGTTGAAGGTGCGCATCATCTCTTCCGGCGCCACGCCGCCGGTCTTCGCCAGCCATGAGAACACCGCCGGCACCTCGATGGCGTCGAGGTCGAGCTCGGCGGAAAAATCCTTGGGCAGGACGCGCGGGATGTTCTCGGGAAAGCCGCCGCCGGTGATGTGGGCCAGCGCCTTGATGCCATGCGTGCCGCGGATCGCCTTGAGGATCGACTTGACGTAGATGCGGGTCGGCTCGAGCAGCGCCTCGGCCAACGTGGCTTCATCATTGAAGGGCGCCGGATCGGTCCACGAAAGGCCGCTGGTGGCCACGATGCGGCGGACCAGCGAAAAGCCGTTCGAATGCAGGCCCGACGAGGCCAGCCCCAACAGCACGTCGCCCTCGACGATGTCGTCGGTCGGCAGCAGCTGGCCGCGTTCGGCAGCGCCCACGGCAAAGCCGGCAAGATCATAGTCCTTGCCGTGATACATGCCGGGCATTTCCGCCGTCTCGCCGCCGATCAGCGCGCATCCGGCCTGCCGGCAGCCTTCGGCGATGCCGCCGACGATCGAGGCACCCTGGTCGGGGTCCAGCTTGCCAGTGGCGAAATAGTCGAGGAAGAACAATGGCTCGGCGCCTTGCACGACGATGTCGTTGACGCACATGGCGACGAGGTCGATACCGATCGTGTCGTGCTTGCCCGCATCGATGGCGATCTTCAGCTTGGTGCCGACGCCGTCATTGGCGGCGACCAGCACCGGGTCGGTGAAGCCGGCGGCCTTGAGGTCGAACAGGCCGCCGAAGCCGCCGATCTCGCCATCGGCGCCCGGCCGGCGCGTCGCGCGCACCAGCGGCTTGATCTTCTCGACCATGAGATTGCCGGCATCGATGTCGACACCCGCCTCGGCATAGGTGAGCCCGTTCTTGCGCTTGCCCATCGCTGTTTTCCACTCGTTTGCGGGCTCTTCGCATGAACGGTTTTGCCTCGCAAGGCAAGCGGGTGTTGGTGGTGTTTCAGTCGGAAACTGGCCGAACGGGGCTCGATACACTCCAACAGTAGAAACAAATGCCCGCGAGAGCTGCAGCGATGACACCGACGGTCGCTACAGATCTAGGCTGGCCGTCGAACGGCAAGGTTCCATACGAGAGACTAGCGGCGATCAAGTCGCTGCCGCGGTCCACAGACCCGGATTTGCTGAGACTGACCGCGCGAAAACGAAAACAATAGCAGCGGCCGTCAGCCAGAGAGGCCATGAGACCAGAAGGCCCGCGACTAGGGCAAGAACGAAACTGAAAAAAAGATCGTGCGCTGCCGCGTCGCGGTGCGGGGCTCCGAAAGATGCGAAGCCATGAGACTTCCCGTCACCCCGGCCAAATAGCAAAGCGTTACACGCAAAGCGATTGTGATTCTCTGTGCCATCGTCGTCAGATAGTGCGTTTTGCGTTTTGGAGTGCTGCGGGGATCTGCACCATTTTCGCTCCGGGCACGTCGACGGCTCTGCCTTTCACCGTTGGCCCTTGCCGTCGCCACCCATCTCCATCATCTATCAGCAAAACAAAAGCGACGGGACATGCATTTTGACCATCCCCAACATCATCACGATCATGCGTTTCGTGCTGGTGCCGGCCGTGGTGCTGGCCATGTTGCAGGCGCGCTGGGACTGGGCCTTTGCCGGCTTCGTCATCGCCGGCATTTCCGACGGCGTCGACGGCTTCATCGCCCGCCATTTCAACCAGTTTTCGCGGCTTGGCGCCTACCTCGACCCGATGGCCGACAAATTGCTGCTGGTCTCGGTGTTCGTAGTGCTGGGCTTCATCGGCGAGCTGCCTCTGTGGCTGGTCGTCACCATGGTGTCGCGTGATGCGCTGATCGTCTGCGCCGTGCTTTTGTCCACCGTCATGGCCCACCCGGTCGAGATGAAGCCGCTGTTCGTGTCCAAGGCCAACACCGCCATCCAGATCGTGCTGGCGGCGGTGGTGCTGGGCGAACTGGCCCTCGCCATCGATCTCGACCCGCTCAGGCCGGTGCTCATATTGCTGTCCGGGGTCTTGACCGTGGCTTCAGCCGCGGCCTATCTCGTGGCTTGGCTGAGGCATATGAGCGGCTATGGCGAAGGCTCCACACCGGGCAACTGACCAGGATATCGACGCGGCAGCCGAGGCTGCGGCATCGGCGGTGTTTCGCCGCCAGATCCGCTTCTGGCTGATCAGCGCCATCATCCTCGCGATCTTCCTCTATGTCTTCAGCGGCATCCTGCTGCCGTTCGTCGCCGGCATGGTGCTCGCCTACTTCCTCGACCCGGTCGCCGACCGGCTGGAGCGGCTCGGCCTGTCGCGGCTGATGGCGACGGTGGTCATCCTCATCGCCTTCATCGTCGTTCTGGTGCTGGCCTTCGTCATCCTCATTCCGGTGCTGGCCACGCAGATGGCCGATTTCGCCAGCAAGCTGCCGGAATACCTGACCAGGCTGCAGACCCTGATCACCAGCTTCGATCCGAGATGGCTGGAAGAGAAATTCGGTGTCGACGCCAATGGCCTGCGCGAAGGGTTGAACTCGCTGCTGACATCCGGCTTCGGTCTCCTGACCACGGTGTTCACCTCGGTCTGGAGCTCCGGCGTGGCGCTGGTGTCGGTGGTCAGCCTGTTTGTCGTCACGCCCGTCGTCGCCTTCTACATGCTGCTCGACTGGGATCGCATGGTGACGATCGTCGACAGCTGGGTGCCGCGCGACTATGTCCAGACCGTCAGGGCGATCGCCAAGGACATCAACACCGCCACCGCCGGCTTCGTGCGCGGCCAGGGCACGCTGTGCCTGGTTCTGGGCGCTATGTATGCCACCGGCCTGACGCTGACCGGGCTGAATTTCGGCATCCTCATCGGCCTGTTCGCCGGGCTGATCTCCTTCATTCCCTATGTCGGCTCGCTGACCGGGCTGGTGCTGGCCGTCGGCGTCGCCTTCGTTCAGTTCTGGCCGGACTGGACCATGGTCGCGGCGGTGGCCGGCGTGTTCTTCGTGGGCCAGTTCATCGAAGGCAACATTCTGCAACCGAGGTTGGTGGGAAAAAGCGTCGGCCTGCATCCGGTGTGGCTGATGTTTTCGCTGTTTGCCTTTGGCGCGCTGTTTGGCTTCGTCGGCTTGCTGATCGCCGTGCCGGCCTCTGCAGCGGTCGCCGTTCTGGTGCGCTTTGCCATTGCCCGCTATCTGGAATCGCCACTCTACAAGGGCCACGCCAATGAGCCGGTGCCGCCGCTGCCCGCGCGCCGCCGCGGGGGTGCGCAGTCGCGCAGCTGAGCTGTATGACGGACCAGAAAAGCGACCCGCCGCGCCAACTGCCGCTCGATCTCGGCCACGGCACCGGCTATTCGCGCGACGAACTCGTCGTCTCCGGCACCAACAGCCAGGCGGTGGCGCTGGTCGATCGCTGGCCGGACTGGCCGTCGCCGGTGGTCGTGCTCGCCGGCCCGGCAGGCTCGGGGAAGACGCATCTGGCCTCGATCTGGCGCTCGCGCGCCGGCGCTGTGGGGGTCGACGCCGGGCGCATCGGCGACTGCATGGCGAGTCTCGGCGCTCGACCGGCCCTGATCGACGATGTCGATGCCGGTCCTGTCGACGAAGAGGGGCTGTTCCATCTGATCAATGCGGTGCGCGGGGCTGGCTCGACCTTGCTGCTGACCGCGCGGCGCTTTCCGTCCGCCTGGGGCGTCAGGCTCCCGGATCTCGTTTCGCGACTGAAGGCGGCGGCGACGGTCGAGATCCACGAGCCCGACGATCTGCTTCTGGCCGGCGTCATCGCAAAATTGTTCGCCGACCGCCAGGTCGAGGTCGAGCCGCATGTCGTGCAATATCTGGTGCGCCGCATCGAACGCTCGCTGGCAACCGCGATGCGGGTGGTGGAGCGGCTCGACCGCACGGCACTGGAGCGCAAGACGCCGATCACCCGGGTGCTGGCCGCCGAAACCGTCAGCGCCATGGATGAGGGGCAGGGCGAGCTCGAGATCTGATACGACAGCCTCGGCCGGTGTCCCGTTTCGGGAAATAATCCTGGCATCCGTCTTGCAGCGTCAGTCTTGCCGGCTAACCCCGGTCCTGATTGCGTATCAATCAGGTAGTAGGCTCGCCGGGAGACGGGGCGGTTGGGGTTCTCTTCCCGGCGAGCTTACCTTCACGCCACATCCTCGACGCTATCCGACTTTTCCTGGAAATGAGATCGGTCCACGAGCAAGCACGGGCAGGGTATCCTGTCGGTCGATCCGCACCAGATCGGGATTCCTGAGGACACTGCCGAAATCGAAGCCTTCGCCGCCACGGCTCAGCTCCCGCCGCCGGGCAGGGCCGCTCGTTCCAAGCCAAAGCGCCTGCGGTAATCGCCCGGCACCAGGCCGGTTATCCTGGCGAACACCTTGCGGAAGGAGCCGGGATCGTCATAGCCGACATCCCAGGCGATCTGGTCTATCGATCGGGTCGTCGCTTCCAGCATCTCACGCGCCTTGCCGACGCGCAGGTGCTGGCAATATTCGGTCGGTTTGAGGCCGGTGGCGTTGCGAAAGCGGCGCAGGAAGGTCCGCTCCTCCAGGCCGGCATGCTCCGCCATCGTGGCAAGCGTCACATCGCGCGCGCCTCTCGCCTGGAGCCAGTGCTGCACCTTGAGGATGGCCTCGTCGCGATGGTTCAGCCTGGGAGCAAAGGGGCTGTAGAAGCGTTGCTCGCGCCCCGGCGGATCCACCAGCATGAAACGGGCCGTGTCCATCATGACGGTCGGTCCAAGCACCCTGTCGACGAGCTTCAGGCCAAGGTCGGTCCAGGCCATATAGCCGCCGGCGGTGATGATGTCGCCATCGTCGATGACCAGCTTGCCGGCATCGAGCAGGATGTCGGGAAAGCGTATCGCCAGCGCGTCGCGATAGGCCCAATGCGTGGTCGCCACACGGCCGGACAGCAGGCCGGATTCGGCAAGCACGAAGGCGCCGGCACAGACCGAGCCGAGCGTCGCGCCTGTCGCATGGCAAGCCCTGAGCCAGCCGGCATAGGGCGCGGCCGCCTCGCGAGCGATCGGGTCCCCCAGGGTCGGAGGCAAGATAACCATGGCCGGTTCATTGCCGGCGCTGGGTTCGCTGTCCCCGGACTCGCTGTCAAAGGTGCGGATGACGGTTCGGCTCGCGTCCTCCAATTGCCAATGGCTGACGCGAAGCCTCAGCGCATCCGGCGACCGTTCGGCAGCCAGCCGGTTGGCCAGCTGGAAGAGATCGGTGAGGCCGAGGACGGCGGCTTCCTGAACCCCGGGATAGACGACGAGCCCAATTTCGACCGGATTACGCACCGCAGCCATCTGTCAGTTTTGCCTTGCTCAATGTCTGTTTTGCCAATCCTCACCATGCCCCCGTTGCGATAGCTTGTCCACAGAAGGAACGAACCTTCCCCGAAGACCTCTCAACCTTTGAAGGAGTAAGACGATGAGCGCGTTCACCACCAAGGACGGCACCGAGATTTTCTACAAGGATTGGGGCACGGGCCAGCCAATCGTGTTCCATCACGGCTGGCCGCTCAGCGCCGATGACTGGGACAACCAGATGCTGTTCTTCCTCGAGAATGGCTATCGCGTGATCGCGCATGACCGGCGCGGGCACGGCCGCTCGACACAGACGGCGACCGGCAACGAGATGGACACCTATGCCGCCGATGTCGCCGCTCTGGTCGCTCACCTCGACCTCAAGAACGCGGTCCATATCGGCCACTCGACCGGTGGCGGCGAGGTTGCGCGTTACGTCGCCCGCCACGGTGGCGAGGGACGCGTCGCCAAGGCGGTGCTGATCGGCGCGGTGCCGCCGATCATGGTCAAGACCGACAGCAACCCCGGCGGCCTGCCGATCGAGGTCTTCGACGGCTTCCGTGCCGCTTTGGTCGCCAACCGCGCCCAGTTCTACAGGGATGTGCCGGCCGGCCCGTTCTACGGCTTCAATCGCGAGGGCGCCAAGGTCTCGCAAGGAGCTGTCGACAATTGGTGGCGCCAGGGCATGATGGGTGGAGCCAAGGCTCATTACGACTGCATCAAGGCTTTTTCCGAGACCGATTTCACCGACGACCTCAGGAAGATCGACGTGCCCGTCCTCATCATGCACGGCGATGACGACCAGATTGTGCCGATCGCCGACTCCGCCCTGCTTGCGGCCAAGCTCGTGAAGCACGGCACGCTCAAGGTCTACGAGGGCCTTCCGCATGGCATGTGCACCACCCACCCGGAGATCATCAATCCGGATCTCCTGGCGTTCATTCGAGGCTGACGCGTCGGAGCTTTAAGCATGTCGCCTAAAGGTGCGTAGCGGTTGGGATAACGACATGCAAGCGCGTCGCATGAAACTCTTCAAACGCGACGCGCTTTAGGCGGGCACGCGCGGAAATCCGGGCTGCCCGTCGGTCGCTTG
Source organism: Mesorhizobium tianshanense (assembly GCF_007830515.1). Taxonomy (GTDB): domain Bacteria; phylum Pseudomonadota; class Alphaproteobacteria; order Rhizobiales; family Rhizobiaceae; genus Mesorhizobium; species Mesorhizobium tianshanense. The sequence goes on from NZ_VLKT01000029.1 coordinate 67,160, forward strand.
AGCGCCTCGCCGGCCGCAGATGTGCTTCCGGCGCAGGTGAGCCGGCAGCACGGACGATGATTTCCGGTGAATGGATGGTCGGAGTGGAGAGATTCGAACTCCCGACCCTCTGGTCCCAAACCAGATGCGCTACCAGGCTGCGCTACACTCCGAGTCCTTGCGGGCTATAGGGTTCCGGGCTTTGGAAGGCAACCCCTTAAACGACGAAACCAGCACAAACCCGGCTCGGCCGAGAGCGGAACGCCGCACCCGGTCAGCCGATCCCTAGTTCCCGTCCGGTCAGACCTTTATGAAAGCGGCCGTCGCATACATGAAGGCGATGCCGGCCGCCAGGCCACCCATGACCGGCGGTGTGAAGAAGGCATCGACGCCTTTCTGGTTGCGGCGCATCAGATAGGCGCCGACCTCGACGATGACCTGCAGGATCGCGCCTGCGCCGATGGCAAGCGCCAGCGCCGACCATTGCGGCGCATAGGCCAAGCTGCCGAGCCACATGCCGAGGACGGCAGGCCCGCCGGCGAGCAGGGCCAGCCCGGCGAACGTCCACAGCGGCGGCCGCTCCTTCAGGATCGGGGCGGCAATGCCGATGCCTTCGGTGACGTTGTGCAGGGCGAAGCCGAGCACCAGGAAGGTTCCGAGGCTTGCCGAGCCGGCCGCGAAGGCAGCGCCGATGGCAAGGCCTTCGCCGAGATTGTGAAGGCCGATGCCGAGCGCGATGTATCCGGCCAACGCCAGGCCTGTCGGCGTGCCGCGCCGCCGTCCGATCGCCATCAGGACAAAGAAGCTGGCCAGGCCCGCCAGCACCACCATGACCGGCCCTTGGAATACGGCGGCTGCGGTTCCGACCAGCTCGAAGGATTCTTCGACCGTGTCGACCAGCAGAAAGGCGAGCAGTCCGATGGTCAGCGCCAGCAGGAAATTCATGCCGCTTTGCCCGACACCGCGCAGCGCCGGATAAAACATGAGGCCGATGGCGACAGGCAGCACGCCGACGATGATGCCGACCAATCCCTGCAGCTTGAGCTGTCCCGCGGTGGCGGTCGGCGTCGGCACCGCAACTTCGATCAGGTGTTCGAAGGTGACGCCTGAGTTGGTTACCAGGTTGACCGTGTGCGTTTCGCCCAGAACCCACGGGAAAGGCAGGTTGATCCATGCCGTGGAGGCGCGCGCGATGTCGCCTGGCGGGTCCTGGGTGAATTGCCAGTAGGCGCCGTCGACCTGGACCTGGGCGATCTTCATCGGCTCGGAACCGCCGGCCCTGACAAGCAGATGAAGGCCCGACGTATCGATAACGATACGCTCGAAAGTCAGTTTCTCGACGGCGGGCGCGCCATTCGACAATCCTTGCAGCGGGTTGACGGCGATGATCCACGCCACCGCAATGGCGAGCGCGGCAAGAGGCAGGCCGATCCACAGCCAATGGGTGCGTGACCTTGCCGGCGAATCGATGGTGAAGATCTTGTTCATGCCAGCGCCTCGACGACGTCGAACATCCCCATCCAGCCGAGCTCGGTGAACTCGCTTTGGTGCGCGTGGAACATGTAGAGGCCCGGTTCGTGCTCGGCAAAGGTGAATTCCAGGATGCCGCGCTGGGCCTGGCACTGGATGATCAGGTCGACCGTTTTTAACGTCGGCGTCAGCGTCGTGCCCTGATCGAAATAGTCGAAGAAATTTCCGTGCAGATGAAACGAGTTGATGAGATCGAATTCCAGCACATTGACCAGGTAGATGCGCACCGGCTTGCCGCGCACGATGCGGATCGGCGTCTTCGCATAGGCATGGGCGATGGTGTTGGCGGCGTAGAATTCGTTCTCCTCGTCGAAATTGGTGTCGAACCCGTTCATGACCATCACCAGTTCCTGCCAGCCGGCATTCTCGGGCGTGTCGAGAAGCCGCGACCGGGCGATCTCCGCATGGTCGGGATGGCGACCCGGGTCAGGGTCGATGACAAAGGCACCGTACATGCCCTTGTGGATGTGCCTCTTCAGCGGCAAGGCGTGGCAGTGATAGAGATGGCAGCCAAAGGGCTTGGCCTCGAATTCGTAGACAAACTCGGCACCCGGATCGACCAGCCCGGCGCCGGGAATTCCATCCATGCGGGCGGCATGGATGCCGTGGAAATGCATCGAGTGCGGATGCGAGCCATTGTTCCTGAAGACGACGCGAATGCGCTCGCCTTCCTTGGCGCGCAGCGCCGGGCCGGGCACGCGGCCGTTATACGTCCAGGCGGGGAAGGTGACGCCCGGCGCGATTTCGATCGTCTTGTCCACGGCCGTCATCTCGAACGTCCTGAGCGTGCGCCCATCGGGCAGAACCGAGACCGTTCCTCGCTCCCAGTCCGTCAGCATCAGCATCGGATCAAAGCCGTTGGCGGCGTTGTCCACCTGGCCGACCGTGACCATCGCGCCATGCGCATTCAAATGCTGAGGCGCAGGATCGGTGGCGACGGCGGCCGCCATGTCATGACCGGTATGCGGGGCGGACTGACCGAGCGCGCTGCGGGCAGCGATCGCCGTGCCGCCCACGGCAGCAAGACTTCCCGTGAGGATGGAACGGCGGCTTATCCGATCGCGTAACCATACACCGACATCGACCATTCCGGATTCTCCCTTGAATTCACTTGCTTGGCCGAGAATAGCGTCAGCTGTTAAATATAGCAATGGCTTAATTACGGTCGCGGCATGCCTGCGGTAGTTGTCTTTGCGTCACGGTCTTGACGATCCATCGACCGAGATCATTTGAGTTTAGGAATTTTCAGCCCCTGGATGTCCGCGTGCGTGTGGCTCGTCTTGCTTGTCTCAATGGATCATGGCTGGTCGCATCCAATGGATTCTTGATTTCATCCCGTCAATTCGGTCCCATGTCATCGCAACTGGAGAAAATCCGTGATCTCACCAAGCATATTCTCTGTATCCGCTTCGGCCATTATTTTGGCCGGTTGCACCACTATGAGTTCTGGGACCTGGAATAATCTGCACGAGAAGATGCGCGATAGCCCGCAAACAAGACATAGGCTTATCGCCGACTGCATAGCGCGCCAGCGCGGGTTGAACTCGCACCAGAAAGTGGCGCACGCAAAGCTCGTCAATCGAAATGTCGCCAACTATGCCCCCACCTACTGCCGCCGCTTTCTCGGTGGCATCGCTTCGGGCCGAATTACCTATGACGACTATCTGAAGCTGGACTCACCAAATGCAGACCATAGCAAAGTGCTCAAGCTGATGGCGGGGCGTTGAGTTTCTGCCAGGCACTACCGTCACGCTATCATCGTCGGTGGCCCGCCTTGCCAAAAGCTGCGGCGAGCATCGGCCTTGCCGCCAGCGGCATTGCGAAGTAATGACGGGGGTAAAGCGGCGGGTGCCGCTCGCACGTAGCAACGAGGTGTCCATGTCCGCGCGCATTTTCAGCCCAGCCAAAACCGCGATGCAGTCCGGCAAGGCCAAGACCGGCTACTGGGTGCTGGAATTCGATCCCGAGATGCGCAAGAAGATCGATCCGCTGATGGGCTACACCACCTCGGGTGACATGCGCAGCCAGATCAGGCTCACCTTCGACACCAGGGAAGAGGCGGTGGCCTATGCCGAGAAGGAGGGGCTGGCCTTCCGTGTCGAGGAGCCGAAGGAAACCAAGCGCCGCCAGATTTCCTATGCGGAGAATTTCCGCTATGACCGCAGGACGCCCTGGACACATTGACTGGCAAATGCCGGGAGCTGATTCCGGCGCATGGTTTCAGCCGGCCCTGGGGTCGGCGCAGCGGTCCCGTAGCTCAGCTGGATAGAGCACCGGCCTTCTAAGCCGATGGTCACAGGTTCGAATCCTGTCGGGATCGCCAGTAATTCAAGGGTCCGTTCCGGACACATGGGTTACGGTTTATACCGGAGACATGGCGCGTGAATCCGTGCCTTTTTTCAGGTATCCGCACACCTTGGCAGACAGGATGCGCCGAGGTCGCGGACACCTCTTGTGCCTGCGTTCATTCCATGTCCGCAGTAAGGGGGCGTTGGCGGATTCGCTAATGTCGGGGTAGGGCCGATCTGAACGGGACTTTTCCACGAATGACATTGATGGGTGCGGCGGCGTTGCTGATCCTGATCCTGACCTATGCCGGCGTCGCTGTCGGCAGGATCCCCGGCCTGCGCCTCGACCGGGCAGGCATCGCGCTGCTCGGCGGCGCGGCGATGATCGCCATCGGCGCGCTCAGCCTGGAGGATGCCTAGCGCGCCATCAATTTCGACACCATCACGCTGTTGCTCGGCATGATGATCGTGGTCGCGCATCTGAAAGTCTCGGGCGCTTTCCGTGCGCTCGGTGCCGTCGCCATTGAGCACGCGCACGCGCCGTTCATGCTGCTGGTCACGGTGACGCTGCTGACAGGCGTTTTGTCGGCCTTCCTGGTCAACGACGCGATCTGCCTGGTCATGGCGCCGATCGTCGTCCATGTTACCCGCGTCATCAACCGCAACCCGGTTCCCTACCTGATCGCCACGGCCACCGCGTCGAACTGCGGCAGTGTCGCCACCGTCACCGGCAACCCGCAGAACATGGTCATCGGCGCGCTGTCGGGGATTTCCTATCCGGCCTTCTCGGCAGCTCTGGCGCCGGTCGCGCTGCTCGGCCTCATCGCCGTCATCGTCATCGTGCGAATCGTCTATCGGGCCGAATTCGAGCGCAAGACCGAGCTCAGCCCCGAAGTCTATCGCGGCCGCATGCTGCCGGGCCAGGTGCTGAAGGCGGTGGTCGTCTGCATCGGGCTGGCGATCGCCTTCTTCGCCGGCGTCCCGGTCGCCAAGGCAGCACTGGTCGGCGGCGCCATTCTTCTGGTGACCCGCGCCATCAAGCCGGCGCGCATCTACCGCGAGATCGACGGGCCGCTGCTGTTCATGTTCGCCGGCCTGTTCATCGTCGTCGCCGGCGCCGAGAAGACGCTGCTGACCCCCGACATCGTCGCCTCGGCAAAAGACCTGGGGCTGGACGATGTCTGGCGGCTGTCCGGCTTCACCGCGGTGCTGTCCAACATCATGAGCAACGTTCCGGCCGTGCTGGCGCTGCGGCCGTTCATACCCGGCCTGGAAAACCCCGAGCGTGCCTGGCTTGTGGTGGCGATGAGCTCGACGCTGGCCGGCAATTTCACGCTGCTCGGCTCGGTCGCCAATCTGATCATCGCCGAGCACGCGCGGGTCTCCGGCACACCCCTGTCGCTCGGCGCCTTCTTCAAGGTCGGGTTGCCGCTGACGCTGGTGACGCTGCTTGTCGGGACTGGGTGGCTGGCATGCTTCATGCCAGGTCAATAAAGTGGTTGATTCTCGCGGAACACTCGAGCAGTTCGATCGTCGAGAGAGCCTGATCGGACTATTTGGCGTGGGTGGGCCAGAACACCCAGATCAGCAAAGCTGCCAAAGCCAGCCAGAGCGCCACGATAAAGAACATTCCAGTCCTGCTTTTTGGGCGTTTTTCGAGCGCGGCAGCCCGCGCTCGAAACTCGTCCATCAGCGGCGGCGGAACAAGCCTTATGGCCAGGATCACGCCGAGTCGTACGATGATCAGGTCGTCGATATAGCCGAGCACCGGAATGAAATCCGGGATCAGGTCGATTGGGGAAAGCGCGTAGGCGGCCACCATCCCGGCCACGAATTTCGCAAACCAGGGCACCCGAGGATCGCGCGCGGCGAACCACAGGGCGACGACATCAAGCTTGACGCCGCGCGCTCGGCTCTTTGCCGTTTCCAGCCATGCTTTCATAGATTATTTTAGCACAGATTGTTCGCCGGTATCCAAGCGGCGGTTGCTGGAGGCCGAAAATAGGTCGATGCAGCACTGGCAGGGTTCGATCAGGGTGAAGCCGTCAGCAACTGAAACGACTTTCGAACTGCTTTTCGCAAGTCTTTTCAGAGCACTATGCCGGTTTTTCGAATCAGCTTGGCAAGCCGCTAGGAGCCGTCTGCCGCGGCGAGGCCGCGCGCTAGATCGGCCTTCAAATCCTCGACGTCCTCAAGCCCGATCTGCAGGCGGATGAGCGGGCCATCATAAGGGCCCTTGGCGACGACGCGGTCGCCGAGGAAGACCGGCACCGCAAGGCTCTCATAGCCGCCCCAGGAATAGCCGAGGCCGAATATCCTGAGCGCGTCGAGGAAGGCATGCTGCTGTTTCTGGCCGCCGCCCTTGAGCACAATCGAAAAAATGCCGCTCGAGCCGCAGAAGTCGCGCTTCCAGAGAGCGTGGTCGGGATGGCTGGGCAGCGCTGGATGCAGCACGCGCGCCACGCCGGGCTGGCCCTCCAGCCAGCCGGCGATGGCCAGCGCGCTGCGCTGATGATGGTCGAGGCGCACGCCCATGGTGCGCAGGCCGCGCAGCACCTGATAGACGTCATCCGGCCCGGCGCAGCAGCCCATCGTGTAGAAGGTCTCGCAAAGCTGCTTCCAGCAGGCCTTGTTGGCCGACACGGTGCCGAGCAGCACGTCGGAATGGCCGGCCGGGTATTTCGTCGCCGCGTGGATCGAGATGTCGACGCCGTGGTCGAGCGGACGGAAGTAGAGCGGCGTCGCCCAGGTGTTGTCCATCATGATGATCGCGCCTGCGGCATGTGCGGCCTTGGCGATGGCCGGTATGTCCTGCACCTCGAACGTGTTGGAGGCCGGCGATTCGGTGAACACGACCCTAGTGCTGGACTTGATCAGCGCTGCAATGCCGGCGCCGGCATGGGGGTCGTAATACTCGACCTCGACGCCCAGTCGTTTCAGCATCGTGTCGGCGAAATTGCGGGTCGGATGATAGACGGAATCGACGATCAGCACATGGTCGCCCGCCGACAGGAAGGCGAGCAGCGGCACCGTCACCGCCGCCAGGCCCGAGGGCACCACGATCGTACCGGCCGAGCCTTCCAGCGCGTCGATCGCGTGAGCCAGCGCGTCGGTGGTCGGCGTGCCGCGCGTTCCGTAGGTGTATTTCTGGCTGCGCGCAGCCATCGTCGCCGCATTGGGATAAAGCACGGTCGAGGCATGCACGACGGGCGGATTGACGAAACCGAAATAGTCGTGCGGATTGTTGCCCGAATGGGCAAGCAGCGTGTTGATGCCCATCTCGCTGTCGTTTTTTGCCATTGCTCTCTTCGCCCTATCGTAAACCGCTAGCCATAGTGCGGCGGCATTGACCGTGCAACCGCGCGCGCCCCGCCAGCCGGGGGACTTCGGATGGACCAAATCACTCCAAGTGGCCAGTCCAGCAGTCAGCGATCGAAGGTTGCACCGCTCACGCCGCTCGGGCGATGGGACTATGAAGGCGACCGCAAAACATATATACTTAAAGTCTAATATAAGTGTTGCCGGATTGCCTGATCGAAGGCTGCCGGATCCCTGTGGCACGCCGGCTGTTCCCCACGCAATTCGGCCTCTCGCCTGCAGAGGATGACGATACCAAGGGGAGGAATGCCATGCCTAACGTCAACTGGATGATAAAAGCGCGCGAATTCGTCAACTGTAACTGTGCCTATGGCTGCCCGTGCCAATTCAACGCACTGCCGACGCATGGATTCTGCCAGGCGGTGGCCGGCATGGAGATCGAGCGCGGCTATCACGGCGATACCAACCTTGACGGCTTGCGGTTTGCCGCGGTCTTTCGTTGGCCGGGCGCAATCCATGAAGGCAAGGGCGAGGCCGCGGTGGTCATCGACGAGCGGGCGACCGAGGCGCAGCGGGGTGCGCTGCTTCGCATCCTCAGCGGCCAGGACACAGAACCCGGCGCCACCATATTCCAGGTCTTCTCGACGACGCTGGAAAAGGTTTACGATCCGATCTTCGCCGCTATCGACTTCAAGGTCGACATTGACGCAAGAACGGCCCAATTGAGAGTGCCGGGCGTTACTGAGGGTCATGGCGAACCGATCAAGAATCCGGTCACCGGCGCCGAGCATCGGGCACGCATCAACCTTCCGCATGGCTTCGAATATACGCTCGCTGAAGCCGGGCGTGGTTGGACCAAGGCGACCGGCCCAATCAAATTCGAGGTCGCGGACACGCATAGCCACTTCGCCGATATCCACCTCTCGCAGAGCGGTGTCGTGCACTAGGCCCATGAGCGACACGGCCCTCGAGGCGGTGCTGCGGCGCGACCGCGCGGTCGTGACGGCGGCGCTTGTCGTCATTGCGGTGCTCTCCTGGGCTTACCTGCTGTGGCTCGCCGCCGACATGGCCATGCCCATGGCGCCAGGCGCCGACATGGCGGGCATGGACATGGCGAGCATGGACATGGGGGCCGCGATTGCGCCCGGGTTCCAGGCATGGACGCCGGCCGATTTCGCCTTCATCTTCGCGATGTGGGCCGTGATGATGGTCGGCATGATGACACCATCGGTTGCGCCGATGGTGCTTCTGTATGCCGGCGTCGGCCGCAAGGCGCAGGCGAGTGGCCGCCCCATCGCGTCGACAGCATGGTTTTTTACCGGCTATCTGCTCGTCTGGATCGCCTTCAGCATCGCGGCGACCTGTGCACAATGGCTGCTGACCAGCCTCAGCTTGCTGGGCCCGGCGATGGCGAGCAACAGCACGGTCGTGGGCGGCCTCGTTCTGATCGCCGCCGGCCTCTATCAATGGGCACCGATGAAGGGCGTCTGCCTGCGGCAATGCCAGGCGCCGATCGCGTTTCTGGCCAGTCATGGCGGCTTCCGGTCCGATCCGCTCGGCGCGCTTCGGTTCGGGACCATTCATGGCTCCTATTGCCTCGGCTGTTGCTGGGCGCTGATGGCTCTCCTTTTCGTCGGCGGTGTCATGAACGTCCTGTGGATCGCCGGCATCGCGATCCTTGTTCTTCTGGAGAAAACCGTGCCGACCGGGCAGCTGATCCCGCGCATCTCCGGCGCGCTGATGGCGATCGCCGGCGTCTGGCTCCTCGTTGGAGCGTTTTGAACGTAAAGCGCATGATCCCGAACCGAAGGTCAGCGAAGCAAAAGCCGACATCGATTTCGCTCGGGGTCACGCACAAAATCAAAGCGCCGCAGCGTCCTTTGCGCGCCCATTGGCGAGCGCCCGTCTGGACACGCAAAAGGCGCGGACCATGCCAATTCATTCCATGAGAAAGTCAGTAACGCTGCGTAAATCCGAGGGGCGGATTCTGCAGGCCCGGCCGCGTTCTGCGTTGGACCGGACTTTGCCGGCTTTGTTCGCACTGCTGACTAATTTCCAGGCGCGTTTGTCTGCAATTCAGGCATTTGCGGCAATTGGTTTTCAAACTCTTTCGGTTTCGGTCATTTTCCTTGACCTCACTGGAATAATCGCCTTCGATGCAGTTCGTGAATGGGAGGCAGGGGTTCCGGGAATGGGCCGGAACGGGAAGCTGCGTTCACACGGAAAAAAAAGTCAGGTTCGCCTGAAAAAAACAGAAAAGGGTCTGTGGGTTATGAAACACATTGCAATCGGCATTCTGGGCGCCGCCGCGTTTGGATTGATGGCTTCGGCCGCATCGGCGGCCACGCTCGACGACGTCAAGGCGAAGGGCTTCATCCAATGCGGCGTCTCGACCGGTCTGGCCGGCTTCTCGGCGCCGGACGACAAGGGTGACTGGCAAGGCATCGACGCGGATTTCTGCCGCGCTGTCGCGGCCGCCGTTTTCGGCGATGGCACCAAAGTCAAGTTCACGCCGCTCAGCGCCAAGGAGCGCTTCACCGCGCTGCAGTCGGGCGAGGTCGACATCCTGTCGCGCAACACCACCTGGACCATCAACCGCGATACGGCGCTTGGGCTGAACTTCGCCGGTGTCACCTACTATGACGGCCAGGGCTTCATGATCAACGCCAAGAAGCTGCCGGGCGTGAATTCCGCGCTGCAGCTTTCGGGCGCGGCGGTCTGCGTGCAGAGCGGCACCACGACCGAGCTCAACCTTGCCGACTATTTCAAGTCGAACAAGATGGAGTACAACCCGGTCGTCTTCGAAAAGCTGGATGAGGTCAACGCCGCCTATGATGCCGGCCGCTGCGACGTCTATACCACCGACCAGTCGGGTCTCTACGGCATCCGGCTGACGCTGGGCTCGCCCGCCGATCACGTCGTGCTGCCCGAGATCATCTCCAAGGAGCCGCTCGGACCGGTGGTCAGGCAAGGTGACGACCAGTGGTTCCACATCGTTCGCTGGACCTACTACGCCCTGCTGCAGACGGAGGAACTCGGCATCACCAAGGCCAATGTCGACGAGATGAAGGCCTCGGACAATCCCGAGATCAAGCGCGTGCTCGGCGAGGAGGCCGACACCAAGATCGGTACCGATCTCGGCGTCTCCAACGACTGGGTCGTCAACATTGTCAAGGCGGTCGGCAATTACGGCGAAATGTTCGAACGCAATGTCGGTTCGGGCAGCCCGCTGAAGATCGCGCGCGGCATCAACGCGCAGTGGACCAAGGGCGGCCTGCAATACGCCATGCCGATCCGCTGATCGAAATGTGATCCGGAAGGCAGCTTTCCTGCCTTCCGGTTTCTCTTTCCAGGGGATGTTCGAATGGCATCGCAGGAAATTCTTCGCGAGGAGCCAAGCCGCGGTTCCTTCATAAACGATCCGAAAGTCCGCGGCATATTCTTCCAGGCGGTGGTCGTCATCGTGCTGGTGGCGTCGGTCTGGTGGATCGTCCAAAACACCATCGACAATTTGACGCGCCTGAACATTGCGTCAGGCTTCGGCTTCCTCAGGGGCCGCGCCGGCTTCGACATCAGTGACAGCGCGATCGCCTATTCGTCGGATTCGACCTATAGCCGCGCCATTCTGGTCGGCTTCATCAACACGCTCATCGTCGCCGGCGCCGGCATCGTCACCGCCACCCTCATCGGCTTCATCCTCGGCATCGGCCGGCTTTCGCGCAACTGGCTGATCCGCAAGATCTGCATGGTCTACGTCGAGGTCTTCCGCAACATCCCGCCGCTGCTGGTCATCTTCTTCTGGTATTCCGGCGTGCTGGCCGTGCTGCCGGCGCCGCGTGACAGCTACAACCTGCCATTCGGTTCCTTCCTCAACCAGCGCGGCTTCTATTTTCCGCGCGCCGTCTGGGGCGACGGCTCCTGGTTGATCTTCGTCGCTTTGCTTCTCGGCATCGCCATGGCATGGTTCGTTGCCCGCAAGGCGCGTCAGCGGCAGATGGCGACCGGCCAGCAATTCCCGGTGTTCTGGACATCGGCGGCGCTGATCGTCGGCCTGCCGCTGCTTGCCTACGCGCTGAGCGGCTTCCCTTTGAGCTTCGACTTTCCGCAGCAATCGACGTTCAATCTGGTTGGCGGCTTCCAGGTCAAGCCGGAGTTCCTGTCGCTCTATCTGGCGCTGTCCTTCTACACCGCCGCCTTCATCGCCGAGATCGTGCGCGCCGGCATCATGGGCGTCAGCAAGGGCCAGACCGAGGCAGCAGGCGCGCTTGGGCTGCGGCCGGGATCGATCCTGCGGCTTGTCGTCGTCCCGCAAGCCATGCGCATCGTTATTCCGCCATTGACCAGCCAGTATCTCAACCTGACCAAGAATTCCTCGCTCGCCATCGCCATCGGCTACCCGGACCTGACGGCGACGACCGGCACGGTGCTGAACCAGACCGGCCAGGCGATCGAATGCGTGCTGATCATGATGGTCGTCTATCTCGTGCTCAGCCTGCTGACCTCCGCGGTCATGAACGTGGTCAACGCCAGAATGGCACTGGTGGAGAGGTAGGACATGCAGGAGCACGACCTTTCCTTCGTCCGCGTCGAAATGGCCGCTGCACAGCCGGCGCCGCCAAGCGAGCGTGGTCTGGGCGCCTGGATTCGCAGGAATCTGATTGCTTCGATCGGCGACACGATCCTGACCATTATCGGTATCGTGCTGGTCGCGATGATCCTGCCGCAAGTGATCAACTGGGCCTTCATCAACGCCCAGTGGACCGGAACGGACCGCACCTTCTGCGCCACGGTGGCGCAGGGCGGCATCCAGCCGGACGGCTGGACCGGTGCCTGCTGGGCCTTCGTCAACGCCAAGTTCGGCCAGTTCATGTTCGGCCGCTATCCCCTGGATGAGCGCTGGCGGCCGATCCTGATTGCCGTCCTGTTCGCGGCACTTCTGGTGCCGCTGCTCATCCCGAAGGTGCGGCGCAAGGGGCTGAACGCCATGCTGTTCTTCGGGGCGCTGCCAATCCTTGCCTTCATCCTGCTGGTTGGTGGCGTGTTCGGCCTGCCGCATGTCGAAACCTCGCTATGGGGCGGGCTGCTGGTGACGCTCAGCCTGTCCTTCGTCGGCATTGCCGTGTCGCTGCCGCTCGGCATCGTGCTGGCGCTCGGCCGGCGCTCGAAGATGCCGATCGTCAAGATGCTGTGCGTGGTCTTCATCGAGACGGTGCGCGGCATCCCGCTGATCACCGTCCTGTTCATGGCCAGCGTCATGCTGCCGCTGTTCCTGCCGGCCGGAGTTACCTTCGACAAGTTCCTCAGGGCGTTGATCGGCGTCTCGCTTTTTGCCGCCGCCTACATGGCCGAAGTGGTGCGCGGCGGTCTGCAGGCGATCCCCAGGGGCCAGTACGAAGGTGCGGATTCGCTCGGCCTCGGCTACTGGCAAAAGATGGGCCTGATCGTGCTGCCGCAGGCACTGAAGCTGGTCATTCCCGGCATCGTCAACACCTTCATCGGCATGTTCAAGGACACCAGCCTAGTCTACATCATCGGCATGTTCGACCTGCTCGGCGTCGTCAAGCTGAACTTTTCCGACGCCAACTGGGCGACGCCGCAGACGGCCAGGTCGGGGCTGGTGTTCGCTGCTTTTATCTTCTGGCTGTTCTGCTTCGGCATGTCGCGCTATTCGATGTTCACGGAACGGCGGCTCGACACCGGCCACAAACGCTAAGAACAAAAAAGGGACCTTCCATGACCACCGAAAATGCAGTCAGCGCGGAAGAGATCAAGGTCAACGCCGCCAAGATGCACATCTCCGACACCGATGTCGCCATCGACATCATCGCCATGCACAAATGGTACGGCGAATTCCATGTGCTGAAGGACATCAACCTGAAGGTGATGCGCGGCGAGCGCATCGTCATTTGCGGCCCTTCGGGCTCCGGCAAATCGACGATGATCCGCTGCATCAACCGGCTGGAAGAGCACCAGAAGGGCAAGATCATCGTCGACGGCAAGGAATTGACCAACGATCTGAAGAAGATCGACGAGGTGCGCCGCGAGGTCGGCATGGTGTTCCAGCACTTCAACCTGTTCCCGCATCTGACCATCCTGGAAAACTGCACGCTGGCGCCGATCTGGGTGCGCAAGACGCCGAAGAAGCAGGCCGAGGAAATCGCCATGCACTTCCTCACGCGCGTCAAGATCCCGGAACAGGCCAACAAATATCCCGGCCAGCTTTCCGGCGGTCAGCAGCAGCGTGTCGCCATCGCCCGCTCGCTGTGCATGAATCCGCGCATCATGCTGTTCGACGAGCCGACCTCGGCACTCGATCCGGAAATGATCAAGGAAGTGCTGGAGACGATGGTTGGGCTGGCCGAAGAGGGCATGACCATGCTCTGCGTCACCCACGAGATGGGCTTTGCCCGCAAGGTCGCCAACCGGGTGATCTTCATGGATCAGGGCCAGATCGTCGAGCAGAACACGCCGGCCGAGTTCTTCGACCATCCGCGCCACGAGCGCACGAAACTGTTCCTGTCGCAGATCCTGCACTGATCGTCATGCAAATCGAAGAGCCCGGCCGAAACCCGGCCGGGCTCTCTTGCGTCTGAGCTGTCGGCCGGCGATCGCGCCCCGATTCCAAGGTCGTCCCTCATGAAAAAGCCCTCATGAAAAAACTTGGGCGTTTTCTCGCCATTCTGGTGATGGCAATCGTGCTTGCCGGGGTTCTGGGCACATTCATTCCGCGGCCGCTCTTGCCGGCGGCCGCCGCCGATCCCGTCGCCACCAGGCACATCCTGGTGCTGAAAAATCCAATTCACACCGATATCGCCATTTCGGTCGATGACGATGTGCGCAAGCGCTTCCATTTCCTGATCGATGCCGGCATTCCGGCCGACATGGCTGAGATCCGCTACATCGTCTTCGGCTGGGGTGGCCGCGCCTTCTATCTGGAGACGCCGACCTGGTCGGAACTGAAAACCGTGCCGGTGATGAAGGCGCTAACACTTGACGCTTCGGTAATGCATGTCGACGTCGCCGGCGACATTGTCGAGCCGCATGCCGACGTCGCCGGCTTCGATATCGACGAGGAACGTTTTGCGGCGCTGCTCGACTTCATCTCGGCGAGTTTCCAACAAGGGCCGAACGGCCCGATCCTGATCGAGAATACCGCCTATTCCAGTTTCGACCGCTTCTATGAGGCGAACGGCCGTTTCAACGCGCTGGTCGGCTGCAACACCTGGACCGCGGCAGCTCTGCGTGTCGCCGGCCTGCGGACGGGCTGGTGGAATCCGCTGCCGGCCTCGCTCGACCTGTCGATGCGGCTTTACAATTGATGCCTGGCGCTATTGTCCGACGATTCCGGCACCCGCCAGCCATAGAGCCAGTCGAGATCGGCCGCGAGCTTTTCCGGCGAGCGTAGCTTCAGGAACAGGTTGCGGGCGACCGCCACCGGCCCGGAAGCGTGCCAGGCGAGGTGGTTGACGGCACCGCGGCGGGCGACTTGGGCAACGCGCCGACGCCGCATCTTTTCCCAGGCGGCAAGCGCGCCTGCGAGGTCGGCGGGCGAGGCGGCGACAAAGCCCGCAAGGGTCGCGGCGTCCTCGATCGCCATCGCCGCGCCCTGCGCCGCAAACGGCGTCATCGCATGCGCCGCATCGCCGATCAGCGCGATGCCGGCGGGCGTCGTCCACGGCTGCCTTTGGTCGACCGTATGGACCGGCCATGCGGCCCACGGGCCGGCATCCTCGGCAAGCCGGGCCAGTGCCGCCGCCGTGCCACGCATGGCGCTGGCGAGAATGTTGGGGTCGGCGTGGCCCGACCAGCCCTCGGCGATGATCTCGCCCCTGGTGAAGGCGACCAGGTTGAACGCCGTGCCACCGCTGACCGGATAGGCGACGAGGTGGAAGCCGGGATGCAGGAAGGCGGTCACGCAACCGGCGGCGCCGACCGCCGCAAAGGCCTCTCCCGCGGCACTGTCGGCGCCGATAGTGGCGCGCCAGGCAAGCTCGCCGGAAAACTGGCTCGAAACCTTGCCAGGGGCGGAAACCCCGTTCCTGCCCGACCCGTTCCTGCCGGAAGGATCGAGGCCGCGGATCGTCGACCAGACGCCGTCGGCCCCGATCAGCAGAAAGCCGCTTGCCTCGACGGTCTTGCCGGCAATCTCGGCCGTTGCCGTGATATGGCGCGCTCCTGCGGCGATGCTGCCGACGCGCGCGCCGGTGACGAGGCTGATGTCGGGCTGTTCCGTAAGGCGCGCCATCAGCGCGTCTTGCAGATCAGCCCGATGAGCGACGAGATAGGGCGCCTCCCAGCGCCTTTCGGCTGCTTCGCCAAGCGGTACCCGCGCCAGCTCGCGCAGCGCGGCAGCGTCTTTGAGCACGACCGCCTCCGGCTGCACCGCCGCCGGCAGCAGCCGGTCGAGCACACCGAGCTGGCGAAGGATGCGCGTTGCGTTGGGTGAGAGCTGGATGCCGGCGCCGGCCGCTTCGAGGCGCGGCGCCTGCTCGAACAGCCGCACCAGATAGCCGCGCTCGGAAAATGCCAGCGCCGCGGTCAGCCCGGCAATGCCGGCTCCGGCGATGATGACCTGCCGGGACCGCGTATCGTCCATGCGTGCGCGTCAGGCGGCCTGGCCGATATACAGGCACCCGGCAGGCTGCGTTTCCGTCGCCTTCAGCTTTGGCGAATAGCGATAAAGCGTGGAGCAGTAGGGGCAGACCTTTTCATTGTCGTCGCCCATGTCGAGAAATACGTGCGGATGGTCGAAAGGCGGGTTGGCGCCGGTGCACATGAATTCCTTGACGCCGATGTCGATCGCCGGATAGCCCGCATCGTTCTGGAAATGGGGAATGGAACCGCCTGCCATCGTCCTCTCCTCTAGCTCACGCATGATCTCGAAATCGACATTTTCGAGGTCATGCGCAAATTGGAATTCTGCGGCGTCCGTTGCGCATCCAGCAGGACGCGCGGCGCTGCAATCTCTATCTGCATCTGGATCATAACCCTTCTCTTTGCAAGATCGATGAAATGAAACTGTCGCAAAAGCCTGTCAGAGGATAAGTTAAGCCGGTTAAGGCATGGCCCCGGAAACCGAAATCGGGTTCTCGAACGGATTATGAGTAGCTTCAA
The DNA here is from genome assembly GCF_007830515.1 of Mesorhizobium tianshanense. GTDB lineage: Bacteria > Pseudomonadota > Alphaproteobacteria > Rhizobiales > Rhizobiaceae > Mesorhizobium > Mesorhizobium tianshanense. The sequence continues at coordinate 83,389 of NZ_VLKT01000029.1, forward strand.
AATGGGCCGCGCGTCCCTTGCGCGTCCGAAAGGGCGCGCGGCGCTCTGGCCGGTAGCGGTGGGAACGAGCAGGAATGATGAACCAACTAAAGCCAGTGCAGAGCGAATTCACCACTGTCGAGGTGGCGAGCCCAGAAGGCGGCAACCCGGACCGCTTCGTCAACCGCGAGTTTTCCTGGCTGCAATTCAACCGCCGCGTCCTCGAGGAGTCGCTGAACGCCAATCACCCGCTGCTCGAGCGTGTCCGCTTCCTGTCGATATCGGCAGCCAATCTCGACGAGTTCTTCATGGTCCGCGTCGCCGGTCTCGCCGGCCAGGTTCGCGAAGGCATCTCGCTGAAGAGCCCGGACGGCCGCACCCCCGAACAACAGCTGGAACAGTTGCTGCGCGAGGTCGAGCGTCTGCAGGAAGACCAGCAGAAAAGTCTTTCGGCGCTGATGCTGCTGCTAGACAAGGAAGGCATCGAGAGCGTCACCCGCGATGCGCTGACCAAGGACGAGAAGGCCTGGCTGGAGGATCATTTTCAGGAACAGGTGTTTCCAGTGCTCACGCCGCTGTCGATCGACCCGGCGCATCCGTTCCCGTTCATTCCCAATCTCGGCTTCTCGATGGCCCTGCAATTGCGCCATCGCAAGAATGGCGAGGAGATGAGTGCGCTGTTGCGTCTGCCGGTGGCGCTGAAGCGCTTTATCCGCTTGCCCGACCGCAAGCATCATGTCCGCTTCATCCCGCTAGAAGAGGCGGTCGGCCTCTATATCGGCAAGCTGTTCCCCGGCTACGAAGTCAAGGGCTCCGGCACGTTCCGCATCATCCGCGACAGTGACATCGAGGTCGAGGAGGAGTCCGAGGATCTCGTGCGCCTGTTCGAGACGGCGCTGAAGCGCCGCCGCCGCGGCTCGGTCATCCGCATCGAATTCGACAAACTGATGCCGGCCGAACTGCGCGAGTTCGTCGCCGGCGAGCTTGGCGTCTCGTCGAGCCGCATCAGCGTGCTCACCGGTCCGCTGGCGCTCAGCCAGATTTCCGAGATCGTCGCCGTCGCTCGCGACGATCTCAAATTCACGCCCTATAATCCGCGCTTTCCCGAGCGCATCCGCGAGCATGGCGGTGACTGTTTCGCCGCCATCCGTGAGAAGGACATCATCGTTCATCACCCTTACGAATCCTTCGACGTGGTGGTGCAATTCCTGCGCCAGGCAATGGCCGACCCGGAAGTGGTGGCGATCAAGCAGACGCTCTATCGCACCTCCAACGACAGCCCGATCGTACGCGCTTTGGTCGACGCGGCGGAGGCCGGCAAGTCGGTGACGGCGCTGGTCGAGCTCAAGGCGCGTTTCGACGAGGAGGCCAACATCCGCTGGGCGCGCGACCTTGAGCGCGCCGGCGTGCAGGTCGTGTTCGGCTTCCTCGAACTGAAGACCCACGCGAAAATGTCCCTGGTGGTGCGGCGCGAGGACGGCAAGCTGCGCAACTACGTGCATCTCGGCACCGGCAACTACCACCCGGTCACCGCGCGCATCTACACCGACCTGTCCTTCTTCACCACCGATCCGACGATCGCCCGCGATGTCGCCCAGCTGTTCAACTTCATCACCGGCTATGCCGAGCCGACCGAGGAGATGCGGCTGGCCATATCGCCCTTCACGCTACGCAAACGCATCCTCAAGCACATTTCGGACGAGATTGCGCACGCGCTCGAGGGACGGCCGGCGCGCATCTGGATGAAGATGAATTCGCTGGTCGACCCGATCATCATCGATGCGCTCTATGACGCCAGCCGCGCCGGCGTCGAGATCGATCTCGTCGTGCGCGGCATCTGCTGCCTGAGGCCCCAGGTGCCTGGCCTGTCGGAGAACATAAGGGTCAAGTCGATCGTCGGCCGCTTCCTCGAACACAGCCGCATCTATTGTTTCGGCAACGGCCATGGACTGCCGTCGGACGAGGCGGTCGTCTACATATCGTCGGCCGATTTGATGCCGCGCAATCTCGACCGCCGTGTCGAAACCATGGTGCCGATCACCAATCCAACTGTGCATGAACAGGTTCTCGGCCAGATCATGCTGGGCAACATCATGGACAACCAGCAAAGTTTCGACGTATTGGCTGACGGAACCTCCCGGCGCGCCGTGCTTGAGGAGGGCGAGGAACCGTTCAACGCGCAGGAATATTTCATGACCAATCCGAGCCTTTCCGGACGGGGCGATGCGCTGAAATCGCATGCGCCCAAGCGCATCGCGCAGTTCAAGCGCCGCAAGAAAAACGGCGCAGCGTCCGGCTGATGATTTCGACGTCCCAGGGCCGGCTTCAGGACCGCCGACCGCTGTCCATCATCGACATCGGATCGAACTCGATCCGCCTTGTCGTCTACGAGGGGTTGGCGCGCTCGCCAACCACGCTGTTCAATGAAAAGATGCTGGCTGGCCTCGGCCGCGGCATCGTTTCGACCGGAAAGCTCGACCCCGAGGCGGTGACGCGCTCGATGGAGGAGTTTCGCCGTTTCCGTGCGCTCTCCGACCAGGCCGGCGCCGAGCATATGTATGTGCTGGCGACCGCCGCCGCCCGCGAGGCGGTCAACGGCCCCGATTTCATCCACCGCGCCGAAGACGTGCTCAAGACCGAGGTCCAGGTGCTGAGCGGACGCCAGGAAGCGCATTATTCGGCGCTCGGCGTCATTTCCGGCTTCCATCCGGCCAACGGCATCGCCGGCGACCTCGGTGGCGGCAGCCTCGAACTGGTCGACGTCGACGGCGAGGCGATCGGCGACGGCATCACGCTGCCGCTGGGCGGCCTGCGTCTGCAGGACATGGCCAGGAACTCACTGCCCCAGGCGGCAAAGATAGCGCGCGACGAACTGGCGCGGGCAAAGCTCCTGAAGGGCGGGCGGGGCAGGCCGTTCTATGCGGTCGGCGGCACCTGGCGAAACCTTGCCCGGCTGCACATGGAAATGACCAGATATCCGCTGAGCGTCATGCACCATTACGAGATCGGCATCGACAGCGCTGCGAATTTCCTCAAGCAGGTGGCCAAGGGCGAGATCGAGAAGGTGAGGGGTATCGAAGGCGTCTCGAAGAACCGCCGCTCGCTGCTACCTTATGGCGCCATCGTGCTGCAGGAGATCATGGCGGCGATGCAGCCGTCCAAGATCATCGTCTCGGCGCTGGGCGTGCGCGAGGGCTTTCTCTATTCGCTGCTCGACGCGGCCGAGCAGAAGGCAGATCCGCTGATCTCGGCCTCGGAGGAACTCGCCCGGCTTCGCTCGCGCTCGGTCACCCACGCGCAGGAGCTTGTCGAATGGACGGGCAAGACCTTTGCCGCCTTCGGCATCGACGAGACCGATGATGAGACGCGCTATCGCCGGGCTGCCTGCCTGCTTGCCGACATCGGCTGGCGCGCGCATCCCGAATATCGCGGCAAGCAGTCGCTCAACATCATCGCCCATGCCTCCTTCATCGGCGTCGATCATCCCGGGCGCGCCTTCCTGGCGCTCGTCAATCTGTTTCGCCACGAGGGCCTGTTCAACGAAGCCGCTCCGGAAATCCGGGGACTGGCGACGCCCCGTTACCTCGAGCGCGCCCGCGCGCTGGCCGCGGTGATGCGCGTCGTCTACCTGCTGACGGCGGCGATGCCGGGCGTCATGCCGCGGCTGAAATGGGAGAATCGCGGCAATGGCGTGCTGGCACTGGTGCTGCCGGCGTCGCTGGCCGATCTTTACGGCGAGCGGCCTGCCGGGCGCCTGGTGCAACTGGCGAGGGTCACCAATCGCCGGCTGGTGCTGGAGGTCGAGGGCGGTCCCAGTGTGTCTGCCAAATAGGTGGTTTCCGCAAAATAGGTCGGGCCAAGTAGCGTGTGTCGGTCAAGTGACGTCGGCGCCGATCCCAAACGCCCGGCCGTCGATCGAATAGGCGCCAGCGCCCGCCATCGCCAGCGCCAGAAAACCGCCAGCGATGGCAATGTCCTTCATCAGCATCTGTGAATGCATGAAGGCCAGCGTCGGATCGCCGTCGCCCTGGCCATAATGGCCTATGAAGGCGGCTGCGATGCAGAAGGCGGCAAGCAGGAGTGCCACGGTCGTCGTCTTGAGGCCGACGAGGATGAGCAGTCCAGCGATCAGCTCGAACAGGCCCGTTGCCCAGGCTACGAGCGTCGGCAGCGGCAGGCCGAGGCCGCCAAAATAGCCAGCCGTGCCTGCAATGTCGGTAAGCGCGTGGAAGCCGGACGGAACGAATAGCGCGGCGAGCAGCAATCGGGAAAGCAGAAGCAACGCATTGCCAAGCATGGGTCACCCTCCGATGTCGGCCAGGCCGGTTGGCCTTGTTCCTCCCCGACGCCTCGATCTTAGCAGAAATTCGGGCCAGGCCACTCGGCCCGGCGAATCGAAAGTCTGGATAGATCGACAACGAAAAAAGGGCACGGAAAATTCCGCGCCCCTTTTTACTGCAAATAGTCCTGGGACTGCGTCAGCCGCGCTTGGAGTCGACCGAATAGGCGCCGGCGCCCGAGGACGCCAGCACGAGGAAGCCGCCGGCAATCGCCAGGTTCTTCATGAAGCTGATCATCTGCATCTGATCGGCCCAGCCGGTATGTGCGACCAGTCCAGTGGCTATGGTGAAGATCGCCAGCACCCAGGCGGTGATCCGGGTCTGGAAGCCGACGAGGATGGCGAGGCCGCCGAGCAGCTCGATCAGGCCGACGGCAATCGCCGTTACGGTCGGCATCGGCAGGCCGAGGCTGCCGAAATAGCCTGCAGTGCCGGCGATCGCGGTGAGCTTGCCAAAACCGGAAAGCACGAAGATGACTGAAAGCAGGACGCGGCCAAGCAGGATGGTGGCCGAGGTATTCGAAGCGGTGCCGGAACCGGCAACGGAAGTATTGGTGGACATGGTGACTCTCTCCGAGAAGGGGTTTTTGGTCTCAGCCCAGATAGAGCAAGCCGACTGTTCACCAAAGACGCGGATTTGGTTACAGATCGTTCACCGCAGTAACGTTTTTGCGATCGCTCAGTGGCTATCCCGGATGCGTCATGTCCTCCGGCCGCACCAGGCGGTCGTAATCGGCCTCGTTGACCAATCCGGTGGCGAGCGCTTCCTCGCGCAAGGTCGTGCCCTTCTTGTGAGCGGTCTTGGCGATCTTGGCGGCGTTGTCGTAGCCGATGGTCGGCGCCAGTGCCGTCACCAGCATCAGCGAACGGTTCAATGCCTCACGGATGTTGTCTTCCCGCGCTTCGATGCCGACGACGCAATTGTCGGTGAAGGAGATGCAGGCGTCGGCGAGCAGCTGCACCGACTGCAGGAAATTATAGGCCATCAGCGGATTGTAGACGTTGAGCTCGAAATGGCCCTGGCTGCCGGCAAAGGTCAGTGCGGCATTGTTGCCGAACACCTGAACGCAGACCTGGGTCATCGCCTCGCACTGCGTTGGGTTGACCTTGCCCGGCATGATCGACGAACCCGGCTCGTTTTCCGGCAGCGACAATTCGCCGAGGCCCGAGCGCGGGCCGGAGCCGAGGAAGCGAATATCGTTTGCGATCTTGAACAGGGCGGCAGCACTTGCGTTGATGGCGCCATGCGAGAACACCATGGAATCGTGTGCTGCCAGTGCCTCGAACTTGTTCGGCGCGGTGACGAAGCCGATGCCGGTGATCGCCGCGATGCGCGCCGCCACTTTCTCGGCAAAGCCCACCGGCGCGTTGAGGCCAGTGCCGACGGCGGTACCGCCCTGTGCCAGTTCCTGCAGGCCGGGCAGCGTCATCTCGATGCGCTTGATCGAGGAGGCGACCTGCGCGGCATAGCCTGAGAATTCCTGGCCGAGGGTGAGGGGCGTGGCGTCCTGCGTGTGGGTACGGCCGATCTTGATGATGTGGGCGAACGCCCTGGTCTTGGCCTCCAGCGCCGCGTGCAAATGCCTGAGCGCCGGCAACAGATCGTGGACGATGCGCTCGGCGCAGGCGATGTGCATGGCCGTCGGGTAGGTGTCGTTCGACGACTGGCTCATATTGACGTGGTCGTTGGGGTGCACCGGTTTCTTCGAGCCCATGACGCCGCCCAGGATCTCGATCGCCCGGTTGGAGATCACCTCGTTGGCGTTCATGTTGGACTGTGTGCCCGAGCCGGTCTGCCAGACGACCAACGGGAAATGATCGTTGAGCTTGCCGTCGATGACTTCCTGAGAGGCTTCGATGATCGCCTTGCCGATTGCCGGGTCGAGCCGTTTCAGCTCCATATTGGCCTCGGCCGCCGCCCGCTTGACGATGCCGAGCGCGCGAACGATCGACGCCGGCTGCTTTTCCCAGCCGATCTTGAAATTGCCCAGCGAGCGCTGCGCCTGCGCGCCCCAGTAACGGTCGGCGGCGACCTCGATGGGACCGAACGTGTCGGTTTCGGTTCTGCTCTCTGGCGCGCTCACTTGTCTCTCCGGTCTGTCGAATTCGGCACCGGCGTATCGCGTTGCACAACTGGCTTCAAGCGAAGATTGCGGACGGCAGGGATGCAAATCGGTTCAAAAGGGACGCCCTTCCGGCCTCGAACAGATGGAAGGAGAGCGGATTGTCAGCTCGGAACTTTTTTCTGCCAGCGACGGAACCGCGTGCGCAGGAAAGAGATGCGGCCGAAAGGCAGCGTCGGCTTTCCGGCTGGCGGATCCGCGCGGTCCTCCATACGTTGACGCACGAGGCTCGCCAATCGACAGAAAGTAGGTGTTTCAAGGTGTTGCAGGCGCTTGACGAGCCCGTCAGGCAGCGGCCTTGCCCGCCAGGCAAAATAAGCTTCGTAGGCTTGAGGCGTTTCGATCAGATGTTGGAGGTACGAGACCAGATCCTTGGCGTCGCGGAAGGCGTTCGCATCGATATAAGAATTCGTCGGGACAAATTCGCTCACATTCGGCGCGCCAAGATAGATCGGCACGGTACCGGCTCTGAATGCATCGAAGATCTTCTCGGTGACGTAATCGGTCTCGATCGAGTTTTCCAGCGCGAGGCAGAATCTGTGCCGCGCAATGGTTCCGACCTTTGTTTTCGAACCAAGATCGGGACCTAAAATCGATCGGTTGTTGAGATGCCGGCCATAGGAATCGATCTTGATATGGCGCGAAAGCTCGGCTGCGAAATCGACACGGCCGCTGTAGTTCAATCTGGCCGATTGAAAATGCGCCACCGGAGCGATTTCCGTCTTCAACGGGATTGGCCTGGCAAACGTTTCTTCCCACCAGCGGATGCGAGGAAGATAGGGCGCCCAAACATCCGACCGAGATTCATACGTCATCGTGATGTCGAAATGTTTCATGATTTCGGGGTCTGCGAGGCGCCTGTAGTTTTGACGGCTCTCCATCGACCAGGCGACCCAATACTGGCCCGGGTACTTGTAAGCATCGCCGATTTCCCGAAAATTCGGGATATGGAAGACGACCGCGGCGGCCTCGGAAATCCGGCTTTTGTCCAGCGTCCACCGTCCAGGCACTTCACAGCGTATCGATGCGATATCGACGGGCTTGCTGAAAAAAGTCGTGTAGAAAAGGATCAGCGGGTCGTTCGATGGCATGGAAGCTGGCACCACGATTGTAGGACAGGCTTCTTACGTCAGGCCGGCCGGAAAGCGAAATTTCGCGGCGGTACCAGTCGACGTGCGGCAGCGGGCCGTTCTGGTCGAGATCATGATTGCCTAGCCCGACATAGACCGGCACATGCACGCGATCGGGGCCGACGCCCTGCTGGTAACGCTGGCTGAACTGGAGAAGCTGCGTGCCTTCGCTGGGCTGGGTGACCTGGCCGCCGCCGTCGTCGGTCATGTCGCCGCCGACGACGAGGCCGAGCGGCATGCCGATGCGGCTGCCGGCCGAGCGCGGGCCGGTGGCGATACCGTTGATTTCGGCCGGCCACGCCTTGTCGCCAAGGCCGTTCAACGCGGCGACACTGCGCAACAAGGCGGCATCGGTCTTGCCTTCCTGCTGGCAATTCGGGCTCAGCCCGGTGGCCATCCGGCAGGCATGAACGTCGGCAATGAACAGGAAGGTGGCGTCGACGGGCGGAATGTGCTGCCCGGTCTGTCCGAGCGCCGGCCGCGCAAGGACGCCGGCGGCGGCAAATCCAGCCGCCTGCGCCAGAAAGCTGCGCCGTGAGAGTGATCCTGCCGAGCGACGATCCATCATGGCGTGAAAATCAGCACAGCCGGTGCCTCTTCGTCCAGTAGCCTCGAACGGTATGTCGACATGGTGCCGCAGGTCTGGCATTCCTTTCAGTGTCGGAACTCAACTTACGCGAGCAGATGCTATGAAGACGATATCCATCGGCATGACACTCACCATCCTGGCGAGCGCCGCTCATGGTGCCGAGTGCATCGACGCCAAGGCCGCCAAGGCTGGCTTCATTCTCGAAAAGCCTGGGATCCGCAGCGAATTTCGACCGGTAGCGGGCGGAATGATGTCAGTCGCCAACACATACCAGTCTGAATCGCCGCAGGCGCAATTCCTGTTCGGCGGCCTGATCGAGGTGCTTCGCGACAGCAAGACCGGTCAGCTTGCCATGATCCCGTTTTCCGATCTCAGAAAGCTGTTTCCGCTCAAGGCCGGGGCGAAAAGCAAGACCCTGTTCGTCCGCCTCGCGCCAGACAAACAACCGAAGGGCACCGAAACGCTCGAGATCAACGTCAAGGGCAAGGAGACGTTCAGCCTCGGCGACTGCAAGTACAACGTGCTCGCCGTCAAGCAGACGATCAAGAACGAGGCCGGCAAGACACTGGATGAATTCACCGCGCTCTACGCGCCCGACCTGCAGGCGGTTTTGGCCAGGCGCTATGACGAAGGCACCAACGCCGAAAGCGTGGTCGGCTACGAGGTGATCGAACCGCTGCCGAATTAGGATTCCGGCAGGACGGGGGGCTGGCGCTCCGGCATCAAGAGGTTCCGTACTGCCGCAGCACCCTGCGACGTCGCTTCGTTCCTGCTTCGCCCTTGGACGACGACGCTGAGGAAGCTCCCTGCTCCAGCGCGTTCAGGCAATCGCGCAGCACGCCAGCGTCCTGCATCGTCTTGGCGATCGACATGGCGCCGGAATAGGTGGCGACCGCGAGCGCCGCGAAGCGCTGCGGATCGGTTGCCTGCTCCCTGCCCTCGTGCTGGTCGGCCGTGACCTTGTCGGCGATCGCCTGGCGCCACGCCGAAAAGATGCCGGCAAGGGCAGCGCGGAAATCCGGATCGGCGAGCGACAGTTCATGCGCCAGGTTGTTGAGCGGGCAGCCGCGCACGAAACCCTGCTGCTCCAGTTCCGTTGCCACGGCCTCGAACACGCCGCGCACAGCCTCGCGCGCCGAGCCTGCCGCCCGCACCGGGGCGATCCATGTTTCTTCGACAGCCGCCGCCACCCGCTCTTCGATCACCGCCAGCGCCAGCGCCTTCTTGGTCGGGAAATGATGATGCAGCGCGCCCCCGGTGACGCCCGCCGCCGCCATCAAATCGCCGAGACTGGAAGCGTGGTAGCCGCGCGCCTGAAAGCAGGCTTCGGCGACATCGAGCACGCGTTTGCGCAGGCCTTCCGGGTCGTTGGTGCGTTTCCCGGGCGGCACCTTTGGGCGAGCGGTCATCTCTGCTGACATTTTCGCACGATAGCAGATTGACAAAACAGGACAACCGGTCTGTTTTAAAACAGGATGACTGTCCTGTTTTGGAGATTGCGCTATGAGCCTGCCCGTGAATGCCCCGCCGAAATCCGGCCTCGACGCCTCGCCGGTCGTCGAACTCAGGCAGTACGTGCTGAAACCCAGCCAGCGCGATACGCTGATCGGCATCTTCGACGGCCACCTGATCAAGGGTCAGGAAGAGGCAGGGATGACCATCATCGGCCAGTTTCGCGATATCGACCGGCCTGACATGTTCGTATGGCTGCGCGGCTTCGACGGGATGGAGGTGCGGAAAAATGCGCTGGCGGCTTTCTACGAGGGACCTGTGTGGGCTGCCTGGCGCGATGCCGCCAACGCCGCAATGATCTCCTCCGACGACGTGCTGTTGCTGAAACCGGCATGGTCGGGCGCGGGCTTCGACCTGACGGGCTCACAACGAGCGGACTTGCCGGGTGACAAAAAGCCGAACAGAGACAATCGCTTGTCGGGTATTGTTGTCATCCGGATTCATCATTTGCGGCCCGGCGCCGAGGCCGACTTCGCCAGCCGCTTCAAAACCGACGCCATTCCGGTGCTGGCGGCACTTGGCGCGCGGCCGCTTGCCGCCTTCGTCAGCGAGCATGCCGACAACAGCTTTCCTCGCCTGCCGGTGCGGACGAGTGAAAACGTCTTCATTACCGCTACGGGTTTCGACAGCACTGACGCCCATGCCAGCCTCGAGGCAGCGCTTGCCACCGCGCCGGCCTGGCAGGCATTGCAGTCGGGCCTGGCCAGGCCGACGGAAACGCTGCGCCTTTCGCCCACCTCACAATCGCTGCTGGGGCGATGACATGCCGCCGAGAGCCGCATGGACCCGCAGCGGCTTTGGGCAAATGCGCGACTATGTCGAGGTCAACCATCGTGCCGGCGTGTTCTTCAAGCCCCCGGTGCCGGCGACCAGTTACGATCTCGATACCGACTGCTACTCATGGGACTGGGGCGGCCTGCATCTCGTCCAGACGCACCGTTTTGCCGGCGACACCGGCCACGGCGCCGTTTCCAGCCTGCCGTGGCTGAAGCAGGATCTGGCGACCCATGCGGCGGACGGTCGCCCCGTCGTCCTGTTCCAGCATTATGGCTGGGATATCTTTTCGATCGAACGGGGGGATGCCGCCAAAAGAACCTTCGACGATGGCGGCACCGGTGCGCCGCATTGGTGGAGCGAAGCGGACCGGCAAGCACTGCTGGCGGCGCTGAAGGGCTACAATGTCATCGGCATCTTCCATGGCCACCAGCACGAGACGCCGATGATCTACAGCCGCGACGGTCTTGACCTGTTCAAGCCGAAGGCTGCCTTCATGGGTGGCTTCGCGCTGGCGCGGGTGACCAGCGACCGCGTGGACGTGGTGCTTGGCGAAGCCATCGGTGACCATGGCGAGGTCGCCTTCACCAACGCTTTCTCGAGAGCCTGAACATGTGACGGCAATAACTGAAGCAGACTAAAAGGTCGCCTAGGTCGCTTTCCTCATCGGAGTTGAAGCGGCCGGTCGCCATAAAAGAACGCCCCTCGCGCGTTTTATTGCACGGGAGGCGTCCTTTGTGTCAGCCTTTCCTAAGATCGCTCTCATGAACTGCCGACAATATCCAAAATGCACGGATGCCAAAATGGTTCCAGGCATGGTGCGATTTTTTTGCAGCCGGCGCTGGCCCGGCTTTGGCGCCGGATCCGCCATCGGAATCCCTGCTTCGGACAAGCTTGCGGCGACGGGTCCGCTGGCGGTGAAAGCAAAAAAATTGACACGGCGCCAAAAGAAGTCTAAAAGAAATTCGTCGATATTTGTTTGACCGACTTTTGTTATCCGCGTGCCCAGGCGCGCCTTTGACGAACTTCCCCCATCAAAATCGAGACAAACGTTGTTGTGCATTCGCATGACGGCGAACGAATATTTGCCACGGAAAGGGTTCGTTATGAGCACAGGCACAGTTAAATGGTTCAACGCCACCAAGGGTTTTGGTTTTATTCAGCCTGACGACGGCTCGGCCGACGTTTTTGTCCACATCTCGGCCGTGGAACGCGCCGGAATGCGCGACATCGTCGAGGGCCAGAAGCTCGGCTACGAGATGGTCCGCGACAACAAGTCGGGCAAGATGTCCGCCGATCAGTTGAAAGCGGCCTAAAACCGAATTCAGCCTCGCCGGTGACCACGGATGTACTGGCACCGGTGAACGGCGAGCGCATGACTCGGGAACATCCGTTTCCGGAAAGGCGCAGATGAGTTCGCGGCGTTCAACCGGACGCGCGGCACTCCAGCGGAAGGTCGGGCAACGCCTGGCCTTTTTGCATTTGGGACGCTTCAAAAAGTTCGAAAAGAGCACTGCGCGTTGGCCTGAACGTGTTAAGGATGCTCCAGCAACTTGAACCGACTGCCGTATTGCCTTGTGCGTGGTCCTGGTCGAAAGACCGGCCCCGCCATTTTGCGGCATCATGCTCCGAACCGGGAGAAAGACCTTGACCGCCACTTCAAAGAAATCCCGCGACCACGCCGAATCCATCTTCAGCAAGGCCCAGACCCAGTCCATGTCGCTCAACCGCATCATCTCCGAACAGGATGCCGCCAGCCAGGCCCGGGAAGCCAAGACCGCGCGGCTGCGCGAACTGCGCCTGGAGAAGGAAGCCGACGATATGGCTGCGGCCGCCGCGCTCGCTGCCTCGCCGAAGCGCGCGGGCAGACGCTGATGGCCACCAAGCGCGTCCCGCAACAGGCGATCGCCGCCGATTCGACCATCGCCGATGTCGTGGGAGTGCTCGACAAGCCGGTCGAATATGTCCGGCGCGTGCTCGAAAAGCTCGAGCGCTGCAAGCGCGCCCATGGCGACGCCCAGGTCAGGCTCGGCGTGCGCGGCCGCTCCGAATGCCCGAACTATCTGATCGAGTATGTCCGCGAAAATACCAAGACCCGTGAACGCGTCACCCATCAGGATGCCGCCTATAGCGGCAGCACGCATCGCGAGCTGGCGCCCCGGCACATCGAGGAGGCCAGGAACTGGTCGCCCGAGGAAATGAACATCACGGCGGTCTCGGCGCTGATCGGCCGCCTTCGCAACCCGAATGCGCCATCATCGCGTTTCTCCGACGAGGATTGAATGGCCATAAAATTTTCCGCCAAGGACCAGCCAGCAGCACCCGCTGCCACCGCAAAGCTGGCCAAGCCGGCGGCCGCGCCGAAAGCCGATGCATCCGCCGAAGCCGCGACCGATCTGTTCAAGTCGCCGGCGGAGGTGGCGCCGCGCAAGACCAGGAAGAAGAAATAGCGCCTTGCCGCGAGATGCCGATCTTGATCCTGTCGCGCCAGGGCTGCTTGCCTTGGCGGTCGCCGGGGATTTTTCGTCTCTGGAAGAGAGCGCCGCTCCTCTCTTCGACTGCCAGAGCTGCGGCGCCTGCTGTTCCTATTCGGCCGAATGGCCGCGCTTCTCGACAGAAGATGACGCGCAGCTCGACCGGATTCCGGCAAAATATGTGTCCGCCGACGAAGCTGGCATGCGCTGTGACGGGACGCGCTGCTCAGCGCTTGCCGGCGAGGTTGGCAAGTCCACCGCTTGTGGCATCTACGAGGTCCGCCCCGATGTCTGCCGCGCCTGCATGCCCGGCGGCGACGATTGCCTGATGGCGCGCAAGGCGCACGGACTGCCGACGCTGTAACAAGCGGCGTTCGGGCTGGCTTGTGCCCGCGCGTTTGGCTGGCTACCTTGCCGGCGGGCAGGGCAGTGGAGGAACCATCGTGAGCATCGAATTCCTGTTGACGTCGCTGATTGTCGTGGCTTCGCCTGGCACCGGCGTTCTCTATACGCTGAGCGCCGGGCTTTCGCGCGGCGCGCGCGCCAGCATCATCGCTGCTTTCGGCTGTACGCTCGGCATCATTCCGCATATGGCGGCCGCCATCACCGGCCTGGCGGCGCTGCTGCACACAAGTGCTGTCGCCTTCGAGACGCTGAAATATCTGGGCGTCGCCTACCTGCTCTACATGGCCTGGAACACGCTGAAGGAGGGTGGTGGCTTGAGCGTCGCGCAGGACATCGCGCCGCGCTCGGCCGGCAAAATAATCGCCTCGGGCGTCCTCATCAACATCCTCAACCCAAAACTGTCGATCTTCTTCTTCGCCTTCCTGCCGCAATTCGTCAGCACCACCGAACTGCATGCGCTGTCGAAGATGCTGGAGCTCAGCACCGTCTTCATGCTTTTGACCTTCGTCGTCTTCGTCGGCTACGGCATCTTCGCCGCCTCGATCCGCAGCCATGTCGTGTCGCGGCCGATGGTGCTGACGTGGATGCGCCGCACCTTCGCCGGCGCCTTCGTCATGCTCGGGGCAAAACTGGCGCTGACTGACCGGTAGCGCCAACTGGCGCTACCCCTTGACGTATCCCAGGCCCTCGACGATCTTTCCGTCCCGAACGCGCATGATGTTAACTCCTCGAACCCGGTCCGCCTCGCGCTCGCTCCAGCGAAGTTGCCAGCGGATGATCCCACGGTCGCCCATCGCGGAGATTTCCTCAGCTTTGAAGACAAGGTTGGCGGACGATGCCACTTCCTTCCAGAAATTGAGGCAAGCCTCACGCCCTTCGTAGCGCGCTCCATCCGGAGCCGGCGCCGTATTTTCGAGGACGCAGCCCTCGCCGATCAGATCATCGAGGTCTTCGGGGCGATGCATCTCAAATGCGCCGTTGAAGCGTTCCATGATTTCGCGGGTAACGTTGCTTTCAGTGGTCATTTTCTCTCCTCATCCTTGGACATTCACGAGCGTTCCTCCTTCGAGGCACTAATGTGTTGATTTATCTGCGGCAGCCGCGGCGATGTGCTCGGCCTTGAGCCTGATATCCGCCACACCGGCCAACGCGCGGGAGACGAGGCATGTTGCTTTCGCCGATTGGGCAAGGCGTTGGAATTCCTCGGGCGCGAGGCCCAGGATTTCGACTTCCGTTTCAAGGTCGATGCGGGTGATCGTCGGTCCGGCCGTGCTCGTGCCGAGATGCACCTTGGCGACGGTGTGGATGCGTGCGGGGACATGGCCGCCGCTGCCGAGTACGGCGCTCAGCGCCATCGAAAAGCACCCGGCATGCGCCGCCGCTATTAGCTCCTCCGGATTTGTGCCCGGACCGTTTTCGAAACGCGACGGGAAGGAATAGGCACCTTCGAAGACGCCGCTGCCGAGCCGCAGCCGGCCCGAACCTTCTTTCAACGACCCCTGCCATTGGGCCTCTGCTTCACGGATGGTCATTTTATCGTTCTCCTCGATGAAACATGCCAATATGTAGACTGATCTACATATTATGTAGACCGATTGTCATATCCATGGCAAGGCCTATAATGTTCATTCCTGACAGAGGTTGACATGGCGAACGACACCCGCATCCGCATGCTCGAAGCGACGGCGCTGCTACTGAGGGAGCGCGGCTATCACGGTACCTCGCTCAACGATATTTTGAGCGCCTCCGGCGCGCCAAGAGGATCGCTCTACTTTCATTTCCCGGGCGGCAAGGACCAATTGGTCATCGAGGTGACGCGCGACAGCGTCGAAAAGGTTACGCAATGGCTGGGTGAGGCACTCGCCGCCGAGCGAGACCCGGCGGTGGCCGTCCACCATATCTACCAGTCGGTCGCACGCACGCTGGAGGACAACCAGTTCACGCTTGGCTGTCCGGTTGCGCCCTTAGTGCTGGATTCGCCGGCCGACATGCCGGAGCTGGCCGAATTGTGCCGGTCGGCTTTCGCGCAATGGATAGGCCTGCTGCAGGCGGCCTTCGTCAGGGCAGGGGTGCCCGAGCGCCGCGCTCACGCTCTGGCGCTGCTTGTCGAATCATCGCTGGAAGGGCTGATGGTGATCGCGCGCGCCACCCGCGACCGTGCCCCGGTGCTGGCGGTAGCCGATGAAGTCGCCGCGCTGGTGGAAAGTGCGTTGCCTGCGCAAGAGGTCGCTGTCACGACGCATTGATCGATGGCAACAAAAGGGGCGACCTCTCGGCCGCCCTTTCCGTAGTGCTGTGCTTTACGGACTTCTTAGAAGTCCATGCCGCCACTCAAGCCCGTTTGCGGGCTTGAGCAACTTGGATTCATGGGCGTGCTTTACGGACTTCTTAGAAGTCCATGCCGCCCATGCCACCCATGCCGCCAGGCATACCGCCCGGCATGCCGCCGCCAGCCGACTCCTTCTTCGGAGCCTCGGCGATCATGGCTTCGGTGGTGACCAGCAGGCCGGCGACCGAGGCCGCGTCCTGGAGAGCCGTGCGCACGACCTTGACCGGATCGACGATACCCATGGCGATCATGTCGCCATATTCGCCGGTCTGGGCGTTGTAGCCGAAGGTCGCGCCCTTGTTCTCGAGGATCTTGCCGGCAACGATCGATGCTTCCGCACCGGCGTTGGCCGCGATCTGGCGGGCCGGAGCCTGCAGCGCGCGACGCACGATGGCGATGCCCGCGGTCTGGTCGGAGTTGGCGCCGACAGCCTTGATGCTCAGCGAAGCGCGCAGAAGGGCGACGCCGCCGCCGGGAACGATGCCTTCTTCGACGGCCGCGCGGGTCGCGTTGAGAGCGTCATCGACGCGGTCCTTCTTTTCCTTGACTTCGATCTCGGTCGCACCGCCGACGCGGATGACAGCAACGCCGCCCGCCAGCTTGGCGAGACGTTCCTGCAGCTTCTCCTTGTCGTAGTCCGAGGTGGTCTCCTCGATCTGCTGCTTGATCTGGGCGACGCGGCCCTGGATCTCGGCCTTCTTGCCGGCGCCGTCGACGATGGTGGTGTTCTCCTTGGAGATCGACACCTTCTTGGCGCGGCCGAGCATGTTGAGGCCAACATTCTCGAGCTTGATGCCGAGGTCTTCGGAAATGACCTGGCCACCGGTGAGGATGGCGATGTCTTCCAGCATCGCCTTGCGGCGATCACCGAAGCCCGGCGCCTTGACGGCGGCGATCTTCAGGCCGCCACGCAGCTTGTTGACGACCAGCGTGGCCAGAGCCTCGCCTTCGACGTCTTCCGAGATGATGACCAGCGGCTTCGAGGTCTGCACGACAGCCTCGAGGATCGGCAGCATGGCCTGCAGGTTGGAGAGCTTCTTCTCGTGGAGAAGGATGTAGGCGTCTTCCAGATCCGCGACCATCTTGTCGGCGTTGGTGACGAAGTAGGGCGAGAGATAGCCGCGATCGAACTGCATGCCTTCGACGACTTCGAGCTCGGTCTCGGCGGTCTTGGCTTCCTCGACCGTGATGACGCCCTCATTGCCGACCTTCTGCATCGCCTCGGCGATCATCGCGCCGACCGAAGCATCGCCATTGCCGGCGATGGTGCCGACCTGGGCAACCTCTTCCGAGGTCTTGATCTTCTTGGAGTTCTTGATCAGCGTCGCAACCACGTCGCCAACCGCGAGATCGATGCCGCGCTTCAGGTCCATCGGGTTCATGCCGGCGGCAACCGACTTGTGGCCTTCCTGAACGATCGACTGCGCCAGAACGGTCGCGGTCGTGGTGCCGTCGCCGGCGATGTCGTTGGTCTTCGAAGCAACTTCGCGGACCATCTGCGCGCCCATGTTCTCGAACTTGTCCTCAAGCTCGATTTCCTTGGCGACGGTGACGCCGTCCTTGGTGATGCGCGGGGCGCCGAACGACTTGTCGATGACTACGTTGCGGCCCTTGGGGCCGAGCGTGACCTTCACCGCGTCGGCGAGGATGTTGACGCCGCGCAGC
>NZ_VLKT01000030.1 GCF_007830515.1 Mesorhizobium tianshanense
GCTCAAGCGCCGCATGAAGCTGACCACGATCCGCTATGTCGGGCTGGCCAAGGCAGCCGCCCAGGTGACGATGGCGGCCATCGCCTTCAACATGCGCCGATGGGCCGCCATCACAGGATAGGTGCGCCCGGATTCCGGCCACACAGGGCCGGACCGCCGCCTGAAACCCCAGACAGGACACCCCAAAACCCAAAAACAAACGAAAACCGGCGCCAAACCCGTTCCCGCCAGCGCTCTCCTGAAACTGCGCAACGGTCCCACAAGGGGAGAAGGGGAAGCCGTCAGGCGGCTCCCGGGCGGCTCTCCATCATCGCGCGACGCACTGACCTGCGCCGCTCGACAGCGTCGGCAAGGCCGTGCAGCACCGTCTCGGTGGTTGCCCAGTCGATGCAGCCATCGGTGATGCTCTGGCCATAGACGAGCGGCTTGCCGGGCATGACGTCCTGTCGGCCGGCGACGAGGTTGCTCTCGATCATGACGCCGATGATGCGCTCGTCGCCTGCCGCGACCTGGCCTGCCACGTTGGCCGCCACCTTTGGCTGGTGCTCCGGCTTCTTGTTGCTGTTGGCGTGGCTGACATCGATCATCAGCCGAGGTGCTACGCCGATCCGGGCGAGTTCCGCACTGGCTGCGGCGACGCATGCGGCGTCATAATTGGGCTGAATGCCGCCGCGCAGGATGACGTGGCAGTCCTCGTTGCCGGTGGTCGTCGCGATGGCGCTGCGCCCGCCCTTCGTCACCGCCATGAAATGATGCGGCTGGGCGGCGGACTTCACCGCCTCGGCGGCGATCCGCAAATTGCCGTCGGTGCCGTTCTTGAAGCCGACCGGGCAGGACAGGCCGGATGCGAGTTCGCGATGGATCTGGCTCTCGGTCGTGCGCGCGCCGATCGCACCCCAGGCGACGAGGTCGGCGATGTATTGCGGGGTGGCCATGTCGAGGAATTCGGTCGCCGCCGGAAGGCCGAGATTGTTAACGGCGGAGAGCACGTTGCGGGCCAGCCTCAATCCCTTGTCGATATTGAAGCTGCCGTCCAGGTCGGGATCGTTGATCAGGCCCTTCCAGCCGACCGTCGTGCGCGGCTTCTCGAAATACACGCGCATCACGATCTCCAGCCGATCCGACAGGCTCTCGCGCAGCGTCGCCAGACGGCTGGCATAGTCTACGGCAGCGGCCGGGTCGTGGATCGAACAGGGGCCGACGACGACTACCAGCCGATCATCAGTGCCGGTCAGCACGGCGTGGGTCGCGTTGCGTGACGCGGCAACGGTCCGCGTGGCCGTCAGCGTGCGCGGTATCTCCCGCATCACCTGGTCCGGCGTACTCAATTCCCTTATTTCCTTGACCCGAAGATCGTCTGTGGTGGTCAACACGGCTTTCTGCTCCTGATTGGGAGACCCGCCGGCTGAAACAAAAAAGCCGCCAGGTCTGGCGGCTGTTCGGATTTTGATGCTGCAATCTTCAGATCGAGCGCAATCCTCCCGCCGCCAGCGAGCTGCCGTAGCTAAAGTACCAGAACGAGGCGGTCAGGTGGATCATGACGCCCATATAATCGAAGCCGAAGCGCTTGTCACGTGCCTGATGAGGAGGAGGTCTACTCCAGCCCATTCGCGATTGGCTGAAGCCTCCCGAACTTCGTCATCTTAGGCGAAAGAGGAGCGAAGCTCCGTCACGGAGACCCTAGGATCCATTCCGTGACTCTAGCCGAAGAGCGCAGTGGGGCAGAATTCTGCACCGCGGCAACGCCTAGAAGTCACGGCATGGATCCTGGGGTCTGCGCCGCGTCGCTACGCTCCTTGCTCCGCCCGTGGATGACGAAGTGATGGGCGTTCCGCTACACTCGCCGACACTACTCCGGCGACGACCCGGCGATGTTCTGGTCGTAGTCGACCAGCGACCCGGTCATGACGCCGGATTGCGGGCTGATCATATAGCTGATCAGCCGGGCAAGCTGGTCCGGCTTCACCAATTGGCCCATCGGCTGCGCAGCCTCGGCCTTTTCCAGCCAGTCGTCAGGCGCATCGTGCCATTTCTTCTGCACGATCGCCTCGCCTTCGGTGTCCATCCAGCCGGGCAGCACGGCGTTGCAGCGGATGCGATTGCCGCGATAGGCATTGGCGACATTCTTGGTCAGCGTCATCAGAGCGCCCTTGCTCGACGAATAGGGCGTCAGGAACGACTGGCCGCAATGCGCCGACATCGACAGCACATTGACGATCGAGCCAGGCGCTTTGTTTTCCAGCAGATGCGCTACCACGCCCTGCATCAGGAAAAACGGACCGCGCACATTGGTCGCAAAGATCGTGTCGAAAAGCTCTTCGCTCGTCTCGACCAGTGAACCGCGGGCCGAGGTGGCGGCGGCGTTGACCAGCGCGTTGATCGTGCCGAAATGAGCGATCGCCGTTTCGACGGCCCGCCTGCAATCGGCCACCTCTGAGACATCGGCGCTGATGAAGATGGCATCGACGCCTGACTCCCTGAGAGCGGCGACCGCCTTGTCGCCTTTCTCCTTGGAGCGGCCGATCAGCGCCAGCGCGCGGCAGCCCTCGTCGGCCAGTGCTTCGGCGACGGCGAAGCCGATACCTTGCGCGCCGCCGGTGACGATGGCGCGTGTTTCGGAATTGCGATCGGCTGAACCGTTCATCGCGTTGCTCCTGTGATAGATGTTGCTCAGTTGTCGAGGCGGACGGTCTTGCCTTCCTTGGCCGATTTCAGCGCCGCATCCGCCAGCCTAAGCGCGACGAGCCCGTCCTTGCCGCTCGGCGCGGCCTTGTTGCCTGATGTCGCCGCTGCGATGAAGGCGGCGATCTCGTTGGCATAGGCGTCGAGGTAGCGGGTCATGAAGAAGTCGTGCAGCGGCGGGCGCGTGTAGCCCTTGTCGTTGGCCAGTTCGATCGACACTGGCCGCTGGTTCTCGGCGGCAACCATGCCCTTCGAACCATGCACCTCGATGCGCTGATCGTAGCCATAGGTGGCCCGTCGCGAATTGGAGATGATGCACTGCTTGCCGGAAGCGGTTTCGAGGATGACGCTGACGCTGTCGAAGTCGCCGGCCTCGCCGATCTTTTTGTCGACCAGCACCGAGGCATGCGCGCTGACCGCCACCGGCTCCTCGCCGAGCAGGAAGCGCGCCATGTCGAAATCATGGATGGTCATGTCGCGAAAGATGCCGCCCGAGCGGCCGATATAGTCGAGCGGCGGCGGGCCGGGATCGCGCGACGTGATGGTCACCATCTCGACCGTGCCGATGGCGCCGTCGTCGATCGCCTTGCGCACGGCGGCGAAATGCGGATCGAAACGGCGGTTGAAGCCGACCATCAAGGTGGCGCCGGCCTTGTCGACCACCGCCAGGCATTTTTCCACCCTGCCGGCGTCCAGGTCGATCGGCTTCTCGCAAAAGATCGCCTTGCCGGCCCTGGCGAACCGCTCGATCAGATCGGCATGGGTGTCGGTCGGCGTGCAGATGATGACCGCGTCGATATCCCCGGCTTTTTCGATGGCCTCGATGGTGCGCACTTCGGCGCCATAGGCCGACGCCAGCTCGGTCGCCGCCTTCTCGAAGGCGTCCGCCACTGCGACCAATTTGGCCTGCGGATTGGAACCCACGGCGCGAGCGTGGACCTTGCCGATACGACCGGCACCGAGAAGAGCGAAGCGAAGAGGCATGGGGTTTCCTTGAGGATGGTTTTAAGAAATGTATCCCGCCCGGTCAGGGCGAGGCACTGAGGTTATGATCACCACAGGTCGACGGACGCCGACGATCCGCTGACCCTACATCCGTCTCTAGGCGGCAAGTTCCGCCTCCCCGGTCTTGGAGCCGGTGATGTAGGAGACGATGTCGTTGCCGTCGGTGTCCTGCTTGCGCAAATTGGCGACGATGCGGCCGCGCCGGAACACGACGATTCGGTCGCAAAGGTCGAACACCTGGCGCATATTGTGGCTGATCAGGATCAGCGGCTCGCCATTGGCCTTGAGCGTGCGGATGATGTTTTCGACCTGCGCCGTCTCCTGCACGCCGAGAGCTGCCGTCGGCTCGTCCATGATGATCAGCTTGGAGGCGAAGGTCGCGGTCCTGGCGATCGCCACGCATTGGCGCTGGCCGCCAGACATATGGCGGATGGTGTTGTTGAGGTTGGGGATCTTCACCGCGGTGCGGACCAGCGCCGCCTCGGTCGCCTTGCGCATGAACTTGCGATCGAGGATCGAGAAGGGGCCGAGATTGAAAAGCACCTTCTCGCGGCCGAGAAACAGGTTCGACGGCACGTCGAGATCGTCGGCGAGCGCAAGGTTCTGGAACACGGTTTCGATGCCGGCCTCGCGCGCCGCGATCGGGCCGGCGAAGTTCACTTCCTGGCCGTCGAACCAGACCTTGCCGCTGGTGCGCTGCTCGACAGCCGTGATCTGACGCACGAAGGTGGATTTGCCGGCGCCGTTGTCGCCCATGATGGCGACATGCTCGCCCTTGCGCAGTTCGAAATTCGCGCCTTCGAGCGCATGCACGCCGCCATAGTATTTGGTCAGGTTCTCGGTCTTCAGGACGATGTCTGACATGATCAAGCCCTCATTGCCCGCAGGCGTTGGCGCCACTGGTCGAGAACGACTGCGCCGATGATGATCACGCCCTTGACCATCTCCTGGTAGTAGGCGTCGAGGCGCAGGAAGGTGAAGCCGGAGATGATGACGCCGAAGATCAGCGCACCGATCACCGTTCCGATGATCGAGCCGCGGCCGCCAGATAGCGAGACGCCGCCGATGACCGCCATGGCGATCGCGTCCAGTTCGTACATCACGCCCATGCCCGCCTGAGCGGTGAGGTTCTTGGAACTCAGCACCACGGCGGCAAGCGAGGCGAGGATGCCGGCAATGACGAAGACGAGGATCTTGTGGTTCTGGACATTGATGCCGGACATGCGCGCGGCGTCTTCATTGGAGCCGATGGCATAACAGTGCTTCCCATACCTGGTGTATGTCATGATCAGCTGGAACAGAATTGCCAGCGATATGAAGATGATGACAGGCATCAGTCCCTTGCCGATCGCCGCGAAGCTCTCGGTGGGAAACGAGATCGGCTGCCCCTTGGACCACCATTTGGCGACGCCGCGCGCGGTGACCATCATGCCGAGCGTGGCGATGAACGGTGGAATGCGCGTATAGGCGACCAGCGAGCCGTTGATCAGGCCCGCCAGCAGGCCGCAGCCGATCGCGACGAGCACCGGCACGATCACTGGCAGGTCGGTCCAGCCCTGTTCGATGAACATCGCCTTGGGGTTAGGGTTGCCGTTGACCGTCGCCACCTGGGCGAAGCTCATGGCGATCATCGCCGTGGCGCCGACGATCGAACCCGAGGAAAGGTCGATGCCGCCGGAAATGATCACCTGCGTCACGCCGATGGCGATGATGCCGACAATCGACACCTGCAGGATGATGATTTGCAGACGCGCCTCGTTGAAGATCGTATCGACATTGGCGCGGGTGTTGAACAGGAAGCTGTCGCCGAGAAAGACCCGGCCTATCAGCTCGAAGGCGCCGACGAGGATGATGAGCGCCAGGAAAACGTTGAATTCGGCAGGCCATGTGCGCTTCTTCGCATCATAGCTTAGTCCGCCGACGCCATGGGTTGTCTGTGACAAATCTTGTTTCCTCCGTCAGCAGTCGCTTCCCGTCGCCTGTCTTCGGCGATGAGGGAAAAGAGGAGCGGCGTTGTCCTTTTGTTTTGAGCATCGGCGGCTTCCACTTTTGGATCCGATGCTCTTGTTTCGAACATCGGATCCGCAAAATGGCCCGATGCTCCGACGCGCCGCTCCCTATCGAAAACCGTCCTCGGCCTCAGTTCTTCTGCAGGAACTTGTCGATGTTTGCCGGCGTGACCAGCTGGAAGGGGATGTAGACCTTCTGTTCGACCGCCTCGCCCTTGGAAAGCTTGAGTGCGGCATCCAGCGCCCCTGCGCCCTGGCCGGCCGCATCCTGGAACACGGTCGCGTCGAGGTCGCCCGCCTGCATTGCGGCAAGCGCGTCCTGGGTGGCGTCCACGCCGCCGACGACAACCGACTTCATGTCGATGTTGGCGGCCTTCATCGCCTGGATGGCGCCGATGGCGCTTTCGTCATTGTTGGCGATCACGCCATCGAACGGTGTGCCGGTCGACAGCCAGTTGGTCATCAGATTCTGCGCTTCCTCGCGCTTCCAGTTCGACGTCTGCTTGTCGATGATCTTGATGAAGCTGCATTCCGGCGTGGCGATGACATCGTCGATGTCCTTGGTGCGCTGCACCGCGGCCTGGTTCGACAGCTCGCCCATGATCACGTAGACATTGGCCTCGGTCTTGCCGGCCTCCTTGAACAGGCGGCAGACTTCCTGGGTTTCGAGAGTGCCGGATTCGACCTCGTTGGAGGCGACGAAGGCCTGGTTGTCCGGCAGCGTGTCGACATTGACCGGCTCGCGGTTGACATAGACCAGCGGAACCTTGGCCGCAGCGGCGGCGTCCGACATTGCCTGGGTGGCCGAGGTGTCGACCGGATTGACGATGATCGCGTCGACGCCCGAGGCGACGAAGTTCTTGATCTGGTCGAGCTGCTTGGCGACGTCGTTCTGCGCGTCCTCGACCTGCAGCTCCACGCCTTCCATGCCCTTGGCCTGCTCGATCATGCCGTTGCGCAGCACGGTCAGGAAGTTGTCGTCGAACAGCGCCATCGACACGCCGATCTTGGCGGCGAGGGCGGACGAACTCATCAGCGCCGAAAACACGACGCCCAAAAGCAGTTTTTTCATTTTATTTCTCCTCCACAGAATTGGTGTCCGGCTGCACCGATCTACCCGGAATCCCCGATCTCCCAGGGAATCTCTCCCGATTGCCATCTCCGTTCCCTGATGGCGATTTCAGCGTTGACTGGAACGCCAAGTCCTCCGCTTGAAACAGATGTTCCGGAACGAAAGAACCAAAATACCTAGTCGGTGAAATATTTATTCCATTCTGCGTGCGGGCGTCAAGGAGATTCCGAAAGCGGATGCTGGATTTTCGGATAACGCGGCTGAGGGCCGGCAAATCTTCTGCAAGAATCCATCAGGCTGATAGTTCACATCATGATGCCCGATCTGAACCTGGATGCCTTGTCTGAGCCCAGACGTTTGCCCGAACCTAGATGTTCTCAGGCAGATAGATATCGAAGGGCAGGAAGGTCTGGCCCGGCGCATTGGCAGCGCCTGCCTCGATGGCATGCGCCATCAGCCCGACAAGCTCGCGGCATAGTGCTGCCAGCGGCGTCGAAATCACCATGGTCAGGATGTTGTCGGCGAGCGCCGCGCGCGATTCGGCGTTGATCTCGTTGCAGACGACCACCGGCATGTTTGCCGGCCTAGCCGCCCGTAGCGCGGAAACCGCGCCTTCCATGCCGCCGCCGGCGACATAGCAGCCGGCAAGATCCGGGTACCGCGCCAGAAGATCGATCATCGCATCATGGGTCACCTGGTTGGCTTCCAGGTTGACCAGCGTCTCCATCACCGTGAATTCCGGCGCATGCTCGCGGAAGAATGATCTGAAGCCGATCTCGCGCAGCTCATGGCCATGGAAGCGATGGCTGCCGACAAAAAGGGCGACCTTGCCGGGCTTTCTCGCCGCCCTGGCGATCATCCAGGCCGCGGTGCGACCGACCTTGCGGTTGTCGAGGCCGACATAGCCCTCCCGGATACCGGCGGCAAAGTCGGACAACAGCGAGAAGACGGGTTGCCCCCTTGCCTTCAGGGTCTCGACGGCTGCCGTTAGCGTCGGATGATCCGGACCGACAAGGGCGACTGCCCGGGATTTCGCCGCTAGCTTGCGCATCTGCGCGGCGATCTCGTCGGGGGCCAGCGAACTGGCGAAATCGATGGTTGCCACGCCGCGGAAGCGCTGCGATTGCGAAACCGCCAGTTCGAGCTCCCGCGCGAAATCGCTGTAGAAAACATCATTGCCTCTCAGCAGCAGAAAGCCGAGCCGGTATTCCGGCAGTTCCTGGCGCATCCGCTGCTTGATCAGCCCGGCGGCGTGGTAGCCGATGCTTGTGGCGGCCTCGTAGACGCGGCGGGCGGTTTCCTCGCGCACCGGCAAGCGGTTGTTCAGCACCCGGTCGACGGTGGCGACGCTGACCCCGGAGATGCGCGCCAGATCGGTGATGGTCGGCCGTTTTGCCATGAGAGTCCTGCCTGATTGCCAGCATACCTCTACACCATTCTGATGGTAAATGATAGAAACTATCTTTGTGATATTGAGCCTATCATGGCTTGGCGCTACTTTGCGACACAAGCACCTGTGGCAGGGGCACCCGTCCTGACGGACGTTGTGCCGACGGAGGCAGCCTCTATGGAAGCGACACTATCCGCAATGCCGTCCCGGCGTGACTACAGCCTGCTCGGCCGCGACGCGAAGCGCGCCGTCGAAACCGGACTGTCGGCGGCCGAGTGGTATCACACCGACGTGCCCCGCAAGCAGATGAAGGAGCTGATGAAGCGGGAGGACGGGCCGGCGATCCGCGATACGATCATCTGGCTCGGCGCCCTGATCCTGAGCGGCGCGGGCGGCGCCTGGTTCTGGGGCACGTGGTGGTGCGTGCCGTTCTTCTTCGTCTATGGCGTCCTTTATGGATCCTCGACGGATTCACGCTGGCACGAATGCGGTCACGGCACTGCGTTCAGGACGCAGTGGATGAATGATGCGGTCTATCAGATCGCCTGCTTCATGATCATGCGCAATCCGGTGACCTGGCGCTGGAGCCATACGCGGCACCACACCGATACGATCATCGTCGGCCGCGATCCGGAGATCGCGGTGATGCGCCCGCCGGATCTGTTGCGCGTCGTGCTCAATGTCTTCGGCATTGTCGATGCCTGGCATGCCATGACCGACATGGTGCGCAATGCGGCCGGCATCATCAGCCCGGCGGAAAAGACCTTCATTCCCGAGCAAGAACAGCCGAAGGCGATCCGTATCGCCCGTATCTGGACCGCGATATATGCCGCGACCATCGCGCTGGCGCTTACTATGGGCTCGTTCCTGCCCTTGATGCTGGTCGGGCTGCCGAGGCTCTACGGCGCCTGGCATCATGTCATGACCGGCCTGTTGCAGCATGGCGGCCTCGCCGAAAATGTCATCGACCATCGCCTCAACAGCCGCACCGTCTACATGAACCCGATCAGCCGCTTCATCTACTGGAACATGAACTACCATGTGGAGCACCATATGTTCCCGATGGTGCCCTATCACGCGCTGCCGAGGCTGCATGAGCTGATCAAGCACGACCTGCCGGCACCGACGCCGTCGATCCTGGCCGGCTACTGCGAGATGGTGCCCGCCTTCCTGCGCCAGTTGCGCAATGAAGACTATTTCCTCAAGCGCGCGTTGCCGCCGACCGCGAAGCCCTATCGTGAAGAGCTTCACAACGATAACCATGCTGTCGCGGCGGCAGCGGAATGATATGCGCCCATGCCGGGCAAGTTGACCAAGCAGAAATCCGCCGGGAGGACCGATGAGCGACTGGGTCGAGGCCTGTGATGCCGAGGACATCGACGAGGAGGACGTGATGCGGTTCGACCATGACGGCCGCACCTTTGCCATCTATCGCAGCCCCGACGACGAGTATTTCGCGACGGACGGTTTGTGCACGCATGAGAAGGTGCATCTGGCCGATGGTCTGGTGATGGATGACATCATCGAATGCCCCAAGCACAATGGCCGCTTCAACTACAAGACCGGGGCGGCCAGGGGCGCGCCGGTCTGCGTCAATCTCAGGACATATCCGGTCAGGATCGACGCCGGCAAAATCCTCATTCAGATCGGGTGACGGTGATGACGAAGGGGATGATCATCATCGGCGCCGGCGAATGCGGCGGGCGGGCTGCGTTGGCGCTGCGCGATCTCGGCTATGACGGGCCGGTGACGCTGGTCGGCGACGAGCCGCATCTGCCCTATGAGAGGCCGCCGCTGTCGAAAGACGCGATGGCCGGCAATGCGCCCGAGATCAAGGCGATCGCCAGCGACGCGGTCCTGGCCGAGAGATCGATCAGGCACATCCATTCGGTTCAGGCGGTGGCGATCGACCGCGCGGCGCATTGCGTGCACCTTTCGGACGGCTCAAGCCTGCTTTACGACAAGCTCTTGCTGGCGACCGGCTCTACCCCGCGCAAGCTGCCAATGCCGGGCCTCGGCGTGCGCTGCGTCTATCTCCGGACCTTCAACGACGCGTTGGCTATTCGCGCGCATCTCAGCGCCGGAAACCGCATCGCCATCGTCGGCGGCGGCTTCATCGGCCTCGAACTCGCCGCCGCGGCGTGCAGGCTGGGGGCTGCGGTCACCGTCGTCGAGGCACAGCCGCGCATCCTGATGCGCGGCGTGCCGGCCGAGATCGCCAAAATCATCCACGAGGCGCATGAAGCCGAAGGCGTGAAAATCCTGTGCGGCGACGGCATCGCCGCGATCGCCGACGACGGCGCCAAGGCGCGCATCGCGCTTGCCGGCGGGCAGAACATCGTCGCCGATCTGGCCGTGATCGGCATCGGCGCCGTGCCGGTGACCGGACTTGCCGCGGAAGCGGGGCTGACGATCGACAACGGCATAGCAGTCGACGCCGAGCTTCGCACCGGCGATCCGGACATCTTTGCCGCCGGCGATTGCTGCTCGTTTCCGCTTGCCGTCTATGGCGGCCGGCGCGTGCGATTGGAAGCCTGGCGCAACGCGCAGGAGCAGGGCGCGCTGGCGGCCAGGAACATGCTGGGCGCCGGCGAGGCTCACGCAGCAGTGCCATGGTTCTGGTCGGATCAGTACGGCCTGACCTTACAGATCGCCGGCCTATCGGACGAGGGCCACAGCACTGTGCGCCGCGACCTCGACGACGGCGCCTTCATCCTGTTCCATTTGGCGCAGGACGGCAGGCTGGTCGCGGCGAGCGGCATCGGCCTGGGCAACACGGTCGCCCGCGACATAAGGCTGGCCGAGATGCTGATCGCCAGGCGGGCGAAGCCGGCGCCGGAAGCGCTCGGCTCGCAAACGGTCAAGCTGAAGTCGCTGCTGGCGGCGTGAGCCGACGCGGGCTCCAGAACCATTTGAGAGAACTGGCGGATGAAAGCTCGTGCGCCCTCGGCCAAATTCGTCCATTACCCTGAACGGATATTGCCATGGCTTATCCATGCTTGGTCCAATCTCATGGCAATCGAGATCTTTTCGGCCGGATCGAATGCGTGGAACCGCTTGCTTTCGGTGCCGCTGCCTCCTGCAGCTCACGCCGAAATTCATCGCGTTTCTCATGGATCGAAGCGATGACCGGTCCTGCCGCCTGCCCCAATCCGATCAGCGCCGCTTCCGACAGCTGCAGGCTGGCCTCGATCGTTTCCGGCACGGCGTCGGTCACGCCGATCGCATAGAGGTGACGCGCGTGGCCAGCATCGCGTGCGCGGGAGATGATGACGATGTCCGTTCTCAGCGCACGCACCTGTTTTACGATCTCGTCGATATCTGCCTTCCCGGCAACCGTTACGATGACGGCTTTGGCGTCCATGAGACCGCAGATCTTCAGGAATTCCGGCTCTGTTGCGTTGCCGTAAAAGACCTCACGTCCGCTTCGCCGGTATGCCGGGACCGCAGCTGCGTCATTGTCCACTGCGATGTAGCGATAGCTATGCCGATCCAGCAGCGAGCAGACGACGTGTCCGACCCGGCCATGCCCTATGACGATCGCATGTCCGGCGACGTCACTTGGTGCGACGGTGAGTTCCGGGTCGAGCGCCCTGGGCTCATGGAACCTCGGCATCAATCGCCGCGCGACCAAACTCAGCGCCGGAATGAGCGTCATCGTGATCGATGTCACCGTCAAGGTGAAGCTTGAGACGTTGGAATCGATAAGTCCGAGCGTGGTTGCCATGCCGATGCCAACGAATGCGAATTCGCCGCCTGGACCAAGGAGCAGGCCTGTTTCGATCGCCGCAGGCCAGGACAGGCGAAATATCCGGGCGAGGCCGGTGAGCAGGAGGACCTTGATGCCGATCAGGCCGACGACAGAGGCAAGAAGCCAGAATGGCTCGCGAGCAAGCTCGCGGAGGTCGATATTCATGCCGACAGTAAAGAAGAACACGCCAAGCAGCAGCCCCTTGAAAGGACCAGCGGCGGTTTCGATCGCCTTGCGAAATTCGGTCTCGGCGAGCAGCAGCCCCGCGATGAATGCTCCCAGCGCCATGGACAGCCCGGCCAGCGCGGCCGCGACCCCGGTACCGACAATCACAAACAACGTCGCGGCCACGAACAATTCAATGGTTCCGGCGGAGGCGACCAATCGGAACAGGGGCCGCAAAAACAGGCGTCCGACGATAGCAATCGCCGTAACGGCAAGCGTAGCATTCAAGAGGGTGAGCGCGAGATTGGCGGTGACCGAGTTGCTCGTGTCGCCACCTAGAATGGAGACAAAGAGCAGGATCGGAATCACGGCCAGGTCTTGCGCCAGGAGCACGGCAAAACTGGCTCGGCCGGCAGCCGTGGCAAGCCGGCCCTGGTGGGAAAGCACCTCGATAACGATCGCGGTCGAGGACAAGGCAAGGCAGGCGCCGAGGATGATCGATACAGTCGCCGAGTTGCCGGCCAGGGCTGCGATGCCGCCGATCACAGCGGCGGAAAGGACGACCTGCAAGCTCCCGAGTCCGAACACCAGGCGGCGCATGGTTTTCAAACGTTCGTAGGATAGCTCCATGCCGACAACAAAGAGCAAGAACACCACGCCGAGTTCGGCGATACCGGCAACATTCTTGGCATCGACGACGGTGACCCAGTACAAGAACGGAAATGCGTTGATGAGGGAGCCCAGGCCCAGTGGGCCAAGGATCGCCCCAGCCGCCATGTATCCGATCACGGTGCTAAACCCAAAACGCCGCATCAACGGAACAACAATGCCCGCCGTCCCAAGTACGACAAGCGCATCGCTATAGGAATCGATATTGATCGGCGCTGCCACTCATCCCTCTGGGTCTGGCTTGATGCACAATTTCCGTACTGGAATACATAGTGTGTGCATAGCCAACAGCCGCCCATGAATTCAATCCTACGCCGTGCCCCTGATCGTCAGGCACGAAGCGTCGGATTTCACCACTAAAACAGCGCCTTCAGCTCCGCCAGCTTATCGTTGACCAGCCACCCATAGTAATTTTCCTCGGGCAGCTTCTCCGGTTCGCCCGCGGCGCGGCGTCTGTCGTTCTCGGCTTTCAGCGCATGGGCGCGCTGTTCGGGATTGCCGACATTGTAGAGCGTCGATGTGATCCCGGGATTGCCCGATATGTCGAAGCCGGCAATGTCTCTGTAGGCATCGATCGATTTGCGGAGCGCCGCCGCGACATAGGACAAGGTGAGGTCCGGGTCCATGATGGTCTTGTAGACCGCATTCGGATCGCCGACGTCGAGCTTCGGCAGGCCGGAAACCTCGCTCACGAGATCGCTCATCTGCAACGCGGTCAGCGGATTGAGCTGGCCGAGGCCGAAGGTCTGGCCGGCATAATAGGGCTGGAAGAAGGTGGCGCCGAAGCGGTCGTCGGGAAAACTCTCCCCGTCGACGTTCTTGCCGCGAAAGGACTGGTTCCACACCTGCTCGCGGCATTCCCAGAGCTCGTAGCTGTCCGATTTGCCGGCGCATTTCTGGAATTGCGGCCGCTGCACGAAATCGGTGATGTCCTCGCCGTCATAGGCGAAGGACAACTTGCTCGACAGATAGGAGATCGCCTTGACGTAGTAGGTCTGCAGCCGGTCGTAGGCATCGACATTGTAGGTGTGCTCGCCGACGATGGCCCCGACGATGTGCATCGGGTCGATGCCATAGGTCGCCGCCGCTTCGCTGATCTTGCCGCGAAGACCGGCGTCGTTCTGCAGCAGTGCATAGACCTTGCGGTATTTCGCCTGGAAGGTGGTGTTGGTGGCCTGGGTGCGCCGGCTCGAGGCGCCCGGTATGTTGGGCTGCTCGGCATTGCGGTTGCCCGGCGGCACCATCGTCGCCGCTTGCGCGGCGAACATGGCTGTCGCCAGCGTCAGCCCGAGAATGACGAGGATCAGTTTTTTCATGCGCCGCCGCCTGTAATAGTCGCCGGGCAAACTAGGTAAAGCTCCAGGTCGAGTCGAGAGCCCCTTCAGTCGCCGAGACGAAAGGTGGCCATATGCTTCCATTTGGCCACACGTTGCAGAATATCCGGGCAGAATCCCCGCCCGCCCGGCACCGGGATTGCTCGGCACTGTCGCCTTACAGGATGAATCGCGACAAATCCGTGTTTCTGGACAAGTCGCCGACATGCTTCTCCACATAGGCGGCATCGATGGACACCGACGTGCCGTGGCGGTCCGGCGCGTCATAGGAGATCTCGTCCAGCACCCGCTCCATCACCGTCTGCAGCCGCCTGGCGCCGATATTCTCGACGCTGGCGTTGAGATCGACGGCGATGCCGGCCAGCGAATCGATAGCGTCGTCTGTGAAGACGAGATCGACGCCCTCGGTCTTCATCAGCGCGATGTACTGCTTGATCAGGCTGGCCTCGGTCTCGGTCAGGATGCGGACGAAATCGTCCTTCTCCAGCGCACGCAGCTCGACGCGGATCGGCAGACGGCCCTGCAGTTCGGGCAGCAGGTCGGACGGCTTGGCAACGTGGAACGCACCCGATGCGATGAACAGGACGTGATCCGTCTTCACCGGTCCGTATTTGGTCGCGACCGTGGTGCCCTCGACCAGCGGCAAGAGGTCGCGCTGCACGCCTTCGCGGGAAACGCCGGCGCCCATGCCGCCCTCGCGCGAGGCGATCTTGTCGATCTCGTCGAGGAAGACGATGCCGTCGTTTTCGGTCGATTCGAGCGCCCTGCGCACCACCTCTTCCTGGTCGAGCAGCTTGTCGGACTCGTCGCCGACCAGCAGCGCGTAGGATTCCTTCACCGTCGTCTTGCGCGTCTTGGTCTTCTGGCCGCCCATCGCCTTCGACAGCATGTCGTTGATGTTCAGCACGCCGATATTGGCGCCTGGCATGCCGGGAATCTCGAAGCCGGGCATGCCGCCAGTGCCGGTGTCGCTCACTTCGATTTCGATTTCCTTGTCGTCGAGCTCGCCGTCGCGCAGCTTCTTGCGGAAGGAGTCGCGCGTGGCCGGGCTCGCCGTCTTGCCGACGAGCGCTTCCAGCACACGTTCCTCGGCATTGACATGGGCGCGCGCCTTGACATCCTCGCGCATCTTTTCGCGCACCAGTCCGATGGCGATCTCGACCAGGTCGCGGATGATCTGCTCGACGTCGCGGCCGACATAGCCGACCTCGGTGAACTTGGTCGCCTCGACCTTGACGAACGGCGCACCGGCAAGGCGCGCCAGCCGGCGCGAGATCTCGGTCTTGCCGACGCCGGTCGGGCCGATCATCAGGATGTTCTTCGGCATCACCTCTTCGCGCATCTGGCCTTCGAGCTGCTGGCGGCGCCAGCGGTTGCGCAAGGCGATGGCCACGGCGCGCTTGGCGTCCTTCTGGCCGATGATGAAGCGATCGAGTTCCGAAACGATTTCGCGGGGCGAGAATGTGCTCATATCACTAAATTCCACTTTGCCACTGCCGGATGGACTCGAACGGATGCAGCAGCATGATCACGTTGAGCGTCAGATTGTCCCTGATGATGGTGCCGACACCGAATTCGAAGATGAGGGCGAGGGTCACGATCACCCATATAGGAAGCTTGCGCGCCATCACAAATCCCAGCACCATCGCCAGCGTGTCCGCCACCGAATTGATGATGCTGTCGCCATAGTAATCCAGGGAAATTGTGCCGGCGCGATAGCGCTCGATGATCAGAGGACTGTTCTCGAGAAGCTCCCAGCCGCCCTCTATGACCACCGCGAATGCTAGCCTGAGCCCGATCGGCGAGCGCGGGAACAGAAACCACGCCAGCGCATAGAACAGGAAGCCGTGGATGAGGTGGGAGAATGTGTACCAGTCGGAAATGTGCTGGGAATTTTCCGAGCTCTGCACAACGCCGTGCCAAAGCTTGACATAGCCGCATGTGCAGATCGGCGTTCGACCCATAAGGTAGAGGGCCACGGCCTGGAAGATTATCAGGCCGAGGACGAGCAGAAGTCCCATCCGCCAGCTGTCTTCATAGGCCGAGACGGTCTTGTCGCCGCTGGTTGTGCTCATGCTGTTACTGCCCCTCTTCGACGCCGCCCTCTTAGGCATTGCCCTCTTCGGCATCGCCCTCGGCATCGATTGCCATCAGCACGGCGTCGCCATATTCCGACCGCCTGCGATCGATAGCCCGGAAACCGGCCTTTTCATAGGCGCGGATGGCTCGTCCGTTTGCCGGATCCGGATCGATGATGACGCGCGGCGCCCCTTCCTCGAACAGCTGCTCCACGAACTGCCGGACAATTGCCGAGCCGTGCCCGCGCCCGACAAGCTCAGGCCTGCCGATCGACAGATCGATGCCGAGCGTGCCGAACGGCTGGTCGCTATAGGGATGGCCATCCTCCAGATGCGGGTCGTAGCTTTGCATGTAGCCGATCGGCTCGCCGTCGAGTTCGATGATCAGCGGTTCGACGGAAATGCTGTCGATATGTTCGCGGATCTGGGCGATCTCCGTCTCGGGATCGTCCCACCACTCGGCGACATGCGGCTCGGCCAGCCAGCCGGCGATCATCGGCAGGTCCGCCTCAGTCACCGGCCGAAAATCGTACAGCGCGGCCCGCTCAGCCGGCATCGAGCGTTTCGATGACGAAGTTGTTGTTGGTGTAGACGCAGATTTCGGATGCGATCTGCATCGCCTTGCGGGCGATCTCTTCGGCATCCTTGTCGCTGTCCATCAGCGCGCGCGCCGCGGCCAGCGCGTAATTGCCGCCCGAACCGATCGCCATGACGCCATGTTCGGGTTCGAGCACGTCGCCGGTGCCGGTCAGCGCCAGCGAGACCGACTTGTCGGCAACCAGCATCATCGCTTCCAGCCGGCGCAGATAGCGGTCGGTGCGCCAGTCCTTGGCAAGCTCGACGCAGGCCCGCGTCAACTGATCCGGATATTGTTCGAGCTTGGCTTCCAGCCGCTCCAGAAGCGTGAAGGCATCGGCGGTGGCGCCGGCGAAACCGGCAATGACGTTGCCGCCCTTGCCGATGCGGCGCACCTTCTTGGCGTTGCCCTTCATGATGGTCTGGCCGAGGCTGACCTGGCCGTCGCCGGCGATCACCACCTTGCTGCCCTTGCGCACCGTCACGATGGTCGTGGCGTGCATGGTCAGTTCATCAGACATTTTCTGCTCCGATCAACACCGATCCCGAAAGGCGATTGGCGCGTTACGAGTGGACTTGATCGGCCATATGTATGCATAGGTCCGATGATTGCAAACCGGTCATCCGCCAGTCCCGATACCGCTTGGCTTGGTAACTGGCAATCGCCGGATCATGCTGCTAGAAGGCTCTCGTTTTCAAGCAAGTGAACGCTTGGACTGAACTCTGGACAAGGATGAGGTCATGCCGCCCCGTTCCGCCGAAGCAAGCCGCAAGACGAAGGAAACCGATATCTCCGTATCGGTCCACGTCGACGGCTCGGGCAAATCCGATATTACGACGGGCGTCGGCTTCTTCGACCATATGCTGGACCAGCTTTCGCGCCATTCGCTGATCGATATGACGGTCAAGGCCAAGGGCGATCTGCACATAGACGACCACCACACGGTCGAGGACACCGGCATCGCGCTCGGCCAGGCGCTGGCCAAGGCGCTGGGCGAGCGGCGCGGCATCATGCGCTATGCCTCGATCGATCTCGCCATGGACGAGACGCTGACGCGCGCGGCGATCGACGTCTCCGGCCGTCCTTTCCTTGTTTGGAACGTCGCGTTCTCGTCGCCGAAGATCGGCACGTTCGACACCGAACTGGTGCGCGAATTCTTCCAGGCCCTGGCGCAGAATGCCGGCATCACATTGCATGTCACCAATCACTACGGCGCCAACAATCACCACATCGCCGAGACCTGCTTCAAGGCCGTGGCCCGTGCGCTGCGCTTCGCGCTTGAAAGCGACCCGCGCCAGCCGGACGCGGTTCCTTCCACCAAGGGATCTCTGAAGGGATAGCCTGATGGCCATCTACGTCGTGATGGAACCGCCGGGCCGCGGCGAAAAGCCTGACACAACGGTCTTTGTCCGTGACGGGTTTTCCTGGCTCGGTTTCCTCGTGCCGCCGCTGTGGCTGCTCTGGCACCGGTTGTGGATCGAGGCCGCACTGGCCTTCGTCGCCATGGCGGTTCTTTCGGTGGTTGCCGAAAGGTTGAGCCTTGGGCTGGCCGGCTCGCTTTTGTCGCTGCTGGTATCGCTCTATGTCGGGCTGGAAGGGCAGGCCTTGCGGATCGCCGCATTGCGCCGCCGTGGCTGGCATGAATGGGGCGTGGTCGAGGCCGGCAGGCTCGACGACGCCGATATGCGCTATGTTATGGAAGCCGAAGCGCACCTGGATGAGCAAGCGCCCGCGCAACGCATCGTTCCGGACGCCGCCCTTGCCCGGCCGTCGCAGACGGGCATGGCGCTGGGGCTGACCCACACGCCGGGAAAACCCTGACATGCGGGTCGCGATCATCGACTATGGCTCGGGCAATTTGCGCTCCGCCACCAAGGCCTTCGAGCGCGCCGCGCATGAAGCCGGCATCGCCGCCGCCATTGAGTTGACCGCCGATGCCGAGCGTGTCAGAACCGCCGACCGCATCGTCTTGCCCGGCGTCGGCGCCTATGCCGATTGCGCGGCCGGGCTGCGCACCGTCACCGGCATGTGGGAAGCCGTGGAGGAGGTCGCGATCGTCAAGCGGCGGCCGTTCCTCGGCATCTGCGTCGGCATGCAGTTGATGTCGGAGCGGGGCCTGGAAAAGACGGTGACAAGAGGCTTTGGCTGGATCGCCGGCGACGTCAAGGAGATCACGCCGGCCGATCCGGCGCTGAAGATCCCGCAGATCGGCTGGAACACGATCGAGCTCACGCGCAAGCATCCGTTGTTTTCCGGCATTCCGACCGGCGCCAAGGGGTTGCACGCCTATTTCGTCCACTCCTATCATCTCGACGCGCAGAAGCCGGACGAGGTGCTGGCGATTGCCGACTATGGCGGTCCGGTGACGGCCGCTGTCATCAGCGACAATCTGGCCGGCACGCAGTTCCATCCCGAAAAGAGCCAAGCGCTTGGCCTGGCGCTGATCACCAATTTCCTGCGCTGGAAGCCCTAGTTTCAAAAGGACAAAATCATGAGCAAGAAGGGCTACTGGATGGCGATGGTCGATGTCCGCGACCCTGAGGTCTACAAGCAGTATATCGAGGCGAACGCGGCGGCTTTTGCGAAATACGGCGCGAAGTTTGTCGTGCGGGCCGGGCGTTACGCGAACCCGGAAGGGCCGACAGGCAATCGCCATGTGCTGGTGGAGTTCGAGACCTACGACCAGGCGCTAGCCTGCTACGAATCGCCTGAATACCAGGAGGCGTCCAAGTACAGGCTTGCCGCCTCGACCGGTCACTTCGTCATTGTCGAAGGCGCCTGAACGGTGATCCTGTTCCCGGCAATCGACCTCAAGGACGGCAAGTGCGTGCGCCTCAAGCACGGCGACATGGCGACCGCCACGATCTACAATGACGATCCGGCCGCGCAAGCCGGAGCCTTCGAAGAACAGGGCTTCGAATGGCTGCATGTCGTCGACCTCAACGGCGCGTTCAAGGGCCAGAGCGTCAACAGCGCGGCGGTCGGCGCCATCCTCAAGGCGACGACGAACCCGGTGCAGCTTGGCGGCGGCATCCGCACGCTGGCGCAGATCGAGGACTGGCTCGATCGTGGTTTGGCCCGCATCATTCTCGGCACGGTGGCTGTGCGCGATCCCGATCTGGTCAGACAGGCCTGCAAGGCATTCCCGGACAGGATCGCCGTCGGCATCGACGCCAAGGGCGGCAAGGTGGCGGTCGAGGGTTGGGCAGAGGCCTCTAGCCTCGGCGTCATCGAACTGGCGAAGAAGTTCGAGGGCGCCGGCGTCGCCGCCATTATCTACACCGATATCGATCGCGACGGTGTGCTGACCGGCATCAACTGGGACGCCACCATCGATCTCGCCGAAGCGGTTTCGATCCCCGTCATCGCCTCTGGAGGTCTGGCCTCGATCGTCGATATCGTACGCATGACCATGCCCGATGCGCAAAAACTCGAAGGCGCCATCTCCGGCCGCGCGCTTTACGACGGGCGTATCGATCCGGCCGAGGCGCTGGCGATATTGGCGGCGGGATCGGAGAAGGCGAGGGCGCGATGAAACTCTCGATCATCCTCGCACCCTATGACAGCGGCCTTTACCACGCCGGCTGTGGTCAGGGCCCTGACGCCATCCTTGCCGGCGGCCTTGTCGATGAACTTGTTTTGCGCGGCCACGATGTCATCGTCGAGGACATCGGCGAGGTCGGCGATGCCCAGAAACGCGAAATCGCGACAGGCTTCGCGGTTTGTCGGGCAGTCGCCACCAAGGTCGATCTGGCGCGCGACGATGAGCGGTTTCCCATCGTGTTCACCGGAAATTGCCTGACCGCCGCCGGTGCGGTGGCTGGCGATGCCGCGGATTCGATCATCTGGATCGATCAGCATGGCGATCTCAACACGCCCGAGACGTCCACCTACGGCTTCCTCGACGGCATGGCGCTGGCGACGACACTAGGGCTGTGCTGGCGCCCGATGACGTCGGCGATTCCTGGCTTCCAGGCGATAGACCCGTCACGATGCATGCTGGTCGATGCGCGCGATCTCGATCCCGACGAAAAGCGCTTACTGGACACATTGCCGATTATTCGCACCCAATGTGCCGATGCGCTGGACACTCTCGGAAAGCTGAAGGCGGCCGGCGCGGTTCGTGCACATCTGCATCTGGACCTCGACGTTCTCGATCCGGACGTGCTGCAGGTGAATCGTTACACGAAATCAGGCGGTCCAAACCCGGATCAGCTGCAGCAACTGGTTTGCGGGCTGGCCAGGTCGATCCCGATTGCCGGCGTCACCATCTCCGCCTACGACCCGGCATTTGACGCCAAAGGTGAGGTTCCGCCTGTCGTCGGGCAATTGCTTGGCGATCTTCTTGCAGCGATCGAGAGAACCTGATGCTGAAAGCCCGCGTCATCCCCTGTCTCGACGTCAAGAACGGCCGCGTCGTCAAGGGCGTCAACTTCGTTGATCTGGTCGATGCCGGCGATCCGGTCGAGGCGGCAAAGGCCTATGACGCCGCCGGCGCCGACGAGCTTTGCTTTCTCGACATCACCGCGTCGTCCGAAAATCGCGAGACGATCTTCGACATCGTCGCCCGCACCGCCGAACAATGCTTCATGCCGCTGACCGTCGGCGGCGGCGTACGCCAGGTCGCCGACATAAGGAAGCTGCTTTTGGCCGGTGCCGACAAGGTGTCGATCAATACGGCGGCGGTGAAGAATCCCGATTTCGTCGCCGAGGCCGCCGACAAGTTCGGCAACCAGTGCATCGTCGTCGCCATAGACGCCAAGAAAGTGTCCGGCGAAGGCGAGGCCGACCGCTGGGAGATTTTCACCCATGGCGGCCGCGAGAAGACCGGCATCGACGCTGTCGAGTTCGCTCGGCGGATGGTCGATCGCGGCGCCGGCGAGATACTGCTGACGTCGATGGATCGCGACGGCACCAAGGCCGGCTATGACATTGCGCTGACCCGTGCTGTAGCCGACGCCGTGCGTGCGCCGGTCATCGCCTCCGGCGGCGTCGGCACGCTCGAGCACATGGTCGAGGGCATTCGCGACGGCCATGCGGGTGCGGTGCTGGCGGCATCGATCTTCCATTTCGGCACGTACAGCATTGCCGAAGCCAAGGCGCACATGGCCCGCGCCGGCCTGCCGATGCGACTGGACTCATCAGGCGATCGGCTCTAAACGGCGCCATGGCTGAGTTTTCGCTCTCCGATCTGGAGACAATCATCAGGGAACGCGCACATTCCGGCGATCCGGATTCGTGGACGGCAAAGCTGTTCGCGCGCGGCATGGACAAGGCGGCGCAGAAGCTCGGCGAAGAGGCGGTCGAAACGGTGATCGCGGCCGTTGGGGGTGACAGACAAGCTCTCGTTTCGGAAAGCGCCGATCTTATATATCATTGGCTCGTCGTTCTCGGTATCGCAGGTGTTCCGCTAAGCGACGTGCTCAAGGAGCTCGAAACCCGCACCGGGCGTTCGGGCATCGCCGAAAAGGCGTCTCGGCAGGACCGGGGCTGATCGCTGCGGAGGGCAGAAAACTCGATGGACCAGCTCGCCCCCACCGAGAAATATTCGCCTTATCGATTCTTTTCGGCCGAGCAATGGTCGCAGTTCCGCGCTGACACGCCGCTGACGCTCAGCGAAGATGAAATCAACCGCCTGCGCTCGCTCAACGACCCGGTCGACCTCGAAGAGGTCAAGCGCATCTATCTTTCGCTGTCGCGGCTTTTGTCGGCCCATGTCGAGGCGAGCCAGCTTCTGTTCAGGCAGCGCCAGGCGTTCTTCAACGCGGTGGATATCGTCAAAACGCCCTTCATCATCGGCATTGCCGGCTCTGTCGCGGTCGGCAAATCGACCACGGCGCGCGTGCTCAAGGAATTGCTGGCGCGCTGGCCGTCGAGCCCCAAGGTCGATCTGATCACCACCGACGGATTCCTGCTTCCCAACGAAATCCTGCGCCGCAACAATCTGATGGAGCGCAAGGGCTTTCCCGACAGCTACGATGTCGGCGCATTGCTGCGTTTCCTGTCGGGCATCAAGTCGGCGCAGCGCAATGTCCGCGCGCCGGTCTATTCGCACCTGACCTACGACGTCGTTCCCGGCGAGTTCCAGACCATCGACCGGCCGGACATATTGATCTTCGAAGGCATCAACGTCCTTCAGCCGGGCAAGCTGCCGAAGGACGGCAAGATCGTGCCTTTCCTGTCGGATTTCTTCGATTTCGCGATCTATATCGATGCTGAAGAGGAGCTGATCCATCATTGGTACATCGCCCGCTTCATGCGGCTGCGCGAAACCGCCTTCCGCGATCCGGACTCGTTCTTCCACCGCTATTCGCAACTTTCGCAAGAAGCGGCCCGCGCCATCGCCGAAGGCCTGTGGGCCAACATCAACCTGAAGAATTTGCGCGAGAACATCCTGCCGACGCGGGCGCGGGCCGATCTCATCCTGCGCAAGGGCGCCAATCACCTGGTCGAGGAAGTGGCGCTCAGGAAGCTGTAACGAAATAGAGCGGCGATTCGACTTGAAAGTCTGTCGCTCTAGCTAGGATACGTCACCCGCCGCAGCGTCAGGTTGATCCGCCCGCCATTCCTGAGCAATGCCGAGGTCGACGGATAGATGCGGTCGACGCCGTGGAAACAGAGGCGGCCTTCGCCACCGAGCACGACGACGTCGCCGCTTTTCAGCCTGAACGACCGGGTCGCCCCGTCGCGCGTGCTCTGGCCGACCCTGAACAGGCAATCGTCACCGAGTGAAACGGAGACGACCGGCGCGGAGAAATCGACCTCGTCGCGGTCTTGATGAAGGCCCATCTTCGCGTCCGGCGAATAGAAATTGACCAGGCAGGCCTCCGGCGGATGTTGATAGGCGGACACGTCCCGCCACAACTCCAGCAACACGTCGGGGATCGGCGGCCATGGCATTCCGGTCGCCGGGTGCGTCGGCTGGTAGCGATAGCCGCGCTCCTTGTCGGTGACCCAGCCGAGCGAGCCGCAATTGGTCATGCGCACGCTCATCTCCTTGCCGGTGCGCGGCATGGCCGGCACGAACAGGGGAGCCTCCCGCACGACCCGCCTCACATCCTCGACCAGCGCTTCCTGCACGGCGCGCGACAGATAGCCGGGCATGTGGCGGACGCCTTTGGGCAGAACGAGCATCAGATTGGTCGCTTCATTCTCATCCGGCAAAGAATGCCACCATCAAATGAAAACGGCGACCCGAAAGCCGCCGTTGTCGGTTGACCGTCCCCGATCTGGTCAGGCTTGATCGAGATCCGGTATGCGCAGGACCTGCCCCGGATAGATCTTGTCCGGGTGGGTCAGCATCGGCTTGTTGGCTTCGAAGATGATCGTGTTTTTCGCGCCCTTGCCCTTGCCGTAGCTCTTTTCGGCGATCTTCCAGAGGTTGTCACCTTTCTGGACCGTATAAAGGGTCGGCTCCTTGGCCGCGGTTGTGGGCGTGCCGGACTCAGGCGCGGCGACCTGCAATTCGTCCGCCTGCACCTTGGACACGCCGAGCGTGTTGCCGACAGCGATGACCGCTTTTTCGAAGATCGATTGATCCTTGACCACGCCTTTCAGGACGGCCGTATCACCCTTGACGACGACTTCCACATTGTCGGTGCCGAGCGCGTGCGAATCGAGCTCCTTCTTGAGCGTATCGGCGGTCGGCTCCGGCTCATCGTCGCCGAAGCCGAGCTTCTTGCCGACGCCCTTGACGAAATCAAACATGCCCATGTGCGGTCTCCTTGCTGTGGCGAATACCGAACTTGCCACCTGCAACCCTGAATTGGAAGCCGCTTCGTTGTGTTGACCTAATCGTCGTTCACCCGGCCGCGCAGTTTCTTGATGGTGCCGCGCCCGGCCTTGGTCTTCAGCCGTCTTTCGACCGCGCCTTTCGACGGCCTCGTCTTCTTGCGCGGCGGCGGCGGCGGTTCGGCGGCCTTGGCGACCAGTTCCGCAAGCCGCGCCCGGGCGTCCGCCCGGTTCTGCTCCTGCGTGCGGAAGCGTCCGGCCTCGATGACGATGACGCCGTCCTTGGTGGCGCGCTGGCCGGCCAGCTTTATGGTTCGCTCGCGCACGCGCTCCGACAGGCCCGCTGCATTGGCTGCATCGAAGCGCAATTGCACCGCCGTCGCCACCTTGTTGACGTTCTGGCCGCCAGGGCCGGACGAGCGGATGAAGTCCTCGTGCAGGTCATCCGGATGGATCACCGCATCGTCGGCAATGATGATCTTGTCGTCGGCGTTCATGCCGCAGTCATGGCGCGGCCGATGAAAAAAGAAAAGGCCCGATCCCCGGGGTCGGGCCTTCCCGATCCCGGTCCGGGCCTTGAGATGCAGCATATCCAGTCGGCGACTATTCCGCGGCTTCGCGCATGCGTGGCGCGGCGCCGAGCACGATCGGGTCGACATGAGGTTCGAACTTTTCGAAGTTGACGGCGAACATGCCGACCAGCCTCGCCGCCTGCAGGTCATAGGCTGATGTATCGGCCCATGTCGATCTCGGATCGAGAATGGCGTGGTCGACGCCCGCAACCGCCACCGGCACATCGAAACCAAAATTGGCGTCGGTCCGGAAATCGGCCTCTTTCAGCGAGCCGTCGAGTGCCGCGGCAAGCAGCGCCCGCGTCGCCTTGATCGGCATCCGCTTGCCGGTGCCGTAGGCGCCGCCGGTCCAGCCGGTGTTGACCAGCCAGCAATCGACACCGTGATGGGCGATCAGCTCGCGCAGCAGATTGCCGTATTCCGACGGATGGCGCGGCATGAACGGTGCGCCGAAACAGGTCGAAAACGTCGCTTCGGGGTCGGTGACGCCCTTTTCGGTCCCTGCCACCTTGGCGGTGTAACCGGAGAGGAAATGGTACATCGCCTGCGCCGGGGTCAGCCGCGCGATCGGCGGCATCACGCCGAATGCGTCTGCCGTCAGCATGATGATGTTCTTCGGATGGCCGGCACGGCCCGTCTTACTGGCGTTGGGGATGAAGTGGAGCGGATAGGCGCAGCGCGTGTTTTCGGTGAGGCTGCCGTCGTCGAAATCCGGCACACGGCCTGCGTCGAGCGCCACATTCTCCAGCACCGTGCCGAAGCGTTGGGTGGTGGCGAAGATCTCCGGCTCGGCTTCGGCCGAGAGCTTTATCGTCTTGGCATAGCAGCCGCCTTCGAAATTGAAGATGCCATGCGGACCCCAGCCGTGCTCGTCGTCGCCGACCAGTGTGCGCGACGGATCGGCCGACAGTGTCGTCTTGCCGGTCCCCGAGAGGCCGAAGAAGATGGCTGCGTCTCCGCCAGCGCCTTCATTGGCCGAACAATGCATCGGCATCACGCCCTTCGCCGGCAACAGATAGTTGAGCATGGTGAACACCGACTTCTTCATTTCGCCGGCATAGGAGGTGCCGCCGATCAGCACGATCATGCGCGAGAGATCGACGGCGATCACCGTTTCGGTGCGGGTGCCGTGGCGGGCGGGATCGGCGCGGAACGACGGCAGGTCGATGATCGTCATGTCGGGCACGAAATGCTCGAGCTCGGCGGCTTCCGGACGAATGAGCAGATTGCGGATGAACAAGGAGTGCCAGGCAAGCTCCGTGACGACCCTGGTCGTCAGCTTCAAGCCCTCGTCGGCGCCGCCGACCAGATCCTGCACATAGAGATCCTTGTCCGCCGCATGGGCGCGAAAATCGGCGAGCAGCGTGTCGAACTGGGCCGGCGAAATCGCCTTGTTGTTGTCCCACCACACATGCGGCCGGGTGGCCTCGTCGCGCACGATGAATTTGTCCTTGGGCGAGCGGCCGGTGTGCTGCCCGGTCTCAGCGACAAGCGCGCCATGCGCGGTAAGCCGGGCCTCGCCGCGATGGATCGCTTCCTCGTAAAGGGCGGCCGCGCCGAAATTATAGCGCACCGCGCCCGTGGTCTTCAGGCCGATCCGGTCGATCGCCCATGCGGGATTGCGTTTGCCGGCTTCCGACATGAGGGTTCCTTCTTCGTTTTGCAGCATCCTGGCCGGCGAACTTCCGGAGCCTCCATGAAGGAGACTATAAGGGTCAGAACCAGAAAAACCAAATGATATCAAATCATTAATCGATTTAAATATTTTGAAAGTTGTTTAAATCGTTTATATATGCAAAAAGTCAGGCGGTTGCCCAAAGGATTGGCGGTCTTTATCAGTCCAATCCATGTCGAGGTGAGATTGTGGCCGCCGGCGTGCCGCTAAAGATAGCGGACGAAGCCTGTGCCACATTTTGTACCTAATTTGTCCTGCAAAAGCCCCTTCTCGACCAAAGAAGGGACAGCTCAATGAGGGAGCCGCTTGAAATGGCAACAATCGCGCTTGTCGATGACGATCGCAACATTCTGACT
The DNA here is from genome assembly GCF_007830515.1 of Mesorhizobium tianshanense. Taxonomy (GTDB): domain Bacteria; phylum Pseudomonadota; class Alphaproteobacteria; order Rhizobiales; family Rhizobiaceae; genus Mesorhizobium; species Mesorhizobium tianshanense. The sequence goes on from NZ_VLKT01000030.1 coordinate 27,067, forward strand.
TCGGTGTCGATCGCCCTCGAATCGGAGGGGTACCGCGTCGAAACCTACACGGATGGGGCGTCGGCGCTGGAAGGCCTGGCGGCCCGCCCGCCGAATCTCGCCATCCTCGACATCAAGATGCCGCGCATGGACGGCATGGAGCTTCTGCGCCGGATGCGCCAGAAATCCGACCTGCCGGTGATCTTCCTGACGTCCAAGGATGACGAGATCGATGAGCTTTTCGGCCTCAAGATGGGCGCTGACGACTTCATCCGCAAACCCTTCTCGCAGCGTCTTCTGGTCGAGCGGGTTCGCGCCGTGCTGCGCCGTGCCAGTGCCCGCGAGGCGTCGGCCAAGACACCCAACCAGCAGGCCCGTTCGCTCGAGCGCGGCCAGCTTGTCATGGACCAGGAGCGCCATACCTGCACCTGGAAGGGCGAGCCGGTGACGCTTACCGTCACCGAGTTCCTGATCCTGCATTCGCTGGCCCAGCGCCCCGGCGTGGTAAAAAGCCGTGATGCGCTGATGGATTCGGCCTATGATGAGCAGGTCTATGTCGATGACCGCACCATCGACAGTCACATCAAGCGGCTTCGCAAGAAGTTCAAGGCCGTCGATGATGACTTTGAGATGATCGAAACCCTTTACGGAGTCGGATACCGGTTCCGCGAAGCATGAGTTGATGCATGGCGCCCAAAAGTGGTTCCGGTCTTGGGGACAACGACATGCATCGAAAACGTCAATGCATGGCGCCCAAAAGTGGTCCCAGTTTTGGGACAACGGCATGCATCGAAAGCTAAAGACTGAGCGGGGGCTGCTATTCGATGGCAGTGGACGTAGAGCGAGTGAGACGGACGGGCGCCCGGCGCCCGTCTCGGATTCTGCCCGCATTCCTGTCGAGAATCACGGTGCCGATGCGCCGCTTTCTCGGCCACCATATCTTTTCCAGCCTGACGCGGCGCATTCTCTTCCTCAACCTCGCCGGCCTCGCCGTCCTGGTCACCGGCATTCTCTACCTCAACACGTTTCGCGACGGGTTGATCGATGCCCGCGTCGAGAGCCTGATGACCCAGGGCGAGATCATCGCCGGCGCGATCGCGGCGTCGGCGACGGTCGAGACCGATTCGATCAGGATCGATCCGGAAAAACTGCTTGAAATGCAGGCTGGCGAAAGCCTAGGCCCCGGCTCCGATCAGCTCGACAATCTGGATTTCCCGATCAATCCGGAGCGCGTCGCGCCGGTGCTCAGGCGGTTGATTTCGCCGACGCGGACGCGCGCCCGCATCTATGACCGCGACGCCAACCTGCTGCTCGATTCCCGCCATCTCTATTCGCGCGGCCAGATCCTTCGCTACGACCTGCCGCCGGTCGACGAGGAAGAGCCCGACCTCCTGGAGCGTATCCAGAAATTCGTCTTCGATTTCTTCCGCAACACCGCGCTGCCGGTCTATCATGAGCAGCCGGGCGGCAATGGCGCTGCATTTCCAGAAGTGGTCAAGGCGCTTACCGGCAGCCCGTCGACCATCGTGCGGATCTCCGAACAGGGCGAGCAGATTGTTTCGGTCGCCGTGCCGATCCAGCGCTTCCGCGCCGTCCTCGGCGTGCTGATGCTGTCGACGGAGGGCGGCGACATCGACAAGATCGTCGCGGCCGAGCGCAAGGCGATCCTGCGCGTCTTCGGCATTGCCGCCCTTGTCACCGCCATCCTGTCGATGCTGCTTGCCTCGACCATAGCCAACCCGCTGCGCCGGCTGTCGGCGGCGGCGGTCAGGGTGCGGCGCGGCGTCAAGAACCGCGAGGAAATCCCGGACTTCTCCGATCGGCAGGACGAGATCGGTAACCTGTCGATCGCCGTGCGCGACATGACCAATGCGCTCTACGCCCGCATCGAGGCGATCGAAAGTTTCGCGGCTGACGTCTCGCACGAGCTGAAGAATCCGCTGACCTCGCTACGCAGCGCGGTAGAGACCCTGCCGCTGGCCAAGAACGACACGTCGCGCAGCCGGCTGATGGATGTCATCCAGCACGATGTCAGGCGGCTGGACCGTCTCATCACCGACATTTCCGATGCCTCTCGTCTTGACGCCGAGCTCGCGCGGGAGGACGCGGGAACCGTGGACCTGAAGAAATTCATCACCGATCTGATCGCCGTTTCGCGCACGGCCACGCGCAACAAGAAGACGGTCGAGATCGAGTTCAAGGTCGCCAAACCGCCGCAGGGCGTCAAAGGCTACTTCGTCGCTGGCCATGATCTGAGGATCGGCCAGGTCATCACCAATCTGATCGAGAATGCCCGCTCCTTCGTCCCCGAAGAGCGCGGCCACATCGCTATCTCGCTGGCGCGCGCCGGCAAGGTCAACATCATCACCGTCGACGACAATGGCCCCGGCATAAGGGCCGACAACATCGACCGCATCTTCGAACGCTTCTACACCGACCGGCCGGCCGGCGAGGCGTTCGGCCAGAATTCAGGCCTTGGCCTGTCGATCAGCCGGCAGATCGTCGAAGCCCATGGCGGCACGCTGACCGCCGAGAACATCCCGGGCACCAAACCAGGCGAGATCAAGGGCGCGCGCTTCGTCGTGACACTGCCGGCGGAAGGCTGACGCATGATCCCGAAAAGTGGGAACCGGTTTTCGGACAAGATCATGCGTAAACCAAAAAAGCATGATCCCGAACCGAAGTTCCGCAGCCCCGAAAAGTGGGAACCGGTTTTCGGACAAGATCATGCCTGACCCGATTGTGCAGGCTGAAAACATTCATGGAACGGCGCTGCTGATCGGCGAGCGCGGCGTCCTCATCACCGGACCGTCCGGCGTCGGCAAGACGACGCTGGCGCTGACACTCCTGGATCATTGCCGCGCGCGCGGGCTGTTTTCGCGGCTTATCGGCGACGACAGGCTGCTCGCCGCGGCCCACGCCGGGCGGCTGGTCTGTCGCGTGCCGGCGACCATCGCCGGTCTCGCCGAAGTGCCTGGGTTCATGCCGCGCCCGCTGCCGTTCGAGCCGGGTGGAGTGATCGACCTGCATGTCCGGCTAGTGCCGAAGGCAGAAATGGCCCGTTTCCAGGAGGAAATCAGCGAGCCGGTGGCAGGCTGTCCGGTGCCGCGTATCGACCTTGCCGAGCGCAACGCCGCCACGGCCTTGCCGGCGGTGATGGCGCGGCTGTCGATCGCCCCCTTTTTATGATCCGGTTCCGGTTTTTTGCTGCAATGCGTCAAAATGGCCTGGGCCTGTGCAATTTTGGGCTTGTCAACGCGTCTCGCGTCGACAAGATAGCGCTCCCGCCGCCTGGAATGGCCGGCGAGCATGAAATGCGCCTGTGAAGCGGCGATGACGGGAGCCACCAAAGAATGATCGGACTCGTGCTTGTAACGCACGGTCAACTGGCCGCCGAGTTCCGCCATGCCGTGGAACATGTCGTCGGGCCACAAGACAGTTTCGAGACCGTGGCGATCGGCGCCGACGACGATATGGAGCAGCGTCGCAGCGAGATCGTCGACGCCGTTGCCCGCGTCGACACCGGGGCGGGCGTCATCGTTCTGACCGACATGTTCGGCGGCACGCCCTCCAATCTCGCCATTTCGGTGATGGAATCCGGTCGTACCGAGGTCATAGCCGGCATGAACCTGCCGATGCTGATCAAGCTGTCCAGCGTTCGCAAGGGCGACAACATGACGGCAGCGCTGGACGAGGCGCAGGCGGCCGGCCGCAAATACATCAACGTCGCCAGCCAGCTTCTGAGCAGCAAATGAACGCGGTGTCGGCCAAGAAGGATCACATCGTTCGGGAGTTTCCAATCGTCAACCAGCGTGGCCTGCATGCCCGCGCCTCGGCGAAGTTCGTTCAGGTTGCCAGCGGTTTCGACGCCTCCGTCCATGTCGAGAAGGACGGCGTCACGGTCGGCGGCACCTCGATCATGGGGCTCATGATGCTGGCGGCGAGCCCCGGCTATTCGATCCGCGTCACCGCCAGCGGCCCGGAGGCCGAACGGGTCATCGACGCGCTGGAGCAACTGGTCGCTTCCCGCTTCGGCGAGGAGTCCTGACGCCTAGAGCGCCGCGCGTCCTTTGGACGCGCAAAGGACGCTCTAGCACTTTGAATTTGCGCATCGTGCTTTCCGAAAATCGATTCCGATTTTCGGGCCGATGCGCCCCCGAAGACATGCACGGATAAAGATTTCTTTATATCCCATTGTCGTCCGACCGGCGATCTGCTAGTCAAGCCGGCAACTCGCGCCCATCGACACGCCTTCCGGCGCGGGCGCACCCGAAAACAATTTTGCATCGGAGCACTGCCATGACGGGTAGCAAGGACTATGTGGTCGCCGACATTTCGCTTGCCGACTGGGGCCGCAAGGAGATCGAGATCGCCGAAACCGAGATGCCGGGCCTGATGGCCTGCCGCGAGGAATTCTGCAAGGCGCAGCCGCTCAAGGGCGCGCGCATCACCGGCTCGCTGCACATGACCATCCAGACCGCGGTGCTGATCGAAACGCTGAAGGCGCTCGGCGCCGACATCCGCTGGGCCTCCTGCAATATCTTCTCGACCCAGGACCATGCGGCCGCGGCAATCGCCGAGGCTGGCATTCCGGTCTTCGCCGTCAAGGGCGAGACGCTCGAGGACTACTGGGTCTACACCGACAGGATATTCCAGTGGGCCGACGGCGGCACGTCCAACATGATCCTCGACGATGGCGGCGACGCCACCATGTACATCCTGATCGGTGCGCGTGCCGAAGCCGGCGAGGACGTGCTCTCCAATCCGGGCAGCGAGGAGGAAGAAATCCTGTTTGCCCAGATCAAGAAGCGACTGAAGGCCTCGCCCGGCTTCTTCACCAAGCAGAAGGAAGCGATCCGCGGCGTCACCGAAGAGACGACAACCGGCGTCAACCGGCTCTACCAGTTGCAGAAGAAGGGCCTGCTGCCCTTCCCGGCGATCAACGTCAACGATAGCGTGACCAAGTCGAAATTCGACAACAAGTATGGCTGCAAGGAATCGCTGGTCGACGGCATTCGCCGCGGCACCGACACGATGATGGCCGGCAAGGTCGCGGTCGTCTGCGGCTATGGCGACGTCGGCAAGGGCTCTTCGGCGTCGCTCAAGGGCGCCGGCGCCCGCGTCAAGGTCACCGAGGTCGATCCGATCTGCGCATTGCAGGCGGCGATGGACGGCTTCGAGGTGGTCACGCTCGAAGATGCCGCCCCGACGGCCGACATCGTCATCACCACAACCGGCAACAAGGACGTCGTCACCATCGACCACATGCGGTCGTTCAAGGACATGGCGATCGTCGGCAATATCGGCCACTTCGACAACGAGATTCAGGTGGCGTCGCTCCGCAATCTGAAGTGGACCAACATCAAGCCGCAGGTCGACATGATCACCTTCCCGGACGGCAAGCGGATGATCCTTTTGTCGGAAGGCCGCCTGCTCAATCTCGGCAATGCCACCGGCCATCCGAGCTTCGTCATGTCGGCGTCCTTCACCAACCAGGTGCTGGCCCAGATCGAGCTGTACACCAAGCCCGGCCATTATCAGAACCAGGTCTACGTCCTGCCGAAGCATCTCGATGAAAAGGTCGCGCGCCTGCATCTCGACAAGCTCGGCGCCCGGCTCACCGAACTGTCCGGCGAACAGGCTGCCTATATTGGCGTGACCCAGCAGGGACCGTTCAAGCCGGAACACTACCGCTATTAACCACACTTGAATTTACCACTAGATATTGAGGCCGGGCGATTGACTTTTTGCCCGGCTTTATTTTTGCGCTGATTGATTCTTCACGCCGATTCGCGCAAGCGCTATGGTGCTGATTCGCGGGTCCGGGGACGAGGGCCGACGCCCGCATCAGGGCGGTCTTGCATTCAGGCGGCGAAGAGGACCAGGACATGCCGGGGGATAACCCGCCTCGCGCGGGACAGGCCGTTTCCGGCGGCCGCAACGATTCGGTGACCAAGGGTTCCGCCGCCAGGGGCGGGAGCCTTCTATGGCGCGCCGGTACCCGCGTCGGAACGTTGCTCGCTTCTTCCGCGCTCGCCGGTCCGCTGCTTGGCCTTTCGGCACACGCTGAAACGGCTGCTGCGCCCAAGCCCGGGCTATCGGTCGGCGCTGTCGAGGTCATGCAACTCGCCATGTTTGTCGGCGTCATGGGCGCGGCACTTGTCTCGGCCATTTTCCTGATCCGCGAAAGGGCGCGCACCTCGGCGCAGAATGTCGAACTCAGAGGCCGCTTGGCCGACGTCAACGTTGCGCTGCAGCGCTCCGAGGCGCTGCTCAATCTGCGCGACCAGCGTGTCGTCGTATGGACCTCGGAAAACAAGAAACCCGAGCTCGTCGGGACATTGCCGGTCGAGAGCGGCGCCCCGGAAGACCGTGCCGCCTTCCTCGCCTTCGGCCGCTGGCTGATGCCGCGCTCGGCAGCGGCGCTCGAAAATGCCGTGGCGGCACTGCGGGAAAAGGCGAAGCCGTTCGATCTCGTCATCGAATCGCAGGTTGGTGCGCCGCTCGAAGTGCACGGGCGCAAGAGCGCGGCACACGTGCTTGTACGCTTCGTCTCGCTTTCTGAAACGCAGCGAAGCGAGGCCAGGCTGAAAATCGAGAACCAGCGCCTCGCCGCCGACTACGACACCATGATCGGCCTTCTCGACGCGCTCAGCATGCCGTCATGGCTACGCACGGCGGACGGGCGGCTGAAATGGGTCAACCGCGCCTACGCCAAGGCGGTCGAAGCCGAAAACGCCGAAGCGGCCGTTCGCGACGCGAAGGAATTCCTGGGCGGCCAGGCGCGCGATGCGATCGCAGCGCAGCACAAGTCGCATCCCGTCTTCGAGCAGGCGCTTTCCACCGTGATCGAAGGCGACCGCCGCATGTTCGCCGTGACCGACTTCGCCGGCGCGGACGGCTCGGCGGGGCTTGCCTGCGACACCAGCGCCATCGAAACGATCCGTAGCGAATATGAGCGGACCGTGCGCAGCCACGCCGACACGCTCGATCAGCTCAACACCGCCGTGGCGATTTTCGATACCGACGAAAAATTGCGGTTCTTCAACCAGGCGTTCCAGAAACTATGGGGTCTCGATAGCGGCTTCCTGCATAGCGCTCCGGACAATGCCTTGTTGCTCGACCGGCTGCGCAGCGAGGGTAAGATCGCCGAGCAGCCCGAATGGCGGCGCTGGAAGGAAAGCCTGCTCGGGGCGTATCGCGCGGTCGAATCGCAGGAACATTGGTGGCATTTGCCGGACGGCAAGACTATCCGCGTCGTCGCCAATCCGCAGCCCAAGGGCGGCGTGACCTGGGTGTTCGAGAACCTGACCGAGAAGATGGATCTCGAAAGCCGCTACCAGACCGCGGTGCGGGTGCAAGGCGAGACGCTCGACAATCTTGCCGAGGGTGTGGCCGTGTTCGGCCCGGACGGAAGGCTCAGATTGTCGAACCCGGCATTTGCAGTGCTGTGGGGGCTGGACGCCGACGCTGCCAAGCCCAACGTTCACGTCTCCTCGATCCGCGATCTGTGCGACCGGCGTGCCGCCGACAGTCCCTGGGGCGGGTTCGTTGCCGCCATCACCGGATTCGACGATGAGCGCCGCGACCGCCACGGCCAGACTGAGCTGAACAATGGCACCGTTTTGCGTTACGCAATGATCCCGCTGCCCAACGGGCAGGTGATGATGACCTTCGTCGACGTCACCGACAGCGTCAATGTCGAGCGGGCGCTGAAGGATAAGAACGAGGCGCTGGAAAAATCCGACCAGCTCAAGAACGAGTTCGTCCAGCACGTCTCCTACGAACTGCGCTCGCCGCTGACCAACATCATCGGCTTCACCGAGCTTCTTTCGCTGCCGTCGACCGGGCCATTGAGCCAGAAGCAGCGCGAATATGTCGAGCATGTCGGCTCGTCTTCCTCGGTCCTGCTCACCATCGTCAACGACATCCTCGACCTGGCGACCGTTGATGCCGGCATCATGCAGCTCGATATCTCCGAAGTTCACGTCGACCGGACCATCGCCGCCGCCGCCGAGCTGGTTGCAGACCGGCTGGAGGAGCATGCGATCAGGCTCAAGGTCGACGCGGCCACCGCGCCAAAGACGTTCCACGGCGACGAAATCCGCATCCGCCAGATCCTCTACAATCTGCTGAGCAACGCCGCGAACTACGCGCCGGAATCGAGCACCATCACCCTCGCCTGCCGCTCGCTTGCCGAAGGTGTGGAATTCTCCGTTCACGACGACGGCCCCGGCATGCCGCCGGACGTGCTCGATTCGGTGTTCCGCCGTTTCGAGCCGCGCGCCAATGGCGGCCGCCGGCGCGGCGCCGGCCTTGGCCTGTCGATCGTCAAGAGTTTTGTCGAACTGCATGGCGGCAGCGTCCGCATCGAGACCGGCAAGGACAAGGGCACCACCGTCATTTGTGCCTTTCCCGACACGCCGTCCGGCATTCGCGCGGCGGCCGAGTAGCGCGCTCGATGGCAGGCGTGGTGCTGGAGCGTTTTCTCGCCGACGAGGCTGCGACCGCAAGGCTGGGCGAGGATCTGGCCATGTCGCTGCGCCCCGGCGACGTGCTGTCCCTCAAAGGCGATCTCGGCGCCGGCAAGTCGAGTTTGGCGCGGGCCCTGATCAGGGCCATGACCGAGGACGCCAGCCTCGATGTGCCGAGCCCGACCTTCACGCTCGTCCAGAGCTATGAGGCGCGCGTTCCCGTCCATCATTTCGACCTCTACCGCCTGACCTCGGCGTCCGAACTGGACGAACTGGGTTTCGACGAAGCGCTGGCGCAAGGCGCTGCCCTGGTCGAATGGCCGGAACGGGCGGAGGCCTATTTGCCGAAGACTTTGGTTCTGATCGAACTGGTCCATCAGGGCGACGGACGCCTGGCGAGACTGTCGGGACAAGGGGCTGCCTTCGAGCGCGCGGCGCGATCGCTGGCCATCCGCGATTTTCTGGAAAGAGCTGGCTGGGGCGAAGCGCAGAGACGATATTTTATCGGCGACGCCTCGGCCCGCTCCTATGAGATCGTCTCGCTGGCCGGCCTGCCGCCGCGCGTGCTGATGAACTCGCCGCGGTTGGTGCTCGGGCCGCCGGTCCGCGACGGCAAGCCCTATGCGGTGATCGCCCACACCGCGCAATCCGTCGCGGCCTTCGTCGCCATCGACCGGACGTTGCGGGCCGGTGGCGTCAGCGCCCCGGAGATCCATGCCCAGGACCTGGACCAGGGCTTTCTTCTCCTGGAGCATCTTGGCTCGGAGGGGGTTCTCGGCAAGCACGGCGAACCGGTGGCGGAGCGCTACGAGGCGGCGGCCGAACTGCTTGCCATGATGCATGGCAAGGCATGGCCCGATCGCATGGAGGCCGCGCCCGGCGTTTTTCACGAGGTGCCGCCCTTCGATCGAGATGCCATGATGATCGAAGCCGAACTGCTGCTCGACTGGTACGTGCCGGCGATATCGGGCGGCCCGGCAAGCGATGCCCTGCGCACCGGCTACGACAGGGAATGGAATGCGGCCCTCGACCGGCTGGAGGGGCGCGAATACACGCTTGTGCTGCGCGACTTTCATTCGCCCAACATCATCTGGCGCGGCGAGCGCACCGGTCACGATCGCCTTGGCATCATCGATGTCCAGGACGCGCTGATCGGCCCCTCCGCCTACGATCTCGCCTCGCTCGCCATGGATGCGCGCGTCACGCTTTCGCCTGGGATCGAGAAGCGGACGCTCGATGCCTATATCGCTGCGCGCCATAAGGCCGGTGCTTTTAACGAAGACGAATTCGTCGAGAGCTATGCGATCATGGCGGCGCAGCGCAATTCGAAGATCCTCGGCATTTTCGTCCGGCTCGAAAAGCGCGACGGCAAGCCCTATTATCTAAAACACCTGCCGCGCATTCGCGACTACCTCCGCCGGGCGCTGGCGCATCCGGCGTTGGCCAGCCTGCGGGATTTCTACACCGCCAACGGCCTGCTGGAGGAACGGCCGCTGTGACGACACGCCCCAAGACCGCAATGGTGCTTGCCGCCGGCCTGGGAAAGCGCATGCGGCCGATCACCGACACGATGCCGAAGCCGCTGGTCAAGATATCAGGCAAGACGTTGCTCGACTGGAGCTTGGACAGCCTGGCCCATGCCGGCGTCGACAAGGCCGTGGTCAACGTCCATTATTTTCCCGAACAGATCGTCGCCCATATCGCCACGCGCCGCGCACCGCGCGTCGTCATTTCCGACGAAAGCGAAAGGCTGCTCGATTCCGCCGGCGGCATCGTCCATGCTTTGCCGGACCTGGGAAAGGCTTCCTTCTACATCGTCAACGCCGACACCTTCTGGATCGACAGCGGCATGCCCAATCTTGCTCGCCTTGCCCTTGCATGGGAGGCAGCGAAAATGGATATTCTGCTGATGCTTGCGGATCTCCAGTCAGCGACCGGACACAGCGGCGGCACCGATTTCCTGATGGCGCCGGACGGCGCCTTGCGGCGTTCGAAAGGTGACCCGGCAGGCCTTATCTATGCAGGTGCTGCCATCGTCCATCCGCGTCTTTTCAAGGATGCGCCGGCCGAGCCGCACTCGCTCAACGCCTATTTCGATGCGGCCATCGCCGCCGGCCGCCTGTTCGGCATGACGATGCACGGACGTTGGATCACCGTCGGCACGCCCGACGCCATTCCGCTTGCGGAAGCGGCGGTCGCCGGCGCGCTTGCCGAGTCGCCCAGCGCCCTTAACGAGTTGAAATGAGCGGCTCCCGCCGCGTCTTCTCGATTCCCCCCGGAGCGCCGTTTCTGCCGACGCTGGCCGAGGCCCTGCTGTCAGGGCGGCTTGTTCCCGGTTTCCGGTTCGACGGCGACCCGCTGGCGCTGGCCGACGCCACCATCTATGTGCCGACGCGCCGTGCCGCGCGGGCGCTGCGCGGCGTCTTCGTCGACCGTCTGAGTGCCCGCTCGGCGATCCTGCCGGTGATCCGTCCGCTCGGTGAGTTCGACGAGGACGAAGCGGCATTCGAGGCCGACGCATCGGCGGCGATCGACCTCGCGCCGCCGATCGCCGCGATCGAGCGGCTGCTGCTGCTGGCGCCGCTGGTGCGCGCCTGGAAGCGCCGCCTGCCGGCGCATGTCGCGGCGCTTTTCGACGAGGAGATCGTCGTGCCGGCCTCCGCCGCCGACGCCATCTGGCTGGCGCGCGACCTGGCCCGGCTGATGGACGAGATCGAGACGGAAGGCACGGACTGGGCCAGGCTCGCCGATCTGGTGACCGGCAATCTCGCCGGCTGGTGGCAAGTGACGCTCGATTTCCTGAGCATCGTCACCGAAAACTGGCCGAATCTCCTCGAAGAACGCAACCGCTCCAATCCCGCCGCACATCGCAATGCGCTGATGAGGCTGGAAGCGGCGCGGCTGAAGCGCAATCCGCCCACTGGGCCGGTGATCGCCGCCGGCTCCACGGGGTCTATTCCCGCAACGGCCGAACTGCTTGCGGTGATCGCCGGCCTGCCGAACGGCGCCGTCGTGCTGCCCGGCCTCGACCTGATGCTGGATGAGCCGTCGTTCCAGGCAATCGCGGCGCCCGGGGCGCGTCCGGCCTTGCTTGGCCATCCGCAATACGGCCTGGCAAAACTGATCGGCAAGATCGGCGTGCTGCGCGGCGATGTCGGGGAGATCGCCGTTGCCGAAAGGCCGCTTGTGCTGCGCGCGGCACTTGTCGGCGAGGCGCTGCGGCCGGCCGAAACCACCGAATTGTGGGCGCAGACGCGTGCCGGCTTTCCCGCGGGCGACATCATTGACGCCTTCGCCGACGTGACGCTTGTCGAAGCCGCCGGCGAACGCGACGAAGCGGTGGCGATCGCCGTCGCGCTCAAGCGCGCGGTCGAGCAGCCCGGCCAGCGCGCGGCACTCGTCACCGGTGACCGCGCCCTGGCGCGGCGCGTCTCGGCCGAACTCTTGCGCTTTGGTGTCGTCGCAGACGATTCGGGCGGCACGCCGCTTGCCAATACGCTTGCCGCCAGCCTGCTCAGGCTGGCGCTTCAGGCCGCGTTCCGGCCCGGCGATCCGGTCGCCCTGCTGTCGCTGCTCAAGCACCCTTTGCTTGGCCTCGGCCTGGAACGCACAAGCGTGCGTCATGCGGCGGAGATCATCGAACTGGTGGCCCTGCGCGGCGGCACCGGCCGCCCCGACGTCGCATCGCTGCCGGAGCTCTTCGAGGCCCGCCTCACCGGCCTGGGCACCGGCACCCGCCCGCCCTTCTGGTTTTCCCGCCTGACTGTGCGAAACATCGAAGGCGCCCGCGAGTTGCTCATCCGCCTTGCCGCTGCGCTGGCGCCGCTGATTGTCTTTCGCGGCGGGGAGGACACCGATCTTGCCGCGCTGACCCGGGCCAGCGTCGTCGCGCTCGAAAGTCTCGGCCGCGCCGCGGACGGCAGCCTGAGCGAACTCTACGCAGGCGACGCCGGCGAAAAACTCGCTGAGCTCCTGCGCGGGCTGGTCGCCGCCCCGGCGTCGTTCTCCTTCGCGGCGGACGAATGGCCCGATGTGATGGAGGCGCTGATCGCGCCCGAGACGGTCAAACCGGCACAAGGCACTGACAGGAACATCGCCATCTGGGGCGCCCTGGAAGCTCGGTTGCAGAACGTCGACACGCTGGTCGTCGGCGGGCTCAACGAAGGCGTGTGGCCGCGCAAGCCGGAAAGCGACCGCTTCATGTCGCGGCTGATGAAGACCGGCATCGATCTCGAGCCGCCCGAACGGCGCATCGGCTTGGCCGCCCATGATTTCCAGATGGCGATGGGCTCGAAAAAGGTGGTGCTGGCGCGCTCCGCCCGCTCTGGCGACGCGCCGGCGGTGCCATCGCGCTGGCTGCAGCGCATCCTGACCTTCATCGGCGAGGACCATGCGGCGGTGCTTCGCCGGCGTGGTGATGAATTCCTGTCCTGGGCACGTGCGCTCGATGCCGGCGAAAGGCGAGATTTCGCGCCGCGACCGCAGCCGAAACCGCTGCTGGCCGTGCGGCCTCAGCATTTCTCCGTCACCGAAATCGAGACGCTGCGCCGCGACCCTTACGCGATCTATGCCAGGAGAATACTCGGCCTGATGCCGCTCGATCCGGTCATCCGCGACCCGGGCGCCGCCGAGCGCGGCACGCTGTTTCACGCCATCCTGCATCTCTTCTCGGCAAGGGTCGCCGATCCGCTTGCGCCGGAGGCGCTGGACGGTCTCCTCGCCGCCGGCCGCGCATGCTTTGCCGAGGCGGCCCTTCCGTCCGATGTCGAGGCGGTGTGGTGGCCGCGCTTCGAAAAGCTCGCAGCCGGCATCATCGAATGGGAACGCGGCCGCGCTTTCGCCGTGACAATGCGGCATGCCGAGGAGCGCGCCGAAAAAACCGGTGTCGGCCGGTCCGGCGTGACGCTGTCCGGCTACGCCGATCGTGTCGATCTCCTGGCCGGTGGCATGGCCGACATCCTGGACTACAAGACCGGTTCCTCGCCGTCCAAGGCGCAGGCCCATACGCTGCTGTCGCCGCAACTGGCGCTCGAAGGCGCGCTGCTCAGGCGCGGCGCCTTCAAGGGGCTTGGCGCGCGCGAGCCGTCGCAGCTGGCCTTCATCAGGCTGAAGCCGAACGGCGAGGTGTTCGAGGAATCCATCCTCGAATACAACCGCAAGCCGCGAACCGCCGCCGATCTCGCCGAGGAGGCCTGGGCGCGGCTGGAAAGGCTGCTGATCCATTATGCCGACCCGGCGACCGGCTATCTGTCGCGCGCGCTGCCGTTCCGCGAGGGCGAGACCGATGGCGACTACGACCATCTCGCCCGCGTGCTCGAATGGTCCGCCGGCAGCGACGCCAGCGACGAAGGAGGGGAGGCGTGAAGAAGGCCTATCCCATCCCGACCGACACGGCGGCCAGCCAGGCAAGTGCTTCCGACCCGCAAAATTCCGCCTGGGTGTCGGCCAATGCCGGATCGGGCAAGACCCATGTGCTGGCCCAGCGCGTCATCCGGCTTTTGCTGCGCGGCACCGATCCGTCGAAGATCCTGTGCCTGACCTACACCCGCGCCGCCGCCGCCAACATGTCGAACCGGGTGTTTTCGACGCTGTCGGAATGGACGGCGCTTGGCGACGCGGAGCTGGCGACAAGGATAGAGGCGCTGGACGGTCGCGGGCCCGATCGCGAAACCATGCGCCGCGCCCGCCGGCTGTTCGCCGAGGCGCTGGAAACGCCGGGCGGGCTGAAGATCCAGACCATCCACGCCTTCTGCGAATCGGTGCTGCACCAGTTCCCGCTGGAAGCCAACATACCGGCGCATTTCGAAATGCTCGATCCGCAGATGGAGGCGTCGCTCTTCGCCGCCGCCCGCCGCGACATGATCTCGGGCACGGCGGCCGGCGATCCGGGACTGGCCGAGGCTTTCGCCACCATTCTGGAACGCGGCGGCGAACACGGGCTCGACGCGTTGCTGGCCGAGATCGTGCGCAAGCGCGACGGTTTGCGCGCCTTCATCAGCGCGGCCGGCGGCGATGGCTTCCGGGCGCTGTTCGATGAGTTCAAGTTTCGCGCCGGCCAGACCGCCGAAGGCCTGGCGGCGTCCGTCTGGCCGCTGCCGGGCTTCCTGCCGGACTATTTCGTCACCTTTGCCCGCGCTGCCGAAGCCGCCGATGCCCGCATCGTGCTGAACAATCTTCTGCCCTACGCCCATCTTGCCTTCGCCGAGAATGATTCGGTTCGCCGGCTGCAACTGCTGGCAAAAGCCTTCCTGCGGGCGGATGGCGAGCCTTATGAGCCGGCAAAGACGTTCAAGAAGGCGCTGCTCGACCGGTTGCCCGATCTTGCCGAGCGCTATCTGGCCGCGGCCGACGCCATCCTCGAAATCTCCGACCGGCTGGCCCTGTTCAGGATGCTGGAGGGCACACGTGCCGCGCTGACCATCGCCGACCGGCTGATCGCCCGCTACGAGCAGTTGAAGCGCGCCCGTGGCTTCCTCGACTTCAACGACCTCATCACCCGAACGGTCAATCTCCTGGCGCGGCCCGACGCCGGTCCCTGGGTGCAATACAAGCTCGACCAAGGCATCGACCATATCCTGCTCGACGAGGCGCAGGACACCAGTCCCGACCAATGGGAGGTGGTGAAGCGGCTGGCCGAGGAATTCTTTGCCGGGCTCGGCGCGCGCGACACGGTCCACCGCACGGTCTTTGCCGTCGGCGACGAAAAACAGTCGATCTACTCCTTTCAAGGAGCGGCCCCCGACTCCTTCGCCGACTCAAGGCTCCTGTTTGCCGGAAAAGTACGCGACGCCAACGCCGCCTTCGCCGATCTCAAGCTGACCTGGTCCTTCCGTTCGACCGACGACGTGCTTGCGGCGGTGGACCGTGTCTTTGCCGACCCGGTCGTGCGGCGCGGCATCAGCCACGATCCCGATCCGCTGAACCACAAGGCGATCCGCACCGACGCGCCGGGCTATGTCGAGGTCTGGCCCTCGATCGGCGCCGACGTCGTCGACGAGCCCGACGACTGGACGCAAGCCGTCGACCACGCCCATGCGCCGGCGGTGCGCGTTGCCGAAAACGTGGCGGCGACCATTGCCGGCTGGATCGGCAATGGTGAGATCATCGAAGGCCGCGGCAAGAAGCTTCGGCCCGGCGACGTGCTGGTGCTGGTGCGCAAGCGCGATCGTTTCGTCCATGCGCTGACGCGCGCGCTGAAGCGCCGCGACATCCCGGTCGCCGGCGCCGACCGGCTCAGCCTGCCCGGCCATATCGCGGTGAAGGACCTGATCGCGCTCGGCCACTTCCTCATCCAGCCCGAGGACGATCTGTCGCTTGCCGCCGTGCTGCGCAGCCCGATCTTCGATGTTTCGGAAGAGATGCTTTTCGCGCTCGCGGGCGAGCGGCCGTCCGGTCTCTCCTTGATCGCTTCGCTCAGGCGGCATGCCGACGAAAGCGCTGCCTTGGCCGCAATCGTTGCCCAACTCGACACATGGTCCGATGAAGCCGCATTCAAGCCGGTGTTCGAATTCTATGCCGGGGCTCTCGCTCGCGACGGCCTGCGCAGGAAGATGATCGCGCGGCTCGGGCCGGAAGCCGGCGACATCCTCGACGAGTTCTTGAGCTTTTGCCTCGCCGAGGAACGAACCGGCCTGCCGGGACTGGAATCCTTCCTGTCGACGCTGGAAAACGCCGGCCCCGAGATCAAGCGCGAAATGGACCAGACCCGCGACGAGGTTCGCGTCATGACCGTGCATGCCGCCAAGGGCCTGGAGGCGCCTGTCGTGTTCCTGGTTGATGGCGGCTCGGCTCCGTTCAGCGACCAGCATCTGCCGAGGCTGATGCCGTTCGATGGCTCGGGCGAGCATTGGGACGGCAAGGGCTACCTCTGGCGCTCGGCCAGCGACGTCGCCAATGGATTTTCGCGGGCCGCTTCGGCCCGCGCGCGCGAACTGGCCGACGACGAATATCGCCGGCTGCTCTATGTCGGCATGACCCGCGCCGAGGACCGGCTGATCGTCTGCGGTTATCACGGCAAGCGGGCGCCGAATGCCGGCACCTGGCATTCGATCGTCAGCCGCGCGCTGGTCGGTGCTCCCGAAAGCACGGAGCGGCAGCACCCCGCCACCGGCGAGACCGTGCATCGCTTTCACGTGACAAAATTGCCGCCGGTCGCACCGGCGGCCGCCGAAGAGGCGCGGCAGACGCAACAGTTTGCGCCGTTGCCGGAGACGCTGTTCCAACCCTTGCCGCCCTTCGAGGACCTGCCGCGGCCACTGTCGCCCTCCGGCGCTTCGGCGCTGATCGACGAGGCGAAGGAAGCCGTGATCGACACCGGCTCGCCGGTGCTGGACGCCGAGGCGGAGCCCGGCTTTGCCGTGATGCGGGGGCTGGCGCTGCACAAATTGTTGCAGATGCTGCCCGGCATTGCGGAGGCCGAACGCCGGGGTGCCGCGGAGCGCTATCTCAAGCGCGCCGGCGCGCAATGGCCTGAAACCGAACGCAATAGGGCTTTGGCCTCGGTGGCGGCGATCCTTGCCGACATCCGTTTCGGTGAACTGTTCTCGCCGTCCTCACGCGCGGAAGTCGCGGTCATGGGCAGCCTGGAGGTGAAGGGCAAATTACGCTCGATCTCCGGCAAGATCGACCGTCTGGCAGTTACACCAGGCAAGGTTTCGATCGTCGACTACAAGACCAATCGGCCGGCGCCAGCCGCGCTGGCGGACGTTCCTCCGGCCTATGTCCTGCAGCTCGCGCTCTATCGCGCGCTGCTCCAGCCGCTTTACCCCGAACATGAGGTCTCTGCGGCGCTGCTGTTCACCGAAGCGCCGCGGCTGATCGAGCTGCCGGCAAAGGCGATGGACGACGCCCTTGCCCGACTCACGGGAGCGTGACACAACAGCTGCTTGAAGAAGGGCGCAATAACCACCACATTTGGTGCGAAAAACAACTCTCGAAAGGATTTCAGCATGGCCACCGTCAAGGTCGACAAGAGCAATTTCCAGGCTGACGTGCTCGACGCCAAGGAGCCGGTCGTGGTCGATTTCTGGGCGGAATGGTGCGGCCCGTGCAAGATGATCGCGCCGGCGCTGGAAGACATCGCCGTCGAACTCGGCGGCAAGGTCAAGATCGCCAAGCTCAACATCGACGAGAATCCGGAGTTGGCCGCGCAGTTCGGCGTGCGCTCGATCCCGACGCTGATGATCTTCAAGGACGGCGAAATGGCCGACATGAAGGTTGGCGCAGCACCCAAGACCGCGCTGTCGCACTGGATCAACGGCAATCTCGCCTGATCCGGCCCGAAATTCTGCAGCCAAGCCCGGCCGTCGCGCCGGGCTTTTTGCTGGCGTCATCGCCAGGTCGCTCTGGCCCTCGCGCTGTCGCACTCCATGTCCTCTGTTCAGGCAAAGAGGAGAACTCCATGACAGGATCCGCCAAGGCAACCGTCTTCATCGACAATGACCGCGTCATCGTCACCGAGTACCGCTTCGCGCCGGGCGACAACACAGGCTGGCACCGCCATGGCCATGACTACGTCGTCGTGCCGCTGATGGACGGCAAGGTCAAGCTGTTGACCAAGGATGGCGAATCCTTTGCCGAGATGAAGAAGGGGGCGCCCTATTTCCGCAAGGAAGGCGTCGAGCACGACGTCATCAGCGCCAATGAGGGTGAATACGCCTTCATCGAGATCGAGCTGAAGTAATCCACCGCGCGATCACCAATCGGCGATGCGATCGCCTCCGGCGAATTGCGCACTCTTTTCGGTATACTCGAACAACTCGATCTTCACGTCGTTGGGATCGCGTATCCAGGCCTGATAGGTGTCATCGCACGCGTGTTTCTTTGCCGTGACATCGATGCCCTTCGATCTTATGTGGGCGATCGCCGCGTCGATGTTTTCCACCTCAAGGCAGAAGTGGTTGATCTGGTTCAAGTCGCTATAGCGGGCCTCGTCTTTCCCAAATACCTCGACGTGGCTGCGGCCGCCGCAATTGAGGTAGAACCCGAAAATCTTGCCGTCGCGCAGGAAATTGAACTGGGTGTCCATGCCAAGAACGTCCCTGTAGAAGCTTCGCGTCGCTTCCAGGTCATGCGCGAAGATGCAGACATGAGCGAGCTGCTTTACCTTGATCATGACTGCTCCTCGCGGAAAATCCGGCTTCAGACCGGCGGCGTGCCGTTCTCGGCCAGCACCGCGCCGGCCAGGTAGAGCGAGCCGCTGATCAGGATGCGCGGCGGCGGCCCGTCCCATGTATCACGCAACAGCATCAATGCATTGGCGACGGAGCTCACCGGCTCGGCCGACAGCCCGGCCTCGACGGCGCGGATCGCCAGTTCGTCATTCGGCACGCTGGCCTCGCTGAGGCTCACCGGCACTGTGTAGACATGCCGGACTAGGCCCTTGAAGGCGCGGAAATAGCCGCTCTGGTCCTTGGTGTTGATCATGCCGGAAATCAGGAACAGCGGCCGCGGGTTCTTTTCCTCCCGCTCGGCCAGCGCCTCGGCAACAACGATGCCGGCGCCCGGATTGTGGCCGCCATCGAGCCAGATTTCGGCGCCCTTCGGCGCCAGTTCCGTCAGCCTGCCTGGCGGCAATTTCTGCATCCGCGCCGGCCATGCGGCATTGGTCATCGCCTTCTCGGCGGTGCGATGGCCGATCTCGAAGCCCGCCGCCTTGACCGCCGCGATCGCCGCCGCCGCGTTGGCGAATTGGTGGCGTCCCGGCAGGCGCGGCGGCGGCAGGTCCATCAGACCGTCTTCGTCCTGATAGACCATGCGGCCGTTTTCCTCGAAGGCGAGGAAATCCTGGCCATAGACGAAGGCGGGACAGTCGAGCCGCTCGGCGGTTTCGATGAGCACCTGCAGCGCCGTTTCGCTTTCCTGCGCGCCGATGACCACCGGGCAACCGGGCTTGATGATGCCGGCTTTTTCGGCGGCGATCAGTTCGACACGGTCGCCGAGATAGGCTTCGTGGTCGAGCGAGACCGGCATGATCACCGACACCGCCGGCTCGGTGACGACATTGGTGGCGTCGAAGCGGCCGCCGAGGCCGACCTCGATGATGACGGCATCCGCCGGATGTTCCGAAAACAGCAGGAAGGTGACGGCGGTGAGGATCTCGAAGACGGTGATCGTCTCGCCTCCATTGGCCTTGGCGACGCGGGCAATGGCATCGGCGAAGACCTTGTCCTCGACCAGCCTGCCGCCGCCGTCGGCGGCCAGCCGGTAGCGCTCATGCCAGTTCACCAGATGTGGTGACGTGTGGACATGGACGCGGTGGCCGGCCGCTTCGAGCAGCGCCCGCGAAAAGGCGGCGCAGGAACCCTTGCCGTTGGTGCCGGCGATGTGGATGACCGGCGGCAGATGGTTCTGCGGATTGCCCAGCCGCTCCAGCAGCCGCGAAATGCGGTCGAGCGAAAGATCGAAGCCCTTCGGATGAAGCGACATCAGGCTTTCGATTTCGCGGTCGGCGGCAAGCGTGGTCATGGTGGAATCCTAGGCGCGCCACAGACGGCGCGCAATCGCGTTCGCGGCGAAGGATGTCGCGTCAGGCTTGCGGGCGTGCTTCCGCCGGGATCGCCGCCGGCGGCAGGATTTCCGGCTCCAGCGGCTTTTGCGTTTCGGGCAGCTTGAGCAGCATTTTCAGGAGCCGCGCGATCGTCTGTCGCATCTCCAGCCGCGACACCACCATGTCGACCATGCCGTGCTCCATCAGATATTCGGAGCGCTGGAAGCCATCGGGCAGCTTTTCCCGGATGGTCTGCTCGATGACCCGCGGCCCGGCAAAGCCGATCAGCGCGCCGGGCTCGGCGATGTGCACGTCGCCCAGCATGGCATAGGAGGCAGTGACGCCGCCGGTGGTCGGGTTGGTCAGAACGACGATATAGGGAAGGCCGGCCTCCTTCAGCCGATCGACACCCACTGTGGTTCTCGGCAACTGCATCAGCGACAGGATGCCTTCCTGCATGCGGGCGCCGCCGGAGGCCGCGAACAGCACCAGCGGCCGTTTGCGCTGCAACGCCACTTCAAAGGCATGAACGATGGCGTCGCCGGCGGCCATGCCAAGCGAGCCGCCCATGAAGGCGAAGTCCTGCACCGTCACCACCACCGGCAAGCCTTCGACGGTCCCCAGCGCATTGACGATGGCATCTTCGAGCCCGGTCTTGGCCTTGGCGTCCTTCAGCCGGTCGGTGTAGCGCTTCTCGTCGCGGAATTTCAGCGGATCCTGCACGACCTTGGGGTTTTCGAGCGTCTCGTACTTGCCGTCGTCGAAGAAGAATTTCAGCCGCTCCTTGGCCGAGATCTTCATGTGGTGGCCGGAAGACGGGATGACGAACTGGTTCTGCTCCAGATCCTTGTGGAAGACCATCTCGCCGGTCTCGGGATCCTTGATCCAGAGGTTCTCGGGCATGTCGGTGCGCCGGCCGAGCATCGAATTGATCTTCGGGCGAACGTAGTTGGTGATCCAGTTCATCGCTTCGGCTCCTGTCCTGACGAAGAGGTAGGAAAGACGTAGGAAGACTATTCGGCGGCAGCAAGGCGAGCCGCGCGCACGCCTTGCGAAAGCCCGCTGACCAGCGTGGCGACTGCCTCGGCCGGGTCGGCGGTCTTTTCGCCCTTCGGCCCCAGCACATTGGCCACCGCATTGACGATCGCGGTGCCGACGACGACGCCATCGGCATTGGCGCCGATCACGCGCGCCTGCTCGGCGGTCTTGACGCCGAAGCCGACACAGACCGGCAGGTCGGTATGGCCCTTGATGCGCCCGACCGCCGCCGCCACCTTGCCGGTGTCGGCAAGCGCCGAGCCGGTGATGCCGGTCATCGACACGTAGTAGACGAAACCCGACGTGTTCTGCAGCACCTTGGGCAGGCGCTTGTCGTCGGTGGTCGGCGTCGCCAGCCGGATGAAATTGATGCCGGCCTTCAGCGCCGGAATGCACAGTTCCTCATCCATTTCCGGCGGCAGGTCGACGACGATCAGCCCGTCTATGCCGCTGGCCAGCGCATCCCTGAGGAAGCGGTCGACGCCGTAGATGTAGATCGGGTTGTAGTAGCCCATCAAAACGATCGGCGTCTCATTGTCGCCGGCGCGGAATTCCGACGCCATCTTCAGCGTCTTGACCAGCGTCTGGCCGCCCTTCAGCGCGCGCAGGCCTGCCGCCTGGATCGCAGGGCCGTCGGCCATCGGATCGGAAAACGGCATGCCGAGCTCGATGATGTCGCTGCCGGCGCCGGGCAGCGCCTTCATGATCGACAGGGAGGTGTCGTAATCCGGGTCGCCGCCCATGAAATAGGTGACGAGCGCCGGGCGCCCTTCGGCCTTCAGCTTGGCCATGCGGCGGTCGATGCGGGTGGTCATGATCAGATCTCCATGCCCAGCATATTGGCCACCGTATGCACGTCCTTGTCGCCGCGGCCGGACAAGTTGACGATGACGATCTGGTCCTTGTCCATGGCAGGCACGATTTTCACGGCATGCGCGATGGCATGGGCGGATTCGAGCGCCGGAATGATGCCTTCGACGCGGGTCGTCAGCTTGAATGCCTCCAGCGCCTCGTCGTCGAGGATCGGCACGTATTCGACGCGGCCGGTATCGCGCAGCCAGGAGTGCTCCGGCCCGACGCCCGGATAATCGAGGCCGGCCGAGATCGAGTGCCCGTCCATGATCTGCCCGTCGGCATCCTGCAGTAGATAGGTGCGGTTGCCATGCAGCACGCCCGGCGCGCCGGCATTCATCGAGGCGCAATGCTCGATGCCGTCGAGACCGCGGCCGCCGGCTTCGATGCCGATGATGCGAACGTCTTTGTCGTCGAGGAAGGGATGGAACAGGCCGATGGCGTTGGAACCGCCGCCGACGCAAGCGATGATGGTGTCCGGCAGGCGGCCTTCCTGCTCGAGGATCTGGGCGCGCGCCTCGGTGCCGATCACCGACTGGAAGTCGCGCACCAGCTCCGGATAGGGATGCGGGCCGGCGGCGGTGCCGATCAGGTAATAGGTGTCCTCGACATTGGTTACCCAATCCCGAAGAGCTTCGTTCATGGCGTCCTTCAGCGTGCCGTGGCCGGCGGTCACCGGCCGCACCTCGGCGCCGAGCAGCTTCATGCGGAAGACGTTGGGGCTTTGGCGGGCGACGTCGGTTGCGCCCATATAGACGACGCAGGGAAAGCCGAAACGCGCCGCCACCGTGGCCGACGCCACGCCATGCTGGCCGGCGCCGGTCTCGGCGATGATGCGCTTCTTGCCCATGCGCTTGGCCAGCAGGATCTGGCCGAGACAGTTGTTGATCTTGTGCGAGCCGGTGTGGTTCAGGTCCTCGCGCTTGAAATAGACTTTCGCGCCGCCGCCCAGGCCCTTCGCCGAGGAAACCTCGCGAAGATGCCTGGTCAGGCCTTCGGCGAAGTAAAGCTTCGACGGCCGGCCGGCATAGTGGGTCGAAAGGTCAGTCAGCTCGGCCTTGAAATCCGGATCGTCCTTGACCTCGTTCCAGTGCCGTTCGAGGTCGAGGATCAGCGGCATCAGCGTCTCGGCGACGAAACGGCCGCCGAAGATGCCGAACATGCCCTGTTCGTCGGGTCCGGTGCGGAAGGAATTGGGTATCGCCGGCTTGTCCATCGCCGATCTCCTACTTCTTGTTTTGGAGCATGTCCTTGTCGGAAAAACCGGTTTCCACTTTTCCGGGACATGCTCCGGGTTCTATCCTTCAGGCTGCGCGGGTGTTCCGCGCGGCTCCGACGGCCCGGAAAAACTGTTCGATCAGCGCCGGATCCTTGACGCCAGGCGCGCTTTCCACACCAGAGGAAATGTCTAATCCGGGCGGATTGGCAAGCCGAACGGCATCGCCGATATTGGCGGCGTTCAACCCACCCGAAAGCATGTAATCGACGCCTGCGTCAAGGCCGGCCAGAATGCGCCAGTCGAAGGCAACGCCGTTGCCGCCCGGCAGTTCCGAACCCTTCGGCGGCTTGGCGTCGAACAGGAAACGGTCGGCAATGCCGACGAAGGGTTTTATCCGCTCCAGATCGGCAGCGGCGCTGACGGCCAGCGCCTTCATCACCGGCAGGCCATAGCGGGCCTTGACCTGCGCCACCCGCTCGGGCGTTTCCGAACCATGCAGCTGCAGCATGTCGGGCTGCATTTTCTCAACGATTTCATCCAGCAACGCATCGCCGGCGTCGACCGTCACGGCAACCGCCTTGGCCTTGCCGATCGCCGCTTCACGCAAGCGGCGGGCTTGCGCTGGCTCGACATAGCGCGGGCTTTTGGCGAAGAAAATGAAGCCGACATGGCTGGCGCCGCCGGCCAGTGCCGCGGCTAATGCCTTGTCGGTCTTCAATCCGCATATCTTGATGTCGAGCGCCATGACGCGGGGATTGGCACGAAACGGCAAAAGAGTCGAGAAAAAGCATGCTGTTTGCCGCCAGCGCGGAACGCGCTACCTTCTTCCCAGGGACTGCAGGCGGGAGCAGAAAACATGGCAGACCAAACCGTTGCCCAACTCAGGCAAAAGATCGCGCAGGCCCGCGAGGTCATTGTGCATCTGATGCACAAAGCCGCCTTCAACGGCGCCGAGGCGCAGCGCGCGCTCGACTATTTCGACAGCGACGCCTTCGAGACGGACTTCTTGCCATGGCCGCGCCATGCCGATGGAGGCTTGCGGCCGGAGGAGCTCAACGCAGCGAACGACGATTGATCGGCTAAGCTTTCAAAGCTCGCTTGTCATTGGAGTGTCGCCACTCCCAACGCGCGGCTCAGCTCGTTCATGGCCTCCAATGGAAACTCGTGACGGACCCAATTCTCCTTGTAACCCTTGACGCCATGTGTGTTCAGAACCGCACGAACGGCACTGAGAACTGCTTCTGCGAACTCTCGCAACCCGCATGTGGCTTCAAGTTTCATCTCGCCGAAGTCATCTGGCTCGTCAGACCAGATTTCTGAAAATTCCAGTATCTGCACTCTGACAAATGCGCCTTCCGGCACCAGGACGAAGCGATACTCACCGGGTTCATCACAGAAGCGAGCGACCGAATACCTGGTGCCTTTCAGCGCTTTTAGTGTAGCGCCAAGCAGCTCGTTGAGAGCATCGCCCAGATAAGACGCTGCCACGGTTGCTTGAAGGTCGCCAACCGTCACATCGCACATCGCCCAGCCCGCTCCAATCAGCCGGTATTCGATCCGCGCGGGCATCAATCACTCGAACATGATCGCCTGCAGCGCGCCGCCGTTGCGCTTGAGCCAGTCCTTGCAGCGCTCGGTGTCGGGGCAGAGCTGCTCGCACAATTTCCAGAATTTCGGGCCGTGGTTCATCTCCTTGAGATGCGCCACCTCATGCGCGACGAGGTAGTTTATGACCGGTGCCGGAGCCATCATGATGCGCCAGGAGAAGGACAGATTGCCGTCGGACGTGCACGATCCCCAGCGGCTCGACGTGTCCTTGAAGCGGATCGCCCTGGCGCGTTTGCCGACCGCCCCGGTGTGCTTGATCACCAGCGCCTCGATCTCGCGCTTGGCTTCGCGCTTGAGGAAATCGGCGATGCGGCGCGGCAGATGCACGCGATCGCCATGCACGATCATCAGCGGGCCGCGCTCGTCGCGCGACAGCATGACGGTGCCGCGTTTCGAAGGTTCATGAACGATGCGATGCGGCACGCCGCGCACCGGTATCTTGATGCCGGGCCGCACCTGCGGCCGGTTGGGCACCTTGGCCAGCCGCTGCTCCAGCCAGTCCTGATGCCGGTCCAGGAATTTTTCAACCTCGCCCCGCCGCAGGCCCGGCGGCACGGTGATGCGCAAGCCGCGGCCGCCGGAATCGATGCGCAGCGTCAGGCGGCGCGCCCGGTCGCTCTCGACGATCTTGAGCGGCAGCGTGCGGCCGGCAACGCAATGCTCTCGCTCCACGGCGGGGGCGGGCCTGGGTTTGGTCAGGTTGCGGAAGAAGCCGAATGACATGGCGTGACGATACGCGATTCGAGGAAAACGAATAGAACAAAAAAGAAACGGCGCCGCTGACGCGACGCCGTTTTTTGATTATTTATCGGGGCAAGGGCCTTACTCGTCGAGCAGGCCAGGCGTGGACTTGCCGCTGCGCTTGCCGGTCCCCGTAGAGCCGGTCGATCCACCGGTTGTCGGACCACCGGTTGTCGGGGAGGTCGACTTGTTGCGGTTCGCCATGAAGCGGTCGAACTCTTCCTGGTCCTTGGCGCGACGCAATTCCCTGGCATATTCGTCGAACTCGCTCAGCATCTCGTCGAGCTTGCGGCGCTCTTCATTGAGCCGCTCGAGTTCCTTTTCGCGCCAGTCGTCGAAAGCGACATTGCCGGTGCGGGCGGAGCCGTGGCCCCAGCGCGCCGCCTTGTCGGAACCGCGGCGGCAGCCGGCGAAGATGCCGTCGGTCGCGCGGTTGACGTCGCGCTTGAAGCCGTCAAGCCGGTCGCCCCAGATGATGTAGGCGAGCATGGCGAGGCCGAGCGGCCAGAACACCATGAAGCCGATCACCATCAGTGCGATGGTCGCCGGCGTCCAGGCCGGACGGATCAATGCAGATGTGTTCATTTTCTCCCAGTCCTTCAGTTGGAGACAGCCAATCGCGGCTGCGTGGAATCGAAATGGGAAGGGAAAAACGGCGATTCAAGACAGCCACTGCCAAAACCGGACAAACGGCTGAAATGATTATCGCTTTTTGAGGGTTTCGAGGAAAAGCACGACCAGGCCCGCAATCAGGCCCCAGAACGCCGCGCCGACGCCGAACAGCGTCAGCCCCGAGGCGGTGACGGCAAAGGTGACGGTGGCGGCCATGCGCTCGTCGTCCTCCTTCAGGGCGATCGACAGCGCGTTGGCGAGCGGCGCCATCAGTGCCAGTCCGGCGACCAGCACGATCAGGCTCTGCGGCAGCACCGCGAAGATCGCCACCAGCGAGGCGCCGAAAATGGCGAAGACGAGATAGGCAAGCGCGTAAAAGGGACCGGTCTTCCAGCGCTCGGCGGGATCGGGATGCACGTCGGGGCCGGTGCAGATCGCCGCCGAGATCGCCGCCAGATTGGTGGTCGAGGCCCCGAACGGCGCCGACAGCAGCGAAAGCAGGCCGGTGACGCCGATCAGCGGGCCGGGTTCTGGATGGTAGCCCGCGGCCCTCAGCACGGCGAGACCGGACAGGTTCTGCGAGGCCATGGTGACCAGGTAGAGCGGCAGCGCCAGGCCGATGAGCGCCGTGACGGTGAACTGCGGCGCAATCAGCGTCAATGTCGAAAGTTCAGGCGTCGGCAGGCCGCCGACACGGCCGGTGAGAAAGGCGGCGGCGCCGCCGACGATCAGCACCGCCAGCACCGAGAGCGCCGGATTGAACAGGCGGATGACAAAGAAGGTGGCGATCAGCGGCAGGATCAGCCAGGGGTCGACGGGAATGGCCTTCACTGCGTTGATGGCGAAGGTGACGACAATGCCGGCCAGCATTCCCGACGCGACCGAGGCCGGTATCCTGGCGATCAGCCGGGTCAGCGGCTTGAACAGGCCGGTGGCGATCAAAAGGATGGCGGTGACGATGAAGGCGCCGACGGCCTCGCCCATCGAAAAGCCGTTCGATGCCGCGATCAGCGCCAGGCCCGGCGTCGACCAGGCGGTGATGACCGGCATCTTGGTGCGCCAGGACAGCCACAGGCACTCGATCGTCATCGCCAGGCAGATCGCCGTAACCCAGCTTGCGGTTTCGACCTGCGTCGCGCCCACCGCCTTGGCGGCGGCGATGACGATGGCCAGCGTGCCGCCGAAGCCGACAATCGCCGCGACGTAGGCGGATACCGGAATGGAAATACGCATGTCCCTAGCCTGCCTGCCGCACCATGGCGTCGACCGACCGCACCAGCATGTCGAGATCCTGCGGCCGTGACAGGCGGTGGTCGCCGTCGGGGATCAGCGACAGCGTGACGTCGTCGGCCGGCAGCAGGCCGACCAGTTTCAGCGCATGGCTCGGCGGCACGTCGGCATCGGCCAGCCCCTGCAATATGTGGATGGGGCAATGGGTGTCGATCGGCCCGGTCATTGTCAGGTTGTTGCGGCCGTCCTCGATCAGCGCGCGGGTGTAGATATAAGGCTCGGCCGAATAGTCCGATGGCTCCTCGAAAAAACCCTTTTCGGCAAGGTCGCGCTTCTGCGCTTCGGTCAGCACCGGCTCGACCAGCTCGGCGGTGAAATCCGGCGCCGGGGCCAGAAGCACCAGGCCGGCGATGCGGTTCTCGCCTGCCTTGGGCAATTCTTGGCGCAATTCCTGGACCATGCGCAGCGCGATCCATGCGCCCATCGAGGAGCCGACCAGGATTTGCCTGCCTTGCGTGAAATGGCGGAAGACGGCGAGGCTTTGCGAAAGCCATTTCGAGATGGTGCCGTCGGCGAAGGCGCCACCCGATTCGCCATGGCCGGAATAGTCGTGACGCAGGAAGGCGCGGCCTTGCCCGCTTGCCCAGTCCGACAGCGTCTCCGCCTTGGTGCCCAGCATGTCCGACTTGTAGCCGCCGAGCCAGACAATGCCGGGTGTTGCACCCGCGGCGCGCCTGACAGCGATGCTGGTTCCGTCGACATCGAGAAAAACCGGTGCGGTCATGGCTGCTCCCTCACGCAGGTCTTTTGGCACAACTGGCGGTTCGACGAAAAGTGCTCGGCAACTTTCTTCGTTTGGCACAAGGCTGCAGTAGGGAACAGGGTGATTTCCTGTGAACGCTGTGCTATTGACTCCGGCCGCGCGCTCACCACATTGGCGCGTTCGCAACTGAATTGAAAATCCTGAACGAAACGGCCCAAGGAGACCACGACCATTCGCAGACCTTTCAAAGCAACGGCGCCCACTAAGGAGGGCCCGCGCTCCAACCGTGACATCCGGGTCGCCCGGGTCCAACTTATCGACGCCGAAGGCCAGAACCACGGCGATGTCTCCATCAACGACGCATTGCTGCTCGCCGAAGAGGCTGGGCTCGATCTGGTCGAGATATCGCCCAATGCGGTGCCGCCCGTCGTAAAAATTCTCGATCTCGGCAAGCTGAAATACGCCAACCAGAAGAAGGCGGCCGAGGCGCGCAAGAACCAGAAGGTCATCGAGATCAAGGAGATCAAGATGCGCCCGAACATCGACAGCCATGATTACGAGACCAAGATGAAAGCGGTCCGGCGGTTTTTCGAGGAAGGCGACAAGGTCAAGCTGACATTGCGCTTTCGCGGCCGCGAGATGGCGCATATGGAACTCGGCATGCAGCTTCTGAACAAGGTTCGCGAGGAAGTGGCGCCCATCGCCAAGGTCGAAGCCGAACCGAAGCTCGAAGGCCGTCAGATGATGATGGTGCTGGCGCCACGCTAAAGCGCGTTGCGCTCTAGCCTCTGTTTGTGCATGTCGTTGTCCCAAAACCGCTGCGCATTTTTGGGCGACATGCATTAAATTCGCCTGAATCCTGCTGCAAGGCGTCCCGGCGATCGGCGGGGCGCCTGTTTCTTGGCCAGACGCTGCGATCGCCGGCAAAGTTCCTCGACGATCGGATTCACGACATGCTCAAAGAAGTCAAATCTGCGCAGGCCGAACAAGTGCTAGCCAAGCATGCGCTGGGCAGCTACCAGCACGCGCGCAGGATGGTTCTTGCCGCGCTCGTGGTCGTCCTGTTCGCGGCGCTGCTGTTTGGCCAGTCTTCTTTTCCTCCCGACAGCGTGCCGCACGAAACGATCGAAATGGTCGGCGTCCTGCTGATCTTTCTCGGCATTGTCGGGCGCTTGTGGTCGACGCTCTATATCGGCGGGCGCAAATCCTCCGAGGTGGTGACCGGCGGGCCCTATTCGATCACCCGCAATCCGCTCTATGTCTTCTCCTCGATGGCTGCCGCCGGTGTCGGCGCGCAGATCGGCTCGATCACCGCGACGATCGGCTTTGCCGTGCTTTGCGCCGCCGCCTTTCATGTCGTCATCCTGCGCGAAGAGAAGTTCCTGAAGGAGGCCCTCGGTGCTCCATTCCAGGCCTATATGGCGCGGGTGCCGCGCTTCTTCCCGAAGCTTTCGCTGTATCAGGAAGGCGACACCGGCAGCTTCAAGCCGCGCCTGCTGCGGACCACGCTGCTGGATGGTTTGGTGTTCCTCGTCGCCTTGCCGGCTTTCGAGTTGATCGACGGCGCGCAGGAATCGGGCATATTGCCGGTGCTGTTCCGTTTCCCATAAGCCTGGGCGTCGCGCGCACGGGGTGTTGCGCGCCGGCCCGCTTTGACGTATAGGACCGCCGTTCCCAAAAAACCGCCCGGCAGGGCATGCCGTGGCGGTTTCATTTGCTTTTCGGGCTTTGGTCGGCCTGAAGCGAACAAAACAAGAGGCGTGGAGTGCCAAAGGCACGCCGGAGACCTCAAAGAAACGGAGTAGCAAAATGCCCAAGATGAAGACCAAGTCGGCCGCCAAGAAGCGGTTCAAGATCACAGGTACCGGTAAAGTCCTGTCGGCTGCGGCCGGCAAGCGTCACGGCATGATCAAGCGTTCCAACAAGTTCATTCGAAATGCCCGCGGCACGATGGTTCTGGCTGAACCGGATGGCAAGAAGGTCATCAAGAATTTTCTGCCGAACGGCCTCTAGGGCATGATGCCAAAAAGTTGCAGACTTTTTGGAAGACATCATGCGCCAAACAACAAGAGCATTCGGTCTGGACAGCGTTTTAAGGAGATCATGACATGGCACGCGTAAAGAGAGGCGTCACCTCGCACGCCAAGCACAAGAAGGTCCTGAAAGCCGCCAAGGGTTTCTACGGCCGCCGCAAGAACACCATCCGCATCGCCAAGCAGGCGGTGGAAAAGTCGCTGCAGTATGCCTATCGCGACCGCAAGAACCGCAAGCGCTCGTTCCGCGCTTTGTGGATCCAGCGCATCAATGCAGCGACCCACGAGCATGGCCTGACCTATGGCCGCTTCATCGACGGCCTCAACAAGGCCGGCATCGAGATCGACCGCAAGGTCCTGTCGGACATGGCCATCCACGAGCCGCAGGCGTTCGCCGCGCTTGTGGCCAAGGCGAAGGTCGCGCTCGAATACCTGAAGAACACCACGCCGAACGCTTTTGAAAGCGCTGTAGCCTAACCAGCGCCTTCCCAAGCACTTCGACACTGATTTGGGAAACCCGCGCTGGCAGGGCTGGCGCGGGTTTTTCTTTGCTTCCAATCGAGTCTGGAACATGAGTGACATGGAAACCCTCGAAAATTCCCTGATGACCGACATTGCATCGGCCGCCGACGAGCAGGCGATCGAAGCCGTGCGCGTTTCGGCGCTCGGCAAGAAGGGCTCGGTCTCCGAAATGCTGAAGACGCTCGGCTCGATGTCGGCCGGGGAGCGTCAGGTAAAAGGTCCGGCGATCAACGGGCTCAAGAACCGCATCACCGAGGCGCTTGTCGCGCGCAAGGCCGAGCTGAAGGATGTAGCGATCTCAACCCGTCTTGCCGCCGAAAAGGTCGACGTCACGCTGCCGGTGCGGCAATCGCCGGCCGAGCGCGGCCGCATCCATCCGATCAGCCAGGTCAGCGACGAGATCGCGGCGATCTTCGGCGACCTCGGCTTTGCCATCGCCGAAGGTCCCGATATCGAGACCGACCATTACAATTTCACCGCGCTGAATTTCCCGGAAGGCCATCCGGCGCGCGAGATGCACGACACCTTCTTCTTCCAGCCGGACGAGAAGGGCGAGCGCAAGCTTTTGCGCACCCACACCTCGCCGGTGCAGATCCGCACCATGGAGGCGCAGAAGCCGCCGATCCGCATCGTCATCCCCGGCAAGACCTACCGGCAGGATTCCGATGCCACCCACTCGCCGATGTTCCATCAGGTCGAGGGGCTGGTGATCGACAGGACAGCAAATGTCGCCAACATGAAATGGGTGCTGGAGGAGTTCTGCAAGGCCTTCTTCGAGGTGCCTCAGGTCAAGATGCGCTTCCGCCCGTCCTTCTTCCCGTTCACCGAACCCAGCATGGAGGTCGACATCCAGTGCGACCGTTCGCGGCCGGGCGAGGTGCGCTTCGGCGAAGGCTCCGATTGGATGGAGATCCTCGGCTGCGGCATGGTGCATCCCAATGTGCTGAGATATGGCGGGCTCGATCCCGACGAGTATCAGGGCTTTGCCTGGGGCATGGGCATCGATCGCATCGCCATGCTCAAATACGGCATGCCGGACCTGCGCGCCTTCTTCGACGCCGATGTTCGCTGGCTGTCGCATTACGGTTTTAGGCCGCTCGACATGCCGACGCTGTTCGGAGGCTTGAGCGCATGACAGTGGTCCACACCGGCGGCTGCCGCTGCGGTGCTGTGCGGTTCGAGGCTTCGGCCGAACCGCACCATGTCAGCTATTGCCATTGTGGCGATTGCCGGCGGGCCAGCGGCGCGCCGGTGTCGGCCTTTGTCGGCTTCCTGACCGAACAGGTCACCTTCACCGGCAAGGCGCTGAAGATGTTCGAGAACGGGCCGGTGACGCGCTCGTTTTGCGGCATCTGCGGCTCGCCGATCGCCTATGTCGACGAGCGGCTGGCCGACCAGATCTATTTCATGCTCGGCGCGATGGACATGCCGGCCTATTTCAAGCCGACGCACCATGCCTATGTGCGCGAGCAGCTCCCTTTCCTGCACATGCCCGACGCGCTGCCGCGCCATTTGAAGACCAGCGTGCCCAGACCTGACGGGCAAGGACCAGACGGAACACAGTCATGAAACTCACCCTCTCCTGGCTCAAGGACCATCTCGAGACCGACGCCTCGCTGGCCGAGATCGTCGAGCGGCTGACCTCGATCGGCCTCGAAGTCGAACATGTCGACGACAGAGCGAGCCTGAAACCCTTCGTCATCGCCAAGGTGCTGACGGCGGTGCAGCATCCCGACGCCGACCGGCTGCGCGTGCTCACCGTCGATACCGGCGACGGCAAGGCGCCGGTGCAGGTGGTGTGTGGCGCGCCGAACGCCCGCGCGGGCCTGATCGGTGCCTTTGCAGCACCCGGCACCTACATTCCCGGCATCGACGTGACGCTGACGGTCGGCAAGATCCGCGGCGTCGAAAGTCACGGCATGATGTGCTCCGAGCGCGAGCTGGAACTTTCGGACGAGCATAGCGGCATCATCGACCTGCCCGCCGATGCGCCGGTTGGCACCAGCTTCGCCGCCTATTCCCATCTCGACGATCCGCTGATCGAGATCAATTTGACGCCGAACCGGCCGGATGCGACCAGCGTCTATGGCATCGCGCGCGATCTGGCGGCAAGCGGCCTTGGCCGCCTCGTCGGCGGGGCCATCATGCCGCATGCCGGCAGCGGCATGTGCCCGGTCAAGGTGACGATCGAGGCGCCGGAGCTCTGCCCCGGTTTTGCGCTGCGCCTGGTGCGTGGCGTCAAGAACGGCCCGTCGCCGAAATGGCTGCAGCAAAGGCTGATTGCCATTGGCCTGAGGCCGATCAGCGCGCTGGTCGACATCACCAACTACGTCACCTTCGACCGCGGCCGGCCCTTGCATGTGTTCGACGCCAGGAAGGTCACCGGCAACCTTACCGTGCGCCGGGCACGCGACGGTGAAAAGGTGCTGGCGCTCGACGGCCGCGAATACACGCTGACACCGGAGATGTGCGTGATCGCCGATGAAAGCGGTGTCGAATCCATCGCTGGCATCATGGGCGGCGAGCATTCCGGCTGCGACGAGAACACCACCGACGTGCTGATCGAATCGGCACTTTGGGATCCGATCGCCACGGCCCGCACCGGCCGCACGCTTGGCATCATCAGCGATGCGCGCTACCGGTTCGAGCGCGGCGTCGACCCTGAATTCATGGTTCCCGGGGTGGAGTTGGCGACGAAGTTGGTGCTGGATTTCTGCGGTGGGACGCCGAGCGAGACCGAAGTCACCGGCTATGCCGGCCATGTCGAGAAGATCGTTTCCTTCCCGCTGTCGGAAGTGAAGCGGCTGACCGGCATCGAGGTGCCCAGGGACGAGAGCCTCGACATCCTTGCCCGCCTCGGCTTCAAGCCGGAAGGCGCGGGCGATGTGGTCGATGTGGCGGTCCCGTCCTGGCGGCCGGATGTCGACGGCAAGGCCGATCTGGTCGAGGAGGTCATGCGCATCCATGGCGTCGACAACATCGCCCCGCAGCCGCTCGGCGCGCATGATGCGGTCAACGCCAAGATCCTGACCGTGCTGCAGATCCGCACCCGCGCGACCAAGCGGGCGCTGGCGGTGCGCGGCATGATGGAGGCCGTCACCTGGTCGTTCATCCCGGCAAAACATGCCGAACTGTTCGGCGGCGGCCAGACCGCGCTCAAGCTGGCCAACCCGATCGCCGCCGACATGTCCGACATGCGGCCGTCGCTGCTGCCGGGCCTGATCGCCGCAGCCCAGCGCAACGCCGACAGGGGCATCGGCGATGTCGCGCTGTTCGAGGTGTCGGGTACCTATGAAGGCGATGCGGCCGACCAGCAGCGGCGCGTCGCCGCCGGCGTGCGGCGCGGCACGGCCAAGCTCGAAGGCTCCGGCCGCCACTGGGCCGGCAACGCCGGTTCCGTCGGTGTGTTCGACGCCAAGGCCGACGCGATCGCCGCGCTCGAAGCCTGCGGCGCGCCGGTCGAGCGGCTGCAGATCGAGGCCTGCGGCCCGGCCTGGTATCATCCCGGCCGCTCCGGAACGATCAAGCTCGGTCCTAAAGTGATTTTGGGAACGTTCGGCGAGTTCCATCCGAAGACGCTGGAAGGGCTGGATGTTTCCGGACCGCTTTGCGGCTTCGAGGTCTTCGTCGACGCCGTACCCGAGCCGAAGGCCAAGCCGACGCGGACAAAGCCGAGACTGGACCTGTCCGCCTTCCAGGCGGTCAAGCGCGATTTCGCCTTCGTCGTCGACAAGGCGGTCGAAGCCGGCACGCTGACCCGCGCCGCCCTTGCCGCCGACAAGAAGCTGATCACCAGCGTCTCGGTCTTCGACGTTTTCGAAGGGGCATCGCTGGGTGCGGCCAAGAAATCGGTCGCCATCGAAGTGTCGATCCAGCCTGTCGAAAAGACGCTGACCGACGAGGATTTCGAGGCGCTGGCCAAGCGCATCGTCGAGAACGTGCACAAGCAGACTGGCGGCGTGCTGCGGGGTTAGCTGGATGAAGCTGACTCCGCTCGAGATGTTTTTCGTTCGGGAGTTCTGTCGTGTCGCGGGCATTTCTCCTGACAAGGCGAATAGTCTCGAAGTCAAAGATCGAGGCCGCAATGCTGTCGGGTTCATGACCACTGTCATTCCAGCGTCGGTTCCCCCGGAACTACGCTTTGAGAATCGGGTGTTCAGTTCACTCCGTACGGCGTGTGTCGGACCTGATCGGTTGGAGTGCGGCATGGTTCTGTTCTTCGACCAGACAACGGCAAGGCTCGATGCGATCGAGGGCTTTGTTTACCGCGAGGAGTGGCCTTCAATCGAAGAGCCAGTCTTTTGGTCTGAGGCAGACCGAACCATTGGCCTTGAGCAGGAAAACTAAGGTGCGGGAAAAGAGGACGCCGAAGCGTCCCTTCCGTTGGCAGGCATTCACCATTGACCAACGCCAGCAATCCTCCGTGCAGCGCTTGGCGACGACCTCGTCCCGCGCTCAGGGCCTTTGTCGATTTCTTCAAGATGACCGGATAAAAGCCGATCCCGCCAACGTTCACCGACCATGCCGATATCGATCACCAACAGCACGACCCGCTACGGCTGGGCGGCGATCGTCCTTCACTGGCTGATCGCCGCACTCTTCATCGGCCAGTTCGTGCTCGGCTTCGTCATGATGCGGGTGTCCAGCCAGCGGACCGCCTTCGAACTGATCCAGCTGCACAAATCCCTGGGCTTTCTGCTGCTCGGCCTGGTGATCCTGCGCATCGCCTGGCGTCTCGGCAATGCAGTGCCGGCGCTGCCGCGCTCGGTCGGGCCTCTGGAGCGCCGCATGGCGCCGCCTGTCCATTTTGCACTTTATGCGTTTCAGTTCGCTCTGCCGCTGTCCGGCTGGGCGCTGGTCTCGGTCTCGATGCTGGAGATCCCGAGCGTGCCCTTCAATCTGTTTGTCATGCCGGACCTGCCGCTGGCTGAATCGGACACGGCAGAGAGCTTCTGGGCGGCAGCGCACTGGTATCTCGCCTACACCGGCATCGGGCTCGTCGCCTTGCATTTCGCCGCGGCGCTACGTCATCATTTCTGGCTGAAGGACGCGGTGCTGACGCGCATGATCACGCCTTCAGATCACAGCTCGGAATAGAGCAGGCGGCTGATTCGTTTATGGGGCGAGGACGCTAGAAAAGCGTCGCCACCAAGAGAAGGATCATTCCCATGTATGCGCGGATCCTGGGATTTGCGGCGATTGCCGCTTGCCTTGCCGTGCCTGTTTTCGCGGCGGTCGCCCTCGGTGATGCCGCCGGCAGCTACACGATCAGCCCGGCCAGTTCGAGCATCCGTTTCTCCATCGGCAAGGCCGGCGGCGGCGGGCTCGACGGCGCCTTCGGCCGCTTCAAGGGCTCGATCCGCATCGACAACAGCAATGTCGGGCGCTCCCGGGTCAACCTGACCATCTTTCCCGAAAGCGTCGGGACCGGTCAGAGCCGCGTCGACGCCTTCCTTCGTTCCGACGCCGTGTTCGATTCCGCCAACAACCCGGAAATCCGATTCCGTTCGACCAGCGTGAAACGCACTGGCGACACCACGGCCCTCGTCACCGGCCGGCTGACGGCGCGCGGCAAGACCTTTCCGGAAAAGTTCACGGCCGAGCTCGGCGGCCTCAAGGCGGGCACGATCAGATTCCATGTCACCGGCAAGGTGATGCGTTCGCGCTACGGCATGGATGTCGGCACGCCGATCTATTCGAACGTCGTAAACTTCGACATGACGCTGACGGGTAAAAGAGGTTGAGCGCTTCTTCCTCTCCCCACTTCGTGGGGCGAGGAACCGGTGTCCCGCATTGGCTTTTCTCCTGAATTCAGGCAAACCTCCATTCCTGCAAACCGAGAGGGAGAAGGCTGATGTTCCGATGGGGTGTTTTGTCGACGGCCAAGATCGGCCGCGAGCATCTTTTGCCGGCAATGGTCGAGGCGGATAACGGCGTTCTGTCGGCGATCGCCAGCCGCGACATGTCGAAAGCCCGCGCGCTGGCCGACCGTTTCGGCGCGCCACATGCCTTCGGTTCCTATGGCGAGCTGCTCGCCTCCGAGGACGTCGACGGCGTCTACATCCCGCTGCCGACCGCGCAGCATGTCGAATGGACTGCCAAGGCGATAGAGGCCGGCAAGCATGTTCTGGTCGAAAAGCCCTTGGCGCTCGATGCCAAGGACATTCCGCCGCTGATCGCGCTGCGCGACGCCAAGAAAGTGCTGGTCTGCGAAGCCTTCATGGTCGTCTACCACCCGCAATGGATCAAGGTGCGCGAGCTGATCGCCAACGGCGCCATCGGCCGGCTGCG
This sequence comes from Mesorhizobium tianshanense, assembly GCF_007830515.1. Lineage (GTDB taxonomy): Bacteria > Pseudomonadota > Alphaproteobacteria > Rhizobiales > Rhizobiaceae > Mesorhizobium > Mesorhizobium tianshanense. The sequence goes on from NZ_VLKT01000030.1 coordinate 63,917, forward strand.
CCATGTCCAGGGTGCGTTCTCCTATTATAATGTCGATCCCGCCAACATGCGTAACCAGCTCGACCTCGGCGGCGGCGCGCTGCCCGATATCGGCGTCTATCCGACGGTGTCGACACGCTTTTCGACGGGCAAGGAGCCGCTGCGGGTCCAGGCGACGATCGAGCGCGACAAGACATTCGGCACAGACATATACTCTTCGATCCGCGCCGATTTCGGCGACTTCGAACTGTCGTTCTATCTGTCGACTCAGATGGCGGCGCGGCAGGTGATGGTGTTCCACGGCGAGAAGGGCTTCATCGAGGTGCTTTCGCCGTTCAACGCCGGGATCTATGACCATCATCGTATCGAGCTGCACAACCAGAACCACAGCGAGGCCCAGGTGTTCCGCTTCCCCGGCATGCAGCAATACCGGCTGGAGGTCGAGGCCTTTGCGCGGGCCGCACTTGGCGGCAAGGACCGCGTCTTCACGCTGGAAGAATCGGTGCTCAACCAGAAGGTCATCGACGCCATCTTCCGCGCCGGCGAGAAGGAAGGCTGGGAGACGGTCTGACAACCAAGCAGGTTCCGCAAAAGTGTCCCACGGTTTTGCGACAAGAACCTGCGACAAACAACAGAATCTAAGCAGGGGAGGAGAGCCGGGGGAGAAAAATGGCTGACGATGCGGATGTGATCATTGTCGGCGCCGGCCTTGCTGGCCTCGTCGCTGCGGCGGAACTGGCGGAGGCCGGCAAGAAGACCATCATCGTCGACCAGGAGCCGGAGCAGTCGCTCGGCGGCCAGGCATTCTGGTCCCTCGGCGGCATCTTCCTCATCGATTCGCCCGAACAGCGGCGCATGCGCATCCGCGATTCGTATGCGCTGGCGCTCGAGGACTGGCTGGGCACCGCCGCCTTCGACCGCCCGGAAGATCTCTGGCCCCGCCGCTGGGCCGAAGCCTATGTCGGCTTCGCCGCCGGCGAGAAGCGCTCCTGGCTCATGCAGCGCGGCCTAAAATTCTTTCCCGTGGTCGGCTGGGCCGAGCGCGGCGGCGGCAACGCCGTCGGTCACGGCAATTCGGTGCCGCGCTTCCACGTCACCTGGGGCACCGGGCCCGGCGTCCTCGAACCGTTCGTCCAGCGAGTCCGCGAGGCCGAGAAGAACGGACTGATCCGCTTCAAATTCCGCCACCGCGTCAACGAGCTGACCCGGACAGGCACTGTCGTAGACGGCGTGCGCGGCGACATTTTGGTGCCGAGCGACGTCGAGCGCGGCCGCAAGAGTTCGCGCGATGTCGCTGGCGATTTCGAACTGCAGGCGCAGGCGGTCATCGTTGCCTCCGGCGGCATCGGCGCCAATCCCGAGCTTGTCCGGAAGAACTGGCCGCAGCGCCTGGGCACCCCGCCCAGGCATATGATCTCCGGCGTCCCCGACCATGTCGACGGCCGCATGCTGGCGATCACCGAACGGACCGGCGGCAGCGTCATCAATCGCGACCGCATGTGGCACTATGTCGAAGGCATCAGGAACTGGGCGCCGCTCTGGACCGACCATGCCATCCGCATCCTGCCCGGCCCGTCGTCGCTGTGGCTCGACGCGCGTGGCAAGCGCCTGCCGGTGCCGCTCTATCCCGGCTTCGACACGCTGGGCACGCTCAGCCACATCATGCGCACCGGCTTCGACTATTCCTGGTTCATCCTGACTCAAAAGATCATCCAGAAGGAGTTCGCGCTGTCGGGCTCCGAACAGAACCCCGATCTGACTGGGAAAAGCTGGCGCCAGGTGCTCGGCCGCGCCACGTCAGGCGTTCCCGGTCCGGTGAAAGCGTTCATGGAGAAGGGCAAGGATTTCATCGTCGAGGCGGAGCTGCCGGCGCTGGTCGCCCGCATGAACGCGCTGGCCGGCGGCGAGCCGCTGCTTGAGCTCAGCCAGGTCGAGCGCGAAATCCTCGCCCGCGACCGGCAACTCGACAATCCGTTCTCCAAGGACATGCAGATCACCGCCTTGCGCGGGGCGCGGGCCTATCTCGGCGACCGGCTGATCCGCACGGCTAAGCCGCACAAGATGCTCGACCCCGCCAATGGCCCGCTGATCGCGGTCCGGCTCAACATCCTGACCCGCAAGACGCTGGGCGGCTTGCACACCGATCTCGACAGCCGCGTGCTGGGCATCGATGGCCGGCCGGTCGAAGGGCTATATGCGGTCGGCGAAGCCGCCGGTTTCGGCGGCGGCGGCATGCATGGCTATGCGGCATTGGAAGGCACGTTTCTCGGCGGCTGCATCTTCTCCGGCCGCAGCGCTGGCCGCGCTGCGGCGCGCGGGGTGGGGTAGGTAGCTCACCAGACCCATTCGCCCCGTCCGAGAACCGACACCGCCTCGACGATCCGGGTGAAGCTCGAGCGGGCGCGGCCGACCGTATGCCTGGCCCTGAGATAGCCATGCACCAGCCCTGGCTCTTCGAACCAAAAGGCGTGGCCGCCTGCCGCGACGACGCGGTCGCGATAGGCCTCGCCGTCGGACGACAGCGGGTCGCATTGGGCGGTGATCAGCACGGTCGGCGGCAGATAGGCAAAGTCGGCGTCGGCCAGCGGAGCCAGAGTGAGGTCGCCGGTGCGATCCTCGCCGCCGGTCCTGATGTCCCCATAGAAATCGAGGTCGCGCGCGGTCAGCATCGGCGCCTCGGCATGGGTCACGTAAGACCCTTGCGAGCGGTCGCCGCCAAGAGCGGGATAGATCAGCACCTGGCCGATCGGCCTTCGAGCATGGCCGCGTGTGGCGTGGCTGACCGCGCCGGCGAGATTGCCGCCGGCGCTGTCGCCGCAAAGCAGGATCGGGCGCTTGTAAGTCGTCGCCGCCCATTCGAAGGCGCTGATGGCATCGTCGAAGGCAGCCGGATGAAGATGTTCCGGCGCCAGCCGGTAGTCGACCGAAACCACCTCATAGCCGGTGCGGCTGCAAAGCTCGGCGCAGAGATCGTCATGACTGTCGAGCCCGCCGAGGATGAAACCGCCGCCGTGGAGATAAAGCACCATCGCCGCCGCTTCCGGCGCCGGGGTGCGATAGATGCGGAGCGGGATCGGGTGCGAAGGCGTGGCAATGGCGGTGGTTTCCGCCGTGACGTCTTCGGGATAGCCGGCAAAGAACTCGCGGCACAGCCGGTCGTAGATGTCGCGCTGCTGATCGATCGTGTAGTCGATCGTGTCCGGCGGATAGTAGGAATTGGTCCGCTCGATGAAGGCCCAGGTCTCTGCGTCGATCAGTTTCTTGTAGTCGGTCATGGGAACGGAACGGACCGTAACGAATCCACCATCATCTCCGCCGTGTCACTTCCCCTTCCACACAGGATCACGCTTTTCGGCAAAGGCGCGAAAGCCTTCGAGATTGTCCTCCGAGCCGTACAGCGCGTCAACCGTCGGCAACTGCCGGCGCGTCACCTTGTTCATCGCGTCCTGGAAGGTCAGCGATTCGGCGACCCGAGCCGTTTCCTTGATCGCGGCGAAGACCAGCGGCGGGCCGCTGGCCAGCAGCCGTGCGATCTCCCAGACGCGGTCCTCGAGCTTCTCCTTGGGCAGCACCTCGTTGACCAGGCCCCAGCGATGTGCCTCGGCAACATCCATCCAGCGGCCGGTGAGCAAAAGGTCCATGGCGACGTGATAGGGAATGCGCTTCGGCAGCTTGATCGTCGCAGCGTCGGCCAAAGTGCCGGCGCGGATCTCCGGCAGCGCGAAGGAGGAATGGTCCGACGCATAGATGAGGTCGCAGGACAGCGCCAGCTCGAAGCCGCCGCCAACCGCCATGCCGTTGACGCAGGCGATGACCGGCTTGTTGAGATCGCGCAGTTCCTGCAGTCCGCCGAAACCACCGACGCCATAGTCGCCGTCGACCGCGTCGCCGCCGGCCGCGGCTTTCAGATCCCAGCCGGCGCAGAAGAACTTGTCGCCGGCGGTCTTGACGATGGCGACGCGCAAGCCCGGATCGTCGCGGAACGCCTTGAACGTCTCTCCCATCAGCCGCGAGGTCTTCAGGTCGATGGCGTTGGCCTTGGGCCGGTCGAGCGTGACCTCTAGGACCGAGCCTTCGCGGCGGGTTGAAATAACGTCAGACATTCCTGTTTTCTCCCAGCACCAGCAGCGCGTCGGCGATCCAGGCGCCATTGCCCTCGGTGCAGACGATCAGCGGATTGATGTCGAGTTCCTCGATCTCGCCGGCATTTTGCTGCACGAAGGCGGCAATGCCCGATATCGCATCGATGGCAGCCGTGACATCGGCCTTGGGCCGGCCGCGATAGCCTTCGAGCAGCGGGAACAGTTTGAGCCCGCGCAACGCCGCCTCGATGTCGTCGCGGCTTGCCGGCAGCATCAGTGTGATACTGTCGCGCAGAAGCTCTACCAGCACGCCGCCGGTGCCCAGCGTCATCACCGCGCCGAACATCGGATCACGGGTGAAGCCGACGATGAGTTCGGCGACGCCGTCGCGCACCATGCGCTCGACATAGAGGCCGGTGCCGAGGGGGGCGAGATCATGGGCGGCGGTGCTGACGGATTCGGCATCCCTGAGGTTGAGCCGCACCGCGCCGAGCTCGGATTTGTGGGTGACGCCCAGGGCCTTCAGCGCCACCGGGAAGCCGAGCGCCATCGAGGAGATCACCGCCTCGACCGCGTTGCCGGCGCGCTCACCCCTGGGCACGGGAAGTCCGGCCTGGATCAGCCGCGCTTTCGCCTCGGCCTCGTCGGGGGTGACATGGTCGCCGGCCGGCGCCCCGGACGCCGAGGTGTCGATCGGCTGCGCCTGCGGCTCGCGCCAGGCCCAGCCGATGAAGGCTGCCGCCTGGGCTGCGTCCATGGCCTCGGAAATGCCGAACAACGGCACCATGCCCCGCGCCATCAGCCCGGCGGTATATTCCTCGGGCAGGTTCTCCGGCAGCGACGACACGATCGCGCCCTGCGCCTTGTTGGTCTTCAGTGCCGATTCGAAGGCGCGCAGCGTCGTCCACCAGTCGGTGTCGGAGCAGCGGTCGGGCCGCGGGAAATCGAGCACCAGCATGTTGAGGTCGAAGCCGCCCGACACCATGGCGGTGAAGGTGGCGGTCATCGCCGGCTCGTTATTCCAGATGAAGGTGTGGTAGTCGAGCGGGTTGGCCACCGCAACCAGCGGCCCGAGCGTCGATTTGACGTGGGCGCGGTGCTTGTCGGTCAGCGCCGGGAAGTTCACCCAGCGGCCCTCGGCGCTGTCGGCCATGACAGACGCTTCGCCGCCCGAACAGCTCATCGACGACAGCCGGTAGCCGGGCAACGGCCCGGTGACGTGCAGCAGCTTCAGCGCCTCGATGAAGGCGGGAATCGAATCGACGCGGGCTATGCCGAGCCGCTTCAGGAAGGCGCCCGAGGCGGCGTCGGAGCCGGCCAGCGATGCGGTGTGCGACACGGTCGCCTGCCGCGCCTGCTCGGAACGGCCGACCTTCATGGCGATGATCGGCTTCTTGAGTTCTCGCGCCCGCGCCGCCAGCCTTTCGAAGCCGGCTACCGAATCAAAGGCCTCGATATGCAGGCCGAGCGCGGTGACGCGGTCGTCCTCGATCAGGCCGAGAGCCATTTCGGAGAGGCCGGTCTGCGCCTGGTTGCCGGCGGTCATCAGAAAGGCGATCGGCAGGCCGCGCTTCTGCATCGTCATGTTGATGGCGATGTTGGACGACTGGGTGATGATGGCGACGCCGCGGCCGCCCCCCGCCAGCCTGATGCCGCCATGCTGGTCGGGCCACAAAAGCGCGCCGTCGGCATAGTTGATCAGGCCGTAGCAGTTCGGCCCGATGATCGGCATCCGGCCGGCAGCAGCGACCAGCTCGGCCTGCAGCCGCTCGCCATGCTCGTCATAGGCCTCGGTTTCGAGGTAGCCGGCGGCAAAGCAGACGGCGCCGCCGGCGCCGCGTTCGGCCAGCGCCTTGACCACCTCGATGGTCAGATGCCGGTTGACGCCGACAAAGGCGGCGTCGGGGGCGCCGGGCAGGTCGGCCACCGAACGATAGGCCTTGCGGCCGGCGACGTCCTCCTTGCTCGGATGCACCGGCCAGATCTCGCCGGCAAAGCCCATCTTGATCGACTGCGCGACAACGGCGGCGGCCTGCGCGCCACCGAATACGGCGATCGTTCGCGGCCGCAAAAGGCGCTCAAGTTTATGCATCGATCAGCCCCCAACCGCTCGCAGCAATGCCCGCGAGATGATGTGGCGCTGAATCTCGGACGTGCCTTCCCAGATGCGCTCGACGCGGGCGTCGCGCCAGATGCGCTCCAGCGGCAGGTCGTCCATCAGCCCCATGCCGCCATGGATCTGGATCGCCTCGTCGGCGACGAAGGCGAGCATTTCGGTGGCCTTCAGCTTGGCCATGGCCATGTCCTGATCGGTGACGGTGCCCTGATCGTACTTCCAGCCGGCTTCGAACACCATCAACTCGGCCGCCTTCAGTTCGGTCGCCATGTCGGCGAGCTTGAAGGACACGCCTTGGAACTTGCCGATCTGCTGGCCGAATTGCCGGCGCTGCGCGGCGTATTCGACCGCGTGGCCAAGCGCCCGCTCGGCGCGGCCGAGGCAGGTCGCGCCGACCTGCAGGCGGGTCGCGCCAAGCCATGAATTGGCGACGTCGAAGCCCTTGTGGACCTCGCCCAGAACCTGGCTTGCCGGCAGGCGGCAATCGTCGAATTCGAGGATGGCGTTGGTGTAGCCGCGATGCGAGACGTTGCGATAGCCGTCGCGCACCGCAAATCCCTTGGTGCCCTTGTCGACGAAGAAAGCGGTGATCTTCTTGCGTTTTCCACGCGAGGTTTCTTCCTCACCCGAGGCCATGAAGACGATGGCGAAGTCGGCGAGATCGGCGTGGGAGATAAAGTGCTTGGTGCCGTTCAGCACCCAGTCGTCGCCATCCTGGACCGCAGTCGCCTTCATGCCGCGCAGGTCGGAGCCGGCGCCGGGCTCGGTCATCGCCAGGCAGTCCCATTTCTCTCCGCGAATGCAAGGAAACAGATACTTTTCCCGCTGCTCCGGCGTGCCGGCCAAAAGAATGTTGGAGGGACGCGCCACGCACGTCCAGTGCAGCGCATAATTGGCGCGGCCAAGCTCCTTCTCATAGAGCAGCCAGGTCACCGTATCGAGCCCGGCGCCGCCGACTTCCGCCGGCATGTTGGCGGCGTAGAGGCCGGCTTGGATCGCCTTGGCCTGGAGCTCCTCGATCAGTTCGCGGCGCAGCACGCCGGTGCGCTCGACCTCGCGCTCATGCGGGTAAAGCTCGTTCTCGACGAAGGCGCGCGTCGTCTCGACGATGAGTTTCTGTTCCTCCGAAAGACCAAAATCCATAGTCTCAGCCTTTCTTCTTTTTCTTCGGCTTCTCAGCCTTTTTCACCGGCTTGGTCGCCTTGGCTTTTTCGGCCGCCTTGGAGGCGGTGGGCTTCTTCGCCGCAAGCTTGGCGAGCTGCTTGGTATAGTCCTTGTGCAAGGCGCCGGCGCCCCAGCCCTTGCCCTTGTTCTGCTTTGACAGCGCATCCATGATAGCGACCAGATTGTCGTCGCGGATCTTTTCGAGCTCGCGGATCGACAGCCCATGCGCCTGGTCGTCCGACTGGGTGGCGATAAGGTCCACCAGCTCGTCGTTAAACTCCGGCACGTCCATCAGCTTGGTCCATGGCCATTTCAGGCACGGCCCGAACTGCGCCATGAAATGGCGCATGCCGGCCTCGCCGCCGGCGACGCGATAGACCTGGAACATGCCCATCTGCGCCCAGCGCAGGCCGAAGCCATAGCGCATGATGTCGTCGAGTTCCTCGACCGTGCAGATGCCGTCCTTGATCAGCCACAGCGCCTCGCGCCATGCCGCCTCCAGCAGACGGTCGCCGACGAACGCCTCGATCTCCTTGCGGATCACCACCGGCTTCATGCCGATCGAGGCGTACATCTCCTTGGCGACCTCGATCGCCTCGGGAAAGGTCTGGTCGCCGCCGACGATCTCGACCAGCGGCAGGAGGTAGACCGGATTGAACGGGTGGCCGACGACCAGACGCTCGGGATGCTTCTTCATCGCCACCTGCATGTCGGTCGGCTTGATGCCGGAGGTCGAGGAGCCGACAATGGTGTTGGCCGGCGCATAAAGATCAATCTCGGCCAGCACGCGATGTTTCAGGTCGAGTCTTTCAGGCACACTCTCCTGGATGAAATCGGCGTCGGCGACGGCATCGGCGATGGTCTTGGCGAAGGTCAGTTTGCCCTCTTTCGGCAGGCCGCCAGGCAGCATCTGCTTATAGGCGCGGCGCGCGCCCTTCATCACTTCGCCGACCTTGCGCGAAGCTTCGGGATCGGGATCGAAGATCGACACGTCGATGCCGTTGAGGAGCAGCCGCGCCACCCAGCCTGCGCCGATGACGCCGCCGCCGATGGCGGCCGCCTTGGTGATGATGCTCATGCGGAGGCTCCGGTTCTTGTCCTGGCTGTTGCGGGGTCGATGAGAGGCACGCGCTCGCCGGCGAGGATCACTGACGGGTCGTAGGCCTTGCGAGCGAACACTTCGAGCACGAATGGCCTGAAGAAATCGATCGGCAGCGTCTCGTAGTCCGGGTCGAAGCTCGACTGGTCCCAGCGCTCGCAAAATTGGTCGCAATCGTCGAAATAGGCGTGCCCGGCGAAGCGCTCGCGGGCATGGGGATTGCCGCCGAGGTGGTGGGCATAATAGAGGCGCTGAAAGTCGCCGTGCTTCTCCACCACCCAGGTGCATTGCTCGCGCACGAAGGGTTTCAGGATGGCGGCCGCATATTCGTCGTGATTGTAGGGCGCGTGGATGTCGCCGATGTCGTGCAGCAGCGCGCAGGCGATCCAGTCGGTGTCGGCGCCATCGCGCCAGGCACGCGTCGCCGCCTGCAGCGAATGGCCGAGCCGCGTGATCTTGTATCCGGACAGGCCCTCGTCGAGCTGCACCAGCGCGTCGAGCAGCCGCTCGCCGGTCCTGGCCGCATAGTCGATCTCGTGCTCGGTCAGGAAGGCATAGTCCTCGCGGTCGCCATCCTTCATGGCGGTGAATTTCACGGTCTTCATCGGCGGCTCCTCCCTACCGAGTCCGTCTTCAGAGCGGGGCGCGCTTCGTCAAATTGAGCTTCTTGCGCACCTCGTCCGGGCCGATCACTCTTGCGCCCATGTTCGACACGATGCTGACCGCCCGCTCGACCAGCTGCGCGTTGGTGGCGAGCACGCCCTTGTCGAGCCATAGATTGTCCTCGAGCCCGACGCGGACATTGCCGCCGGCCAGCACCGCGGCGGCAGCATAGGCCATCTGGTTGCGGCCGATGGAAAAGGCCGACCAGGTCCAGCTCGACGGCACGTTGTTGACCATGGCCATGAAGGTGTTGAGATCGTCGGGCGCGCCCCACGGCACGCCCATGCACAATTGCACGAGAGCATCGGGCTTCAGCACTTCTTCCTCGACAAGCTGCTTGGCGAACCACAGATGCCCGGTGTCGAACGCCTCGATCTCCGGCTTGACGCCGAGCGCGGTCATCATGCCGCCCATGGCGCGTAGCATGCCGGGCGTGTTGGTCATGACATAATCGGCTTCGGCGAAGTTCATGGTGCCGCAGTCGAGCGTGCAGATCTCCGGCAGGCATTGGCGCACATGCTCCACGCGGTTGTTCGCGCCACCCATGTCGGTGCCTTTTTCGTTCAGCGGCAGCGGGTTTTCCGGCGAACCGAACACCATGTCGCCGCCCATGCCGGCGGTCAGGTTCAGCACCACGTCGACATCCGCCGCGCGGATGCGCTCGGTTACCTCGCGATAGAGGTTCACATCGCGCCTGGGCTTGCCGGTTTCGGGATCGCGAACATGGCAGTGGACGATCGCAGCACCCGCCTTGGCCGCATCGATGGCTGAATCGGCGATCTGCTTGGGCGAGCGCGGCACATGCGGGCTGCGGTCCTGCGAGCTGCCGGACCCGGTCACGGCACAGGTAATGAATACCTCACGGTTCATCGCAAGCGGCATGGACTTTTCTCCCAATCAGCACGGACGGTTCCGATCAAACATGGCCCAATCAAACATGGACCCGATCGAACAGACGGCAAGAATGCCTGACTTGTCGGAAACTGTTTTGCGTTTTACGAAGCTCCTATGACAAAAAGCGAAAAACCTTCGATCTTTCGCACCGAGCGCTCGCCGCTCAAGGTGACGCTGCTGGTGTTTTCCGGCTCATCGATCATGTGCGTGGCCTCGGCACTCGATCCGCTGCGCGCAGCCAACCGCATTGCCGGCGAGACGCTGTTCGATTTCAGGCTGGTTTCGGTGACCGGCGAAGCTCCGGTCACCACATGCGGACTGCCGGTCGCGGTCAGCGGCCGCTTCGATGCGGCTGAATCCACCGATATGCTTGTCGTTGTCGCCGGTTTCGGCACGCAGAATTATGCAACCGCTGCCCTGCTTGCTGGGCTGCGCCGGGCGGCCCGCGCCGCGCGCGCCTGCGGCGGCGTCGAAGCCGGTACGTGGCTGGTTGCCCGCGCGGGCTTGCTGGAAGGGCGCAGCGCCACGACGCACTGGGAGGATATGGAGGATTTCTCGTCGGCCTTTCCCGGCGTCGATGTGCGCCCCGACCGCTATGTCATCGACGGGCCGGTCTTCACCTCGGGCGGCGCTTCGCCGACCTTCGACCTGATGCTGCATCTGATCCGCACGCGGCTCGGCATGGCGGTGGCGCTCGATGTGGCGAGCGTCTTCATCTACGACCAGGCGCGCGCCGCCACCGACGCGCAGCCGCTGGTCTCGCTCGGCCGCCTCGACGGCTATGATCCGCGGCTGGCACAGGCGATCCGGCTGATGGAAACGCATGTCGACCAGCCGCTGACCATCGCCGCGGTGGCCAAGCGCGCCGGGGTGACGGCGCGGACCCTGGAAAGCATCTTTCGCAAGTCGATCGGCGAGACGCCGGGCGCCTATTACCTCCGGCTGCGGCTGGGCGCCGCGCGCCGGCTGGTGGTCGACACGCGTGTGGCCATGGCCGATATTGCCGGGCGGACGGGATTTTCGTCTGCCGCGGCATTTTCCAGAGCGTTTTCAAGAGCTTTCGGCGAAGCGCCGGTCAGGTTACGACGGGCGTAGTGGGATCAGGCTGCGTTCTGGCGATCGCCGGCGCCGTCGATCTGCGAGCGCATCTGCCTCGCAAGATGGGTCTCGAAGCGGCTAGCCACCGCGCGGTCCCATTCGTTCGTGCTGCGCGCGCCGTCCTTCGGATGCGGCAACGCCATCAACCGGTCGATGATCGACCCGGCCTCGCCAGATGAGAGCAGGGCGTCGATTTCGCGTTCGTGCTGCATATCGTTTCGCCTCCTTCTTTCTGTTTCCGCCACGAACCACACTATACGAGATTCGTGACGGCTGTTTGAAGGCAAGAGCGAGGCGATTGAGGGGCGGTGCAAGGCAAAACCTTGTCGTCGGTTCCGCCCTCGCGCGCAAAGCCATTTCAGGGCGGCGGGAGTGGTTATCCCGCCGCCATGGTACGAAGCGGCTTTCCGCCCTCACACATACCGATTGACGATGTTCTCGAGCAGTTCCTGGCGGCCGGATCTCGGCTGCGGCTCGATCTTCTTCTTGACGACGCGCTCGGTGATCTCCTCCAGCGTGCGCTTGCCCGCGAGCATCGCCTTGGCCTCGGTCGTGGTCCAGCCGGCATAGCGCTCGGCGAGTGGTCCCGACAGCGCCTTGTCTTCGACCATCCTGGCGGCGGCCTTGAGGCCGCGCGCGCAGCAATCCATGCCGCCGATATGGGCAATCAAAAGGTCCTGCGGATCGAGCGACTGGCGCCTCAGCTTGGCGTCGAAATTGGTGCCGCCAGTCTTGAAGCCGCCGGCCTGCAGGACCTGGTAGTAGGCCAGCGCCATCTCCGGCACATTGTTGGGGAACTGGTCGGTGTCCCAGCCCGACTGGTAGTCGTTGCGGTTCATGTCGATCGAACCGAAGATGCCGAGCGCATTGGCCAGCGCCAGTTCGTGTTCGAAGGAATGGCCGGCCAGGATCGCATGGCCCTGCTCGATGTTGAGCTTGACTTCCTTTTCCAGCCCGAAGCGTTTCAAGAAACCGTAGACTGTGGCGACGTCATAGTCGTACTGGTGCTTGGTCGGCTCCTGCGGCTTCGGTTCGATCAGGATGGTGCCCTTGAAGCCGATGCGGTGCTTGTAGTCGACGACCAGATTGAGGAAGCGGCCTGCCTGCTCCTGCTCGCGGGCCAGATCGGTGTTGAGCAGCGTCTCATAGCCCTCGCGGCCGCCCCACAGCACATAATTCTCGCCCTTCAGCCGGTTGGTCACGTCGATGCAGTGCTTCACCGTCGCTGCCGCGTAGGCAAAGACATCCGGATCGGGATTGGTGGCCGCACCCGACATGAAGCGGCGATGCGAGAACAGGTTCGCCGTGCCCCAAAGCAGCTTGACGCCGGTCTGCTTCATCTTGGTCGCGAAGTAATCGGCGATCTCGTCGAGCCGCGCAGCGCTTTCGGAAAAGTCCCTGCCTTCCGGCCGCACATCGGCATCGTGAAAGCAAAAATAGGGAGCGCCGAGTAGCGCAAACATGTCGAAGGCGACATCGGCCTTGAGCTTGGCCAGTTCCATCGTGTCGGTGCCGCCTGCCTTGGCAAACCATGGCCGCTCAAAGGTCTGGCCGCCGAACGGATCGCCGCCCGGCCAGGCGAAGGAATGCCAGTAGGCGACCGCAAAGCGCAGATGGTCTTCCAGCCGCTTGCCGGCGACAATTTCATCGGGATTGTAGAACCGGTAGGCCAGCGGATTGGTCGAATCCGGCCCCTCATATTTGATCTCTTGGATATCGCCGAAAAAGCCGCTGGTCATGATTGTCTGTCCTCTCGCATGGTTCTGTCCCGATTACCTCAGGCGTAATTGGTTTCGCGCCGGCGCTGGATGAAAACGGTCATGTCAAAGCCCCAAACAAAGGAGACAGACCATGACCGACCTCAACACGATCGCCGAAAACTACATCGCCGCCTGGAACGAGAGTGACGCCGCACGCAGGCAGGCCTTGCTCAAGGCGGCCTTCACCGAAGACGTCAGCTACCGCGACCCGATCATGCAGGGCGACGGCCATGATGGCGTCGCCGCACTGGTCGAAGGCGTGCAGCAGCGCTTTGCCGGCTTCCGGTTTTCGTTGAAGGGCAAGCCGGACGGTTTTGCCGACACGATCCGCTTCTCGTGGAATCTCGGGCCGGAAGGCAGCGATTCCATCATCGAAGGCACCGATATCGGCGTCATAGAGAACGGCCGCTTGAAAAGCGTCACCGGCTTCCTCGACAAGGTTCCAGCACAGTGAGGCTTTGCTAGCGAGGCCAGACGGGGATAAACCCTCGCTCATGCGGTCGCAGCCTTGATCGCGGGATAAAGGGCCCGGTAACGCTGATAGGCATCCGTATAGGCATCGCTTAGTGCGGCGACCGGTTCGATCGTGGCGTCGGTGGCCGGCGCCGTGCACACTCTGAGCGGATCGGCGCCCGTCGCCGCGATCAGGCCGAGCCTCGCCGCACCGAAGGCAGCGCCGAAATCGCCGTCGGCGGGAATGTCGACGGGCAGGCCGAGCGCGGTGGCGATGGCATTCAACCAGTAGCGCGAGCGCGAGCCGCCGCCGATCGCCGTCACCCGCGTCAGGGTCGTGCCGGCCTTGGCCAAAGCCTCCAGGCTGTCGCGGAAGGCGAAAGCCACACCTTCGACGACCGCCTGGGTCAGCACCGCGCGGGTGGATTCATGCGCAAGCCCGGTGAACGAGCCGCGAATGGCCGAGTCGTTATAGGGAGTACGCTCGCCTGAGAGATAGGGCAGGAAGGACACGCCGGTCGGCGCCTTAAGCGTGTCGCCGAGTTCGGCCGTCAGCTCGCCAGCGCCTTTTCCCGTGATTTCCGACAGCCAGTTGAGCGAATCGGTTGCCGACAGGATGACGCCCATCTGGTGCCAGGTGTCGGGCAGCGCGTGGCAGAACGTATGCACCGCACTTTCCGGGTTTGGCAGATAGGACGCATTGGCGGCAAACAGCACGCCCGACGTGCCGAGCGAGACGAAGGCCTGGCCCGCTGCCACCGTGCCCATGCCGCAGGCCGACGCCGCATTGTCGCCCGCGCCGCCGGCGATCGGGATGCCGGACTGCATCCCCCATTTCGCGGCCAGTTCGCCGCGCAAGGCGCCGGCTTTGTGAGTGCCTTCGACCAGCGACGGCATCTGTCTTTCGTCGAGCGACGTGGCAGTGAGCAGGTCGGACGACCAGCCTCGCTTGCCGACATCGAGCCAGGACGTACCGGCCGAATCCGACATCTCCGAAATGTGTTCGCCGGAAAGCCAGAGCCGCAGGAAATCCTTCGGCAGCAGGACCTTTGCCACTCTGCCGAAAATATCCGGTTCGTTGTTTTTCACCCAGACGAGCTTTGGCGCGGTGAAGCCGGGAAAGACGATGTTGCCTGTCAGCTTGCGAAAACGCGGATCGGCGTCGAGCGCAGCCGCTTCGGCGTGGCTGCGCGTGTCGTTCCACAGGATGCAGGGGCGCAGCACCTGGTCGCCGGCGTCGAGTAATGTGGCGCCATGCATGTGGCCGGACAATCCGATGCCTTTGACCGCGGCAAGTTCTTTCGAATGGGAAGCCTTCAGCTCGGCGACCGCTTCTTCGCAGGCGCGGATCCAGTCGGCTGGATTCTGCTCGGACCAGCCGGGATGCGGCCGCGACACGTCGAGCGAAGCGTGGCCGGAATCGATGACAGTCTGCCCGGCATCGATCAAAAGCGCCTTGACGCCCGACGTGCCCAGATCGAGGCCGAGATACATATGTTCCTCCCGATGTCATTAATTTTTTCGGATCTCGAAAAAATCTGACTTGGCAGTTTTTAAGACAAGATTCGCCTCCGGTCAATTCTCCGACAAATCGGCCGCTCGCCGTGAAAGCAGCGCCGACAACGGGCTGCCCGGGCCGTGCCAGGCGCGTGCCGCGGCAAGCGCCCTTGCCAACGCGTGGTCGCCGGAACGTAGCGCCGCCTCGATCAGCGTCGGGTCGATGACGTCGCGGCCTTCAATTGCCCGAACGCATCGCCACCGTGGCGATGCCGGCGCCGACCAGCAGCGTGCCGCCGGTGCGGTTGAAGATGCGGATCGCCTTCGGGTTGCGCACGACGTTGCGCGCCCTTGCCGCGATCAGCGCATAGCCGAAGGCATTGGCGAAGGCGAGTGCCAGGAAGGTCGTTTCGAAGATCAGCATCTGCGTCCAGAAATCCGCATGCCGGTCGAGGAACTGCGGCAGGAAGGCGACGAAGAAGGTGATGCTTTTCGGGTTGAGCGCGGTGACCAGCCAGGCATGCGCCATCATCTTGGCCGACGACACCGCGTCCAGGCGCGGTTCGGCCTTGAGCGCGCCGCCGGCGCGAAACAGCTTTATCCCGAGATAGATCAGATAGCCCGCGCCGATCACCTTCAGCACCGTGAACACCGTGGCCGACGCCGCCAGCAGCGCGCCGATGCCCAGCATCGACAGCGTCATCGCCGTGAAGTCGCCAAACGCCACGCCGACCGCCATCGGCAGCGCGGTGCGCCAGCCCTGGCCCAGCGCATAGGACACGACCAGAAGGATGGTCGGGCCGGGAATGACAAGAAGGATCGTCGAGGCGGCGGCAAAGGCGGCCCAGTTTTCGAAGGACATGTTCGTCTCCTTGAGCTCAAAGAAGAGGATAAATCCTTGGCCTCGCGAAGATGTAAAGGGGCAGCATCGAAAATGTACGGCACGCGGCTCGGCCAGGAGGTTAAGGCGGGGCAAGCCGTGTTCACGCTTTCTCAACCATGATTGCTGAAAATGCCTGCTATCCGGCCGGACCGTGTTTCCGGCCGACAGCGTAGGGTTTGGGTACATGCGTGAGTTGCCGCAAGGTCTGAAGTCGCCGTACGACGGCGACGCCATCAACATCGAAATTCCAGAAATCCAGCTTTCCCGCCGCGCGGTGCTGTCCGGTGCCGGCTCGTTGGCGCTGCTCGGCCTTGCCGGCTGCAGCCAGACGCTCGACCTGTCCGCGCTTCAGCTCGACGGCGGCACCACCGGCTCGATCCGGCCCATCCGCCCGAGCATCAGCGTCGATAGGAACATAACCAGCCCGGCCGTCATGTACGCCTCCGTCACCGACGGCGGCTTCACGCTGCCGGAAGTGCCCTATCTCAAGGTCAAGCCGGAGTTCCGCCGCCAGATCGTCGTCGATCCGACCGGCGAGCAGCCCGGCACCATCGTCGTCCATTCGCAGGAGCGGCTGCTCTATCTGGTGCAGCCCGGCGGTGACGCGATCCGGTACGGCGTCGGTATCGGCAAGGAAGGCTTCCGCTGGTCCGGCCGCGCCAACATCCAGTACGGCAAGGAATGGCCGACCTGGACGCCGCCGGCCGAGATGATTGCCCGCAAACCGGAACTGGTGAAGTGGCAAGGCGGCCAACCCGGCGGCCTCGAAAATCCGCTTGGTGCACGCGCGCTTTACATCTACCAGAATGGTCAGGACACCGGCTACCGCATCCACGGCTCGCCCGAATGGTGGAGCATCGGCCAGGCGATGTCGTCGGGCTGCGTGCGCCTGATCAACCAGGACATCATCGACCTCTACAGCCGCGTCTCCAGGAAGAACCCGATCGTCGTCGTCTGACCTGATAGCGAGGCCGGCGCGGCCATTCGACTCTCCCGTTGCGTGATCTCGCAAGACAGGCGAATGTGCCTGCAAAGCCACAGCTCGGGAGACGTGAAGCATGTCCGGAACTTTTGTGATCGCGCAAGGCGGCGGCCCGACCGCCGTCATCAACCAGACGATGGTGGGCGCCGCGCTCGAGATCCGCAAGCGGCATCCCGGCGCCAAGGTCCTGGGCTCCATCCACGGCGTGCGCGGCATTCGGGACGGCAACTATGTCGATCTTTCCGCCATAGCCGAGGACCGGCTGAGGCTGATTGCGGCAACGCCGAGCGCCGCCCTTGGCTCGACCCGCGACAAGCCGGATGCCGCCTATTGCGAGGTCATCCTCGATGGCCTGAAGAAGGCCGGCGCCGACGCCTTCATCTATATCGGCGGCAACGACACGTCGGGCACGCAGCAGATCCTGACCGATGCTGCCGGTGGCAAGATCGCTTTCGTTCATGCGCCGAAAACGATCGATAACGATCTCGAGGAGAACGACCACACGCCCGGCTTCATTTCGGCGGCCGAGTTCGTCGCCGGCGCCTTTCTCTCGGTCGACCTCGATTTCCGCGCTCTGCCGGGCATCTATGTCGGCATCGTCATGGGGCGGCACGCCGGTTTCCTTACCGCCGCCGCTGCCGCCTGGCAGCTTGACCCCGACAGCGGCCCGCATCTCGTCTATGTGCCGGAACGTCCGTTCTCGGCCGCGGCCTTCATCGACGACGTGCGCGCCACGCTCGACCGCCACAAGCGCTGCATCGTTGCGGTCTCCGAAGGCGTCAGCACCGCCGATGGCAAGGCGCTGGTCGAAAGTCTCGTCCCGCCGGAGAAACTGGAGCGCGATGCGCATGGCAACGTCAAGCTGTCGGGCAGCGACCTGCCGGCCGCCCTCGAGCGTGCGCTGGCCGAAGGATTGCCCGGCAAGCGGGCGCGCGTCGACGCGCTCGGCTACATGCCGCGCGGCTATGTCGGCGCCATCAACGCAGTCGATGCGCAGGAAGCCTTCGATGCCGGCGCCTTTGCCGTTGCGGTGGCGGAACAGGGCGGTGGCTCGGTGGCGCTGCAATATGACGGCCAGAAAACCGTGCTGAAGAAGGTGCCGCTGCAAAACGTCGCCGGCAAGACCCGTCACATGCCCGACGACTTCATGCTGCCGGATGTCAACCAACTGTCCGATGCGGGAATGGCCTACCTGAAGCGGCTGGTTCCCGAAAAATACAAGGTCGGAAAGCCGTTCGTCTGATGCCTGCTCTCTTGTGATGCCGGCTCTCTCCTGATGCTTGACTGGTTCAGCAAGACCATCATCGACGCCCATACCACGATGCTGACCGAGCCGTTCGTGCATGATTTCGTGCGCGCCAACATCTGGCATCTGCGCGGCCGCGATGTCGACCTGCTTGTCGACACCGGCATGGGCATTTGCCCGCTGGCGCCCGAGATAGACACGCCGGCCGGCAAGCCGCTGCTCGTCGTTGCCACCCATATCCACCTCGACCATGTCGGCTCGCTGCACGAATTCCCCTTGCGGGCGGGGCCGAGGCACAGCGCCGCGCAATTCGACAGCATGGATGAAGCGGTCACCTATGCCCACATGTTCCACACGCTCGACGGCGCGGTCTCAAAGCTGCCGGCGCCGGGCTGGAAAGCGGCCGATTATAAAATTACGCCGGCGCCGCTGACGCGGACGCTTGACGAGGGCGATCTGGTCGACCTCGGCGACCGGCAATTTCGCGTGCTGCATCTGCCCGGCCACTCCCCCGATTCGATCGCGCTGTTCGATGAGGCCGACGGCCTGTTCTTCGCCGGCGACGCCATCTACGACGACATGCTGATCGACGACCTGCCGGATTCCGACCGCGCCGCCTATCGCCGGACGATGCAGCGGCTGCTCGACCTGCCGATCCGCATCGGCCATGGCGGCCATGGACCGAGCTTTGACGCCAGGCGCATGCGCGAAATCGCCACGGGCTATCTCAGGCGAACCGACGGGATCGGCGTATAGGGGCAACGCCGACCTGAAGCGATTGCCCTGAGGCATAGCACATTTGTTCTTGCTTTGTGACGGCGGTTATGTTAGGAATTTATTCATGGTGCTGATTTGCGCCAGCGACCCGCCGCCGAGGCGGTTTTTTTGTTCTCGGGTTTCGGCGCCGTCCCGGCAGGCGACAGCAGCAGATGGCAACCATCCGGGCGGCGAGCTTGTGAGGCCAGCAAGGCGTCGCGAGGTCGTTGCCAACATTTCGGTTGCCCCGCCAAGCCATCTTCGAGAAGACTGTTGAAGGCCGGCGGACGGCCCCAGGCAAACGGCCCCAAGCAAATGGCCCCATGTAAACGGCCCCATGTAAACGGCCCCATGTAAACGGATTGTCTCGATGGTTACCCGCGGCTTTTTTTCAGGACGAAAGCCCCCGACGGATGCGGATGCGCGTATCCCGCCGGGGCAGTATCTCGAGCAAGGCTTCCCGGTGCTGTCGGCCGGGCCGACGCCGCGCGTGCGCACCGAGGACTGGTCGTTCACGCTCAAGCACGGACCGCGGCCGATCAAGAAATGGAATTGGACCGAGTTCAACGCTTTGCCTCTAACCAAGATGACGCGCGACATCCATTGCGTGACCGCATGGACCAAGTTCGACACGGCGTGGCAGGGCGTGCTGGTCGATGACATTCTTGCCGGTGCCGGCATCGAGCCGCCGACCGCCTTCACGCTGGCGCTGTCCTTCGACGGCTATACCACCAACGTGCCGACGAAGGACGTCACCGCCGGCAAGGCGATGGTGGCGCTGCTTTACGAGGGCAAGCCGATCACGCCCGACCATGGCGGCCCGGCGCGGCTGCTGGTCCCGCATCTCTATTTCTGGAAGTCGGCCAAATGGCTGAACGGGCTGCAGTTCACCGAGCGTGACGAGCCGGGCTTCTGGGAACTGCGCGGCTATCACATCTATGGCGACCCGTGGCGCGAGCAGCGCTATGCGGGCGATCCATGAGCGACGGGCCGGCGGCGCAGTCGCCCTGGCAGACGGTTACCATCACCGGCATCGAAAAGCGCACGCCGCGCGTCACCAGCTTTTTCCTCCAGCCGTCGCGGTCCTTCGCCTATCGTGCCGGGCAGCATGTCGATGTCAGGCTGACGGCGCCGGACGGCTATCAGGCGCGCCGCTCCTACTCCATCGCCTCGGCGCCGGAATCGGGCGAGACGATCGAACTGGCGATCGAAAAACTCGACGACGGCGAGGTCTCGCCCTTCTTCCATGAGATAGCGGCGGTCGGCGACGAGGTCGAACTGCGCGGGCCGCTCGGCGGCCATTTCGTCTGGTCCGACAGCGACGGCGGGCCGCTTCTGCTGGTCGGCGGCGGATCGGGCGTGGTGCCGCTGATGGCGATGATCCGCCATCGCGCGGCGCGCAAATCAGCGGTGCCCGCGGCGTTGGTGTTTTCCGCGCGGGTCTGGGACGAGGTGATCTTTCGCGACGAACTGATCGGCCTCGACGATCGCCGGGACGGCTTCGATCTGGTGCTGACGCTGACGCGCGAGGCCGCCCGGCGCCCTGTAGACTACTCGCGGCGGGTCGATGCCGCGATGATGGTGCAATCGATGGCGCGGCTGCCCGCGCCGCCAAGGCTCGCCTTTGTCTGCGGCTCGAACGCCTTTGTGTCGGCCGCCGCTCAGGCGCTGATCGATGCCGGCGTTCCGGCAGGCCTCATCCGCACCGAGCGCTACGGGGTCTGAGGGCTGCGGCTCAGCTTGTCAGACCTCGATTTCCAGCGCCGTCAGCGGCTTCGAACAGCAGGCGAGGATGAAGCCGTCATCGATCTCGTGATCGAGGATGCCGCCATTGTGACTCATTTCGACCTTGCCCGAGACCTTTTTCACCTTGCAGGTTCCGCACAGGCCGAACTCGCAGGCTGCGGGAATTCGCACGCCCGAGGCGCGCGCCGTCTGCAGCACGGTCTGGCCGGCAACGCAGTCGGCATCGACATCCGAAAGCGAAAAGCGGATCGGCGTTGCGGCTTCAGCAGGGATCTCGACCCCGCCTTCTGCCGCCCCGCCTTCCGCCGGCGATGCGAACGGGGCCGGTATTTCCTCCACCGGCGGCGCCGCAAAGCTTTCCTGATGGTAGTTGGCCATGTCGAAGCCGGCGGCCTCCAGCATCTGCCGCACCGCGCGCATGAACGGGTCGGGACCGCAGCAGAAGATTTCGCGCTCACGAAAATCGGGCGCCAGCAGCGGCAGCCGGATCGCGTCGATCCGACCCATATGGCCGAACCAGCCCTCGCGGCTGGAGCGCTCCTCGATCATGAAGCCGAGCGTCAGACCCGGCATGCGGCTGCCGAGCAGTTCGAGTTCCTTGCGGAAGATGATCTCTTCGGGCTTTCGGGCGCAGTTGACGAAACCGACATCGGTCCATGGCGCGCAGTCGTTCAGCCAGCGCAGCATCGACATCATCGGCGTCACACCGGAGCCGGCCGAAATGAACAGATACTTGGCCGCGGGATGACTGTGCAGCGAAAAGTCGCCCGCCGGCCCATAGGCCTTCACGTGAACGCCGGGCTTCAGATTGTCGAACATCCAGCGCGTGCCGGCGCTGCCGGCCTGCGCTTTCACCGTCACCGCGATCGAGAACGGCCGCGACGGCGAGGACGACAGCGTATAGGTCCGCATCAGCGGGCCCTCAATGGTCGGCAGTTCCAGCGTCACGAACTGCCCCGGTTTGTAGCGGAACCAGGTCTGGTTGTCGGAGCGGAAGGTGAAGGTCTTCACCTCAGGCGCCTCGTCGCTGACGCCGATCACTTCCAGCACCTGGAGCCTGTCGTTCCAGGGCGCCATCTCGTCGAGATGGCGGTAGAGCCCGAGGTCCGTCATCGCATTCATCCCTCAGATCTTAGGCGACGCTGCGCAACGCCGGCCGGCCGTCCTCGGCAAGGCGCGGCCCAATGAAGGACGCGTACCATTCGACGAACTGGATGACGCCGCCCTCATGCAGTTCCGAATAGGGGCCGGGCTCATAGGCCGGCGACAGGATGCCGAAGGCGTTTTCCTCGACGATGCGGCGATCCTGGTCGTTGGTCTCGGTCCACACATGGGTGAGTTCGGTGAGATCGTAGTCGACGCCTTCGACCGCATCCTTGTGGACGAGCCATTTGGTGGTGACGGCCGTTTCCGTGGCGCTGATCGGCAGCACGCGGAAGGTGACGGCATGATCGCCGAGGATATGGTTCCAGGTCGTCGGATAGTGGTAGAGCAGCAACGAGCCGATGCGGTCGGTCGAAACGCTGTCGGAAAGGTTCTTCTTCACCGCGCGCCGTCCCGTCATCGTGTAGCTGACGGCGTCGCGCAGCAGCGGCGCGCGGGTGGCGCGATACTGCCCGGCCGAATCGATGCGGAACTTGCTCGGCAAGCCCGCCGCCTCGCATTTCGCCCAGTGCGCCAGCATCTCCGGATCGCTGTCGGCGCCTTGCACGCCGGTCACAGTCGGTGCTTCCGGGAATGTCTTGCACAGTTCCGGATGGTTGCCGGCGCAATGGTAGCACTCGCGGTTGTTCTCCCAGACGAGCTTCCAGTTGCCCTTCTCGACGATGGTCGATTCGAAGGCGACCTTTGCCTCGCGCAGCCGGTGCGGCAGGAGGTAGGGCTCGACCATCGCGCGCATCGGCGCGAAATCCGCGGGCTCCTTGGCCAGGCAGATGAAGATGTAACCGCCGACGCTTTCGCAGGCGACTGGCTTCAGGCTGAACTGGCTCTTGTCGAAGCCATCCGCCATCTGCCTTGCGAACAAAAGCCGGCCGTCCAGCTCGTAGGTCCACTGGTGATAGGGGCAGACGAGCTTCGCCGCCGTGCCCTTGTCGGCGTTGCAGACGCGGCTGCCGCGATGGCGGCAGGAATTGTGGAAGGCGTTGATCTTGCCTTGCTGGTCGCGGACCAGCACGACCGGATAGCCGCCGATCTGGACGGTGATGTAGCTGCCCGGCTTCGGCAACTCGCAATCGTGACCGATGAACAGCCAGTCGCGATACCAGATCAGCTCCATGTCGAGCTTGAAGAAATCGGGATCGGTGTAGAAGGGCTGTTCCAGTGAATAGCCTTGCCTGCGGCCGTGCAAGAGCCTCAGCATGTCGTTGCGCGCATCCATGTCCTGTCCTCATGTCCAAGGACTGAACTGGTGGTGATGGAGGAAGGATCGGCTGCACGTCGGCAATACGGCCGGGCATGCACTATCCGCCTCTTGACCGCCCACCGCGATCAGTCGAGTCTAGAATCTCGGGCTGGTTTCCGGGCTCTGGAGTGTCCTTGCGGACTCATCGCGACACCTTCCCAGGCTTGTGGCCCAGTGGTCTCCCGTTGCGACTTGAACTCCACCACCGTTGCGGGGGCAGCGCCGGGTTCTGACCGGCTTCCCAATTCTCCGCTTGGTCGTCACCAAGCGGCACCTGAGTTGGCGTGATCTAATCATGACCGCCGACCGACTGTCGGCATGAAAGCGACATCGTATCCATGCGGCGCGACACGGCCACGAAACCTGTTGGACCGGAGTGAACAAGGGTGAAATCCACCCTTCGCCGAGCGTTGCCGGCCCGAAAGCATGGCCGGATTTGGCCCATTGTCAGGGGCCGAACTGGTTAACGATTCGTTAGCAGGCTTCGAAATGCTTTTTTAGGTGCGTCTAAAATCGAACCGAACGGTTCGTTTCTGTTGACACTGCGTGCAGGACGGTGTGAACGCTGGCTCGCCAATCCGTCAAATGGTCGGATGGAACGCTTGAGCTAACAGACTGATAAAAAAAGGAAAATTGTGGTTGTAGGAGCCACTGGCACAATTTCAAGATGCAGATTCTTGGTCCACACGGAACAACTTCGTGATTGGAATCCGCAGGATGGCCTTCCCACATCGGGGCTGTCCGAACGACGCGAATTCCTTCCAAGACAAGCCGCTGGACGGACGGGAAACTTAAGATACTGGAGTACTTAAAATGAAAAAGATCGCTCTTGCTGCCGTCGCCGTTCTGGCCATCACCGGCAGCGCCTTTGCTGAAGGCAGTGACCATTATGGGTCTGACGGCGCCAACCAGCCGGCCGCCGCGGTCGACAGCTCGTACACGGCTTCGGTTCGGAATTCGGCTTCGGCCCAGAATCCGGTTCCGGCTGACGAGAAGCCCGTCCACGGCAGCGACCGCAACCTCTTCGGCAACAACTAACAGTCGATTCCAGACCGTGATCCCGAACCGAAGGTCAGCGAAGCAAAAAGTGGAAACCGGTTTTCGGAAAAGATCATGGTCAAACAAACAACAGCGGCGGCATTGTCTTTCATCAAGACCGCCGCGCTGGTCGAATGCGAAAATCCAGGAATACTGAAATGAAGAAAATCGCTCTTACCGCCGCCGCACTTTTGATTGCCGCCGGCAGCGCCTATGCCCGCAACGACAACGTTGGCGGAACCGACATCAATAAGCAGGCGGCCGTCAACGTCGACAACACGCAGACGTCCTCGGTACGCAACACCGGCTCGCCGGTCTACAAGCTGCTCAATTCATCTGGCGACGTACAGAAGTCCGCCCCGCAGGGCAGCGACCGGAACCTGTTCGGCCGCTAAGCAGCGACCAGAACGCACAAGAGCGGCGGGCTTTGCCCGCCGCTCTTGTTTTTTGCCTTCGCCAAACTGCCTATATCCAGCAGTTCGGCTGCCGCTCTCAGGCTGCCTTTGCTTCCGCATTGTGGAGTGTGAAGGAATGTCCCTCGGCATCGAAAATATGCAGATCTCCGGCATCGGCACTCAACCGCAGCGCAGCACCCCGCTTGACCTCGACATTGCCGGGCAGCTTGGTCACCAGCGGCAGGTCGGCGCGGCCGATGTCGACATAGACCAGCTGGACCTCGCCGAGCTGCTCGACATAGTCCACCGTTCCCTCGAACAGATAATCCGCGCCGGTGGCGATCATCAAATCCTCCGGCCGCACGCCAAAGCTCACCGCAGCACCCTTCGCCGAGGCCGGCGTGGCGATGGGCACCGTCGCCTTGCGGCCGCCGACATGGCTGACGATGGTCGGGTTGCCTGGTTTGTCGATCGTTGCCGGCAGGATGTTCATGGCCGGCGAACCGATGAACTGGGCGACGAACAGATTGCCGGGTTTCTTGTAGAGATCCATCGGCGTGCCGACCTGCTCGATATGGCCCTCCTTGAGCACGACGATGCGGTCGGCCAGCGTCATCGCCTCGACCTGGTCGTGGGTGACGTAGATCATCGTTGTGGCAGGCATCGATTCCTTGAGCTTGGCGATCTCGATGCGGGTGGCGACGCGCAGTGCCGCGTCGAGGTTCGACAGCGGCTCGTCGAACAAGAAGACCTTCGGGTTGCGCACGATGGCGCGGCCGATGGCGACGCGCTGGCGCTGGCCGCCCGACATCGCCTTAGGCAGCCGGTCGAGATATTTTGTCAGCTGCAGGATTTCGGCCGCCTGGCGCACCCGCTTGTCGATCTCGGCCTTGCTCTCCTTGCCGATCTTCATCGAGAACGCCATGTTGTCGTAGACGGTCATGTGCGGATAGAGCGCATAGGACTGGAACACCATGGCGATGCCGCGTTTCGACGGCGGCACGTCGTTCACCACCTCGCCGGCGATCTTGAGCTCGCCCGAGGTGATTTCCTCAAGCCCGGCGATGGAGCGCAGCAAGGTCGACTTGCCGCAGCCCGAAGGGCCGACGAAGACGATGAACTCGCCCGACTTTATGTCGAGGTCGATGCCGTGGAGAATGTTGAGATTGCCGTAAGATTTCTTCACTTGCCTTAGCGTGACATCGGCCATGATTCCCTCCAGTGAAATGCCAATTCAGTCGATACGCCCGAACCAGGCGCCGTAGCCGCCGAGGCGGATAGAGCCGGCGCTAGTCTGTCCCGAAAACCCGTGCCCCGGCAAGGGCTGCAGCGAGCGCCCGCCAAGATCGATTTCGGCCGGTCGGCTGCCGAGATTGAAGACGCAGACGATCTGCTCGTTGCCCTCGCGGCGCGTGAAGGCAACCGTATCGCCCTCGCTTTCGATGAAGTCGATATCGCCCTTGGCCAGCGCCGGATGCAAACGCCGGAAGGCGAGAAAGCGCCGGTAGTGTTCGAGCAGCGAGGCGTCGTCGCCCTGCTGCACATCGACCGCTTGCGGAAGGTGCTTGGCAGGCACGGGCAGCCATGGCTTTGCCTTGGAGAAGCCGCCATTCAGGGCGGCGCCATCCCAGACCATCGGCGTGCGGCAGCCGTCGCGGCCCTTGAATTCCGGCCAGAAGCGGATGCCGTAGGGATCCTGCAGATCCTCGAATTGCAGCGAGGCCTCGCCGAGCCCGAGCTCCTCGCCCTGATAGATGCAGACGGAGCCGCGCAGCGACATCAGCAGCGCCGAGATCACCTTGAGATAAGCGGTCGGGT
Source organism: Mesorhizobium tianshanense (assembly GCF_007830515.1). Taxonomy (GTDB): domain Bacteria; phylum Pseudomonadota; class Alphaproteobacteria; order Rhizobiales; family Rhizobiaceae; genus Mesorhizobium; species Mesorhizobium tianshanense. The sequence continues at coordinate 89,990 of NZ_VLKT01000030.1, forward strand.
CGGCCTCGCCGGCCGCCCAGCGCGAGGCAGCGCGCATCACGTCATGGTTGGAGAAGGCCCAGCACGACCAGCCGTCGCTGGCGACCTTACCGAACGCCTCCAGCACCGAACGCACCTTCGCCGCGCTGATCTTTTCGGGGGCCAGGAAATCGAACGAGTAGCACATATGCACGCGCTTGCTGCCGGCGGTATAAGCTGCCACCACCTCCAGTCCGCGCTGTGAATCGCCGACTTCGCCGACCGCGGCCGTCGCCGGATATTCGTCGAGCAGGGCGCGGAAGCGTTCGAGGAAGCCGAGGTTTTCCGGGCGGCTCTTGTCGTAGAGGTGGTCCTGGTAGTTGTAAGGATTGACGGAGGGCGCGGTCTGGTCGTTGCGCTCTTCGGGCGGCAGCGCCGGATTGTCCTCCAGGCCCTGGCTGTGGAAGTAGAAGTTGATGGTGTCGAGGCGGAAGCCGTCGACGCCACGTTCCAGCCAGAAGCGGGTGACGTCGAGCAGCGCGTCCTGGACCGCACGGCTGTGAAAGTTGAGATCGGGCTGCTCGGCCAGGAAATTATGCAGGTAGTATTGCTGGCGGCTGGTGTCCCACTGCCAGGCCGAACCGCCGAAGATCGACAGCCAGTTGTTGGGTGGCGTGCCGTCGGGCTTGGCGTCCGCCCAGACATACCAGTCCGCCTTGGGATTGGTGCGGTTCGAGCGGCTTTCCTTGAACCACGGATGGCTGTCGGCGGTATGCGACAGCACCTCGTCGATCATCACCTTGAGCCCGAGCTTGTGCGCCTCGGCGGTCAGGGCATCGAAATCGACCAGTGTGCCGAACATCGGATCGACGTCGCAAAAGTCGGATACGTCGTAGCCGAAATCCTTCATCGGCGACTTGAAGAACGGCGAGATCCAGATGGCGTCGACGCCGAGCGCCGCGACATAGGGCAGCCTGCCGATGATGCCCTTGAGGTCGCCGACGCCGTCGCCGTTCGAGTCCTGATAGCTGCGCGGATAGATCTGGTAGATCACGGCCCCTCGCCACCAGTCGCTATCGGCGGCGAGGTCGGGTTTCACGGTCGCTTTCACGGCGGATTGCATGATCTCAACCTCCCTTCACCGAACCGGCGAGCAGCCCGCGGACGAAATAGCGTTGCAGCGAGAAGAACACGATCAGCGGCACGACAATGGTGATGAAAGCCGACGTCGTCAGGATCTCCCAGTCGCCGCCGCGCGAGCCGAGCAACGCGTTGAGCTTGGCGGTCAGCACGATCTGGTCCCCTTCGGTGCCGAGGAAAACCATCGCGACCAAAAGGTCGTTCCACACCCAGAGGAACTGGAAGATGGCGAAGGAGGCCAGCACCGGGAACGACAGCGGCAGCACGATCTTGACGAAAATCTCGAAATCGCTGGCGCCGTCGATGCGCGCCGATTCCATGATTTCGCGCGGCAGCCCGGCAATGTAGCTTCTGAGGAGATAGATGGCGAAGGGCAGGCCGAAGCCGGTATGCGCCAGCCAGATGCCGAGATAGGTTTTCGACGGCACGCCGAAGAAAGAGCCGACGCCGTTATAGAGCTTCAGCAGCGGGATCAGCGACATCTGCAGCGGCACGACCAGGAGGCCGATGATGACCGCGATGAGCAGCGCCCGGCCGGGAAAGCGCATCCAGGCCAGTGCATAGGCCGCGAACGCCGCGATCAGGATCGGGATGACGGTCGCCGGAATGGTGACGGTTAGCGAATTCATGAAGGAGCGGCCGATGCCTTCCGAAAACAGCACCGTATCGTAATTGTCGGTGGTGAACTTCGGCGGCGCCGACGAGGCGTAGTAGACGCGCTGGCCGCGCTCGCCCTCGAAGGGCTGCGTCGAGGTCATGACGAAACTGCCGTCGGCGTTGAGCTGCAAGGTCTCGCCGTCGCCGAGATCGGCCGTCGTGCCGGCGGGATATTGCGTCGGCGCCGCCGACTTGACGCCGAAGGCGCTGATGTCGCGGGCCGGATCGTCGCCGAAGATGTTGCCCTCGAGGACGAACTTGCCGTCCTTCTCGACCTGCGCCGAGGCGGGTGGCAGCCGGCCCGCTTCCGTCTGGGTGGAACTGGCGAACGAGTTCCACCAGCCCGAGGCGATGATCTGATCCTTGTCGCGCAGCGACGAGACGAGAATGCCGAGCGTAGGCACGGTCCAGATCGCGACGAAGATGAGGACCGCGATATGGACGCCGAAACGGCTGGCAAAGGACTTTCCGGTCGACACGGCCATCTCAATGTCCTCCCGTCTCTTTGTTGGCCTGGCGGATGTTCCAGACCATGATCGGAATGACCGCGATCATGATGATGATGGCGATGGTGGCGCCGCGGCCGAAATCGCCGCCGCCGCGGAACATCCAGTCGAACATCAGATTGGCCAGGACCTGGCTGTTCCATTGGCCGTTGGTCATGGTCAGCACGATGTCGAAAACCTTCAGCACCAGGATGGTGATGGTGGTCCAGACGACGGCGATCGTGCCCCAGATCTGCGGCACCATGATCTTCCAGAAGATCTGGAACGGATTGGCGCCGTCGATGACGGCGGCTTCCAGCGTCTCTTCGGGAATACCCCGCAAGGCGGAGGACAGGATGACCATGGCAAAGCCGGTCTGGATCCAGATCAGGATGATCATCAGGAAGAAATTGTTCCAGAACGGCAGCGATATCCAGACCTGCGGCTGGCCACCGAAATACTGGATGATGGCGTTGAGCAGGCCGATCTGCGTCTGGCCCGCGCCGCGATACTCGTAGATGAATTTCCAGATGACGCTGGCGCCGACGAACGAGATGGCCAGCGGCAGGAAGATGAGGCTCTTGGCGATGGTGCCCCACCAGATCTTGTCGGTGAGGACGGCGATGATCAGACCGAGGAAGGTGCAGGCGGCGGGCACGACCGCCAGCCAGATGATGTTGTTGAGGATGGAGCTGCGGAACTCGCGGTCGCCGAGCGCCCATTCATAATTGGCGAAGCCGACGAAATCGGCGCCGCCGCGATCGAGGAACGACAGCCTGAGCGTCTCCACGACCGGGTAGATCAGGTAGATGGTGAGGATGATCATGGCCGGGCCGACGAATAGCCACGGCCGGATCAGCCCCTGCCGGCGCAGATTGTCGATGGCCGCGGCACCGGCGACGCCGCGCGACGGGAAGATGATGTCCACCAGTCTGTTGGCGCCCCAGAAATAGGCGACACAGCCGCCGACGCCGGCGATGATGACGAATATGGCCGAGAAAATCTGAGCCGCCACGGGTCCCTCCCTCTGCGCATGATCCGCCAGTCGAGAATGGCTTTGGCGGCGGGATCATGTGCCGATTCAGTTGTTTGGAGCGCGACCGGAGGCAAGGCAGGGCTCCACTCTTGCTGGTCGCGCGTCATGCCGGAATATGCTCATAAAAATCGCTGCGGCGCGGGCCGCCGGTCGGATCCGGGCCATTGAGGCCCGGATCCATTTGGGATCGGTAATCCGAATATTCAGCCGCGGCGCCTACTTTACTTGATCGCGTCCCAGCTCTTCTGGATGTCGGTGGCGACATCCTGGGCGGACTTGCCGCCGACGAGATCGATCATGCCGGTCCAGAAGGCGCCGGCGCCGATCTTGCCCGGCATCAGGTCGGATCCGTCGAAGCGGAAGGTCGAGGCCTCGGCGAGGATTGCGCCCTGCTTCTTCAGCGCCTCGCTGGCATAAGCGTCGTTGTTGACCGACTTCAGCGGCGTCACGAACCCGCCCTGGGCCATCCAGATCTCATGGGCGAGCGGCATCTTCAGGAATTCGATGAACGCGCGGGCACTCTTGCTGTCCTTGGTGATCATGGCAAGCGTGCCGGCGCCGAGCACCGGGGTGCCGAGGTCGGCCTTGGAGGCGTAGGGCGGGTAATAAAAGAAGTCGGCGTCCTGGCCGATCTCGGTGCCTTCCGGGAAAAAGGTCGGGATGAACGACGCCTGATGGTGCAGATAGCATTTCGGCGGCACCGAGAAGAGGCCTTTCGGGCTATCGCGGAAGTCGGTCGCCGCAACCGCCTTGGCGCCGCCCTCGACCATCTTGTCGTCGGTCGCGATCTTGCCGAAAATGTCGATGGCGTTGACCACCGCGGGATCGTTGAACGGAATCTCGTCCTTCACCCACTTGTCGTAGGTCTCGGGCGTCTGGGTGCGCAGCATGATGTCCTCGACCCAGTCGGTCGCCGGCCAGCCGGTGGCGCCGCCCGAACCGAGCCCGATGCACCAAGGCGTGCCGCCGTCGGCGATGATCTTCTGTTCGAGCTCGGCAAGCTCTTCCTGCGTCTTCGGCACCTCGTAGTCGGCTTCCTCGAAATTGTCGGGCGAGTACCAGACCAGCGATTTCACGTCGGCCTTGTAGGGGAAGGCGAAGAAGCCCGGCTTGCCGTCCTTGTCTTTGAAGGTGCCGAGATCGACCCACGACTGGCCGGCGCCGTAATTGTCCTTGACCCAGTTGGCGGTGTCGTCGCCGAGCGGCGTCAGCAGGCCCTTGGACGCAAGGTCCTGGATCAGGCCCGGCTGCGGCAGCACGGCAATGTTGGGCGGGCTGCCGGCCTGCGTGTCGATGACGATCTGCTGTTCGTAATTTTCCGACGAGGAGTATTTGATCTCGGCACCGGTGGCCTCCGCGAAATAGTCGAGAACGGTGCGGATGAGGCCCTCGTCCTCGCCGCGCCATGGCCCGAAGATCGACAGCGTCTCGCCCTTGAGGTCGACCTTCTTGAGCTCTTCGTAGTTCGCCCAGTTGAAGCGGGGGTCCTCACCCGGCTTGAACTTCAGTTCGGCTTGCGCTGGCGCGCTAAGGGTGAGCGTGACAAACGCGGCACCCAGCAGAAGCATTTTCTTCATCGGTATTCCTCCCAGTGGTCACAAACACCCGGACGAAACCTCCATTCCGTCCGCCGACGCTGCAGGACTGTGACTCAGTCGGAAAGGAACCGCAACCTTTCGAAGAGTCTTCCAAAGCGCTTTGGCCTTTCCAATCACGCCACTGAATCGATCGGGAGTCAAGGGGGTAAAGGGGCTAATCGATTTAATTCCCGCGATACAGGAGCACATAAGTGCGCTGCAGCATGCTTTTTTGGCGATGCAGCAGTAAATTTTACTTCAAACCGGTCAGAAACGGTGCTTATTGTCTCCACACTAGGCAGCGCTTTCCCGGGCGATCGGCAATCCATGGTTAAAAGCGCTTTGAGGCTTGGAGGCCTCCTGTGAACCTCAAACAGCTCTCCCACATGCTGGCGCTTTCGCAGACAACGGTAAGCCGCGCGCTGAACGGCTACCCGGAGGTCAACGAGGAAACGCGCCGGCGGGTGATCGACGCCGCCAAGCGCCACGGCTACCGCCCCAACCCGAGCGCGCGCCGGCTGGCGACCGGCAAGACCGGGATGATTGGCTATGTCTTGCCGACCGGGACGGCCGTCGACATCGACCCGCATTTCGTCGAATTCCTGTCCGGCCTCGGCGACTACGCCCGTTCGCACGAACTCGACCTGGTGCTGTCCCCGGCCGATGCCGACGACCAGGAGACCACCTACCGGCGTATCGTCGCCAACCGGCAGGTCGACGCTGTCTACATCTCCTCGCCAAGGCCCGCCGATCGGCGGGTGGCGCTGGTCAGCACGCTCGGCATCCCCTTCATCGTCCATGGCCGCAGCGAAGGCCTCGATTTCGACTACCCCTTCACCGACATCGACAATGAGGGCGCCTTCCATGAGGCTGCCCGGCTGCTCATCCAGCTCGGTCACCGGCGGCTGGCGCTGATCAACGGCGACGACCGCGAGACCTTCGCCATTCACCGCGAGCGCGGCGTGCGCCGGGCACTGGCGGCGAGCGGTCTGGAGCTTGGCGAGGGCCATGTCTGTTCCCTGGCCATGACCGAGGAGAACGGCTATCGCGCCGCCAGGCGGCTGCTCGAGCGCAGCGATGCGCCGACCGCCATCGCCTGCTCCAGCCTGATCATGGCGCTCGGCGTCGTGCGCGCGGTGCGCGACCTTGGCCTGACCATTCCGAGCGACCTGTCGCTGATCGCCCATGACGATGTCTTCCCCTGGCTGAAGCCGGAGAATTTCTCGGTGCCGCTGTCGACGACGCGCTCGTCGATCCGCCTGGCCGGCGCACGCGTCGCCGAACGGCTGGCGGCGCGGATCTCCGGCCTGGAGGAGGGCGCCCGCGGCGAGGTCTGGCCGGTCGACCTGGTGATCAGGGGGTCGGTCGCCGGCGCGCCTGGCTAAGTATCAACCCAATCACTCTGAACGACTGAATTCGACCGATTGTGTTGAAGAAGTCGGTGATTAAGCCGGGCGTTCTTTTCGCCGCGACGAGTTGCGATTGGGTCGAGGCGGCCTCCTTGCCCTAAGTGGCTGGGATTGGCGTCCGGGTAGTGCAGATCTTGGCCAATTTCCTGAGGTTCTGGGCGATGGCTGCGAGGTGGAACTCATCGCGGGCACCACAGGGGCCGCGCAATCGCAGTCTGTCGAGCTTCAGGATGCGCTTGAGGTGCGCGAACAGCATCTCCACCTTCTTCCGTTGATAGCGTGAGGTTTGGTAGGCGTCGGTCTTGGCGATGTCGCGGGCCATGTCGCGCGCACCCTCATAGAT
>NZ_VLKT01000031.1 GCF_007830515.1 Mesorhizobium tianshanense
GTGTTCGAGCGCAACGTTCACGATCTTCTGCAGGGCGAAGCAAAGCTGGCGCGCATCGTCGTGCCAATGCTTCGGGCATGGAGTGATATTCGATACCAGATAGCAGAGCTGAGCAAGCAACTGGCCGCGATGGCTCGTGAAGACCAGCACTGCCGTCTACTCATGACGGTGCCCGGTGTCGGCACCGTCACAGCCACCGCCTTTGCCGCGGCCGTGGAGGATCCGGCGAACTTCAGGAACTCGCGCGCCGTGGGCGCATGGGTGGGCCTGACCCCGAGACGCTACCAATCTGGCGAGGTCGATAATGACGGCCATATCTCGCGCCGTGGCGACAATCAGTTGCGCGGACTGCTATACGAAGCGGCCGCGGTCATCCTGAACCGGTCGACGGATACCAGCACCCTGCGAACCTGGGCGTTGGAGCTGAAAGAACGGCTCGGCTTCAAGCGAGCCGCCGTGGCCCTGGCGCGCAAGCTGGCAGTGATCATGCATGCGATGCTCCGGACGGGCGAGCTGTTCGATCCGCACGGAGGAACGCCCGCCGCTGCCTGATTCTGCAGACGCTCGACTACGACGATTCCGTCAGGCCATTCAACACCAATAGCGTTCTTACAGGACGCACCGAGCCGTCCCTGCCGGGACGTGGCTGAGATCATTCCGCGAAGCGGGAAGCAACTGCCTCGTTAAGCAGATTGCGTAACGAACATAGGAAGATCTCACCTGCGAAACTCATCCTGCGGCGATCAGCTTTGCATCGACCGCGTAGACGACCCTGTACCCGGCATACGAACGAACGAGCATGGACAGAAAGGACGACTGCCTTGCACCTACCCCCTTGACGGTCGGGCGATTAGACGACCCGCTCGCGCGGGAGGGCGCGGGCTTCGAGGTCGGCGCGTATGCGGCGGCGTCTATGAGTGCGTGAACGATCAGGGGTGACGGACTGTGATCTGCCTCCGAGCATGAAGGGTCAACCTTCAGCTTGAGAGGAGCACCCGATGACCACCGATCTCTCGCATCCGTCCGGCAGCGCGCTGCGCGAGCGCATGATCGAAGACATGTCCGTGCGCGGCTTCACCGAGGACACGCGCCGGGACTACATCCGTTGCGTGAAGGCGTTTGCGGCCTTCATCGGCCGCTCGCCCGACACGGCGACGACCGAAGATCTTCTGCGCTTGGCGAGGACTTCAGGTGGAAAGTCTTCAAGAGGGCCGTAGCGGCCAAGAAGCCGGGCTGCCGAGACGCGGCCGATGCCTTCGAGACCCGGATAGCCATCGGCGGCATCGCCTACGAGCGCAAGAAAATCCGGAATCAGGGCCGGCTCAACTCCGAACTTCTCGCGTACGCCGACAGCATCGCGAATTTTCTGGGTCCTGCGGTCCACCTGGACCACATGGTCACCGCGCACACACTGCGCGAGATCTTTGTCCGGGGTCCAGATGCACACTTTCTGGACGCGCGGATCGGCGACGGCGCGGCGAGCCGCAGAGGCCAACGCATCGTCGGCCTCCAGTTCGATCATCGGCCAAACGGCCACTCCCATCGCGACCAAGGCCTCCTCGAGGGGATGAAACTGCGCGAGCAGTGCCGGCTCGATGCCATCCCCAGTCTTGTAGCCGGGCCAGAGCTGATTTCGGAACGACTCGACCACGTGATCGGTTGCCACCCCAATGTGTGTGGCGCCACTCTCGATCATCTCCAGCACTGTGTTCAGCACGCCGACGACGGCGCCAAACGGCTTGTCTCGCCCGTTGTTGAACCGGCGTTGGCCATAGAAGTGGCGAAACAGCTCGTAAGTGCCGTCAACCAAATGGACAATCATCGCCAGCCTCGAGGAGATAGCATCCGGCCTCTGTCTACAAAGCTAGACCAGCAGATGGCCTTCTCCAAATCCTCAATGGGAGCGCTTGGTCGTGCTCGTGCGAAGTCGCGGGTCTTCACCTTAATGGCGTCGATGTGCAGGTCGGAATGTAGATGTCCCGAGGACGCGCGGCTTGGTGCGGATCCGGTCCGGAACCGTGGTGGCGCTCTTGGTCGCCGCGGCCGCGAAAAGGCGCAAACAATTCCAAGCAAGAATTAGAGACGTCCACGGCTTTACTGAGTTCGAGCGCCGTATTACTCTGGCGCAATTCATCGTTTGCGGATTTGCTTAGACGGCTTGTGGGGGTCACATTGTCAACGGGTTTGGCTGCACCTCCACGGAAGCTACGGATTTTCGCCTTCGATCCCAGCCTCGGCCGACGGCATGAGACGTTGCCCATCAACGAAGTCACCGTCTCCATTCCATGGGAGATGGAGCGCATCGACCCAGGCAAACCGTTCCTCGGGCCGGCTGGACGATATCTCGAGGTCATTGATTACGATCCATCGCTCGAGCTCTTCTACGCGCCGGTTGACCTCAATGACCCGCGCCTGCTCGCCGACGGAGGCCTTCGTCCGGCTGAATGGGATCCGCAGTTCCACCAGCAGATGACGTATGCAGTGGCAATGAACACCATCATCCAGTTCGAGCGCGCACTTGGTCGGGTGGCACTCTGGGCGCCGCAGGACTTCCGGAACGTGCCGGGTGGGGATGAGGAGTTCGTTGCCTGCCTGAGGATCTATCCACACGCACTGCGGGACGCAAACGCCTACTATAGTCCGGTGAAGAAGGCGCTGCTCTTCGGCTATTTTCCGGCCGGGCACGGGCAGCGCGGGGCCCCGGAGGGGTCGATCGTATTCACGTGCCTCTCACACGACATCATCGCGCATGAGACGACGCACGCATTGCTTGACGGCATGCATCCGCGCTTCAACGAAGCGAGCAATCCCGATGTGCTCGCGCTGCATGAAGCGTTCGCCGACATCGTCGCGATCTTTCAGCATTTTTCGTTCGACGAAGTGCTAAAGGACCAAATCGCGCGAACACGTGGGAACCTTGAGCAGCAAAGCCTGCTCGGACAACTGGCGCAGGAGTTCGGGCAGGTGCTCGGCCGTGGGCGGGCGTTGCGCGATGCTCTGGGCGAATCCGGCGAGGACGGCGTCTGGCGGCCGCGCGAGCCGAATCCCAGAGCGCTCGAGGAAGCGGAGGGACCGCACGCCCGTGGCGCGATCCTCGTGGCGGCGGTGTTCCGCGCATTCCTATCGATCTATCGCTCGCGCATCGTCGATCTGCTGCGCATCGCCTCTGGCGGTACCGGAGTGCTCGCGGAAGGCGAACTCCATCCCGATCTCGTCAACCGGCTGGCGCGGGAGGCGGCGAAGTCGGCGGACCACGTGCTGCAGATGTGCATCCGCGGCCTCGACTACGTACCTCCTGTGAACGTGACATTCGGCGACTACTTGCGCGGAATCATAACGGCCGACGCCGACCTCTACGCCGACGACGAGCACAACTACAGGGTGGCGTTCCTAGAGGCATTCCTCGCTTGGGGAATCGTGCCACGGAACGTCAAAATCATGTCAGTCGAGACCATGCTCTGGCCGATGCTCGAGGATGTGGCGGCAGACTACAACGCCGTTGCACCGGAAGTGCGGATGATGATCGAACGGCTGGCCCTGATGCTCCAGGCCCCGGAGGAGATGATACGGCAACTCCGCCAAAGGACCGACTTCGACGACCACTATGGCCGTGACTACCTGGACGGACTGAAAGCCAAGGGTCAGCAGATCGTAGCAGCCATGGCCGACGCGATGGCAGATCGGTTGGACCCGACGCCGGCGGCGAGAACGGAAGTCGCGACAGCCGGCGCGACGCAACCCGCTCGCCGCCGCTCGCGATCGCAAACACTGAGCCAGGTGCTGTCGCGCAACCTGCTGCAACTTGGCCTCGACGCGGACCGGCGCGTGGAGTGGCTGGCGCGCCGCCTCTATGGTCAACTCTTCTGGGGGATGATGACCGAGCCGGGCACCGAAGGTCTGCGCAAGGTGCTTAGAATCTGCACCGAGATCAGCCCGAAGAAGCAGACCGTGCATAAGAGCCGGACGCTCGCGAACGGCAAGCCGGCGCTGGAGGTGCATAGCGTGCGGATGGCGACGCGTACCAACCCGCGTGGCGTGGTCGAAGCGGAATACGTGGTCGAACTCATTCAAACGCGCGACGGCTATTTCGACGCCGACCAACAGCAGTCCGCGGATGAAGGTGGCGAATCCGGCAAGGCGGGTTTCAAGTTCCGATGGGGATGCACCCTCCTGATCAATGCCGAGACCTTCCAAATCCGTCGCGTCATCCAGAACCCGGGGTCGATCGAGGACGATGCCGAACTTGGACGGGTGCGTGATTTCATGCTGGGAAGGGCCGATCGGGAGGACGATGCCTTCACCGACAGCATCACCGATCCTGAGGACGGCGAAACGTTCGCGCGACTTCACATTCACGGGATGTAGGAGGGAACGATGCCCAAGATGAAGGCGCCTGCCTCGGGTGTGACCGTCAGGATGTACCGGCAGGGCCACGGGGACTGTTTTCTGCTGGCTATGCGCGACCCCGATGGTGGGCCGTTCTACATGTTGATCGACTGCGGGCTCTGGACTGGATCAGAAGTCGCTCCGGATCGCACGATCGACAGGATCATCGCCGATATCGGCGAGGCGACCGGCAACCACCTCAACGTGGTGCTGATCACCCACGAGCACATGGACCATGTCAACGGTTTTGGCGCGGAAGATGCTCAGCAACAGCCCCATTTTGACGGTATCGACATCGACGAGACATGGCTGGCCTGGACCGAGGACGCGACCGACAGCGATGCAAACAAGCTTAGAAAACGTTTCGGGGACACTTTGCTGGCGCTCGCCGGTGCGGCGCTGAAGCTGCGCTTTGCTGTCGATTCCCGGGCGAAGTCCTCCTACGAGACCGTCCGGGATCTTCTGATGTTCGAAACCGGAGCAACGGACGAGGCGTCGCTGCACGTCGCGCTCAGTGAGTTGCAAAGCCACGCTTTCGCAGCGGATGGCAGCAAGAACATGTCCAACGCCGTCCGCAAACTGAAGCTCGCAATCAAGTACATCCGGGACAAAGCCGCAAATGGCGTGAGGTTCTTCAGCCCCGGGGACGATCACCAGCCAGTCGGCAAGGACGGCCCACGCATATACGCGCTCGGGCCACCGCGCAGCGAGGAGCTGCTGCTGTCACTGGACCCGCATTCTGGCGAGGGTTTCCATATCGACTCATCGGCTCTCGGACTGATGGCAGCGACGGAACCCGACCCAGATCCCTTGCGGCCTAAGGGTCGAATCTTCGACAAGCGCTTCGGCCTTCCGCGCAAGGAACTTGAAAAGGGGGACAACGACGCCTCGTTGGCACAGTTGGTCCGGAGCGCGTATGGCAAGGACCGGAGCGTTGCCGAGGTTCGGGGTTTCTTCATCGATCGCTATGGCCGCAAGGCTTTAGGACAACCCGCCGCGCAAACGTGGCGACAGATCGATGATGATTGGCTCAACTCGGCCGAAACGCTGGCGCTTCGGCTCAACAAGGAGGTCAACAACACCAGCCTCGTCATCGCCATCGAACTGCCCAAGACCGGCAAGGTGCTGTTGTTCACCGGCGATGCGCAGCGCGGCAACTGGATTTCCTGGGGCACCCTCGAGTGGATGGTCGACGGCAAGAAGGTGAAAGCGCGGGACCTGCTCGGCCGGACTGTGTTCTACAAGGTGGGTCACCACGGCAGTCACAACGCAACACTCAGCGGCGAAGTGACCTCTGACTTCGCCAATCTCGCGTGGTTGGCAAGCGGCAAGTATGAAGACGAATTCGTGGCGGTGATACCGGCCAATCGTGTGTGGGCCTACGGCAAGGAGAAGCCGTGGCCCCATCCCCTAAAGTCAATCGAAGAAGCTTTGCTCAAAAAGGCCCGCGGCCGGGTCTTCCGGAGCGATCTGGACGACGTAGCGAGACCGGAAGACGTGTCTTTGGCGCAGTGGACCAAGTTCAAGCACAAGGCGACGGATCTCTATTTCGAGTACACGGTGTCGGACAAATAGGCGCCGCTGCGGGCGCCGCTCGCAGTCAGTGGAAGTCCCGCGTCCTCACCCGATTCCCCGATTCGTGTCGATGTGCAGGTCCGGATGTCGATGTCCCGAGGGCGCGGGACGAGAGGCGCGACTTCGCGCGGGTCCGGTCTGGAGCCGCCCTGGCGCACCTGATCGCCGCGGCAGTGCAGCAGCGGAAAGGTGGCGTCGCGTTGGTCAATGTGTCAATGCTTGCCAGTTCCGCTGACAGATCGGTCAACCGTTGCGCCACGAGGTGGACGACTTCTGGTAGGCATCGAACGTGAATATCTGACCCGTTACAGTTCGTTTCGCCACGCATGATGAACGACCGTTATGCGCCGCCTGTCGGTCGTCCGGATGCTTTCTGGTACTGCCTTGGAAGCGGACGTTGAATCGAGCTGTTGCGCTCCGTCGCCGCTGACTTAGTTGATCCCTACGATTGAGACGCGATATTCGGCATCGAACAGACGCATCAGAACGCGCATGCTGCAGCCGGTACGGCGGCGGATCGCTTCTTGGCGGACCTTTCTCTCTTGCTCGGGCGAAGCGGTCGTTCCGGGTTCGGGCGAAGCGACCCTTGTGTGTTCTGCCGCGGCCCAGCGCGTCCCGTCCTTTTGGGTATCGACTTCGCAGAGATGGATCGGCGCGATGTCGTTCAAGAGCGCCTCTGTTCGGCTCGGCGAAAGACGCCAGCCCAACGGTAAAGCCAGTTCCGCCTGGGCGATCCGGTGTGCGTAAAATCCGTTGTCGACATGTACGGTGACGTCCAGCGCCGGATTGCGCTGCCGTTCCTCAAGGCCAGTTAGAGCCCGGCGGGCTTCGCCGACACGGGCGCCTAGCAGCGCCAGGAATGGATCGGCGATTGTCGGATCTGCGGCGGGCTTCACGTCCGCCGTAGGATCGGCCGCAAAGGCGACGTGAGCCAGAAAAAGCGGCAGCCGGCAGCCGCTCCAATTGGCTTCGCTCATGAATTTCGCGGCGAATACAACCTCGAGGGTCGGGCAGTTGTCTTTGCCCCACGCTTTGCCCCAGGATACCGACTGGGTATTCCTCAAGGCGGAGATCAAATTCGATGCGGTCAATGCGCCCGTGTTGTCGGCATATCCGCCGTCGACGAGAACGCGGCTCGCCACGCCATCATTGAGCACCGCCGATTGCGTCAGGAACGGAAAACGCGCGCTGGTCACAGCCGCATGAATGATCGTGTCCTGGATTGCCGCGTCGGACTCCTTCTCGGCTATCGAGAACGTCTGGACGTCGCCGGAGCCATCGAAACGGATCGGTGAAAAGACGACGCGCGATCCTGCACGTGCGTCGGTCGTCACAAACAGCAGAGCGGCATCTTCGGGCTTGTTGGAGAGCGTGTCGCGCGCCGGCCCCAGAGCGTGCGACAGCGTCTCGGCAAGAGTACTCCCGCCATCCGGAAGTGTATTCCAAAAAGGCATCAGCCAAGCGATTGGCTGACGGAGGAGCAGATTGGCGAGAACAGGCGAGAGCAGATCCGCGATGATCGTGTCGGGAACGTCGTTCGGCGCAACCTCGTCACGACACTGCGTATGCGCCACCGGACGGCTCAATGCGCGTTCCATGACGAAACCGAGCGCGCCGCCCGATACGCCAATGGTCGCGAAGACATGCGTCTTCAACTGCGGACAGTAATGCGTGAGCGCCCGATAGCCGAGAAAACTGTGTGCGGCCGCATATATTCCGCCGCCCTCCGCCGACATGATGATCAAGGGCAGCGGCCGCATCGCCTTTCGATATCGATCGACGGCGTCGTTGCGCGCTGCCAGCCAGGTGTTGAGCGCTTCTTGTGTGCTGCGGCCCTGCTGGCCTTTGCCGACCGGGATCGTGGCGAACTGCTTATCAAAGGCGGCGACCGCCAGCCAAACCAACAGGAAACACAGCGCAGATTTTGGGTGCTGCAGGATCGCTGTGATGATCAGGGTAAAGAGCAGCAGGCCGAGCGAGAAGATCACGAGCGGCCCGAGCGCGATCGGAAACCCGACCGGATCTAACGCAAGATAGAGCACGAGCACACCGTAGAAAAGGCCGAGAAGAGCCAACACAGTCCCTTTACGCGCGACGATACCGGGCGATGAGAGCGGCGACCATCGGGCCATCGCCCAGCCTGCGAGAATGGCGGGGACCGATAGATACGCGCTGCGTGGAGCGGATAGGACGCCGAGACCCGCGAGTGCTACGGCTGGCAGCAGGCAAACGATCGTGTCGCAGATCGAGAGGCGCGTGTCATCGAGCTGAACCAAGACGATGACGAACGGGGTCAGCGCCAGGATGAAAAACGCGCCCGCGATGCCGGCATATTGTTGCCGGTCGATGATGGCGACGAAAATATCGGTCAGTTGAGCCGGATGGATCAGGCACAGCAAGATTACGACGGTGCAAAGGAATAACAAAGGGAGTCGCCGCACGAACCAGCGGTGTTTGACTAAGACAAGTAGAAGCAGGACTGCGGCGGCGCACCCGGCAAGGATGCTGAAACCCGTCGAGGGCATCGCTCAGATCCCACACAGGTGTTGCACGTGATCGCGGAGAACTTTCGCACTCGGATCAGGCGGGCGAAAGCGGTTCACGATCGGCGCATACATGAACTGCAGCTTGCTGCGCAGCGGCCCATCGATGGAGAGCGCGGCGGCATTGAGGGGCGCCGAACTGTAAACCACAAATCCGCGGATATCACCTTTCGCCTGATCGACGCTGCGGATCAATTCGCCGAGGACCAGCCTGAGATTGGCCGAGCCCGTGAACGTCGAGCCGTGGACGACGACGACGTCAGGATTTTGCGCGACGATGTCCGGCGCTATCCGGGCGGCTTCCGACTGGCCGGGTTGTTGCTGCGCCGAAGAAGCCGGCACATACCGGTAGGGCGATTGCTCGCTCTTGAGAAGGGCGAAGTCCGGACAAAGGACCTGACCGACATCGGTGTTCCTCGCTGCTACCTCGCCCGGATGTGCGAGGAAGGTTTGCTCATGAAGGCGGGCCATGGGCGCTACCGTGCGGCAGTTCCCAAAGCGGCTTGATGGCACAATACGAACGGCTCTTGAGGGCGCAAGATGCCGATGAGAGGCGGAGTAGGATTAGGTAGGTTGGAGGAGAAAAAGGCGGGGCTTGTGCTACGGATGCCGGCGCCCTGCTGTCACACGGGTACCAAAGGCCAGGGCAGACGCCACCGGCTATTCGCTTAAGGACAAAGAGCGGTTTCGAACAGGCAGCAATCAGCCGCCCACCTACCTCGATCCGCTCGGATCGGCTCCGTATTGGATGACCGCCGAACAGGCTGGCGATATTCCTTGGCTGCGGCAAGCTCACAGCGGAATCACGGGCATAGCCGCGGTGCAGTTGGCACAAATGAAGGCCGACCAACTCGGCCTCAGCGGCATGAACCTTCTACGCTTTGCCTCGGCTCTATGGGCGCTACGCCCTCCGATTCTGAGAAGATTCGTTGATTACTTTCAGGCGGGATTTTCTAGTCGCGCGATGGTGTCTTGATAGCAAGTCTTGTTAGCTATTGTGTTATTGCTTTTCTCTCGGGGGAAACGATTCGGCCAATGGACGTGAAGCCACAGAGGGTCCGCGACCCATTACACGATCTGATCGAGTTTTCGACTTCGCCTTTTGAGCAGGGGCTCTGGCACGCCATTAACGCTGCGGAATTCCAGCGCTTGCGGCGCGTCAAGCAGCTTGGGTTCTCCGAATTGGTTTATCCAGGCGCTACACACACACGCCTTGCACATAGCCTAGGTGTCTTCCACACCGCTCGGCATCTGGCAAACCACGTCAGAAGGCTGTTAGGACAATCTGCATTCGACGAAGACCGATGCGAAATCGCGTTGGCCGCTGCACTGGTTCACGACCTTGGCCACGGTCCCTTTAGCCATGCATTTGAAGTCGCCATGGAGAAAATCGCCACAGCCCGCGGCGCAAAATTCGAGAAACGTCACGAAATCTGGACAGCGGACATAATTCTCGGGAATACAGATATCGGCGCCCGGCTCGAGAGGGGCATTGGTAAGGAAAATCGTGAAGCAGTAGCCATCCTATTGCTACAAGAGACCCCAACTGACCTCTATTCGGGGATCGTTTCCAGTCAGTTCGATGCTGACCGTTTGGATTATTTACGACGGGATCGGCTAATGACCGGGGTGAGCCACGGGAGTTTTGACTATTCGTGGCTATTGGCGAATCTAGAGGTCGATAGTGTCGCTTTCGCAACGGACGGGGAAAATTATGCCACGGTAGACAGCCTGATCCTCGGCAATAAGGCCTTTCAGGCAGCGGAAGCGTATGTTCTCGGTTTGTTTCACATGTATTTTGCTGTATATTACCACAAGGCGACACGGTCGGCGGAGAAGATTCTGTCGGCCATTCTCGTTCGAATAGGGCAATTGGTGTTGAATGGAAAATCGTCGGCCACAGGCTTGGAAAAGTCGCACCCTCTGGTTCGGTTTTTGTCCGACGCTTCCCTCGGGAATTATCTAGCTCTTGACGATACCGTCATATGGGGCAGTTTACCTATGATGATGCAAGCGGATGACAATCATATAAAGGAGCTCTCATCGAGGCTCCTTCGTCGTGATTTGTATAAGGCTTTCGATGTGGCAGAGCATTTTAAGTCGCGAGGCGGCGCTGCTTCAGTTGCCAAATTTCGGGCGGCACTCGCTGAGGCCAATAAATCCGGGGCTTTTGAAGAGTTTGAGATATTTGAGGATTCGCCAGCCAGGGATCCTTATAAACGTCGAGGCTATGACTCGCCCGACGCACTTTCGAAGGTCTTGATTCGGGGGTCGGCTGGAGGGCCCTATCAAGACCTTTCCGAGTTGTCAGAGGTCGTAAGCGCGCTTCAAAAGCGTACCGCGTATCGTGTGTATGCAAGCAATGCGGACGCAATGACGAAATTAACGGAAATAGCGAAGGGAGTTGGATGATGACGAGGGCAATCGACGTCGCCAAGATACTGCATCTAAATGGAGGCGAGTTGATCGGCAAAACGCGTCTTCAAAAGTCATTCTATTTTTTGGAGAAATTTGGGCTGGGGTTTGGTTTTGATTTCCAGTATCATCACTACGGACCTTATAGTGAGGAGTTAGCAACGGCTATTCAAGACGCCATTGCTTTGGGATTAGTGAAGCAAGAGAAACGCGTTGGCTCTCAGGCTCAACCCTATTCCGCCTTTAAATTGATGACAGATGTAAAAGACGAACCTAATGATGCTGCCAGATCGAAGGTCCTAAAGATGCTGGCTGGCCACGACGCGATTACATTGGAACTGGCTGCTACGGCTGATTTTCTTGAAGTTGCGGGATATGACGATCCATGGGCGGAAACTGTTGTGAGGAAAGCATCTAAGGCATCCGCGGAACGAATCTTGAAGGCAAAAGCACTACTTTCGGATTTGGCCGCTTAAACCTTTCTTATGCGAGATATTTTTTAGCTGGGCCGCCCATCGAGGCGGCCTTTTCATTTTAGGAACCCGCACATGGTCGACCGTGAAGAATTCGGAAGCTGCTGATATTCCATCGGAATCGCCCGATTTGCAGATTTCGGAATTGCAGGTAGCGGCCAGTTTGTGGATGGTTTCTTGCAATTCCAGTTTGCGATTTCGCTGCCCGGCGAAGCGTGATTCACTGCTTTCATCGCAGTGAATCGGAGCCAGGCGATGGGCAGACTGCGCGAGCGGCGCGAGACAGGAGAACAGGATCTGTTCCGCGCCCGCCTTAATCAGATCCTCAACATGAACCACGAGCTGGTGCGGCTGGCCCGCACCATCGACTGGCCGGTGCTGGAAGCGCGCTTCGGCGGGGTCTACTGCGACGGGCCGGGCATGCCGCCGCTGCCGACGCGGCTGATGGCGGGGCTCGCCATCCTCAAGCACACGTTCAACCTGTTGGACGAGGCGCTGTGCGAGCGCTGGTCCGTCAATGGCCAGAGAATTCCGCTGATCCTCAACGAGGTATTTAAGCCGTCGTCGATGAAGCATCTGTAGAGCATCCAAACCATCTATCTGCGAACAGACGCGCGCGTCTGGTGCGACGATCAACGAGCAGTTCACACCAGGGACGGGGGCCTTAACTCGCCAGGGGAAGCGCGAGCCGCTCGGTGCACTCATCGAGGTAGGTGAGGAATTGATGTTGGCGGTCCAAATCTTCGCTATCAAGGCCTCCCGCGATCAGGGCTTCAGACTCTCGTCGAGCTTTGACGACCGATCGCCATGGCGTATTCACGTCCGCTTCCAGCACCCGTTTCCGGACTTGTTGTTGCAAGGTTAGTCGCAACTCGGTGCTTAGAAGATCAGGCCGCTCGAAGTAGACCAGTCGCATAGCCAGTCGGCGGTATCTTTCATCGGCAAACTGACGTGCAATTCCTTGCCGCTGTTCCCAAGGCGCAGCATGAAAGCGCGCCATAAGCGCCTTGTCCTGCGGGGGAGGGAACCCCCGTTCGTAGAGCTGCTCTTCGACGTGTGGTGACGGCAAGTAGGCCCTCTCCGCGGCCTGCGCCGCCGCGCGAAGCCGCTCCAGGAAGGGGCGATCGTCACGTAAGTGCGCGACGCGTTCCAGAATTTCGGCCTCGTCGAACGGCGCGAGATGCTCCGGCGTCGCATCGTACAGCGCCCAGAGCGTCGGTGCGACGTTGGTCCGCACCGTGACGATCGGCCGGTCAGCCGTTTTGCAAAGCGCAATGAGCTCATCGTGGGATAACCCGCGTAGGTGGTCGAAGTCGGCGCTGAGGTCGAGGCAGTAATGCCGTATCACCTGTTCACTATGTTGCCCGATACGGGTGACAAGGCGTGTGCGGTGCTGGTTCCCGACTGTCTCGGATACGAGGAAGGCTTCTTCCCCGGTCATAAAGGAATCGACGCTCGCCTTCTGGCTGAACCGCATAAACTGGGACCAGATCTCGGGTGCGCGCGTGCGGACAATTTCGCAGAGCGCGTGCATGGTCAGGACATCCGCCATGGCGTCGTGCGCCTGCGTCATCGCTACGCCGTTCGCCTCGGCAAGCTGCTTGAGCTTGAAAACCGCGCGCCCCGTTGCGTCCAACGCCGGCTTCATGACGTCAGGTCGGAGGGCGGCCGTCATGCGGCAGAGATTGAGCACGTCGGCCCGCGCGCTACGCTGTGTGTTCGTCAAATAGGCATCGTGAAGGCACAGATAGAAGGCTTGGCGCAGAAATTCCTCATCAAAGGACAAGGAGTTGAAGCCAAGGAAGAGCGCGGGACACCAAGATTGAAGGGCCTGGCGGATTTCCGTCACCATCTCGAAATGAGAGGGGAGGGCAGGGTCCGTCAGTCGCCCGATCCGAAGCCCAGTCAAGTGCATGGCTTCTGGCGACGGAACAATGTGCGGCATGAGCCGGCAGCGAATTTGTAGCCGATCATTGATCCTCAGTTCCGAGTCCGTATAAACGGCCGCGAAGTGTACGATTTGGTCGAAGCGTTTCGCCAGTCCGGTGGTCTCGACGTCGTAGAGAACGAAGCTCACCCGGGTTCTCCCAGCGAACTTAATCGGTAGCGTATCGCCGCCTCACTCACTCTGAAGCGCTTGGCTAGCGATCCTATGGCCGCGTCATCCTCCAAGTCTACGGAATGCCCATCGAGAGCCGCCATTAACAGATCAGTCGGCATCAGCAGCTCGGCGGCGAAAGTATTCGCCTCGATTTCTGTCGGGTCTGTACCAGCAGCGGCAAGCGCATCCCGACGCAACGATCCTCGATCGACGTGAACTGTGCCTTCAAGTTCGTGCCGATGGAGCTGGATATGGGCCAACTCGTGGGCGAGCGTGAAACGCTGCCGAGCCGGCGTATGCAATGTGTTTACCCCGATGATAGGCACACCGTTGCGAACGTGGGCGAGGCCAGAGAGGTCACCATCAAGCGGCGCATACTCAACGCGCACACCAAGAGATTTTGCAATTCGTTCGACGGGCACGGGCGCCGCTCGAACCACGTACCGGTCGAGTAGTGCTTTTGCAGTATCTCGCGCCGTTTTCTTATCTGCCCGCCGCATCATGGCGCGCGCTTCCTCAACCGCTCTTCAGCAAGAGCTGAGGCAATAAGACTTGCGACTCCCGATTGCTCTTGCGGGCTTAAGGCCGGACCGTCTGTCACCTTGATCTCCGGTAGCGGCTCTGCAGGCACCCAGGTCTGTGGCACCAGATCCAGAATCGACTTGAGCTTCAACGCGTTCACGAGCGCGAAAAGTTGGTGCACCATGATTCGCTGGCGGCCGTTCTCAAGATTTGCAAGCGACGCTCTCGAGAGGCCGAGCTTCTCCGCGACTTCGCCCTGCGTCATGCCGAGCTCGACGCGCCGTTTGGCTACCGCCCGACCAAGGCCGAGATAAAGTTCCATGTCTGACATGCTCATAAACTGCTCGCTCCGCCGTTGTGCGTCAAGCTGACAGATTGTGTGTACACAGCAAACATTAAAAATTACATCGTGTCTGCCATTGACAATGGCGTTGGCCACAGCCATCTTCAACATGGGCTGGCGGGAAATGGTTTTCATCGCGTAGCTGGCATCGTTGGCGCCAAGGAGGTCGTTCAAATGACTGAAGTTATTAAAGAAAGGGAGGTCGTCGACTCGCCTCCGACCAAGATCAAGATCCCGGTGAAGACCGGGCATGGGGAGGAGCGCGTCATCGAGCTCAAGCTCCGCAGCCGCGTGACCGAGATCGTCGACATCGTTGCGGCCGAACGCGGCTGCCGCGTAGAGGAGTTGGTCCTGATTCGCGATGGGGACGATGAGCCGCTGACCTCGATCGTTCTGATCGAGGCCGACTACCCACATAAGCGCCGGCACCATGTTCACCTTGCGGGCGATGTCGAGGTGACGGTCTATTATCAGGCCGGGCAAGATACACGGCGTTTTCGGCGCAGCGCAACCGTCGAGGACGTGCTTACCTGGGCCATCGCGGTGTTCAAGGTGGACCCGAGCATGGCAAGCGAGTTCGAGCTCACGCGCCACGGCCAAAAGGAAGAGCTACCAGGGACTGAGCATATTGGCCACCTGGCTGGGGCTCAGCGCGACCTTGCCCTCGATCTGGTCCGCGGAGATATCGCTAACGGGAGCTGCGCGTGATCGTAGATCCCAGTGCCGCCCGCGTCGTCGCCGACCTCGAGGAAGCTGAATTCCTCAACGGTTGTGACGCGGGTCGTTGGCGCATCATCTCCTTTAGCTTCCCGATCCTGGACTTTGCGATCTCCGCCACCGAACCAGATGGCAAAACCGGTGAGTATAGCTTTCAGGCTGAGCTATCGATTTTTCCTGCTCAGGCTCCGAAAGTCCGCATCTGGGATCATGCTCGCAATGCGCCCCTGGCTGCCGAACTGCGGCCTAAAGGTGGCGCGCGGCTGCAGAAAACCTTCCAGCAATGGGGATCCGATACCGTTTACCGTCCTTGGGACAGGGAGACCGGGCCGCATGGCAACAATGCCGCCAACTTCCCACATCTCGCGTGGCGTCCCGACCGGCACCTGACCTTCATCTTCGAGGACCTCTATGGCATCCTTAATAGCAACGCTCGCGCGCAGCGTCTTCGGCCCGGCGCCTGAGATCCTTTGTGAGGACGCGATCTGGCGCCTCGGCATCGCAGAACTCCACCGACGCACCTATGGGCGACGGGAGAGCGGTGCGTTCCTTCTAGGCTCGAAAGGAAAGGCGCGGCGCATCGAAGAGTTTGTCTACTACGACGACATCGACCCGCACGCGCTCGATACAGGCATCATCGTGATCGACGGGCGGTGCCTCGGTGATCTCTGGGTTCACTGCCGCAAGACCGGGCGCGACGTCGTCGCCGACGTTCACGTACATCCCGGCGGCTTTGGACAGAGCGCGTCGGACAAGGCCAACCCGGTCATGGCTGAGATTGGCCACATCGCCTTCATTCTGCCCAATTTCGCGGCGCGTGCGACTACGCCCAGCGGAATCGGCGTCTACGAATATCGCGGCGCCCGGCAGTGGCGCGACCGCAGTCGCGAACGCCCTTCGCCGCTCCATGTCGGATGGTGGCCATGGCGCTAGATCGGCAGATTGCACGGATATCCAAGATCCTCGTCGATAGTGACGGTATCACTTTCGACGAGGCCCAGGCCCGCCTTCGCGCTCTTACTCTGGAAGTGGTGGTCGGGCCTAACGCCACAACCCCAGCCGCTCACGCTGCCGCGCTAACTGCGGTATCGGTAGGCAATCGGACATTCGTCGGGGGCGTCCGGCTGGTGGGGGCCGTCGATCAGCGTCTCAATTCGGCCCTTCCCCTTGCAGCTTCCACACTTGGAGAGGCCGCCCTGGAGGTCGGAGCGTCCGCCTTCGAGGGCTCGCCATCGCGCCGAATCTTGATCGGCGCTGTTCCAGGTGTCAGTGAGAGGTTGGCCGTTTCGGCTTGGTGGCGTGGCTGGCGTGCAGGGGTCGCTCTGCCCGGCGATGCTCCCTGTGGCGATGGCGAGAACGCTCTGTCCGGTATCGCCGCGGGCGCGCTCTCAGTCGGCGCTGCCTTCGAGACGGTGCGCGGTCGTGCGGTCGATCTATCGTTAGGGGTTGATCTCTGGCCGGTCGATTCAAGCAAAGAGGCTCCGCGTTTCGCGGAGGTATTTCTGCCCGGCGCGCTCTGGTTGGTCGGACTCGGGAATCTTGGCCAAGCCTTCCTCTGGGCTCTCGCGGCGTTGCCTTATACCGATCCCGCCGCAGTCTCCATCGTGCTTCAGGACCGCGATAAGGTCACAGAGGAAAATTGGGCGACGTCGGTGTTGGTCAAGGGCGAGACCTATGGAGACCTCAAAACGAAGGTTGCTGAGAGATGGGCGGTGGCGAAGAAGTTCGATGTTCGGCGATTGGATCGCCACCTCCTTGCTGCTGACCGGCTTGAGGATGAAGATCCCCGTGTCGCGTTCTGCGGGGTCGACAAAATCGAAGCTCGCAAGCTCATGGCTAAGACCGGCTTCGACTGCATTGTCGACGCCGGACTTGGTCGTAAGGCGTCAGACTTCGACCGATATCGGGTCACGGTGTTCAACGCCGCGCGTCCGATCGACAAGCACTTCGAAGGCCAGTCGGACGAGTCCGCAGACGACTCGATCCCCGACAATGACGCCTACCAACGCCTTGGGGCGGAGGTCGGGCGTTGCGGGACGGCAGAGGTCGCAGGCGCAAGCGTGGCAGCCCCATATGTGAGCGCCGTTGCCGCCGCCGTTGCAGCCTCGCGCCTCATAAACATAGCATCCGGCTGCCCCTGTAGGATTAACGAGGTGCGGCGGCTCTCCGAGACCGAGCCCAAGTCAGGCCCCTCGGCGAGCATAAATGCGCGAGGAATCCGACACGCTGGGAGGCCGGCAGTTTCGTGACCGGCTAAATCACCGTCTTTCCTATCCAGTCTGAGGCGGGGATGGTGTAATATCTGGCGTACCCTAACCTTCGCTCATGGCAGCACCGAGCGCCAGGTATTGAAGAACCGCATCGGTGTGCGTGATCCCTGATGAATCGTGAACTGTCCGTGTTGCAACGTGCGGATGGATTATATTGTTGTAGATCAAAAAAATGGTCCAGGTATACAGTGCATTATTTTGCATAATGTTAGTGACTCTCGAAAATAGACTAGGGTCTTGGTTGGGTGTCTGCAACTAATGACGTTCTGTGATTATTTCCGCCGTATTCCGCCCGATTCTTGTCGTGCCCAGAAATGCACGCGGGATCACGAATTCCGAACGGGTCAGACACCACACTAAAGGATGGAAAGCTGAAGATCAGCTGATCGCCCCCGCGATCCGCGCCCTCGAGGAGAAGATCGCCGCGCTGGGCCGCAGTGCCGATCCCTGCGATGCCTTCGCCCAGGCCGACACGGAGGATGTTGCTCAAAGAGACGAAAATGGCTTTCGGCCTTTCGATCAAGTCCATCTGGGAGCGTCAACTACGTGGCTACGTTCGGCAAACGCGTCAGCTGGGCTGCATTCGGTACCTGAGCCAGCCCGGCCCTGTCGGATTCGGTTGATGGCTGGGCAACAATCTGCTGATAAAAGACGGCCCGTGAGGCCTTGAGGTTTCTGCCATTATGCCTGATTTGCTGAACTTGTCGCTTGACCTCCAGATTCTACTGGTGTCGGGTTATTTTGCCTACAAAACCGCCGCCATAGGTAAGGTGCAAACTGACAGCACGGAAGAGTTTGTTCTGAAAATTGTGGCGTACGGCTTTATAGGCAGATTGATCACTTATCTTGCGGAGGGCCTTTGGCGCTTGCAAGGATTTGGGTGGAGTTTAGAAGGCGACTCCTTTACCCTGGCTCATTCCGCAGCTGTCGTTTTCTTCGCGATATTATCGGCTATGATTTGGCGCACATATGCTTCGCGTATGTACAGTAAAATAATGCAGCATTTTGGCGTGTACCGCGATGATCACGAATCGAGTGTGTGGAACTCAATAACCGCAGCGCCAGCTATATGGGATTGCGTACAGATTCAGATTGAAGATGGAAGAGTTCTGGAAAGCCACTTTGCGAAATTGGATAGCAATCGTCCGTTACCAGGGGTCGTTCTGAACGAGGACGGTGTATCGGTCTACGTAACTAGAATTCATAAGGCGGACGGGACTTCTGACGAGTTTGAACAAGGAAACAATTCCGGGTTCGAGACGATCACGTATATACCGCGTGATCGGATCCGCCAGATGGAAATTTCTTGGAAAATCAAATCTCGGCGTCCCTAACGGCGCACCTTGGGAGGATTTCCACCATTACCGGAACTGGTTGTAACTGGCTTCTGTGAGGCCTGTTCATGACGACTTGGAGTCGTCGTGATTGGCATCGCGCTTTTTTGTTCAGTGTTTGTGTGCACTGGCGTTGTACCAACGATCCTAATCTTACTTACCATCCTACCGGTTCCTCTCATCGACTCAGAGCGATTTCGTCAGTGTGGGATCATACCAGAGTAGGTGAGCCCGAATCTAGTCGCCGCATTCCGGGGGGGCAGCCCCCCTGACGCCCCGATCATGGCCACGACAATGCTGTCCATCTGTCGCACCAAACCTCGTATGCCCATCGCATGAAAGTCTGCACTTTGTCGGGCGCGAACGGATAATGTGCGGTCCCGGATACGATGAACTCTTTGAGTACCCTGCCAAACACCAAGCACCTTAATATTAGCGGTGCCCTTCTTGTGGAGCTCGCGCGCAGAAGAAGAAGGTTGGTTTTACCACAGCCCGGCGGACCAATCACAAGGTGGTTCGTATCGTCGTCGAGCGAGATCAAGCAATTTCAAAGCCGGCAATGTCCGCCCGATCGCACCGAATCGTACATAAGACCCCTTCGATTTCCTGACATCCGGCGCCATGGTGCTTCCGCTTAAGAAAAGCTGCGGAGCTGCGCCCATGACGCCAACGAAGCTCCTTATCGGCCAGATCGCGGTCGTGTTCGCTATCGTCGTCCTCGGCGTGTGGGCCGCAACGCAATGGTGCGCCCAAATGCTGGCCCATCAGCCACCTCTGGGCGCGTCATGGTTCGTCGCTGCCGGCTGGCCGATCTACCAGCCGTGGAAACTGTTCGAATGGTGGTTCCAATTCGACGCCTATGCGCCTGAGGTCTTCGACAAGGCCGGCATGCTTGCCGGCGCCAGTGGATTCATGGGCTGTGCTGTAGCAGTCGCCGGCTCGCTCTGGCGGGCGCGGCAGCGCGGGTTGGTCACTACCTATGGCTCGTCACGTTGGGCCTCGTCTTGGGAGATCGAGAAGGCAGGGCTGTTCCGGCCCGCCGGCGTTTTCCTCGGAAAGCTGAAGGATCGCTACCTACGCCATGACGGGCCGGAGCACGTCATGGCGTTTGCGCCGACCCGTTCGGGCAAGGGCGTCGGACTGGTTGTTCCAACTCTTCTTTCCTGGACCAGCTCGGCCGTCATTCACGACATCAAAGGCGAAAACTGGCAGCTGACCTCCGGCTGGCGGTCGAAGTTCTCGTACTGCCTTCTGTTCAATCCGACCGATCCGAGATCCGCGCGCTATAACCCGCTGCTGGAAGTTCGCAAGGGCCCGAATGAGGTCCGCGACGTTCAGAACATCGCCGACATCCTTGTCGATCCTGAAGGTGCGCTGGAGCGGCGGAATCATTGGGAGAAGACCAGTCACTCACTCTTGGTTGGCGCCATCTTGCACGTCCTCTACGCCGAAGAGGAAAAGACGCTGGCCCGCGTCGCCAGCTTCCTGTCGGACCCGCAACGCTCGTTTGCCGCGACACTGCGGCGGATGATGACGACCAACCATCTCGGCACGGCGGATAAGGCTCAGGTCCATCCGGTCGTGGCCTCGGCGGCCCGGGAGGTGCTGAACAAGTCAGAGAACGAGCGTTCGGGCGTCCTCTCGACCGCCATGTCGTTTCTCGGGCTCTATCGTGATCCCACCGTGGCTGCGGCAACATCGGCCTGCGACTGGCGCATTGCCGACCTCATGGATGCCGAGCGACCGATGTCGCTCTATCTGGTGGTGCCACCATCGGACATCTCGCGCACCAAGCCGCTGGTGCGACTGGTGCTCAATCAGATTGGCAGACGGTTGACCGAGCGGCTGGAGGGTGACCCAAGGAAGAGCCGTAAGCATCAACTGCTCATGATGCTGGACGAATTCCCGGCTCTCGGGCGTCTCGATTTCTTCGAGACCGCGCTTGCCTTCATGGCCGGTTACGGCATTCGCGCCTATCTGATCGCGCAATCCCTGAACCAGATCTCGAAAGCTTATGGTGAGAACAACGCCATTCTCGACAACTGCCATGTTCGGATTGCCTTTTCGTCCAATGATGAGCGCACGGCCAAGCGTATCTCGGACGCGCTCGGTACGGCGACGGAACTCAGATCCATGCGCAACTATGCCGGCCATCGGCTGGCCCCTTGGCTTTCGCACGTCATGGTGAGCCGCCAGGAAACCGCACGGCCGCTGCTCACGCCGGGCGAGGTGATGCAGTTGCCGCAGGAAGACGAATTGGTACTGGTTTCGGGGCTGCCGCCGATCCGCGCGAAGAAGCTGCGCTACTACCAGGATCAGAATTTCACCGAACGGGTGCTGCCTTCGCCGGCCCTACGCGACGGTCTCCACGCAGACTGCCCTGCGTCGCGCCCGGACGATTGGAGTGGACAGGTGCGCGGCGTCGACCGTCGACTTGCCGGCGCCGACGAGAGTTCCGGCGCGGCAATCGAAGACGACGGCGGCACACAGCAGCAGCGTCATCCAGGCCTCCCCGAAGAACACACCGTCGCTGCCCAAGCGGCTGATCAGGGAGACCTGTTCAATCCCGCCGACGATGATAGTGAGGTGGTGGCCGACAAGCGCGTCATGGACCGGATTTCCACCGCGGCACGTGCCTACGGCATCAACGAGGGAAAGGGCGACGACAAGGACATCGTGCCAGGCTTCTGATCGCCGCTCCAACGGGAGCGCATCTCAGCGTAGATAACGGCCGTAAGTGATTTCGAGCGTCTGGCCGATGCTTGTTCCCGCCGGCGCAGCAGCGCCGGCCAGTCGGAACGAGCCGCATGAATCCCCACCGCATTCGTCATCAGTTTCTGCTTGAACCCGCGCTGAGCGAAAAGCTTGAGAACCTCAGCCGCAATCCCGCGACCACCAAATCCGCGGTCGTAGCAAAGGCGGTCGAGGCCTTTATCCAGCAGCGTGGCGAGAACGAGCTCGACCAGCGCTACGGCATGAGGCTCGACCGTCTCTCCCGCGATCTCGGTCATATCAGGCGCGATGTCGAGATGATCCTGGAGAGCGTGGCGCTCTTCATCCGCTTTTCGATCACGCTCCACGCTCACACGCCGGTTCCGGACAAGGCAACGCAGGCGATTGCCCAGGAGCGTTTCGACAAATTCGTCGAGCAGGTCGGCCGGCAGATCGCTTCCGGGAAACGGTCGCTTGGCAAAGGCAATGGCGGGGGAGGGGAAGAATGAGCTCTCATCCGGAAGCTGACCATCGCCGCCGCGCCATGCTGCGCACCGCCATGGGCCAGGCGATCACCGAGGCCCTTGCCGATCCTTCCGTCATCGAGGTGATGGTCAATCCCGACGGCGCGCTGCGGCTCGACCGGCTGGGAGAAGGCCGAGTCGATACCGGCGTGCACATGCACCCTTCCGAGGCGGAACGCATCATCCGCCTGGTCGCCTCCCATGTGCGCGCCGAGGCGCATGCGGACAACCCGATTGTCAGTGCCGAGTTGCCATCGGGCGAGCGCTTCGAAGGCTTGCTGCCGCCTGTGGTGCTGGCGCCATGCTTCGCGATTCGCAAGCCAGCGGCAAAGCTCTACACGCTGGCCGACTATGTCGCCGACCGCATCATGCTGCCGCTGCAGGCCGATGCGCTGAAGAAGGCGGTCCGCGAGCGGCGCAACATTCTGGTCGCCGGCGGCACGTCGTCCGGTAAGACGACGCTTGCCAACGCGCTGCTGGCGGAAGTCGCCGAATGCGACGAGCGGGTCATCTTGATCGAGGACACGCGCGAACTGCAGTGCGCGGCGAAGGACTGTGTTGCCTTGAGGACGAGGCGGGGTTCGGTCACGCTCGCCGATCTCGTGCGCTCGACGCTGCGGCTCAGGCCCGACCGCATCATCGTCGGCGAAGTCAGGGGCGCGGAAGCCCTCGATATGCTTAAGGCCTGGAACACCGGGCACCCCGGCGGCATAGCCACCGTTCATGCCAATTCGGCCCGCTCCGCCCTTTACCGCGTCGAGCAACTCGCCCAGGAAGCCGTCGTCACGGTTCCCCGCCGCCTCATCGCCGAGGCGATCGACCTGATCGTCTTCATCGCCGGCCGCGGATCCTCGCGCCGCATTGAGGCGATCGCCGAGGTCGCCGGCCTCGACGGCAGCGGCGATTACGCCGTCAACCAACTCACGCTCCCGCAATTTCAGCAGCTTTGAAAGGTCACTTCCATGCGCAAGAAGCTTCGCTTTCTTTCGTCAGCCGCACTCGTGTTTCTTCTCACAGCCCAGGCTCATGCGGCTGGCTCCGGGATGCCGTGGGAACAGCCGCTGCAGCAGATCCTGGAGTCGGTGCAGGGACCGGTCGCTAAGATCATCGCGGTGATCATCATCATCACCACCGGCCTGACGCTTGCCTTCGGTGACACGGCAGGCGGCTTCCGCAGGCTGATCCAGATCGTCTTCGGCCTGTCGATCGCCTTCGCGGCATCGAGCTTTTTCCTCTCGTTCTTCTCCTTCGGCGGCGGAGCGCTCGTCTGATGGCGAGCGGAGAGCAGCATATCGAGGGCTTTGAAGTCCCCGTTCACCGGGCCCTGACCGAACCGATCCTGCTGGGCGGTGCGCCGCGAGCGGTGGCGATCCTCAATGGCACGGTGGCCGCCGCCATCGGCCTTGGCTTGCAGCAGTGGATTGCCGGGCTGGTGCTCTGGATCGCGGGACACACGCTCGCGGTCTTTGCCGCAAGACGCGATCCGGACTTCGCCGGCGTGCTTGTCCGTCATCTTCGTCAGAAGGGTTGGTTTGGATGCTGAACCTTTCAGAATACCGCAGCAAAGCCGAAAGGCTTGCCGACCATCTGCCCTGGGCCGCATTGGTCGCGCCCGGCATCGTGCTCAACAAGGACGGCAGCTTTCAGCGGACCTTCCGGTTCCGCGGGCCCGATCTCGAAAGCGCGACGGAAGTTGAACTTGTCGGCATCTGCGCGCGGGCGAACAATGCGCTGAGAAGGCTCGGCTCCGGCTGGGCATTGTTCTTTGAGGCCGAGCGCATCGAAGCGCTGGACTATCCGAGCTCGCGTTTTCCCGACGCAGCGTCATGGCTGGTCGACGAAGAGCGGCGCGCGGCGTTCGAGGGCAAGGTCGCGCACTTCGAGAGCCGCTTTCACCTGACCTTGCTGTTCATGCCGCAGCAGGATGGCCAGGCGCGGGCCGAAAGAGCGCTGGTTGAGGCGCATCGTTCCGAAGGCGCGAGAGACTGGCATCAGGAGTTGGCGCGGTTCCGTGACGAGACCGACCGGGTTCTGGATCTTCTGTCGGGCTTCATGCCCGAAGTGCGCGTTCTCGACGATGCAGAGACGCTGACTTATCTCCACGGCACAATCTCGACCCGCCGCCATCCAGTGGCCGTGCCGGAAACACCGATGTATCTCGACGGCGTCCTGGTCGATGCGCCGCTTACCGGTGGCTTGGAGCCGATGCTGGGCGACCTGCATCTGCGCACGCTCACAATCCTCGGTTTCCCGGACGTCACTCGGCCCGGAATCCTCGATGCACTCAATCATCAGGAGTTCGCCTATCGCTGGATGACGCGCTTCATTCCGCTCGATAAGACGGAAGCCACTAGGACATTGACGCGCTTGCGGCGGCAGTGGTTTGCCAAGCGCAAATCGATTGCGGCCATCCT
Source organism: Mesorhizobium tianshanense (assembly GCF_007830515.1). Taxonomy (GTDB): domain Bacteria; phylum Pseudomonadota; class Alphaproteobacteria; order Rhizobiales; family Rhizobiaceae; genus Mesorhizobium; species Mesorhizobium tianshanense. The sequence goes on from NZ_VLKT01000031.1 coordinate 24,330, forward strand.
GCGCGAGGTCGTGACCAATGAACTCGTCCCGCTCCTTGACAGCGATGCCGATAACAAGGCGCTCGATGCCGACGCAGCACTTCAGGCGTTGGGCGGCGATCACGTCGGCTTCGGCTATCTCACCACTACCGTGACGGTGTGGGACGAGGTCCACCAAGCCGCCGCGGAAAAACTTCGCGCGGTCGAACGCATCGTCAACGGACTCGGCTTCACCACAATCCGTGAAAGCACCAATGCGGTCGAGGCGTGGCTCGGCTCGTTGCCCGGTCATGTCTATGCCAACGTTCGCCAGCCGCTCATTCACACGCTGAACCTTGCCCATCTCATGCCGCTGTCGTCTGTGTGGGCCGGCCCGACGGCGAACGAGCATCTGGCCAAGATCACCCGCACAGAATCCCCGCCACTTCTTTTTGCCGAGACCAGCGGGTCGACACCGTTCCGGATATCCACCCATGTCGACGATGTCGGCCACATGCTGATCGTTGGTCCGACCGGTGCCGGCAAGTCGGTTCTGCTTGCCCTGATCGCTCTGCAGTTCCGACGCTATGCCGGCGCGCAGCTCTACGCCTTCGACAAAGGCAATTCGGCGCGCGCGGCAACACTTGCCATGGGTGGAGAGCACCACGCGCTGGGTGCAGACGGCGCGCTTGCCTTCCAGCCGCTGCGCAATATCAGCGACCAGGCTGCCCGCAGCTGGGCAGCCGAATGGATCTCCGCGCTCATTGCTCATGAGAACGTCACCGTCACGCCGGAGGTGAAGGAGGCAATCTGGTCGGCACTCACCAGCCTTGCCACCGCACCGGCCCAGGAACGAACGCTGACCGGCCTCTCGGTCCTGCTTCAGTCCAATGCGCTGAAGTCCGCACTCATGCCCTACACGCTCGACGGCCCCTTCGGCCGGCTGCTCGATGCCGATGATGATCGGCTGGCTTTGTCGAATGTGCAGTGTTTCGAGACCGAGGAGCTGATGCATCAGGAAGGCGCCGTGCTGCCGGTGCTGACCTATCTGTTCCATCGGCTCGAGGAGCGGTTCGACGGCCGGCCGACGCTGCTGATGCTCGATGAGGCGTGGGTCTATCTCGACAACCCGCTCTTTGCCGCCCGCATCCGCGAATGGCTGAAGGTGCTGCGAAAGCGGAACGTGTCGGTTGTATTCGCCACGCAGTCGCTTGCCGACATCGCCAGCTCTTCCATCGCCCCTGCGATCATCGAGAGCTGCCCACAGCGCATTTTTCTGCCCAATGACCGTGCCGTGGAACCGCAGGCGCGGGCAACCTATGAGCGCTTCGGTTTGAACGAGCGGCAGATCGAATTGATCGCCCGCGCCACGCCGAAGCGGCATTATTATCTGCAGTCGCGTCGCGGCAACCGTCTCTTCGAGCTTGGGCTCGGGCCCATCGCTCTCGCGCTTTGCGGCGCTTCCGACACGTCCACACAGAGCCTGATCGACACGGTCCTGTCCGAGCCCGGGCAGGACAGCTTTGCCTCCCGGTTCCTGAGCGTGCGCGGCCTCGATTGGGCCGCCGACCTTCTCCGGCAATTCCCTCAAACAGACAAGGAGCAATCGTCATGATGCGGCGCCGCCTTCTCACCGGCCTGATCACCGTTTCCCTGATCGCCAAACCGATGGCCGACTACATCCAGCCGGCCTCCGCCCTGATCGTGTTCGATCCGTCGAACTATACACAGAACGTGCTAACGGCGGCACGCTCGCTGGAGCAGATCAACAACCAGATCCAGTCGCTGCAGAACCAGGCGACCATGCTGCAGAACATGGCGCGCAACCTTCAGCGTCTGGACTTTTCCTCGATTGGTCAACTCACCGGCGCGCTCCATCGCGTCGACGGGCTGATGGAGCAGGCGAGCGGGCTGAGCTTTGATCTCGACCAGCTTCAAGACCAGTGGCGCAAGCAATATCCGGAAAGCTACGACGCCGCGATTAAGGTCAGCGATGTGGCGAGCGCCGCGCGCGAGCGCTGGCAGAGCGCGATGCAGGCATTCCGCCAGACCATGGGCGTCCAGTCGCAGATTGTCGAGAACGTCCGTACCGATGGCGACCTGCTTGCCGATCTCGTCAACCGCAGCCAGGGCGCGGCCGGTTCGCTTCAGGCAAGCCAGGCCACCAACCAGCTGATCGCCCTCTCCACCAAGCAGCAGATGCAGATCCAGACGCTGCTCGCGACGCAGTTTCGGGCTGAGGCCGAGGATGCGGCGCGCAAGGCGCAGTCCGAGGAAGCCGCCCGCGAGACAACGCGCCGCTTCCTTGGCTCCGGCACGGCCTATTCCGGCAACTGACCAGGCATTTCTCAGAACGAGGAAGGCGGCCACATGAACGACCTCGGCGTCATTGATCGCTTCATGGAGACCTTCATCCGCTATATTGATAGCGGGTTCGGTCTACTTTCGGGCGACGTCGCCTTTCTCACCACGATCCTGATTGGCATCGACATCACACTGGCCGGCCTGGCCTGGGCGCTCGGTAGCGAACCCAATGTTCTCGGGCGGCTCACCCGGAAGGTGCTCTATGTCGGCGTCTTCGCCTTCATCCTGAATAACTTCAAGAATCTCGCCGACATTATCTACCGCTCCTTTGCGGGCCTCGGCATAAACGCGTCCTCTGGCAACCTTTCCGCCGACAGTCTCCTGCGGCCCGGCCGCATTGCCGCGACTGGCTTCGAGGGCGCCTGGCCGCTGCTCGAACAGGCAAGCCAGCTTCTTGGCTTCCCTGAGTTCTTCGGCAACGCGCTCACCATCTTCGTGCTGCTTTTAGCGTGGTTCCTGGTCATCATCGCCTTCTTTATTCTTTCCATCCAGCTCTTCATCACCATCCTGGAGTTCAAGCTCACCACGCTGGCCGGTTTCATTCTGGTGCCCTTCGCGCTCTGGAATCGGTCGGCCTTTCTGGCCGAGCGCGTGCTCGGCAATGTGATCTCATCGGGCATAAAGGTCATGGTTCTCGCCGTCATCGTCGGCATCGGCTCCACGCTCTTCGGCGAGTTCGCTTCCGCGCTGCAAGGCAAGGAGCCGGATCTGGCCGCCGCCATGGCACAGGTGCTTGGCGCGCTGGCCCTGCTTGGGCTCGGCATCTTCGGGCCTGGGATCGCCTCGGGCCTTGTCTCTGGCGCACCGCAGCTTGGCGCGGGCGCCGCACTCGGAACCACGGCGGCCGCCGCCGGTGCATCGCTCGTTGCCGGAGGTGCGGCGTTTGCCGGCGCGCGCATGGCAACCGGCGGCAGTCTCGCCGCAGTCCGCGCCGGCACAACCATGGGATCGGCTGCTTCCACGGCTTGGCAGATCGGACGTGCAACCTCGCCCGACTCCGGCCTGTCCGGCGTAGCTGCTGGAATTCACGGCGTCACAAGTGCCGTCGCCGGCGCTGCGACAGGCGGAGCGCGATCTGCTGCAGAAGCTTTCAGGCGCAGCGCCGATGCCGGCCATGAAGCCGCCTGGACTGCGACCGGCGGTACGCCGACCGCGTCAATGACCGGAACTCCTGCCGCTGCGAGCTCCGATACTGCGCCGACCTGGGCGAGGCGCCTTCGCTCCGAACAGACCGCGCGAGCCCATCGTCACACCGCCATGCAGGCTGTCCGTGAGGGCGATCGGCCGGGCGGCAGCGCCAATCCCTTCCTCAACGATAAGGACGACTAGATGCTCTTCAAGCGACCGGTTCAGCGTTACGGGAAGATACCCGAACCCGTCACACCGTATCAAAAGGCCGGCCAACTCTGGGATGAGCGTATCGGCTCCGCCCGCGTTCAAGCCAGGAACTGGCGGCTCATGGCCTTCGGCAGCCTGGCACTGGCGATCGGCCTTTCCGGCGGGCTGATGTGGCAATCGATGCAAAGCCGCGTCGTTCCCTACGTCGTCGAGGTCGACCGGTTCGGCGAAGCACGCGCCGTCGCACCGGCGATCCAGAACTACGAGCCGTCGGATGCACAGATCGCCTGGCATCTCGACCGCTTCATTTCGAATGTCCGCGCCATCTCTACCGATCCGGTGCTGGTGCGCCAGAACTGGCTTTCGGCCTACGACTTCGCCACCGACCGTGCCGCTCTTTTCCTCAATGAATACGCGAAGGCGAACGACCCGTTCGGAAAGATCGGTACGCGCAGTGTTTCGGTGCAGGTCACCAGTGTCGTGAGAGCCTCCGACAACTCCTTCCAGGTCAAGTGGTCCGAACAGGTCTATGAGCGCGGCAGCCTCGCCAGCACCAGTCGCTGGACCGCGATCCTTACAGTAGTGATCCGCCCGCCTAGCAATGCAGACCAGCTGCGCCGAAATCCCCTCGGCGTCTTAATCAATGCCATCGACTGGTCGCGCGAACTCGAGAACGCCGCGCCGACATCCATTTCCCCGAAGGAGTCCGCCAATGAAGAATAAAATGTCCTCGGTCCGTGCCGCGCTGATCCTGTCGGCGTCGGCAGCGGTCCTCTGCGCCTGTGCATCAAAGCCGGTACCGCCACCTCAGATTTCCTATGACGCTGCTGATTTCAAACCGGCTGCAATTGAGAAGGCCCCGGAAAAGCCGGTCAAGATAGTCGAGGTGCCAAAGCCCCTGCCGCTACCCGGCCAATTACAGCCTGACTTGGGCAAAGTCGTTGCAGACAAGCGCTCCCCTGAAGAACGTGTCGTAGATGCCAACAAGGCGGCGACGCAGCAACCCACCAAGTATGGCTATATCAACGCGGTACAGGTCTATCCCTATACGGAAGGCGCACTTTACCAGCTCTACGCAGCACCCGAGCGCGTCGTCGACATCGCCCTGCAGCCAGGCGAGAAACTCTCATCTGTGTCGGCCGGCGACACAGTGCGCTGGGTGATTGGCGACACTGTCAGTGGTTCCGGCGACAACCAGCGAACCCATGTGCTGGTGAAGCCCTTCGCACCGGGGCTCAGCACCAATCTGGTCATCAGCACCGACCGGCGGACCTATCACCTGCAGCTTCAAAGCACGGAAAGGACGGCTATGGCGGCGATTTCCTGGACCTACAGCGAGGACCAGATCATCGCGCTTCGCCGGCGCAACGCTCAAGCCGAGGCAGCCATGCCGGTGGCATCGAATGTGGCGCTCGAGAATATTCGCTTCCGCTATTCGATTACCGGCGACGCGCCGCCTTGGAGCCCGACGCGTGCCTTCGACGATGGCAGCAAGGTCTATATTGAATTCCCGCGCCGCATCGATCAAGGCGAGGCGCCGCCGCTCTTCGTCGTCGGAGCTGACGGGGACAACCAGCTCGTCAATTACCGCATGCGCGGCAACTATTACATCGTCGATCGCCTCTTTGCCGCGGCCGAACTGCGGCTCGGCGCCAAGCAGCAGCAGGTCGTCCGCATCACGAGGACTGACGGCCGGCAACCGCCCCGGCGGATAGCACTTTTTGCGCGTTCCGTCAGGTGAGGGGGAAGGATTCATGACCGATACTTCCCGCTCCAATGCTCCGCCGAAACTCGATCCCGAACAGCTGCAGTTACGGGCCTCACCCCGTCGTGCGGTACGGTTCAAGCGCGGTGTGATCATCGCGATCGCTGCACTCGGATCCAGCGCCATATTCGGCGTTACCATCCTGGCGTTGCAGGGACCGGCACTGCGCATCAAAGAGCAGGCGGAAGAGCTATACAACACCGGGAGCAAGCCAACCGCCGAGGGACTTGAAACGCTTCCAAGAGACTATTCCGGAATCAAGCCGAACGCGCCTGTGCTCGGCCCGCCATTACCAGGCGATCTCGGCCGGCCGATCCTCGAACGCCAGCGCCAGCTCGGCATCGCGCCGGGGCACGAGATTTCCGACGAGGAACAGCGCCTTGCTCAGCAGGCGATTGAGGCACGTGAATCGAAAGTCTTTTTTTCGATCGAGAATCGACCCCGGCAGATAGACGTCGCCGGCAGTGGGCAGGATGTGCAGAGGCCATTTGAGCCGCTTCCGCAATCCGATGCCGCACGCGCGTCGGCTTCCGTTGCCCCGGCCGAGGGCGACCAGAACAATCAGCAGCGCAAGCTCGATTTTATCAGCCAGCGGAACACAAGCGGGATCTACAATCCGCATTCCTTGCAGACGCCGGCTTCGCCGTATCAGCTGATGGCCGGCAGCGTGATCGCAGCAAGCCTCATCACCGGCATCAATTCCGACTTGCCCGGCCTCGTCGTCGCACAGGTCACCGAGAACGTGCATGACACAGTCACCGGTGGAATCCTGCTGATCCCACAGGGGTCTCGCCTGATCGGCACCTATGACAGCGTTGTCGCCTTCGGGCAAAGACGCGCGCTGCTGGTCTGGCAACGCATTCTGCTGCCCGACGGCTCGTCAATCGAAATCGACAATCTGCCCGCGACAGACACCGCCGGCTATGCTGGCCTTGAGGACAAGGTGGATTTCCACACCTGGCAGCTGATCAAGGGAGTTGCATTAGCCACATTGCTTGGCATCGGCACGGAATTGAGCCTCGGGGAAGACGAAAGCGATCTGGTGAAGGCAATCCGCGAATCCGCCCAGCAGAACGTCAGTCGGGCCGGCCAGCGCATCACCGAAAAGAACCTCAATATTCAACCCACCATCACCGTCCGCCCCGGTTGGCCGCTGCGCGTCGTCGTACACAAGGATCTCGTGCTGCGGCAGTACCCGAGTTGAACAGGAGTAGTCATGGCCAACCTGAAATTGGGAAAGCTTCCGGACCGGACGCCTTCCAAGATCACTATCACCGTTAGCGCGGACCTGAGCCAAGCGCTCCAGGAATATGCGGCGCTTTACCGTGAGACCTACGGCGAGTCGGAAACGGTGGCCGAACTCATTCCATTTATGCTGGCGGGGTTTTTGGAAGGCGACCGAGCGTTTGCCAAGGCCAGAAACCAAGGCCTACCGGCTGCGGGCATGTCGGAAAAATCTCGGCGCCTACGCGGTTCAGGTTCGGACTAGCCGAAGTACAAAGTTGGTCAAGCCGAACCATGGCGAACGCCGCCGAATTTCCCGGTTCTCCAACATCGCTCGCGGAGCTCGAACGATTTCTGGGTGTGGCGGCCTATTTGGTCGTTCGTCATGGCGAAACCTATACGCCGACGTTCGAGCGGCTGGAGCACGAGCTTGAGGAAGCGCGGCGGCGGTTCGGAAACCGAGACCGGGCTCGGCGCGTGCTAGCCGAACTGATCCAGAATGGGGGACACGTAGGTGCGAAAGCGATAGCACAACTGCGATATGCGCCCCAAACTTCCATCGATAGCGGGATTGTCGCCAACCCGCCCTCGCATACTACGTGATGGCTGTCCGGCACCGATGAATTGCAAGGCATCAAAACTTGCAACCGCACAACATCAAAAACTTGTAGTCACACAGCGTGGCATCAGCCCCGTTCAGGCGGGGTGAACGCGATCCTTTGAAGCCACTGGCGCTTCTGCGCCAGGGACGGTCCGGCGCCGTACTTCGGCCGGATCCATTTGTGGCCCATCAACGAGGCGATTACTTTCTCCGGCGCCTCAACTGCCGTTAGCCGATCCTCGAAAGTGTGCCGCAGGCTATAGAGGCTATGCTCCGATGTCGGCAGGAGTTTCTTGTTGGTGAGCACCTTATTGACGAGCGCCGAAAGCGAGGCTGCCTTGTCACGATAACGCGGGAAGCCGTTCGGATGGAGCTTCATCGCTTCAAGCGCGCAGCCGACCAGGGGGATGTCGCGCGCTGAATGATCGGTCTTCAGCCGACGGCCATTGGGGCGCACCTGCACATGCGGGGTTTCGTGATCGAGGTGGATTGATTCCGTGGTGAGGTTTGCCGCTTCAGAGAGCCTGAGACCCGTGTCGGCGATGAGATAGACAAGATGGCGCGCCTCGTCGTTGAGCCCGTCGAGCGCGCCTTCGGCGAGAATCTCTCCCTGCACGAACTCCGCCGTGAACGCAGCGCGTTGAGCCGCAACGGCACCGGAAAGGCGCAGATGATGGAAAACTGGCTCCAGCTTGAGCTGATGAGTGAGGTCGACGACACGCAGCATCTTGGAGATGTGGCCGATGTCCTTATTGGCCGTACCGATATCGAGGCCGCCCCCGACGATCCGCTTCTGCCACCACTCGCGGAAGGTGACCGCATCATCCCGTGTCAGGCGAGCGATCTCTTTGTCGCCGATGACGCCAATCAAGTTTGCGATCGCTCGTTTCTTCGGATTACGCCACTTCTTTACCTGGTTTGGCGACATGGCCAGCAGGTTCTGTTGCTCGATCGCCTCGAACTCCTTGATGAGACCGCTCAGGCGCAGTGCTGGCCGCGGCTCTCCGCCCATCACCGCAGAGACGTCCTTTGCGTCCTCGACCGCATTTGTGTCGAGAAGCAGCTTTATGCGGGCCACGAGTTCGTCGAGCGGTCCCGCCGCCAGTTCCTCATTAGTGCGATAGGCCACCCCGAACGACCGCGCTCGCTTCCTTGCATCTTCGAAGCGCAGCGCCGCCTCTGCCGACTGGCCGTCGCCAAGTCTGCGCCAATATGCCTCGAGCCCGGCGCCGAGGCTGCGCACTGCATCGCGGGCCCGTACACCGCGCGGATCGTCAGCAACGGCGACCCCGGTGGAAATACGTACCAGGCCGCGTCGATCAAACGCCGCAAATTCCTTCGGCACCCGGCGCACGAGATACCAGATGCCGTCACGTTTGTGCGGCCTTGGCGCCGCAGATCGTCGCATTATCTCGCTCTAATGTTACACAGTTTGTTACACAGTATGAGATATGTTTCGAGCTCCGGCGGTCAAGGTCTACAACGAAGTTTTTGAAAACTAACGACTTTTATGGGAGTCGGTTGGCGGAGAGAGCGGGATTCGAACCCGCGTTACGGTCTCCCGTAAACACACTTTCCAGGCGTGCGCCTTCAACCACTCGGCCACCTCTCCGTCCTGGCATTTCGCGCCGGCCGGTTTTGCCGCGCGGGTTGGGAAGATGCGTCTCCCTTGGGGATTCCGGCCCGGAACTCCGCACCGTGGGCGCCGTCAACCAGCGGACGCCCTTTCCCCGCACCTGAGCCGTCAAAGCAACAGGCGCGGGGCTCATCTAGTCGATCCGACATCGAATGCCAAGCCATAACGGCACTCTATTCGTTTTGCCGGGCACCAACGGTTATTTGCGATGTCGCCGGCGCAAGGCTTCGGGTGCGGCGACGGCTCTGCAGCATGAGGCTGGTGCCGTAGGTCCGTGCATGATCGATGACCGGCGGCGTAGCTTCAAATTCGCGTGTCGCGATTGCGAACAAAGCGCGCGCGCACTATCTCTGTGTTCGAAACAGATGTTGGAAGTCTGCTAAAGTCTGGAGGGGAAAGGTCTGCATGCTTCGCTTTCTTTTCCGGCTCGCGGCAATGGTTGCGCTTTCGGTTTCCGTCATCATGGCGGTGATCGACGCGACACGCTCGGTGGCGGTCTCCGCGCTGGTCATGACCCCGCTCAACATAAGCTGGCTCGCCGTTTCGCCGGATACGCGAAGCGCCTTCGAAAGCTTCGTCCGTGACAAGGCCGGCCCGCTGCTGTGGGACGGCACCTTCGCCTGGGTGCTCGGCCAGCCCGGCTTCGCGGTGTTCGCGGCGCTTGCCTTCATTCTCTACATGATCGGCTACAGGCGGGAGCGGCCAACCGGGCGGTTCGCCCCGACGTGACGACTTCCAGCGTCCCTAACAAAAAGAGAAAGGGAGACTGCGCATGTTTTTTCTCAGCGACATGCTGAACAAGAAGCTCAATCTACCAAAGCCTGCCGAGGCGCTGCCGGGCCGCGCCAAGCCTATCCCGACGGCATCCAAGCACTTTGTCTCGAAAAGGCCGCTCAACGGGCCTTATCCCGAAGGTCTGGAGACGGCGATGTTCGGACTCGGCTGCTTCTGGGGCGCCGAGCGCCTGTTCTGGCAGCTTGAAGGTGTCTGGGTCACGGCTGTAGGCTTTGCCGGCGGTGTCACCCCCAACCCGACCTACCAGGAAACCTGCACCGGTCTCACCGGCCACGCCGAAGTCGTGCTCGTCGTCTACGATCCGAAGATCGTCTCCTATGGCGAGCTTCTGAAGCTGTTCTGGGAAAGCCACGACCCGACGCAGGGCATGCGCCAGGGTAACGATGTCGGCACCACCTACCGCTCGGCGATCTACACGTTTGGCGACGCACAGTACCAGGCGGCGATCGCTTCGCGCGACGCCTATGAGGCCTCGTTGCGCGGTGCCGGCCGCGGCAAGATCACCACCGAGATCGCGCCGGCGCCGGAATTCTACTTCGCCGAGGAAGACCACCAGCAATATCTGGCGAAGAATCCCTACGGCTATTGCAATCTGCAGGGCACCGGCGTCGCCTGCGCCATCCCTGCTGCCGTCTCCGCTTGAGGCCTTTGGCGAAGGGAGCTGTCGTGGCGCTGCATCCCGGCGCCACGCTTTTCCAAAAGGTCAAAATTCCGCGTGAATTTTGTTTCGGGCCGTGCCAGATTGGCCCGAAGCGGGAGGAAGACACTCCTGTCTGATGTCGCATGCCTGCCGGAGAACCGGGCAGGCAGGCGGTGCGTAACGGAAAAAATAACCGACAGGGTGTGGATCACATGAAACGTATCGTTCTCGGCCTTCTGGCCGCAACTGCAATGGTTCTTCCGGCCTTCGCCGCGGACATTCAGCCCGCGCTTCTCTACGATCTCGGCGGCAAGTTCGACAAGTCGTTCAACGAAGCGTCCTACAATGGCGCCGAAAAGTTCAAGGCCGAAACCGGCATTGCCTATGTGGAATTCGAGGTCAGCAATGCGACCCAGCGCGAGCAGGCGCTGCGCCGTTTCGCCGAGGATGGCCGCACCCCGATCGTCATGGCAGGCTTTTCCTGGGCGGACGCGCTGGAGAAAATCGCCGTAGAGTTTCCCGAAACCCAATTCGCCATCATCGACATGGTCGTCGACAAGCCCAATGTCCGCTCCCTCGTCTACAAGGAGCAGGAAGGGTCCTACCTCGTTGGCGTGATGGCGGCGATGGCCTCGAAGTCCAAGAAAGTCGGCTTCATCGGCGGCATGGACATTCCGCTGATCCGCAGATTCGGCTGCGGCTATGTCGGCGGCGCCAAGGCGGCCGGCGCGACCGACGTCATCCAGAACATGACTGGCGACACGCCGGCAGCCTGGAACGATCCGGCCAAGGGCGGCGAGATCGCCAAGACGCAGATCGACCAGGGCGCCGACGTGATCTACGCGGCGGCGGGCGGAACCGGTGTTGGCGTGCTGCAGGCAGCGGCGGATGCCGGCAAGCTCGGCATCGGCGTCGATTCCAATCAGAACGGCCTGCAGCCGGGCAAGGTGCTGACCTCCATGGTCAAGCGCGTCGACGTTGCCGTCTACAGTAGCTTTATGGACGCCAAGGACGGCAAGTTCACCGCCGGCATCAACGATCTCGGCCTCAAGGAAGGCGGCGTCGACTACGCCATGGACGACAACAACAAGGACCTTGTCGACGATGCAATGAAGGCGGCAGTCGAAAAGGCCAAGGCCGACATCATCGCGGGTACCGTCAAGGTGCACGACTACATGTCGGACAATGCCTGCCCTTATTGATCCACCGACATTGCGGATCTGATCGAAGCCGCCGGGTGAAAGCCCGGCGGCTTTGACTTTCTCCGTGGGCTCACCAATGCGGCGGCTTGGTCACCGGCACGTCGGGTGCGGCCTGTTCCTCCAGCGCCAGGAACCGGTCGGTCAGCGCATCGAGCTTGCGCTGCATGCGCTCGATCACCTTCCACTGCTCGGCGATCTGGCCGGACAGTTCCTCGATGGTCTTCTCCTGCTCGGCGGCGCGGATCTCCAGCGTCGTCAGCCGGTCGGCGGGCATGGTCATTTTGAAAACCTCGGGTTCCTGCTGCGCAACTCCCAAGAGATGCGAATTTTTGGGATTCGACACATTAGAGCGACATGCATCCAATTGGACACACAAAGTGCGCTCTAACACCTACAATCTTCGCATCGCGCTTGCGAACCGAGGGGCGGCGCAGCAAAATCGAATCCGGTTTTCAGGCCGATGCGATAGCGAATGTGAAGGCTGCGGCCACGTTCGAAATTGACAAGCGCGCGGGGATTTGTCGAGAGTGGATGCTGCTCCGACCAATTGGCACAAGCGGTGCGTCATGCTAGGCGTTTTGACCAAGCGATAAAAAAATAAGAGTGGGACAGGCTGCATGGCGCAAGCCGCAATCGAGCTGATCGGCATCAACAAGAGTTTTGGCGCCGTTCGCGCCAACCGCGACATCAATCTGGAGATCGTGCGCGGCACCATCCACGGCATTGTCGGCGAGAACGGCGCCGGCAAGTCGACGCTGATGTCGATCCTCTACGGTTTCTATCAGGCCGACAGCGGCGAGATCCGCGTCGGCGGCCAGCCTGCGTCGATCAAGACGCCCAACGACGCCATCGCGCTCGGCATCGGCATGGTGCATCAGCATTTCATGCTGGTCGACAATTTCACGGTGCTGGAAAACGTCATTCTCGGCGCCGAAAGCGATGCGCTGCTGAAGAAGAGCATCGCCAAGGCGCGATCCGAACTGGAACGGCTCGAGCGCGAATACGGGCTGGAGGTCGATCCCGATGCGATCATCGAGGAGTTGCCGGTCGGCCTGCAGCAGCGTGTCGAAATCCTCAAGGCGCTGTATCGCGGCGCCGAGATCCTGATCCTCGACGAGCCGACGGGCGTGCTGACGCCTGCCGAGGCCGACCATCTGTTCCGCATCCTCAAGCAGTTGAAGGAACAGGGCAAGACGGTGGTGCTGATCACCCATAAGCTGCGCGAGATCATGGCGATCACCGACACGGTCTCGGTCATGCGCCAGGGTACGATGGTGGCGACCAGGGAGACCAGGAAGACCACGGTCGAGGAACTGGCCGAGCTGATGGTCGGGCGCCGCGTGCTGCTCAGGGTGGAGAAGGGCGAGGCAGAGGCCGGCGGCGTCAAGCTCGCGGTCAAGAACCTGACGGTGAAGGATTCCCGCGGCGTCACCATGGTCGATGACATCTCCTTCGATGTGCGCGCCGGCGAGATCGTCGGCATCGCCGGCGTCGCAGGCAACGGACAATCCGAAATGCTCGAGGCGATTTCCGGCATCAGGCGCGCCGTCTCGGGTTCCGTCATGCTCGACGGCAAGCCGATCGACCTCACCGGTGCCGCAGATCCCGGCGAACTGCGCGACCGCGGTCTCGCCCATGTGCCGGAAGACCGTCATCACGTCGGCCTGGTGCTGGCCTTCGAGGAGAACGAGAATTCGATCCTCGGCTATCATGACGATCCTCGCTATCTCAGGGGGCCGTTCCTCAACATCGACGCCATCCGCGACGACGCCAGGGACAAGATCACCAAATACGACATCCGCCCGGCGGACTGCCGGCTCAAGACCGCCAATTTCTCCGGCGGCAACCAGCAGAAGATCGTGCTGGCGCGCGAAATGGAGCAGGATCCGGGTGTGCTGATCGTCGGCCAGCCGACGCGCGGCGTCGATGTCGGCGCCATCGAATTCATCCACAAGCGCCTCATCGCCATGCGCGACCAGGGCAAGGCGGTGCTGGTGGTGTCGGTCGAGCTGGACGAGATCCGCTCGCTTTCCGACCGCATCCTGGTGATGTTTGCCGGCCGCATCGTCGGCGAGCGCGGCCCGGAGGCGACCGAAGGCGAACTCGGCCTGCTGATGGCCGGTGTCGAGCACCAGGAGGCGGCGCAATGAGCACGCCTTACGCCAAGCTGCCGGCCTGGGCCGATTACGGGCTGATCCCGGTGATCAATCTGTTCGTTGCCTTCGTCGTCGCTGGCTTTGTCGTGCTTTTGGTTGGAGAAAATCCGTTCCGCGCGGCCGCCGTCCTGGTCGAGGGCGCCTTCGGCCGTGGGCAAGGCATTGCGTTCACGCTTTTCTACGCCACCACCTTCATCTTCACCGGGCTGTCTGTGGCGGTTGCCGCGCATTGCAGCCTGTTCAACATCGGCGCCGAGGGCCAGGCCTATGTCGCCGGGCTTGGCGTGGCCATAGTCTGCCTCGCCTTCGACAGCGTGCTGCCGTGGTGGCTGCTCTTTCCGCTGGCGATCATTGGGGCTGCGGCGGTCGGCGCGCTATGGGCGCTGATCCCGGCCTATCTGCAGGCCAAGCGCGGTTCGCATATCGTCATCACGACGATGATGTTCAATTTCATCGCGTTCTCTGTCGTGGTCTACCTGCTGGTCGGCGTGCTGAAGCCCGCCAATTCGATGGCGCCGCAGACGCGCACCTTCCTCGACGGCGCGCAACTGCCGAAGCTCAACTGGATCATCGAGCTGTTCGGCGCCAAGATCCGCTCGGCGCCGTTCAACATCACCTTCCTGCTGGCGCTGGCCATGGCCTTTCTGGTGTGGGTGCTGATCTGGCGCACCAGGCTCGGCTACGAGATGCGCACCTACGGTCACAGCCCGAAAGCGGCACGCTATGCCGGCATTTCGGAAACCCGCATCATCATCGTCGCCATGATGATCTCGGGCGCTCTGGCCGGCATGATGGCGCTCAATCCGACGATGGGCGACCAGCACAATGTCGCGCTCGATTTTGTCTCGGGCGCCGGTTTCGTCGGCATCGCCGTGGCGCTGATGGGCCGGCTGCACCCGATCGGCATCGTGCTGGCGGCGATCCTGTTCGGCATGCTCTATCAGGGCGGCGCCGAGCTCGCCTTCGAGATGCCGGCCATCAGCCGCGACATGATCGTCATCATCCAGGGCCTGGTCATCCTGTTCGCCGGCGCGCTCGAGCACATGTTCCGGCCTTATATCCAGGCGATGTTCGCCTCCATCAGCCCGAGAACGGTCGGCATGGAAGCGGTCAAAGGGAAGGGTGCCTGAGATGGATGTCTTCATCGCCATCGTCCAGGTACTGGACTCGACCATCCGCCTGTCGGTGCCCTTGCTGCTCGCCTGCCTCGCCGGCCTCTATTCGGAGCGGGCCGGCGTCTTCGACATCGGGCTCGAAGGCAAGATGCTGGTCGGCGCCTTCGCTGGTGCCGCCGCAGCCTCCGTCTTCCATTCCGCCTATCTCGGCCTCGGCATGGCCATCCTCATCTCGGTCGCCTTCGCGCTGATCCACGGCTTTGCCTCGATCACCCATCGCGGCAACCAGATCGTCTCCGGCGTGGCGATCAATTTCATCGCCGCCGGATCGACGATCATGCTCGGCCAGGCCTGGTTCCAGCAAGGTGGTCGCACGCCAGCCTTGGCCTCGGGCGAGCGGTTCGGGGCGATCATCTGGCGCGGCGCGGACGCGGTCAGGGGCGTGCCGATCCTCGGACCGATATATTCGGAACTGATCTCCGGCCATTCCGTGCTGGTCTATGTCGCGTTCCTCGCGGTGCCGTTCACCTGGTGGGTGCTGTTCCGCACACGTTTCGGCTTGCGCCTGCGCGCGGTCGGCGAGAACCCGGCCGCGGTCGACACCGCCGGCATCTCGGTCGCCTGGCTGCGCTATCGGGCGCTGATCTGCACCGGCGTGCTCACCGGCATCGCCGGCGCCTATCTGTCGATGGTGCAGAATGGCGGCTTCGTGAAGGACATGACCGCCGGCAAGGGCTACATCGCACTGGCCGCGCTGATCTTCGCCAAGTGGAAGCCGGTCAACGCCATGTTCGCCTGCCTGTTGTTCGGCTTCCTCGACGCGCTGTCGATCCGCCTGCAAGGCACGCCGCTGCCGCTGATCGGCAAGGTGCCGGTGCAATTCATGCAGGCGCTGCCCTATGTCCTCACCGTCATCCTGCTCGCCGGCTTCATCGGCAAGGCGATCCCGCCGCGCGCCGGCGGCGTGCCCTATGTCAAGGAACGCTGAGCATGGCCCCGAACCGCGGGTCCGCGTCAGCGAAAAGTGGAAGCCGGTTTTGGGACAAGATCATGCGAGAGAAAAACCAAATGGCTCATGATCTGTTCGAAGCGGCCAAGGCCGCCATGGCCAAGGCCTATGCGCCCTATTCGAAATTCCCGGTCGGGGCGGCACTGCGCACCGAGGACGGCCGCGTCTTTGCCGGTGCCAACATCGAGGTCGCGTCCTATCCGGAAGGCTGGTGCGCCGAGACCACCGCGCTCGGCCACTATATCATGGGCGGCGGCGGCAGGATCACGGAGATCGCCGTGATCGCCGAGCGCATGGCGAAATGCTCGCCCTGCGGCGGCTGCCGGCAGCGGCTCGCCGAATTCTGCCGGCCGGAAACCAAAGTCTATCTGTGCGACAATGGCGGCGTGGTCGAGACCGTGACCATGGGCGAGATGCTGCCCTACGGCTTCCAGGGCGACATTTTGAAATGAAGGAAGCGCTTGATCGTCTCGTCGAAAGGCTGGACGGGCTGGCGCCCGCCACCGCACTTGTGCTGGGTTCGGGGCTTGGGGGGCTTGTCGACCAGGTCGAGGATCCCGTCCGCATTTCTTATGCCGAATTGCCGGGCTTTCCCAGAAGCGGCGTCACCGGCCATGCCGGCGAGGTGGTGGCGGGACGTTTTGCCGGCACGCCGGTGCTGATGCTGTCGGGCCGCGCCCACTACTACGAGCACGGCAACGCGGCCGCGATGCGGCCGGCGCTGGAGGTGCTCGCCGGCATCGGCATCTCGAAACTGATCCTCACCAATGCCGCCGGCTCGGTCGATCCGGAGATGGGGCCGGGCTCGGTGATGCTGATATCAGACCACATCAATTTCTCGGGCTCCAACCCGCTGATCGGCGAGCCGAGCGATCGCCGCTTCGTCGGCCTGACCGAAGCCTATGATGCCGGCCTTCGCTCGGCGATCGAAAAGGCCGCCAAGGCGACGGCTACCGCGCTGCACAAGGGCGTCTATATGTGGTTCTCCGGGCCGTGCTTCGAGACGCCTGCCGAGATCCGCATGGCGCGCATCATGGGTGCCAACGCCGTCGGCATGTCGACCGTGCCGGAGGTCATCCTCGCCCGTTTCCTTGGCCTGCGCGTCGCCGCCTGTTCGGTCATCACCAACCTCGCTGCCGGGATGACCGGGGCGGAGCTTTCGCACCAGGAGACCAAGGACATGGCGCCGGTCGGCGGCGCGCGGCTGGCGACCATTCTCCAGCGTGTGTTCCAGGACGGGTTGCCGGAGAGTAAGGTCCCGGCCTGATGCTTCCCCAGGAAATCATCCGCAGCAAGCGCGACGGCCACAAGCTGTCGGCGCAGGAGATCGTCAGCTTCATCGAAGGCGTGACAGCCGGCACCGTCTCGGACGGGCAGGTCGGGGCCTTCGCCATGGCGGTGTTCTTCAACGGCATGAGCCGCGACGAGGCGGTGGCGCTGACGCTTGCCATGCGCGATTCCGGCGACGTGCTCGACTGGTCGGACCTGCCAGGCCCGGTCACCGACAAGCATTCGACAGGCGGCGTCGGCGACAATGTCTCGCTGATGGTGGCCCCGATCGTCGCCGCCTGCGGCGCCTATGTGCCGATGATTTCCGGTCGCGGCCTCGGCCATACCGGCGGCACGCTGGACAAGATGGACGCCATCCCCGGCTACATCAGCCAGCCGGACGTTGCGCGGTTCCGGAAGGTGGTGCTCGAAACGGGCTGCGCCATCATTGGCCAGACTGCCGATCTCGCGCCCGCCGACCGCAGGCTCTACGCGATCCGCGACGTGACGGGAACCGTCGAATCGGTGCCGCTGATCACCGCCTCGATCCTGTCGAAGAAGCTGGCGGCCGGCCTGCAGTCGCTGGTGCTCGACGTGAAGGTCGGCAACGGCGCCTTCATGGAGAAGTCGCGCGATGCAGCGGCTCTGGCGAACAGCCTGGTCGAAATCGCCACTGGTGCCGGCCTGAAGGCCTCGGCGCTGGTCACCGGCATGAACGAGCCATTGGCGTCGGCGGCCGGCAATGCGGTCGAGGTGCGCAATGCCGTCGATTTCCTCACCGGCCGCTTCCGCGACCGGCGGCTGGAGGACGTGACGCTGGCGCTGGCCGCGGACATGCTGCAGTTGGCCGGGTTGGTCTCGTCCAACCAGGACGGCATGCGGCGCGCCGCCGAGACCCTGGCCGGCGGCGGTGCCGCCGCCGCCTTCGCGCGCATGGTGGCGGCACTAGGCGGTCCGGCCGATTTCGTCGAGAGGCCGGAAAAACACCTGCCGAAGGCGGCGACGGAGTTTGCGGTGAAGGCGACCGAAAACGGCTTCGTCACCGGCATCGCGACCCGCGACATCGGGCTTGCGGTGGTCGGGCTTGGCGGCGGGCGCATGCGGCCGGACGACAGGATCGACCATGCGGTCGGCATCACCAGGCTGTTGCCGGTCGGCGCGGAGGTGCAGGCCGGCGAGGCGCTGGCGCTGGTCCATGCCCGCAATGCCGGGGATGCCGAAGCGGCCGCGGCCGCCGTGCTTTCCGCCTATGCGATCGGCGCCTCGAAGCCGCCGGCGGAAAAAACCGTCATCCGGCGGATCCTGCCGCGCAGGTAAGCCGAACCAACCCGACGGAATCGGAACGGGATCCTGTTGGACCATGATCTCTTCCGAACCGAAGGTCAGCGAAGCAAAACCGGTTCCCACTTTTTGGGACGATGGTCTACTGGACAAGCAGCAGCGCGCCGTTTTCGACCTGGTATTTTTCGAGCCGCTGGAGAAAACTCAGGCCGATCAGATTGGTACGCAGCGCCTTGTCGTCGAGCACCACCGCCTGGACACCGTCGACCGTGATCTTGCCGATCTGCAGGCGGTCGATCGTCACCAAGGCAGCCCCGATCGCGCCGTTGGCGGTGCTGACCTCGTGGCGGAAGTCCGACGCGTTCAGCGAAATGCCAATCCTGCGTGCCGTCGAACTGTTGATGGCGACGAGCGTCGCGCCGGTATCGATCATGCCGTCGACCTGACGGCCGTTAAGCTTGAACGCCGACGTGAAATGCCCGCGCGCGTCTGCCGTGACCACGACCTTGCGTCCGAGCGGCTGCGGCGTCGCCGGTCTGTCGGGAACCGCGGCCAGATTCAGGTCGGTTTGCGCTTCGGCCGCCGGCCTGGTTGCGACCGCCGATTTCAGCAGGCCATCCAGCATCTGCGGATTCGACTGATAGAGGATCGGGAACGACGCCGACGTTCCGGCGAGCACGCCAAGGATGAGAAGCTTGCGCAGCATGGACTGGCCTTCGTGAAGGCCCATGCTTATCGCGACATGGTGTTTGCCGCTTTAACCGGCGCCGAAACCGTGCATTTGCGTAAACGATCGGTTAACGGTCATTTGGTCCCGTACATGCGGTCGCCGGCGTCGCCGAGGCCGGGCATGATGTAGCCCTTCTCGTTGAGCTGGCGGTCGATGGAAGCGGTGAAGACCGGGACATCGGGATGCGCCTTGGTGAACCGCTCGATGCCCTCTGGCGCCGCCAGCAGGCAGAGGAAGCGGATGTTGGTGGCGCCGCGCCCTTTCAGCTTGTCGATCGCCGCGATCGCCGAATTGGCGGTCGCCAGCATCGGGTCGACGACGATCACCAGCCGGTCGGCGAGATCGCTCGGTGCCTTGAAGAAATATTCGACCGCTTCCAGCGTCTCATGATCGCGGTAAAGCCCGATATGGGCGACGCGCGCCGCCGGCACCAGATCGAGCAGGCCCTCGAGCAAGCCGTTGCCGGCGCGCAGCACCGAGGCGAAGACCAGCTTCTTGCCCTCCAGCGTCGGCGCTTCCATCGTCTCGATCGGCGTTTCGATCGTCGTCGTTGTCAGTTCGAGGTTGCGGGTGACCTCATAGCCGAGCAGCAGCGAGATCTCGCGCAGCAGCCGCCGGAAGCCGGCCGTCGAGGTTTCCTTCTTGCGCATGATGGTCAGCTTGTGCTGGACAAGCGGGTGGTCGACGACTGTGACGCCCTTCATGGTGTTCTCCTGAAAATCCGGCTGCTTGCGCGAACCCTAGCGGCAATGCGCCGGCCAAGGAACTGCTTGCGATCACCGATCACAGCTTTTGCTGGAGGAGAGCGTCAGCGCACGCCGCCGTCGAGGCGGGTGAGAAGCGCTGTCCTGGTCTTCTTGTCGACGAAGGCGGCCTCTATTGCCGTTCTGGTGACGGCGGCGAGCGCCTTGTCGTTCATCGAGAAATGCTCGGCGGCGATGTCGTATTCGCGCTTCAGCGACGTCCAGAAGTAAGGCGGATCGTCGGAGTTGAGCGTCACTTTGCAGCCCGCCGCCCGCAGTGCCGGAAAAGGGTGGTCGGCGAAACTGTCGAAGACCCTCAGCGCGATGTTGGAGCCGGGGCTGCATTCGAGCACGATGCCTTCGTCGGCGATGCGCCTGATAAGGTCGGGGTTTTCGATGGCCCGCACGCCATGGCCGATGCGGGAGGGGCGGATGTGGTCGAGTGCGGCCGCGACGCTCTCCCAGCCCATCAGTTCGCCGGCATGGACGGTGATGCCGAGACCGGCCTCGCGCGCGATTTCGAAGGCCCTGACATAGTCCTCCAGATCGCCGATCCGCTCGTCGCCGGCGACGCCGAAACCGGTGACCAGCGGATGCCGGCAGCGGGCCGCGAAGCGCGCCGCCTGCTCGATCGATTCGACGCCGGCGTTACGCACCCCGGTAACGATCATGCGGCCCTCGATACCGGTCTTGGCCTTGGCACGCGCGATGCCTTCGCCAAGCGCGTCCGTATAGGCCTTGGGCGATAGGCCGGCCTTCCCGGCGTGGTCCGGCGAGGTGAAGATCTCGGAATAGATGGCGCCGTCGCGGGCGAGGCTGGTCAGGTAATGGTCGGCCAGCCGCGCATAGTCCTCTTCCGTGCGGAACAGGTCGGAGGAGAAGTCATAGGCGGCGAGGAAGGAGGTGAAATCGTGCCAGACGAAAGAGCCGTCCTGAATGTAGGGCGAGGTGTCCTTGCCGTATTTCTGCGCCTGGCGGATGACGAGTTCGGGCGCCGCTGCTCCTTCGATATGGCAGTGCAGTTCCGCTTTCAAAGGCATGCAGTCATCCCGTCAGGTCAGCCCGGGCCGTGGACCCACAAGCGTGATTCCACGACCGGGGAGCGCGGCCGAACACCGCGCCTTAAACAATAGCGTCCGCACCATCGATCGGCTATGGTCCCGCCGGTTTTATGACGGATCAAAAATAATGTCGGTTGAGAGAACCACGGCCGTTGGCGGCATGGAGACCTCCTATGGTTTCAAGCGTGTAGGGGCAGGCGAGAAGCAGTCCCTGGTCAATGACGTTTTCCACAAGGTGGCGAACCGCTACGACCTGATGAACGACCTGATGTCGGCCGGCCTGCACCGGCTGTGGAAGGACGCGATGGTCGCATGGCTCCATCCACCGAAGCGGCCGGACTGGAGCGTGCTCGACGTTGCCGGAGGCACCGGCGACATCGCCTTCCGCATCGTCGAGGCGAGCGGCAGGAACGCCCATGCCACGGTTCTCGACATCAACGGCTCGATGCTCGCCGTCGGCCGCGAGCGGGCCGAGAAAAAAGGCCTGTCGGCAAACATCGATTTCGTCGAGGCCAATGCCGAGGAACTGCCTTTCAGTGAGGCCACGTTCGACGCCTACACGATCGCCTTCGGCATTCGCAACGTGCCGCGCGTCGACGTGGCGCTTGCGGAAGCCTATCGCGTGCTGAAGCCCGGCGGGCGCTTTCTCTGCCTCGAATTTTCCGAGGTCGACATGCCGCTGCTCGACAAGGTCTATGAGGCGTGGTCGTTCAACGCCATCCCCAGAATCGGCAAGGTGGTCACCGGTGACGGCGAGCCCTACTCCTACCTGGTCGAATCGATCCGCAAATTTCCCAATCAGGTGAATTTTGCTTCTATGATCACCCGCGCGGGCTTCGACCGCGCGTCGTTCCGCAATTATTCCGGCGGCATTGCCGCGCTGCATTCGGGCTGGAAGCTTTGAGGCTAGCCCGTATTTTTCATACTCGATGTGCCCTTCGCCGGTCTAGGAGATCGGCGGGGCAAGTGCAGTCATGAGCAGCCTCGCCGCTGGTTTCAGGCTCGTACGGGCCGGCTGGGTGCTGGTCCGCGAAGGCGTCGTGGCAGCCTTGCCGGGCGACGAGCTCTTCGGCCTGCCGAAATTCGGCTGGCGAATGGCGCGGCTGTTCACCCGCCGCCGCGCGCTGGCTTATGAGCGTGGCGACCGGCTGGCCAAGGCGGTCGTCCGGCTCGGCCCATCCTACGTCAAGCTCGGCCAGTTCCTGGCGACACGGCCCGATGTCGTCGGCAACGACATCGCGCTCGATCTCGCCATGCTGCAGGACAAGATGCAGACATTTCCCCAGGCCGAGGCCATCGCGGCGATAGAGGCTTCGCTTGGGCGCAAGGTCGGCGAGCTCTACGCCAGTTTCGGCGAAGCCGTCGCCGCCGCCTCGATCGCTCAGGTCCATACCGCTGAAACCCTGCAGAACGGCGTCGGTTCGCGGGTGGCGGTGAAGGTCATCCGGCCTGGCGTGCGGCGCCGCTTCTTTCGCGATCTCGAAAGTTATTTTCTCGCCGCCCGCCTCCAGGAAAAATACATCCCGTCGTCGCGCCGGCTGCGGCCGGTCGAAGTGACCGAGACGCTGGCGCAGACCACCAAGATCGAAATGGATCTGAGGCTCGAAGCGGCAGCGCTTTCGGAGCTCGGTGAGAACACCAAGGACGATCCCGGTTTTCGCGTGCCGACGGTCGACTGGGAGCGCACCGGCCGCGACGTGCTGACCATGGAATGGGTGGACGGCATCAAGATGAACGACATTGCCGGCCTCGCTGCCGCCGGCCACGATCTGAAGGCGATCGCCGCCAACCTCATCCAGTCGTTCCTGCGCCAAACGCTGCGCGACGGTTTCTTCCATGCCGACATGCATCCGGGAAACCTGTTCGTCGAGGCCGACGGCACCATCGTCGCCGTCGATCTCGGCATTGCCGGGCGGCTCGGCAAGAAGGAGCGCCGGTTCCTCGCCGAAATCCTCTACGGCTTCATCACCCGCGACTATCTGCGCGTCGCCGAAGTGCATTTCGAGGCCGGTTACGTGCCGCGCCAGCACAATGTCGCGGCCTTCGCCCAGGCGATCCGCGCGATCGGCGAGCCGATCCACGGGCAGCCGGCCGATACGATCTCGATGGCCAAGCTGCTGACGCTTCTGTTCGAGGTGACCGACCTCTTCGACATGGCGACGCGATCCGAGTTGGTGCTGCTGCAGAAGACCATGGTGGTGGTCGAAGGCGTCGCCCGCACGCTCGATCCGGCCTTCAACATGTGGAAGACGTCCGAACCGGTGGTCGGCGGCTGGATATCAGGCAATCTCGGACCGCGTGCTCTGCTGGTCGATGCACGCGACGGCGCCAACGCGCTGCTGGCGCTGGCTCGCCAGGCGCCGGACCTTGCCGCCCGAACCGAGCGGCTGTCGCGCGAGATCGATTTGATGGCCGAACACGGGCTGCGCTTCGACGAAAGGACGGCGCGCGCCATCGGCAAGGCCGAGGCGCGCTATAGCAGATCCGGCCGGCTGGCGCTGTGGGTGATTGCGCTGACGCTGGTCTACATTGCCTGGCGGATTTTCTAGCGGCTTGTCTCGAAGTGATTGCATTGCTATCATTGCAGTCAGCAGCGCCGAGCAAAGTGCAGTCATATGGCCAGCATCACCATTCGCAATCTCGATGATGAGGTGAAGGACCTGCTGCGCCGGCTGGCGGCAGAGAATGACCGGTCGATGGAAGAGCAGGCGCGGGTCATGATCCGGGCCGCGGTCGAAGGACGACTTGGTCCGATCGGGCGCATTGACCAGATCGAGAAAACTCTCCGCGAACTGACAGGCTCGTACGGTCCGACGACGCCAATTGCCGCGATATCCAACCAGATGCCACGAGGCATCCTCTCCGGCAAGCGCATCCTGCTGATCATCGGCGGTGGCATCGCCGCCTACAAGTCGCTCGATCTGATCCGTCGGCTGCGCGAGCGGGGCGCCTTGGTGCGGGTGGTGATGACATCAGCCGCGCAGGAATTCGTCACCACGCTGTCGGTCGGGGCGCTGTCCGCCGATCACGTCTTCACGGAATTGTTCGATCGGCAAGACGAGCACGATGTCGGCCACATCCGCCTGTCGCGCGAGGCCGATCTTGTCGTCGTGGCGCCGGCCACCGCCGATCTGATGGCGAAGCTTGCCAACGGCCATGCCAACGACTTGGCCTCGACCGTGCTCATCGCCACCGACAAACAGGTTTTGATGGCGCCCGCCATGAACCCGAGAATGTGGTCGCATCCGGCGACCCGGCGCAACCGCGCGACGTTGCAGGAGGATGGCATCGCATTCATCGGCCCGGCAAAGGGCGAGATGGCCGAGAGCAACGAGGCGGGCGAGGGCCGCATGACCGAGCCGCTGGAGATCGTCGCCGCGATCAAGGCGCTGCTCGATATCAGCCCAAAGCCGTTGTCGGGGAGGAAGATCATCGTCACCTCAGGGCCGACGCATGAGCCGATCGACCCGGTGCGCTACATCGCCAATCGTTCGTCCGGGAAGCAGGGCCATGCCATCGCGGCGGCGCTGGCAAGGCTGGGGGCCGATGTGCGCCTCGTCTCCGGTCCGGTCGGCATTGCCGATCCGGCCGAGGTCACCACGTTGCATGTCGAAACCGCGAACGAGATGAAGGACGCGGTCGAGCAGCTGCTGCCGGCTGACGCGGCGGTGTTCGTCGCGGCGGTGGCCGACTGGCGCAGCGAGACCTCGGCCGGGGAGAAGATCAAGAAAGTGGCGGGCGAGGGACCGCCGGTGCTGCGGATGATCGAAAACCCCGACATTCTCGCTGGTGTCGGTCATCACAGGCAGCGCCCCAGCCTGGTTGTCGGGTTCGCTGCCGAGACGCAGGACCTCGTCAGGAACGCCGAGGCCAAACTCAAAAAGAAGGGCGCCGACTTCATCGTCGCCAACGACGTGTCCCACGAAGGCGCAGAGTCTCCGGGCGTGATGGGCGGCGACCGCAACAAGGTGCGGATCGTCTCGAAGGCCGGTGTCGACGAATGGCCGGAGATGAGCAAGGACGAGGTGGCGGCGCGGCTCGCTGCAGTGATCGCGGAACGGCTGAAGACGATCGTCGTCTAGGTTTGAGGACCACCAATTTCGTCAGGCGTTACGACCGCTTCGCGCCTTCCGGACTCTCGCCTCGATGCGGCGAAAGGCTGCGCCGCGGTCTGATTTCAAGCTGAGCGTAGAACCGATGTAGCTATTCCGAAACGCAGCGTGTCAAGCTAGGTCCTTGACATATACCGACTGTATGGTATGTATAGGCATGCCCAGACCAACCAAACAGTCCCCCGAACGCGGCGGCGCGCGTATCAGGCTCCTCGAGGCGGCGCGGGATATCATCCGCGCGAAGGGCTTCGCCGCCACCACCGTCGATGACCTCTGCAAAACGGCTGCCGTCACGAAAGGGGCGTTTTTCCATAATTTTGGCAGTAAGGACGCTCTGGGGGTCGCAGCGGCCGAGTTCTGGGCAGAGACGACGTCTGGTTTCTTTGCAGCCGCGTCGTATCACGATCCGGCCGATGCCCTGGAGCGCATTCTCGCCTATGTCGCTTTCCGCAAGGCGATCATCGCGGGCGACCTCGCCGCGTTTACCTGTCTCGTCGGAACCATGGCGCAGGAGGTCTACGCAAGCTCCCCTGACATTCGCGATGCCTGTGGCCGCAGCATCTTCGGCCATACGGCCACACTGGAAGCCGACATCGAGGCTGCGCGGCGGGATCATGGTATCGCGGGCGACTGGACGGCCGAAAGTCTCGCACGGCACACGCAAGCCGTCATCCAGGGCGCGTTCATCCTGGCCAAGGCAGGGAACGATCCCGCGCTTGCGCGGGAAAGCCTCGACCATCTCGACCGGTACATTCGGCACCTGTTTCACGTCGCGGAGGATGACGCAAAATGAGCGGAACCACTGAGATCAGTTGCGCCTGCGGGCGGACGCGCTTGGAGTTGAGGGGAGCACCGATCCTCGTGTCCGAATGCCTGTGCAACAGCTGCAGGGCTGCCGCGGATCGTCTTGCGACGCTCGCCGGCGCAAGGAACATGCTTACATCCTACGACGCAACGCCTAGCGCCGAATATCGCAAGGATCGAGTCCGGATCCTGTCCGGCGCGGAGCATCTGAGTGAGTTCCGGCTGTCAGCCGATGCGGGCTCGCGCCGTGTCGTCGCGACCTGCTGCAACACGCCGGTTTTCCTGGAGCTGAAGGGCGCGCATTGGCTGAGTATCTATCTGCACCTCTGGCCGGAAGAGGCGCGGCCGAAAGCCGAAATGCGAACGATGACCGGTGACCTGCCCGACGCCTCCAACCTGCCAAACGACATCCCCAATCTGAAAAGCCATACGGTGTCCTTCTACGCAAAGCTTCTGGGAGCGTGGGCCGCCATGGGATTCCGGAATCCGAAGGTCGAAGTGGCGGGGAAGATCGATGCCTGACGACAAGATCGAAATCGAGAACGTCAACATCCCCGGGCGGACCGAACGGGTTGATCGCGCGAAATACATGGCGATACGCACTGCGCTTCTGACCGTCTTGCCGAGCGAAGCGCCTGGACTGAAAGTCGCAGACGCGAAAGAGGCGCTTCTGCCCCTGCTTGACGACGACCTCTTTCCGCGAGGCAAGACGGCTGGATGGTGGTTGAAAGCCGTCCAGCTCGACCTCGAGGCAAAAGGCGTCATCAAACGCGCGCCTCATAAGCCGGTTCATCTCTACAGGCATGGGCCAATCTAAGCTCTGATCTGAATCCCAAGATATCCGAGCGCCTATCCGGTCGCTTCCTGTGGCCGGGCTGCCGGCCCCGAGATACTCAGAGCGGCAAGGCACCCCAGAATCCCGAGCGGCACGAAGGCGAGGAACAGCCAGCTGGCGACATTTGCCGCGGCCTCTCGGTTCAGGCCTTCGGAAAAACCGCTGGCGTTGGCGACGATGCCGGTCAGTGCTGCACCCACCGCATAGCCGATGCGCTGCATCGTCGGCACGGCGGCGGAGGCGATCGTCTGCTCATCGTCCCTGGCCGATGCCACGATCACGCGCGTGACGAAGGGCCAGGCAATGCCGAAGCCGCCGCCTTGCAGCAAGGCGCAAAACAGGATCAGCGGAATCGAACCCGCCGGCACCGCATAGGCGAAGCCGGAAATGCCCGTCGCGATCATCAGCGCGCCGCCGGTGATGATCAGCCTCTCGCGCTCCGGCGGGGCATTGGCGACGAGGATCGACAGGACCGACCAGGCGATCGATTCGGCGGCGATGATATAGCCGGTGGTCAGGATCGGAATGCCGTGCAGGCTGGTCAGCAGCAGCGGCCCGTAGACGGCGAAGGAGCAGGTCGCCACCGAAAAGGCTGCGATCATGGTCATGCCTGCGCCGACCGGCGAACGCCATGAGAACAGCCGCGACGGGAACAGCCGCGAGCGCGGCTTCAGCGCGTCGA
This sequence comes from Mesorhizobium tianshanense, assembly GCF_007830515.1. Taxonomy (GTDB): domain Bacteria; phylum Pseudomonadota; class Alphaproteobacteria; order Rhizobiales; family Rhizobiaceae; genus Mesorhizobium; species Mesorhizobium tianshanense. The sequence continues at coordinate 51,650 of NZ_VLKT01000031.1, forward strand.
TGCGGATGAACAGAGTGAGGCCCGCCAGGCCGAGGGTGAGCAGCAGGGACGAGCGCAGCAGGGCAATGTCGATACCGGCAGTGGCGATCAGCACGACGCTGACGGCAAGGCAGCCGAGCGCGGCAAAGGGGAAGGGCGGCGCCACCCCAACGATCGCGCGCGGCCTGGTCGCCTCGGGTGTGTTAAGCACGATGAAGCTCGCCAGCGCCATGGTCATGCCGCCGAGCGTGAAGATGCCGAAAGCCCAGCGCCAGGAGAGCAGCTCGGTCATCAACGCACCGAGCACCGGCCCGCTGAAGGCGGCAACGCCCCAGATCGCCGACATGACACCGAAAAGCTGCGGCCAGATAATGCGCGGAAACAGCCGCTCGACCGAGACGAAGGCCAGCGACACCAGCGCGCCGCCGCCAAGCCCCTCGATCAGGCGTCCCGCCAGGAACAGCGGCATGGACGGCGCGATGGCGCAGACCAGCGCGCCGGCCGCGTAGAGCAGGGCGGCGACCACCATGTTGGTGCGCAGCGCGACATAGCTCACCAGCCGGCCGGCGGCGGCGCCGGCGACGATGGCGCCGAGTTCGTAGATCGCCAGCGACCAGCCGACCAGCTGCACGCCGGCGAGTTCGCCGACCATGGCCGGCATCACCGTCGCCACCATCGTCTCGTTGGTGGCGTGCAGCAGGATGCCAAGGCTGATGAAGCAGAAGCGCGCCAGATCGCCGCTCGCCCATAGCGCCCGCCAGTCGACCCTGTTTGTGCTGGTCTCGGTCATCCCGCCTCCCGAACTTTCTTATACGCCGATTCAAAATGATGGAACGCTCTTCGCGTCCAAATAGAAACGCGGCGCTTCGGGAACGGCTTGTAAAACCTCAACCGCAGTTGAGCTCAAGCGGTTTTTTTGCGGTGGGCTAAGGATGCCCATCAAGTGTGAGGCGATCGAAGATTGGCGCCGGCGGCGATCGTGACGGCAGCGATGATCGTCCTTGGCATGGCGGTTTGTGAAAAATTGCGCGGCGCGGAACGATCCTGTTCCGCGCCGCGCTCAGAGCCACGCTATGCCGCTTATTTGTACGAGTGGATCAGCTCCAGCGAAGTGACGGCGACCGCCAGGTTGACGCCGGTCTGCGCCTGTACGTTGAGAGGCTGTAGCGAGAAGGCGCTGTTCAGTCCGCCGACTAGAAGGTTGGCGCCGCCGCCGGTCACCAAGCTGGCCTCGGCGTTGACGCCATAATAGCTGCCGGCAAGATCGCTGGAAGCACGGTTGCCGGTGGCCGCCAGAACCGCCCATATCAACTCGCCCTGATGCGTCTTGCCGACGTCGACGCCAAGCTTGGAAATGACCCCGGTATAGGCTTCGGGGGGACCGCCATGGTGGGGGCGAAAGGTGCAGGTCACCCCTTTGTTGGATGTGACGATATAGCCGGTGCCGCCGTCGATGGTGCAGTCGAGCACGCCGAGCTGAAGCCTGCCCGCGCTGGCAGGGGAGGCGAGAACTGTGGCGGCGAGGCCGCCGGCGCAGGCGAGTTTCTTGATCATGGGAGGGTCCTTTCGCGAATTGCCTTGAACAACGGCTAAGCGTCGCGAGCGTTCCGCCGATAACTTGGCGCGATCAAGGCGAGCGTTAACGCGTGTCGTCCAAAAGCATCCCCCGACAAACTTGAAGCACACCGCATGAATTCCATTACATGCGATGCGCTCAAATAAGCAGTCTTCGAGCGTTTCGAAGGCATGCCACGCGGCAGGCCTGCCATATCAGGCCGGACGCCGCCGTCGGTCAGCCGGCGCCGGTGCGCGCCAGGCCGTCCTTGGCCGGCTGGTAGGTGGGGTTGAGGCGCACGGCCTCGCGGTAGGATTTCGCCGCCTTGGCCTTGTCGCCGCGCCGCTCGTAGATCAGCGCCTGATTGGACCAGGCCTCGGCGTTCTTGCCGTCGAGCTTGATCGCCATGTTGATGTCGGCGAAGGCATTGTCCTCGTCGTTCGTGGCCAGGTAGGAAAGGCCGCGGCCATTGTAAGGCTCGGCGGCGTCCGGCGCCAGTGAGATGGCGGTCGAGAAATCCTCGATGGCGAAGGCGTGCTGGCCCTGGCTCTGATAGATCAGGCCGCGATTGTGGTAGGCGCGGGCATCTGTCGTGTCGAGCTGGATCGCCTTCTGGAAATCGTTGAATGCTTCCTGGGTGCGGCCGGCCCTGCGGTAGAGATTGCCACGGCCGATATAGGCGGCGTCATAGTTGGAATTGATCTGGATCGAGTGGTTGTAGTCGGCAAGCGCGGCCGCCTGGTCGCCGAGGAAGCGATGGATGAGAGCGCGGTTCGAATAGGCCTGGTAGAAATTCGGATTGAGCTGGATGGCGGTGTCGAAGTCCTTGAGCGCCGCCTGGTACTGGCCGCCACGGCCATAGGCCGAGCCGCGCACGTTGTAGCCTTCCGGATCCTGGGGACTGCGCTGGATCACGGCCGATAGCGAGGAAATGTTCTCGACCGATCCTTGTGCCTTGTCGATGTTGTTGAATCCGGCGGTCGGGGCTGTCTGGCAGCCGGCAAGCGCCAAGCCAGAAAGCAGGGCTGCCGTCAGGGCGAAGCCGTGCATTGCGGTTTTGCGCTCCAGGCTTGTTGCGTTCATGTCTGCTCTGTCCTCACTGCCGCCGCGCCGTCAGGTTCCCTCTCGAACCGGCCCCCCGAACCAGGTCGAATTCAAAACAAAAAGGTGGCGGCGATTACGCATCGCGCCACCCTGGATATCCTTCGAAAAGGACGAAAAATTGGCGTCAGAACCGCGGCGGACGCGGAGCACCAGCAGCACCGGCCGCCACTGGGCGCGGCGTCATCGGCAACAGGCCTTCGCGCTGGGCGCGCTTGCGGGCCAGCTTGCGGGCGCGGCGAACGGCTTCCGCCTTCTCACGCGCGCGCTTCTCGGAAGGCTTCTCGTAATGCCCACGCATCTTCATTTCGCGGAAGATGCCTTCGCGCTGCATCTTTTTCTTGAGCGCGCGAAGCGCCTGGTCAACATTGTTGTCGCGGACGAGTACCTGCACGGGCAATCCTGTCTTTCGGGTTTGATATCAACAGGCAAGCGGCCATAGCCACCAGCCTCCGCAGTGGGCTACACCACGAATTGCGGCGGCTGATAGCAGAATCATGCCGCTTTGTCCACTGCTGAAACGAAAAACCCGCCTAGCGGCGGGTCATCGGCGCAAATCAGCACCGTATCTAAATCAATAGCATAACTGCCGTCAGAAAGCAATCGATTGATCGCGAGTTCAGGCAGTGTGTCTGCCTTCCAAATTGCCAGCCGGGCAGAATGGTTCCAGCCGTTTGGCCACGCAAGCGTGCCGAACGACCCAGCCGCAGGTCCCAGTTCAAGCCGCGTCGAGCCTACCGCAAGCTTTCCAACTCGCGGATGCGTTTGGCGCTGTCAGCCTCGAGCTGCCGGGTGACGGCGCCGATCAGGGTTTCGGCAACGACGAAAAGCGCCGCCGAGGAGTCCCAGGCCGAGGGCACGGCGGTGCGCCCGGCGATGACATGGCGGGCAAAGCGGGCGATCGGCGACAGCCACTGGTCGGTGAACAGCACGATCTGCACGCCGCGCTGGTGCGCCGTTTCGGCAAAGCGAACCAGGCTGTCCTGGTAGCGCCTGATGTCGAAGATCACCAGCACGTCGCGCTTGCCCATGTCGATCAGCCGGTCGCGCCAGACGCTCTCCTGCCCGGTGAGATGGAAGACGTTGGGCTGGACGATGGCGAGGTGGGCGGCCATGTAGCAGGCAAGCGGATCGGTGAAGCGGCCGCCGATCAGGAATGTCTTGCCGCGCCGGTCGGCAAGCCTTGCGGCGATGTCGGCAAGCTGCTTGTCGGACAGGTGCTTGAACGTCTCGCGCAAATTGTCGAGCGTCGCCTCCAGCAGGGGCGAAACCGCGCCGCCGTTCGGCGACGGCGGATTTAGTGTCCGTGACGCCGGCGACTGCAACTGCGCCGCCAGTTCGTCCTGCAGCGCCGACTGGAATTCCGGATAGTGCTGGAACCCGAGCCTGGCGACGAAGCGCAGGATGGTCGGCGAGCTTACGCCGGAGGCAGTTGAGAATTCGGCGACCGTCTTCAGGCCGATCAGCGGGTAGTTGGCGATCAGCGTCTGTGCGGCGCGCCGCTCGCCTGCCGGCATCGTGCCGATGCGGTCCGAGATCAGTTCGGCAATGCTGGATATCATCTTCTCCCACCCTGGCTGTTTGCCGAAATCGCATTTGACCCGAAATCGCGTTTGATCCGAATTCGCGTTTGACAAAGCCGGTCAAACTGTATGAAATCATCCACAGGGACGCAATGATGCAAAATACGTAACATACGATACAGCGCTCGCCGGGGACTGCAAACAATGGAGACAGCACGGCGCGCCAGCCCTGCATCGCCTGAAGCCGTGAGGGTGACGAACCCGGGCGGATCAAGCCCATTCGTGCTGACCTGCGACCACGCCTCCAACTTCCTGCCGCCGGAATTCGGAACGCTCGGCCTTGCCGCCGAAGAGCTTTCCCGCCACATCGCCTGGGATCCCGGCGCGCTGCCGGTCGCCCGCCACATTGCCGAGGCGCTTGACGCGACGCTGGTAGAGACCCGCATTTCGCGCCTTGTCATCGACTGCAACCGCCCGCTCGACGCGCCCGACCTGATATCGGCGATCAGCGAAACCACTGCCGTTCCGGGCAATGCCGGGCTGACGGAAAAGCAGCGCGCCGCGCGCATCGCCTTGTCGTGGCAGCCCTTCCATGACGCGGTCGAACGCATCATCGACAACAGGCTGGCGCGCGGACTGGAGACTCGGCTGGTATCCGTCCATTCCTTCACCCCGGTCTACAAAGGCAAGAGCCGGCCCTGGCACGTCGGCATCATCCATGACGAGGATCGCCGGTTGGCGTCGCTGCTGATTGCCGCGCTGCAGCGGCTCGCCGGCGTCAATGTCGGCATCAACGAGCCCTATTCGCCGGCCGACCGCGTCTATTTCACGCTGGAACGCCATGCGCGCTCGCGGGAGCTACCCTGCGCGATGATTGAAATCCGCAACGACGAAGTATCCGACGAAGCCGGGCAGCGGAAATGGGCGGCGCGGCTGTCGACGATCCTGGCCAGTTCGGTGTTGCACAGCGAGGTCTCGAATGCAACCGCTTGAAGACGGCGGAAAACCGCGTGCCGGGCCGCCGATGCCTGAATTTGTAAAAACCTACGTGCGCGTCGTCGACAGAGCCAGCTGGTATATGGGCCTGTTCGCCATGTACCTCGTCTTCGCGATGATCGGCATCCTCACCTATGCGTCGCTAATGAAGGTCTTCTTCGTGCCGTCGATCTGGACGATAGAATTGGCCCAGTTCGTCATGGTCGCCTATTTCATGCTCGGCGGCGCGTTTTCTCTTCGCGAGGACGACCACGTGCGCATGGACCTGCTCTATGCGGGATGGACGATGCGGCGCAGGGCCGGGACCGACCTGGTCACCGGCCTCGCGCTCATCTTCTTTCTCGTTGCGCTGCAGATCGGCGGCATAGCTTCGATGATCTACGCGTTCCAATACAGCGAGAAAGGGTTTTCCGCCTGGGCGCCTTACATGGCGCCGATCAAGGTCGTCATCAATATCGGACTGTTCCTGACGCTGCTCCAGGCGATCGCCATCTGGTTCAAGGACTGGGCGCGTTATCGCGGGGAGCCGATGAGTTGAGTTACGAGGTCATCGCCCTACTGATGTTTTCCGGCATGATGCTGCTGCTCCTCACCGGGCAGCGCGTCTTCGCGGTGATCGGGTTCGTCGGCGCCCTGGCTGCGCTGCTGCTGTGGGGCGACGGCGGTGTCGAGATGTCGTTCACCTCCATCATGAAGGTGATGAAGTGGTATCCGCTGCTCACGCTGCCGCTTTTCGTTTTCATGGGCTATATGCTGGCCGAGTCGCATATCGCCGACGACCTCTACAAGATGTTCCACGTCTGGATGGGCCCGCTTCGCGGCGGCCTCGCCGTCGGCACCATCTTCATGATGGTGATCATCTCGGCGATCAACGGGCTGAGCGTCGCCGGGATGGCGGTGGGCGCAACCATAGCCCTTCCCGAGCTCTTGCGGCGCGGCTATGACAAGACCATGGTCACCGGCGTGATCCAGGCGGGCTCGACGCTTGGTATCCTCGTCCCGCCGAGCGTCGTGCTCGTGCTCTACGGCATGATCGCGCGTCAGCCGGTCGGCAATCTGTGGATGGCCGGCGTATTTCCGGGCCTGCTCATGGCCGCGCTGTTCATTCTCTACATCGTGATCCGCTGCTGGCTGCAGCCGGAGCTTGGGCCGCCGCTGTCGAAGGAAGAGCGTGTCCGCTACAGCTTGACGGAAAAATTCATCCTGTTGCGGGCGGGGCTTGTTCCGCTGGCCATCTTCCTGTCGATGACCGGGCTGTTCCTCACCGGCGTAACGAGCCTGGTCGAGAGCTCGGCCGTGGGCGCGGTCACGTCGATCCTCGCCGCGCTGATGCGTGGGCGGCTGACATGGGCGATACTGCATCAAACGACGCGCAAGACGCTTGCTATCAGCTGCATGTTCTTCTGGATCATCACCGCCGCACTTTGTTTCGGCGCGGTCTTCGACGGGCTCGGCGCGGTGAAATCGGTCGAGCGCCTGTTCCTCGGCGATCTCGGCCTCGAGCCCTGGCAGGTGCTGGTGCTGATGCAACTCACCTTCCTCGCCCTTGGAGTTTTTCTTGACGACACGGCCATGCTGGTCATCGTCGCACCGCTGTTCATTCCGCTCGCCGCCGCGCTCGGTTTCGATCTGGTGTGGTACGGCGTGCTCTACACGATCACCTGCCAGATCGCTTATCTAACGCCGCCCTTCGGCTACAATCTCTTCCTGATGCGCGCCATGGCGCCACCGGAAGTGACGCTTCCCGACATCTATCGTTCCATAGTTCCGTTCGTCGGGATCATGCTGCTGACGCTGCTGATCATCGGAGTTTTCCCCGAGATCGCGACGTGGCTGCCCAACTACTACTATTCGAAGTAGGTCCAAAAAGTTCAACCAGAGGGAAAGACAATGGACAAAGTGCAGAGCAGACGCAATTTCCTCAAGAAGGCCGGTCTCGTGACCGCGGGCGCCGCCGGCGCCTCGACGCTTGCGACGCCCTATGTCATGGCCCAGTCGACGCCCATCAAATGGCGGCTTCAGACCTATGCCGGCGCGGCACTCGGACCGCACGTGACCAAGCCGGCGGTCGACGCCTTCAACGCGGCGGCGAAGGGCGAGATGGAAATCGAGCTCTACTACGCAGACCAGCTCGTGCCGACCGGCGAACTGTTCCGGGCGATGCAGGCCGGCACGATCAATGCGGTGCATTCCGACGACGACTCGATGGCGGCGCCGGTCGACATCTCGGTGTTCGGTGGTTATTTCCCGTTCGCAACCAAGCACATCCTCGACGTTCCGGCGCTGTTCAACCAACATGGCCTCGCCGAGATCTGGCGCGACGCCTATGCCAAGGCCGGCGGCGTGGTGTGGCTTTCCGCGGCCGGGCAGGACCCCTGCCACTTCAACACCAAAAAGCCGATCACCAGCCTCGCGGACCTACAGGGCCTGCGCCTCTACACCTTCCCGACGGCGGGCAAGTTCCTCGCGCAGTTTGGCGTGATCCCCGTCGTGCTGCCCTACGAGGACGTGCAGGTCGCCGTCCAGACCGGCGAGCTCGACGGCATGTCGTGGTCGGGCATTACCGAGGACTACACCGTTGGCTGGGCCGATGTGACCGACCACTTCACGACCAACAACATTTCCGGCGCCTGGATCGGCTCCTGGTTCGTCAACGAGAAAAGCTGGGCCGATATCCCCGAGCACCTGCAGAAGCTCTGGCTCGCCTGCGTCGATGCCGGCCATACCTACCGCAACCAATGGTATTGGGGCGGTGAGGCAAGCCTGCGAGCCAATGGCGACAAGCTGAAGCTGACCACCATCCCGGCCGCGGAGTGGGCGCAAGTCGAAGACGCGGCGCTGAAGTTCTGGGACGAGATCGCAGCGGAGAGCGAAACGCGCGCCAAAGTGGTCGGCATCTTCAAGGAGTACAACGCCATGCTGAAGAAGGCGGGCGGCGTCTATACCCAGGGCTGAGACGGCCTTGATCGCGCGGGTGCCCGGCGGACGGGCGCCCGAGTCGACGTTCATTTGGAAGCCGGCGCGGTGTGCAGGCTAGGATGCGGAACCACGTGCGGAGCAGTCAATGGCCGGAAATTTCTCGTTCGATCAGTTGAAGAAGGCGGTCTCCAGCGGCGAGGTCGACACGGTGCTGGCCTGCATCGTCGACATGCAGGGCCGGCTCGCGGGAAAGCGGTTCCTGGCGCAGTATTTCGTCGATTCCGCACATGACGAGACGCATGGCTGCAACTATCTGCTGGCCGCCGACATCGATATGGAACCGGTGCCCGGCTACAAGGCGGCGAGTTGGTCGAAGGGCTACGGCGACTTCGTCATGAAGCCCGATATGTCGACGCTGCGGCGCATTCCATGGCTGGAAAAGACGGCGCTGGTGATCTGCGACGTGCTCGACCACCACACCCATGACGACCTGCCGCATTCGCCGCGCGCCATGCTGAAGAAGCAGGTCAAGCGGCTGAGCGAACGTGGCTATATCGGCTATTTCGCCTCCGAGCTCGAATTCTACCTGTTCAACGAGACCTATGATTCCGCCCGCAAGAAGCACTGGCAGGGCCTCGATACTGCTTCGCCCTATATCGGCGATTATCAGATCGGCATCACTACCAAGGAAGAAGGCGTCATGCGCCGGCTGCGCAACGAGATGGAGGCGGCCGGCATTCCGATCGAGAATTCCAAGGGCGAGTGGGGTCCAGGCCAGGAAGAAATCAATGTGCGCTATGCCGAGGCGCTCGACATGGCCGACCGCCACGTCATCCTGAAGAACGGTGCCAAGGAAATCGCCGAGTCCGAAGGCAAGGCGATCTCGTTCATGGCCAAGTACAATTACGGGCTCGCCGGAAATTCCAGCCACATCCACAATTCGTTGTGGAGCGCCGACGGCAAGACGCCGCTGTTCTACGACAAAAAGGCTGACTGGACGCTGTCGACGCTCGGCCAGCAATGGGCGGCCGGCCAGCTCAAATACGCCAAGGAATTCACCTGGTTCCTGGCGCCCTACATCAACTCCTACAAGCGCTTCCAGGCCGGCACATTCGCGCCGACCAAGATCATGTGGAGCGAGGACAACCGCACCGCCGGCTTCCGCCTGTGCGGCGAGGGCACCAAGGGCATCCGCATGGAGTGCCGCATCGGCGGCGCCGACCTCAACCCCTACCTCGCATTCGCGGCGCTGACCGCGGCTGGCCTTGCCGGCATCGATGAAAAGCTCGAACTGCAAAAGCCCTTCGTCGGTGACGCCTATCAGGCGTCGCGCCTGCCGGAAATCCCGAAGACGCTGCGCGACGCGACAGAGACGCTGGCGAAGTCAAAGATGCTGAAGCAGGCGTTCGGCGAGGACGTGCTCGAACATTATGTTCACACCGCACACTGGGAGCAGTTCGAATACGACCGCCGGATTACAGACTGGGAACTGCACAGGGGGTTCGAGCGCTATTAAAGCTGTAGTTTGCATTGATTTCATCCAATTAAAGCTGTACTCTTGATCGGTTTCGGCTCAGGAGGTGCGAAAATGGGAAAGTATTCGCCGTTGCGTTCGTATCTGTTGTCTCAGGATAAGGAGCGGATTCCGATGTCGTTCAATGACATCGAGAGGCTGATCGGTGAGAAGCTGCCTGCCTCGAAACAGTACCCGGCCTGGTGGAGCAACAATCCCAGCAACAATCCCATGACGAAGGAATGGTTGGCCGCCGGGTTCCAAACCGAGTCCGTCAACATTGCCGGCGGCAATCTGGTGTTTCGACGTGTCCGGGTAATTTCAGGTGAGGTGGGCGGCTTTGGTGAATCGGCTCAGTCTGAAATCGGTGGAGTAGCGTCACGTCATCCGATCTTCGGCTGCATGAAAGGCACGCTTACGATCATTCCTGATGTCGATCTGACCGAGCCTGCCGACCCGGATTGGGGCAAAGTCTATGAGGACTGAAAATCTTCTTTTGGACACCTGCGCGGTCATCTGGATATCGCAAGACGAGCCGATCGCCGATGCGGCCGTCGCGGCCATAGGTAAGGTTCCGAAGTCCGGCACGCTGAATGTGTCGGTCATGACTGCATGGGAAATGGGTATGCTGGTTTCGAAGGGCAGGCTGCCATCGACAAAGACCCCGGAGCGCTGGTTCAACGAGTTCGTCGAGGCGGCTGCCATCGACGTGGAAGGCGTCACTCCGCGGATACTTGTCGCTGCATCCTATCTGCCTGGTGCAGTGCATAATGATCCGATGGATCGAATTCTCATCGCAACTGCACGAGAGCGCGATCTGACGATCATAACGCGCGACCGAGCCATTCTGGCCTATGCCGCCCAGGGCCACGTTCGGGCAATCGCCTGCTAAAAACAAACAACTGGAGACGCCACTTGGAAACCGTGAAAATAAAATCCCCCGTCGACGGTTCGATCTATGCTGAGCGGTCTGTAGCCACGGACCAGGCGATCAACGCCGCGGTCGAGCGCGCCAAGGCGGCGCAGGAGAAATGGGCTGAGACGCCGGTCGTCGAGCGCGGCAAGTACATGCTGGCCATGCTGGAAGCGCTGGTCGCCATGAGCGACGAAATCGTGCCGGAGATCGCCTGGCAGATGGGCCGCCCGGTGCGTTATGGCGGCGAGTTCGGCGGCGTCAAGGAACGTACCAACTACATGGTCGAGATCGCGGAGGCGGCCCTCAAGCCGGTGATGGCGTCCAATCCCAAGGACGGGTTTCGCCGCTATGTGAAGAAGGTGCCGCTCGGCGTGGTCATGGTGATCGCGCCGTGGAACTATCCCTATCTCACCGCCGTCAACACCATCGTGCCGGCGCTGATGGCCGGCAGCGCCGTCATCCTCAAGCATGCGGCGCAGACGCTGCTGGTTGGCGAACGCTTTCAACAGGCTTTCGACAAGGCCGGCCTGCCGAAGGGCCTGTTCCAGAACATCGTCATGAACCACGCCCAGACCGAGAAGCTGCTCGGCTCGGGCAAGATCGATCATGTCAACTTCACCGGCTCGGTTGCCGGCGGCCGCGCCATCGAGAAGGCCGCGGCAGGCACCTTCATGACGCTCGGCCTCGAACTCGGCGGCAAGGACCCCGCCTATGTCCTGGCCGATGCCAAGATGGATCATGCCGTCGCCAATCTGGTCGACGGCGCCTTCTACAATTCCGGCCAGTGCTGCTGCGGCATCGAGCGCGTCTATGTGCACGAAAAGGTCTATGACGAATTCGTCGAAGGCTTCATCGCCGAGACCAAAAACTATGTCGTCGGCAATCCGCTCGACCAGGCGACGACGATGGGGCCGATGGCGCAGGCGCGCTTTGCCGACCTGATCCGCGAGCAGAAGGCCGAGGCGCTGCGCAAGGGCGCCAAGGCGCACGTCAACATGAAGGTGGCCAACGACGAGCAAGGTTCGCCCTATCTGGCGCCGGAAGTGCTGACCGGGGTCGACCACCAGATGAGCGTCATGCGCGAGGAGAGTTTTGGGCCGATCGTCGGCATCATGAAGGTGCGCAACGACGAGGAGGCGATCGCCCTGATGAACAACAGCCCCTACGGGCTGACGGCCTCGATCTGGACTGGAGACATCGAGCATGCGGTGGCGATCGGCGACCGGGTCGAGACCGGCACCGTGTTCATGAACCGCTGCGACTATCTCGATCCGGCGCTGGTCTGGACCGGTGTCAAGGACACCGGCAAGGGCGCCGCCCTGTCGGCCATCGGCTACGACAATCTGACGAGGCCGAAATCATATCATCTGCGTGAAACGACCTGATTTTCCGAAAGAACAAAATGTCAAAACTCATTTCCAAATGGAACTACCCGACGACCGTGCGCTTCGGCGCGGGGCGCATCAAGGAATTGCCTGATGTGCTTGATGCCACCGGCATCAAGCGGCCGCTGTTCGTCACCGATCCAGGGCTGGCGAAGCTGCCAGTGGTCGCCTCGACGCTGAAGATCCTCGACGACGCGAAGGTACCCTATGGGGTGTTCTCCGAGGTGAAGCCGAACCCGGTGGACTCCAACCTGACCGCCGGCATCGCGGTGTTCAAGAAGGGAAAGCATGACGGCGTCATCGCCTTCGGCGGCGGCTCGGCGCTCGATCTCGGCAAACTGATCGCCTTCCAGGCAGGCCAGACGCGGCCGGTCTGGGATTTCGAGGATGTCGGCGACTGGTGGACGCGCGCCAACTCCGATGCGATCGCACCGATCATCGCCGTGCCGACCACGGCTGGCACCGGCTCCGAGGTCGGCCGCGCCGGCGTCATCACCAATGAGGAGACCCATACCAAGAAGGTCATCTTCCACCCGAAACTTTTGCCGGCGATCGTCATCGCCGATCCGGAATTGTCGGTCGGCATGCCGGGCTTCATCACGGCCGGCACCGGCATGGACGCGCTCGCCCATTGTCTCGAGGCCTATTGCGCGCCTGGCTATCATCCGATGGCCGACGGCATCGCTGTCGAAGGCGTGCGGCTCGTCTTCGAAAACCTGCCGAAAGCCTATGCCAACGGCAAGGATCTCGTCGCCCGCGCCCACATGATGAGCGCTGCCGCGATGGGGGCGGCCGCCTTCCAGAAGGGGCTGGGCGCCATCCACTCGCTGTCGCATCCGATCGGCGCGCTCTACGACACCCATCACGGCATGACCAACGCCGTTTTCATGCCTTATGTGCTGGCCTTCAACCGCGACGCCATCGAGGAGCGCATAGCCCGGCTCGCCGCCTATTGCGGCATCAAGGGCGGCTTTGACGGTTTCGCCAGGGCGGTCATCAAGCTGCGCAAGGAGTTGAAGGTGCCGCATGCGCTGCCGGGCCTGATCAAGGGGCTCGACATGGACAAGAAACGCAAGAGCCTGATCGCCGACATGGCGGTGGTCGATCCGACCGCCGGCGGCAATCCGGTCAAGCTGACCAAGAAGGCGGCGCTGACGCTGCTCGAAAACGTCATCGCCGGCACCGTCTGAGACGGTTTTCGCACCGGAAATTGATCTGGGAAATGAGGGCAAAGAAAGGGGGAAAGGATGGCAGGCAAGACAGAAATTCATTAGCCGGAAAAAGAATCGCGGAGCGATTGCTACAGCCGGTTAAAAAGAGTTTACTTTTTCGCACTGCGGGCGCCGGTTTCACAAAGTTTTCATCTGACTGTCACACGAAAACGGTACCGCATCGCAGGCGTCCAACGGCGTCAGTTCAACGGAGAGAACACATGTTCAAATTCACGGGAAAAGTGCTTTCCCTTTCGGCCGTCGCCCTGATGGCGACCTCTGCCATCTCGTCGGCCCAGTCCATGGATGAACTGGTCGCCGCCGCCAAGGCGGAAGGCCAGCTCACCACCATCGCGCTGCCGCATGACTGGTGCGGCTATGGCGCTGTCATCGACGGCTTCAAGGCGAAGTATCCGGAAATCACCATCAACGAGCTCAACCCCGATGCCGGTTCCGGCGACGAGATCGAGGCGATCAAGGCCAACAAGGACAATAAGGGCCCGCAGGCGCCTGATGTCATCGACGTCGGCCTGTCCTTCGGCCCCACCGCCAAGGCCGATGGCCTGCTGATGCCCTACAAGGTGTCGACCTGGGATTCGATCCCCGACAGCGCCAAGGATGCCGAGGGCTACTGGACCGGCGACTATTACGGCGTGCTGGCGATGATGGTGAACAAGGATCTGGTCAAGGAAGTGCCGGCCGATTGGGCCGATCTTCTCAAGCCGGAATATGCCAATGCCGTCGCTCTCGCCGGCGATCCACGCGCCTCGAACCAGGCCATCCAGGCTGTTTACGCGGCCGGCCTTTCGAGCGGTGCGGCGGCCGGCGAAGCCGCTGGTACTGCCGGCCTCGACTTCTTCAAGAAGCTCAATGCCGCCGGCAATTTCGTGCCGGTCATCGGCAAGCCGGCGACACTTGCACAGGGTCAGACGCCAATCCTGATCAACTGGGACTACAATGCGCTTGCCGGCCGCGACACGCTGAACGGCAACCCGCCGGTCGATGTCGTCGTGCCGAAGACCGGTGTCGTCGCCGGCGTGTACGTGCAGGCGATCAGCGCCTATGCGCCGCATCCGAATGCCGCCAAGCTCTGGCTGGAATATCTCTATTCCGACGAAGGCCAGATCGGCTGGCTGAAGGGCTATTGCCATCCGATCCGCTTCAACGATCTCGCCAAGAACGGCAAGATCCCGGAGGACGTGCTGGCCAAGCTGCCGCCGGCCGCATCCTATGAGGCCGCGGTGTTCCCGACGCTCGATGAGCAGGGCAAGGCCAAGGAAGCCATTACCAAGAACTGGGACGCAGTCGTCGGCGCCAACGTTCAGTAAGATTGAAAGCCACCGGGCGGCCTCACAGCCGCCCGGTCTCCCTCGAACGGTAGCCGGCGCATGACCGATCTCTCGCTTTCCGATCACGCAATTGCCGGGAAGACGGCGCCGCCCAGCGAGGCGCGCGCGTTTCGGCTGCCGACGCAGTGGCTGGGCGTGGCGCCATTCTTCATCTTCGCCGTCATGTTCCTGATCCTGCCGACCCTCTATCTGGTGCTGGGCGCCTTCCAGAACGCTGCCGGCGCGTTCACCTTCGACAACATTGTCGGTATCTTCGACCCGCCCAATTTGTCGAACTATGTCCAGTGCCAATATGATTCCTGGATCTCCTGGGCCGACGGAAACTGCAGGCTGCCCACTATCCTTGCCGCCTACTGGATATCGATCAAGATCAGCCTTGCCTCGTCGCTCATCGGCGCATTTGCCGGCCTGGCCATTGCCATTGCCATCGTGCGCGGCGGCCTGCCGAACTGGATACGCTCGGCGACATTGACCTTTTCCGGCGTGGCTTCCAATTTCGCCGGCGTGCCGCTGGCCTTCGCCTTCCTTGCCACGCTCGGCCGGCTCGGCCTCGTCACGGTGATCCTGAACACCGTGTTCGGCCTCAACATCTATGCCCACGGCTTCAACATCCTGTCCTTCTGGGGCCTGACGCTCACCTACGTCTATTTCCAGATCCCGCTGATGGTGGTCATCATCACGCCGGCGATCGACGGGCTGAAGAAGGAATGGGGCGAAGCCGCCGCCACGCTTGGCGCCACCACTGCGCAATACTGGCGCATGGTCGTCATCCCGGTGATCTGGCCGAGCTTTCTCGGCACCGTCATCCTTTTGTTCGCCAATGCGTTCGGCGCCATCGCCACCGCCTATGCGCTGACCGGCTCGTCGCTCAACATCATTCCCATCGTGCTCTACGCGCAGATCCGCGGCGACGTGCTGCACAACCCGCATCTCGGCTATGCCATTGCCTTCGGCATGATCGTCATCACCGGCCTCGCCAACGTCTTCTACATCTGGTTCCGGACGCGCAGCGAAAGGTGGCTCAAATGAAGAGCGGACGTTTCTGGGCCTGGGTCGTCTTCGCGCTGGGCGCGGCCTATTTCTTCATTCCGCTCATCGCGACCGTCGAATTCTCGATGCGCATGCGGCGCGGCGTCTATTCCCTCGATGCTTACAAGGTCGTGCTCGGCGACCCCCGCTTCCAGGCGACCTTCGGCTACTCCGTGCTCGCCGCCGTCTTCACCATCATCCTCGGCGTGCTGATCGTCGTGCCCACCGCGTACTGGATCCGGCTGCGGCTGCCGCAACTGAGGCCGGTCGTCGAGTTCATCACGCTGCTGCCGCTGGTCATCCCGGCCATCGTCATCGTCTTCGGCTACATCAGAATGTACGGATCGAGCTCGCCGCTGCCGTTCCTGGCGAGCGGTAGGGGCACCGACGCCTTGCTGGTCATCGGCTATGCGACGCTCGCGCTGCCCTATATGTATCGTGCCGTCGACACCGGGCTTCGCACCATCGACGTGCGCACGCTGACGGAGGCGGCGCAGATCCTCGGCGCCGGATGGGGCACGATCATCACCCGCGTCATCCTGCCAAACGTGCTGATCGCGGTTCTGTCGGGCGCCTTCCTCACCTTCGCCATCGTCATCGGCGAATTCACCATGGCCAGCCTGCTCAATCGGCCGGCCTTCGGCCCGTATCTGCAGAACATCGGCGCCAATCGTGCCTACGAGCCGGCGGCGCTTGCCATCATCGCCTTTGCCATCACCTGGGGCTGCATGTCGCTGATCCAGATCCTGTCGCGTTTTGCGCCGAGATCGGCGAACCGCCCAAATTGATCGAAAAGCACTGACCGAAAGAAAAGCCATGGCCGAGCCATTCCTCTCAATCCAGCAGGTGCGAAAATCCTTCGGCGCCACCACCGTGGTCCAGGATTTCAATCTCGATGTCGAGCCCGGCGAGTTCGTCTCCTTCCTCGGGCCATCGGGCTGCGGCAAGACGACGGTGCTGCGCATGGTCGCCGGCTTCGAGGAGCCGAGTGCCGGCAAGATCGTGGTGGCCGGCAAGGACATCACCCGGCTCAAGCCCAACCAGCGCAACGTCGGCATGGTGTTCCAGGCCTATGCGCTGTTTCCGAACCTGACCGTGGCGCAGAACATCGGCTTCGGGCTTAAGGTCGCGGGCATGCCCAAGGCCGATGCCGACAGGCGCGTGGCCGAGATGCTCGACCTCATCAAGCTGCCGCAGATGGGCGACCGCTATCCCTATCAGCTCTCCGGCGGCCAGCAGCAGCGTATCGCGCTGGCGCGGGCAATTGCGCCGAAGCCGAAGCTCCTGCTGCTCGACGAGCCGCTGTCGGCGCTCGATGCCAAGGTGCGCGTGTCGCTGCGCGAGGAAATCCGCTCGATCCAGAAGAAGCTCGGCATCACCACCATCTTCGTCACCCACGACCAGGAAGAGGCGCTGTCGATCTCCGACCGCATCGCCGTCATGTATGGCGGCAAGGCCGAGCAGGTCGGCACGCCGTTCGAGATCTACAACCGGCCTGCGACCAAGTTCGTCGCCAATTTCGTCGGCACGCTGAACGTGCTCGAAGGCACCGTCACCGACGCGGCATCTGGCAAGGTGCGGGTCAACGCGCAGGAGGTCTCGCTGAAGGGAAAGCTCAACGGCTCCAAGTCCGGCGACACGCTGTCGCTGGCGCTGCGGCCCGAGGCGATTTCGCTCGGCCGCCATCCCGGCCGCGATTCGAGCCTTTCGGGCGAGATCGCCGAGGTGCATTTCCTCGGCTCGGTCATCCGGGTCCGGGTCGGCATCGGCGGCAGCACGGTGTCGCTCGACACGTTCAACAGCCCGGCCACCCCGCCGCCCGCCGTCGGCGAAAAGGCCGAGATTTCCTTCTCGTCGGGCGACATGCTGGTGCTGCATTAGGGCAGAGACCCTGACGCCATTTCGGGCCTATGCTTCACAAATCCCGTGGAACAGATCGTGGCGGTATGAAACCGTCCGCTTTTTGCAGTGCCAATCGTCTTATTCCGCGGCTACGATAAGGCATGGCGCTTTTCGAGCTGACCCTCGTTCTCCTGCTGATAGCCGTCGCGCTGACGGCGCTGTCGCGGCGTCTCGAGGTTCCCTATCCTTCCTTGCTGGCGCTGGCGGGGGCCGGCATCGCCTTCCTGCCCTTCGCACCGACCATCGAGATCGACCCGGAACTGGCGCTTGCCCTGTTCGTCGCGCCGGTGCTTCTCGACGCGCCTTACGACACATCGCTGCGCGATCTCAATCGCTACCGGCTGCCGCTCTTCTTGCTGGCGCTTGGCGCCGTCGTTTTCACCACCGCGGCCGTGGCGCTGTTCGGCTGGATAATGGCAGGCCTGCCTCTCGCCGCGGCTATCGCCCTTGGCGCCATTGTCGCGCCGCCCGACGCCGTCGCGGCGTCGGCCGTGCTTGGACAGTTCAAGGTCCCGCACCGCATCACCGCCATCCTGCAGGGCGAAAGCCTGCTCAACGACGCCACCGCTCTCCTGATCTACCGGATGGCGGTTTCGGCAGCCATCGGCTCCGTCCTGCTGAGCAGCGCCGTTCCAACGATCCTGCTGTCGACGGTCGGCAGCCTTGCGGCCGGCTACGCGCTCGGCCGGCTGTTTCTCGTCACGCTCGCTCGCATCAGAGATCCGGCAAGTGGCACGGTGGTGCAATTCGTGGGGACATTCGGCGTCTGGATCCTGGCCGACAGGATCGGGCTCTCCGCCATCATAACCATCGTCGTGTATGCCATGACCATCGCGCGCACCGCGCCGCGCCGCATGCCGGCCAGAAATCGCGTCAGCTCCTACTCGGTCTGGGAAACGGCGGTCTTCGTGCTCAACGTGCTGGCCTTCGTCCTGATGGGCCTTCAGGCACGATCGATCGTCAACCGGCTGGCCGAGCAGGGGCAGGGCGAAGCCTTCGTCTTCGCGGCAGCCGTGCTGGCTGTCGTCATCGTTTCGCGCCTTGTCTGGGTGTTGGGATGCGGCGCGATCATCAGGTGGCTTGCCAGCTTCGGTGACGCGGACCGGCAGGCCGAAGCCCCGTCGTTTCGCGGCGGCGTGCTGATCGGCTGGTGCGGCATGCGTGGCCTGGTCACCCTTGCGGCAGCGTTCGCCTTGCCGGCCGACTTTCCGGGCCGCGATCCGATCGTGCTCGCTGCCTTCTCGGTCGTCCTCGGCACATTGGTGCTGCAAGGCATGAGCCTGAAGCTGATGCTGCGCCTGCTTCGGCTCGACCCTGATCAGACAGTCGACCTCGAGGTTGCGAAGGGCCGCATCGCCATCATGCAGGCCGCGATGGACGTGTTGAGCGGCAAGACATCGAATGCCGCGGCCGCGGTGCGCGAGCAATTTACCGCGCAGCGCATGATCGCCGAAAACCCGGAGGACGCCCAGGCGGCTACCGAGTATGACAGGTTGCGGTTGTATGCCATCAAGAGCCAGCGCGATGCGCTGGAACGGCTGCGCATCGACGGGATGATCGGCGACGAAGCGTATCATCGCCTGGAGGAAGAAATCGACTGGTCGGAACTGGCCGCGTCTCCGCACGGGCGGTTCGAGCCGCTGACGACTTGAAGCGCGTCGTGTTGGAGGGGATTCATGCGACGCGCTTCAAGTTTCTTGTTCTTAGGCATGCGTTATCCCAAAACCGCTGCGCACCCTCGGTTCACGCCCGAGGGCATGCTTTTTGAGCGACATGCATTAGCGCTGGTCTACCCCGTCATCCGCCCGGCACATTGCAACCAATCCGCCGAACCGCTACTGCCATCAGGAAATTGAGCCGGATAAGCAATGAAGCTGGTCAGCTACAACATCCAGTACGGGTTCGGCGGCGACGGCCGCTACGATCTCGCGCGCTGCGCCAAGGTCGTCGCCGGCGCCGACATCATCGCGTTGCAGGAAGTGGAACGGTACTGGCTGCGCAGCAACGAGGACGACCAGCCGGACGTCCTTTCGCGGCTGCTGCCCGAGTACTATTGCGTCTACGGCCCAGCCTTCGACATGGACGCCAGCGAGCGGCGTGACGGCCGCATCGTCAACCGGCGGCGGCAATTCGGCACCATGGTGCTGTCGAAGTTGCCGATCATCTGGTCACGCCTGCACACGCTGCCGCTGCGCCGCACGATGCGTCCGCTCAACACCCGCAACGCGGCGCTCGAATGCATGTTCCGCACGCCTGCCGGTCCGGTGCGGGTGCTGTCGTTGCATCTCGCGCATATCGCGGCCGAGGAGCGGCTGGAGCAGATCGACTATCTCTTGGCCGAACATCGCCGGGCACCAATCGACGGTGGCCCATGGAGCGGCGCCGACGATGAGCCCGTGCGCAACTGGAGCAATGGCGAGCCGGAGCCGGAAAACCCGCCGGCGGCGATCTGGATGGGCGATTTCAACATGGAGCCGGGCAGCGCCGAATACCGGCGCATCGTCGGCAGCACGCCCTATCATCGGGGCGCTGCCTATCTCGACGGTTTTGTCGATGCCGCCGCCGTCGCCAGCGAACCGACGTCGGATTTCCACACCCATGTGAAGACAATCGACGGCAGGCTGACGGAGCGACGGCTCGACCATTGCTTCGTCGGCGGCATGTTTGCCGGACGCGTGCGCTCGGTCAGCGCCGATATCGGCGAAATCGCCTCCGACCATTTTCCGCTGCGGGTCGACATCGACTTGGAAACACCGTTCGCGACAGGGATCGGAGGCGCATGAGCCGCCGATGACCTTGTTTGTCTTCTTCGCGGTGCTTGCTGCCGCGGCCATGCACGCGATCTGGAACGCGCTGGTCAAGGTCCATCTCGACCGCTTCCTGTCGATCACGCTGATGACGCTCGGCATGGGCGCAGTGGCGCTTGTGGCGCTGCCTTTCGTCGAGGTGCCGAAATCGGACGTGTGGCCCTACATCATCGCCTCGGTGATCTTCCACATGGGTTACAGGACGTTCCTGATCGGCGCCTACAAGGCCGGCGATTTCGCCCAGACCTATCCGCTGGCGCGCGGCACCGCGCCGCTGCTTGCGGCAGTTGGCGGCATGGCGGTCGTCGCCGAAATTCCAGCGCCGCTGGCCGTTCTCGGCATCGTTCTGTTGTCGGCCGGCACGCTGGTGCTGTCGTTTCGCGGCGGCGCGCATCTGGAGCGGCTGAATCTGCGTGCGGTCGGCTTCGCTCTGGGCACCTCGATCTTCATCGCGAGCTACACGCTGTCCGACGGCAGCGGTGCGCGGCTGGCCGCGACGGCCTCGAGCTATGCCGCGTGGCTGTTCGTTTGCGATGCGCTCTGGGCGCTTGTGCTGTGCCTGATCTTCCGCGGGCCACAGGCGCTGCCAGTGCTGGCGCGCGACTGGAAGGCGGGCGTGTACACCGGCGTGCTCAGCGGCGCTGCCTACTGGATCGTGATGTGGGCGATGACCAAGGCGCCGATCGCCTCGGTCGCGGCGCTGCGCGAAACCTCGATCCTGTTCGCCATGATGATCTCGGTGTTTGCGCTCGGCGAGAAGATGACGGCCTGGCGGGGTGCTGCCGTGCTCAGCATCGTTGCCGGCGTCGTCGCGCTGAGGCTTGGATAAGCTAAATGCTTATCTCGAGATCGAACACCATCAGCCCGTCGGTGCCGCCTTCAAGCGCCGCGACCAGTCGGGCGCCGGCTCGTTGGTGGGCCTCATGCACCAGATAGGCATCGCGCGCGGCTGCATCGCGGAAGTCGATGGTGAAGCCGTGCGTAAAGCCGCGCGCGAACGGTTCCGGGCTGGTGTTGGCGCTGAGTTCGACCTTGCCCATGCCGTCGATCACCCGCCACAGCGCCTCGAGGTCGGCATGGATCGCCGCACGCTCGGTGGTATCGACATCGTCGCGGAATCTGAAAGAAACACAGTGCCTGATCATTTTTTCTCTTTATTCTCTCTATGCTGCGCGGTTGTCTGAGAATACGGCCGGCGGCAGCGGCTCGCGGCCAAGGATCAGATCAGCACCTTTTTCGCCGACCATGATGGTAGGCGCATTGGTGTTGGAGGAGGGGATGCGCGGCATCACCGAGGCGTCGCAGACGCGCAGGCCTTCGATGCCGCGCAGCCTAAGATCCGGCGTTACCACGCTCGTATCGTCATGACCCATGCGGCAGGTGCCGACAGGGTGGTGGTCGGTCTTGGAACTGCGGCAGGCATAGTCGAACAGCTCGTCGTCGCTGGTGAGTGTTGGACCCGGCAGCACCTCGCGCAGCACGTAGGGCGCAAGCGCCTTCTGCCGCATGATCTCGCGCGCCAGCCTGAGCCCTTTGATCGACATGTCGCGGTCGTAGGGATCGGACCAGTAATTCGGATCGATCAGCGGGCGGTCGGCCGGGTCGGCGCTGTTCAGCCGCACCGTGCCGCGCGAACGCGGGCGCAGGAAAGCCGAGTTCAGCGTCACGCCCGGATTCCTGAGTTTTTCGACGCCGGCCTCGATGCCGGAACCGAGCCCGAGGTGGAACTGGATGTCGGGCGAGGCGGCGGTCGGGTCGGCGTACCAGAAGCCGCCGGTCTCGAACAGGCTGGAGGCAACCGGGCCCTTTTTCAGCAGCAGATACTGCAGGCCGGCCCATACCGTCCGGTGCAGCTTGGCGTAGTTGTCATAGGTGTGGTCGCCGGTGCATTCGGCAATGACGAACAGGTCGAGATGGTCCTGGAGGTTGGAGCCGACACCGGGGAGATCGTGCACCGGCGCCACGCCGACCGATTTCAGATGGTCGGCCGGGCCGATGCCCGACTGCATCAAAAGCTTCGGCGAGCCGATGGCGCCTGACGAGACGATCACCTCGCGCTCGGCGCGCAGGGTCGTCGGTTGTCCGCCCGGCCTGTCGACGGTCTCGACACCGACGGCGCGGCCCTTGTCGATGACGATGCGCGTCACCAGTACATCGGTCCTGACGGTCAGGTTCTTGCGTTCGCGGATCGGCCTGAGATAGGCAACCGAGGCGGAGGAGCGCCTGGCATCCTTCTGCGTTAGCTGATAGTAGCCGACGCCTTCTTGGGCTACCCCGTTGAAGTCCGGGTTGAAGGGGATGCCCATCTCCTGGCCGGCGCGGAAATAGGCCTCGCAGATCGGCAGCGGCGCAATTGGGTTCGAGACGCCGAGCGGGCCCTGGTCGCCGTGAAAATCGTTGGCGTAGCGCTGATTGTTCTCGGCCCGCTTGAAATAGGGCAGCACGTCGCGATAGCCCCAGCCGGCGAGCCCCTCTTCCTTCTCCCAGGCGTCGTAGTCGCGGGCATTGCCGCGTGTGTAGATCTGGGCGTTGATCGAAGAGCCGCCGCCGATGACCTTGGCCTGCGTGTACCAGAAGGTGCGGTCCTTCATGTGCTTCTGCGGTACGGTCGACCAGCCCCAGGAGGCGATGCCCTTGGTCATCTTGGCGAAGCCGGCCGGCATGTGGATCAGCGGGTGCCAGTCCTTGCCGCCGGCTTCGAGCAACAACACCCGATGCGACGGATCTTCGCTCAGCCGGTTGGCCAGGACGCAGCCGGCCGGGCCGGCGCCAACGATGATGTAGTCGGTCATGGCGTCACCTGTTCACAGCCTCGGCACCGACAGCGCGCCGTCGACATTGATGATCGAGCCGGTCGAAAAGCCGAGCCTGCCGCCGGCGAGCGCGGCGACGGCGGCGCCGACATCGGCGGCTTCGCCCCAGCGCCTTGTCGGCACCAGCCCGCCGTCGATCAGACTGTCATATTTAGCGGTCACGCCTGATGTCATGTCGGTGCGGATGATACCCGGCCGCACCTCGAACACAGCGATGTTTTCGGCGGCGAGCCGGAGCGCGAGAGTCTTCACCCACATCGAAAGCCCGGCCTTGGAGATGCAATAATCGGCACGTTCCGGCGATGCCATTTCGGCGCTGACCGAGGTGATGGTGATGATCGACCTGGGGTGATCGCCCGGCGCAGCAAGCATCGCCCTGGCAACGGCCTGGCTGAGGAACACGGTGCCGCGCAGATTGATGGCGAGGATCCGGTCGAAATCTTCCGGTTTGAGATCCAGCAGGTCACCACGCACGATGGAGCCGATGCCGGCATTGTTGACCAGGCAGTCGATGCGGCCGAAGGCGCTTGTCGCGGCATCGACCAGCGCTGAATGGCTGTCGAAATCGGCGATGTCACTGCGGTGGTAGGCGAATTTCGCGCCGCGGGCGGCGATGTTGGCGGCAAGCCCGTCGCCGGCTTTTTCGGCAAGATCAACGACAAGGATTTCGAAACCGGCATCGGCCAGCGCCTCGGCGCAGGCAAGGCCGATGCCGCGCGCGCCGCCGGTGACGATGGCTGCCGGGCGGCTCATGCGATAAGCTCCGTCTTGCGAATGTGGTCGGCGACGCGCAGTGCTTGTGCTGCGATCGACAGCGCCGGGTTGACGGCTGCCGAATTCGGCAGGAAGCCGGCATCGACGACGAACAGGTTCTTGTGGTCGAACGACCTGCAGAACGGGTCAAGCGGCGAGGTCGCGGGATCGTCGCCCATCTTCACCGTGCCGCACTGGTGCGACGGCGTGCGCTTGTCGAAAGGCCGCGACAGGACGATCGGATAGCCGCAGGCGCGGAAGTTCTCGCGCATCACCTTGGTCAGCCCGTCGAGCGACTGCATGTTGGAGCGCCGCCACTGCATGACGATGTCCTTGCCGTCGACCATGATGCGGCTTTCGGGATCGGGCAGGTCCTCGCACATCAGGTACCAGTCGATGGCATGGCCGGCCATGAAGTCCAGCGCGAATTTGGGTGCAAGCTTGACGTTGGCCCTCAGGATGTTGCCATCGATCTTGCCCAGAAGCTGGACGTTGCCGAGCGGCTTGCCGCCCTTGCCGTCGGACAGATAGTAGTCGTTGAGCATCAGCGTCTTCTGGTAGACGGCATCGTTCCTGCGGCGCGGATCGATCGCCAGCATGGCGCTCGAATTGTGGTTCATGAAGTTACGGCCGACCTGGTCGGAGCGGTTGGCGAGGCCCTTGCCCCCTCCCTTGCTGCTGGGGGAGAGCGAACGCAGCAGGATGACCGCTGAATTGACCGCGCCGGCCGAGAGGATGACCAGCTTCGGCGTGACTTTCTTTAACTCGCCGTTCTGGTTGTAGTGGACGGCTGCGATGGTTTTGCCGTCGCTCGCGGCTTCGAGATATTCGACATGAGCGCCGGTCTCGAGCTGGATGTTCCGGTCGGCAAGGGCCGCCGTCAGCGGTCCCGATTGGGCGTCGACCTTACCGGTCCCGGTGTTGGGAAAGGCGTCCCAGCCTGTCTTGCCGTCCTTCAGCCAGGCGTCGATGTCGACGCCGAGCGGCAGCGATGCCGGGTGCAGGCCGAGGCCCTTGAGTTCGGCACGCGCACGCGCGATCGGCGGCTCGTCCGGCACCGGCCCGAAGGCGTAGGGGATCGAGTGGAACGGCTCGGTCGGATCTTCGCCGAGCGCGCCGCGCACGCGGAAAAGCTGTTCGGCCTTCGAATACCAGGGCTCGAACTCGTCATAGGAAAACGGCCAGGCCGGCGAGATGCCGCCATAATGCTCCATGGCGGAAAAGTCTTGCCTGCGGTAGCGGATCAGCACCGCGCCATAGAATTTCGAATTGCCGCCGACATAGTAGTAATTGCCGGGATTGAACGCAGCGCCGCCGGCCTCGCGCCACATCTCTTTCGGCCGGTAGTGGCCATCGACGAAGATGGCGCGCGTGTCGCGCGTATGCGGCGTCGCCGGCAGCTTCTCGCCGCGCTCCAGCATCAGGATCGAAGCGCCGCTGCCGGCCAGGCCGGAAGCGATCGTGGCGCCGCCGATGCCGGAGCCGATGATGACGATGTCCGGGTTGCTCATGGCGCTAAAGGATGCGGTTCTCGGTCGCCGGATCGAAGAACACCGCCTTGGTGAGGTTGAAGGCGAGCGGCGTCACCGTTCCCGGCTGGATCTTGGCGTCGGCGCGCAGCCGCGCCACCACGGCCTTGCCGCCGAGATTGGTAACGGCGAAGGTGTCGGAGCCTGCCGGCTCGATCACCTCGATATGGCAATCGGCGGTGGCGATGTTGGAGGCGTTGCGCTCGGCCCCTTCCGGATCGGTCAGCGCTTCGGGGCGGACACCGAAGATGACCGGCTTGCCCTGGAATGCCGACAGGCCTGCCGGTGGATCGGCGAGCGGCAGGGAGATCGGCTCGCGCCCATCGCGCTGCAGCACCACCGACAACCCGCTGCCATTGCCGCCGATCGTCGCCGGCACCAGGTTCATCGCCGGCGAGCCCATGAAGTCGGCGACGAAGATGTTGGTCGGATTGTTGTAGATCTCGGCCGGCGTACCGAATTGCTGCACCTCGCCGTCGCGCATCACCGCGATCTTGGTGGCCAGCGTCATCGCCTCGATCTGGTCATGGGTGACATAGACGATCGTGGTGCCGGTGGTCGCGTGCAGGCGCTTGATCTCGATGCGCATGTCGACGCGCAGCTTGGCGTCGAGATTGGACAAAGGTTCGTCGAAGAGAAAGAGCTTGGGATCGCGTACCAGCGCCCGGCCCATGGCGACGCGCTGGCGCTGGCCGCCGGAAAGCTGGCTCGGCTTGCGCTGCAAGAGGTGGCCGATCTGAAGCACCTTGGCCACCTTGTCGATCGCCTTCTGACGTTCGGCGGCGGGTACGCCGCGCATCTCCATGCCGAAGGCGATATTTCCGGCCACCGTCATGTTCGGATAGAGCGCGTAGCTCTGGAACACCATGGCGATGTCGCGCTTCGAAGGATGGAGATCGTTGATCGTGCGGCCGTCGACGCGGATTTCGCCTTCGGTGATGGTTTCCAGGCCGGCGATGGTGTTGAGCAGGGTGGACTTGCCGCAGCCGGACGGGCCGACCAGCACGAGGAAGCCGCCCTTTTCGAGATCGACGTCGATCCCCTTCAGGATCTCCACCGATCCGAACCGCTTCTTCAGCCCAGCAATTTCGAGAAAAGCCATCCGATTATCCTTTGACGGCGCCGGCCATCAGGCCACGCACGAAATAGCGGCCAGCGACCACGTAGACGAGAAGGGTAGGCAGTGCGGCGATCATCGCCGCCGCCATGTTGACGTTGTATTCGACGACGCCGGTCGAGGTGTTGACGACGTTGTTCAACGCCACCGTCATCGGCATCGCGTCGCCGGTGCCGGCATAGGCGGAGGCGAACAGGAAGTCGTTCCAGATGTTGGTGAACTGGTAGATGACGGTGACGACGAAGATCGGCATCGAATTCGGCAGCATGATGCGCCGGAAGATCTGGAAGAAGGAGGCGCCATCGACCTGCGCTGCCTTGATCAGCTCGGTCGGGAAGGCCTCGTAATAGTTGCGGAAGAACAAGGTGGTGAAACCAAGCCCGTAGACGACGTGGACGAAGACCAGGTTGACCGTCGGATTGCCCAAGCCGAAAGACAGGCCGGTCGCGTTGCGCAGTGTCACGCCGAAACGGCCGAGGCTGCCGAGGATCGTCGCCATCGGCAACAGCACCGACTGGAACGGGATGAAGCAGGCAAACAGCATCAGGCCGAAGACCAGCGTGTGGCCGCGGAAGCGCCATTTGGTCAGGACATAGCCGTTGAGGGCGCCGAGCAGCGTCGAGATCAGCACCGCCGGAACCACCATCTTGATGGAGTTCCAGAAATAGCCCTTGATGCCGGCGCAGGTCAGGCCGACGCAGGTTTCGCCCCAGGCTTTCGCCCAAGGCTCGAAGGTCGGCGCCTGCGGCAGCGTCAGCATGTTGCCGTTCTGGATCTCCTCCATGGTCTTGAACGAGGTCACCAGCATGACGAACAGCGGCATCAGGTAGAACAGCGCGAACAGCGCCAAGAGCCCGTAGATGACGATGCGGTTGACGGTCCTGGCGCTGACGCCAGTGCGCTGGCGAGCGGGCGTGGCAATGACGCTCATCGCGGCTTCTCCCTGAGCTCGGAATAGAGATAGGGCACGATGATCGCGGTGATGGTCATCAGCATGATCACGGCGCTGGCCGAGCCGACGGCCATTTCGTTGCGCTTGAAGGTGTACTCATACATGAAGTTCGACGGCAGCCAGGCCGAGCCGCCCGGCCCACCGCTGGTCAGCGCGACGACCAGATCGTAGGACTTGATGGCGAGGTGCGCGAGCACGATGAAGGCCGAGAGAAACACCGGCCGCAGCAGCGGGATGACGATGCGGCGATAGAGCTGGAAGGTGGTGGCGCCGTCGATCTGCGCCGCCTTCATGATCTCGCCGTCGATGCCGCGCAGGCCGGCGAGGAACATCGCCATGATGAAGCCGGAGGCCTGCCAGACGCCGGCGATCACCACGGTGTAGATGACGAAATCCTTGTTCTTGATCCAGTCGAAATGGAAGCTCGTCCAGCCCCATTGATGCAGCGTCTGCTCAAGGCCGAGACCGGGATCGAGGAACCATTTCCAGGCGACGCCGGTGACGATGAAGGACAGCGCCATCGGGTAGAGATAGATCGGTCGCAACATGCCTTCGCCGCGGATTTTCTGGTCGAGCAGGATCGCCAGGAACAGGCCGAGTGCCAGGCAGATGAAGATATAGAGAAAGCCGAAAATGCCCATATTGGTGATCGACGTGTACCAGCTCGATGGCGGGTCGCTCTCGAAGGTCCAGCGCCACAGCCGCTGATAGGCGCGTGACCCGGTGATGGCGTAAGACGGGAAGGTCTTGGAATTGGTGAAGGACAGATAGACCGTCCACAGGATGAAGCCGTAGACGAAGACAACGGTGATCGCAAAGCTTGGCGCCAGTACGATCTTCGGCAGCGCGTCCTGCAGGCGCGAACGCATGGAGGCACCCGGGCGGGCACCACGCTCCGGCGTCGGCTTGATATTGGTTTCGGCAACCGTGCTCATTGGCTCATCCAGTAACGGCTTATCCGGGATCAACTCATCGGGTATCTTGGAGCCCGCCGGCACCCCGAAACGTGTCGATCAAAACGGCTCCAACCCTTGCCTCGGGAGAACCTCCCCCGCTTGCGCGGGGAAGGTGTTTCCAGCGGAGGAGGCCCTACTTGGCGTCTTCGATCGCGCTGACCAGCTGCGTGACGGCCTCGTCCGAGGTCTTGATCTGGCCGTGGACGAATTTCGAGACGACGTCCTTGTAGGCATTGGCGACGGCCGGGGGCGCGCCGTAGCCTTGCGCCAGCGAACCGAACAGCGTGCCGCCTTCGTTGGCGGCCTTCAGGTCGGCAATGCCCTTCTTGCCGCAAGCGTCGAAGTCGGTGTCAGGCACGTCGGTGCGGGCCGGGACCGAGCCCTTGACGACGTTGAAGGCCGACTGGAAGCTTTTCGACAAAGTGGCGGTGGCCAAGGCGGCCTGGGCGGCCTTGCGGTCGTCCGGAACGTCGAACATGCCGAACATGTCGGAATTGTAGACCACGCTGCCGTCGGTGCCAGGGAAGCGGTAGCACAGGAAGTCGGTGCCCGGGGTCTTCTTGGCGGCGTTGAATTCGCCCTTGGCCCAGTCGCCCATCACCTGCACCAGCGCATCGCCCTTGATGACCATGGCGGTGGCGAGGTTCCAGTCGCGGCCCGAGAAATTCGGATCGACATAGGTGACGAGCTTGGCGAGATTGTCGAACGACTTCTTCATCGTGTCGGACTTCAGCTGCTCCTCGTCGAGGTCGTTGAAGGCCTTTTTGTAGAACTCAGGTCCGCCGGTCGACAGCACGACCGAATCGAACATGGTGGCTTCCTGCCAGTTCTGGCCACCGAGCGCGAGCGGGATGACGCCAGCAGCCTTGGCCTTGTCGAGTAACGCGACGAAGTCGTCGAAGGTCTTCGGCTCGGTGCCGCCGATCTTGTCCATCACGGCCTTGTTGATCCACAGCCAGTTGACCGAATGGACGTTGACCGGAGCCGCGACCCACTTGCCGTCATAGACCGAGAACTTCTGCAGGGCGGCCGGAACGGACTTGTCCCAGCCTTCCTTTACCGCCGTCTCGGTCAGATCGCCCATCACGCCGGCCTCGGCATAGTCGAGCACCGTATAGCCGAGCATCTGCGAGGCGGTCGGGTAGTTGCCGGCCGCGACCATCGCCTTCAGCGCGGTCATGGCAGCGTCGCCGCCACCGCCGGCCACGGGCACGTCCTTCCAGGCAAAGCCTTGCTTGGCCAGATCCTCCTTGAGCACGTTCAAGGCAGCCGCTTCGCCGCCAGACGTCCACCAATGCAGCATCTCGACTTCCTTGACGTCCTGGGCATGGGCCGCGAACGCAAGACCCGACCCGAGAGCCGTTCCGATAAGCAGTTTGCGCAACATGTACTTCCTCCCTTGTTGTAGCTACACGACCGGCGGTTGTCCGCCGGGTTCTTCCCAACTCAGCCGACCCACCATCCGGTGCGCTGGCCGCGGTGAAACTGGATTGTCTTTTCCTCGGTATAATCCTCGACGGCGCGCTTTCCGAGTTCGCGTCCGAGACCGGACTGCTTGTAGCCCCCGAAAGGCAGCTCGGGATAACCTTCCATGAACGTGTTCACCCAAACGGTTCCCGAACGCACATTCCGCGCCACCGACATGCAGGTGTCGATGCTGGCGCTCCACACGCCCGCCGACAAACCATAGGGCGTGTTGTTGGCGATGCGCAACGCCCTTTCAATCGATTCAAAGGTCAGCACCGAGAGCACCGGGCCGAACACTTCCTCGCGTGCAATGGCCATGTCCTCGGTGACGCCGCGGATGATGGTCGGGTCGAGATATTGACCGGCACTGGAGGCGATCCGCCTGCCGCCGCTGGTGACCTGGCTGCCATCGCTTGCCGCCGCAGCGACATAGCCGGTGACCTTGGCCAGGTGCTCGGAAGAGATCATCGCGCCGACCTTGGTGCTGATATCGAGCGGATCGCCGACAGTGACCTTGGCGGTGACTGCCTTCACCGCGCCGAGGAAGTCGTCAGCGATCGCCTCATGGACGATCAGCCGGCTGCCGGCGTTGCAGCATTCGCCGGCGTTGAAAAAGCCGCCGAACACCGCCGCGTCGGCGGCGGCTTCGAGGTCGGCATCTGGAAAGACGATCTGGCCGTTCTTGCCGCCAAGCTCCATCGAGACTTTCTTCAGCGAGTTTGCAGCCGACGCCATGGTCATCTTGCCGACCTGGGTGGAGCCGGTGAACGACACCATCTCGACCAGCGGATGGCCGACCATCGCTGAGCCGACATCGGCGCCCAAGCCGGCGAGGATGTTGACGACGCCATCCGGCAAGCCGGCCTGCATCAGGATATCGCCGAGCACGAAGGTCGAGGCCGAGGTCATCTCGCTCGGCTTCACCACCGCCGTGCAGCCGGCGGCGAGCGCGAACGGCAATTTCTGGCTGACGATGAGGAACGGAAAATTCCACGGCGTGATGATCGAGACGACACCGATCGGCTCGCGCAGCACGACGCCCAGCATGGCGTCGCCGAGATTGGCGTAGGTCTCGCCATGGAGCGTGCGGGCAAGGGATGCCGCATAGCGCCAGATGTCGACGGCGCCGCCGATCTCGCCGCGCGCCTGGGCGATCGGCTTGCCGGATTCCAGCACGTCCAGCCTGGCGATCTCCTCGAGCCGCGCCTCGATCAGGTCCGCCGCCTTGAGCAGGATCGCGGCGCGCTCTGCGGCCTTCATGCGCGGCCAGGGGCCGGTCTCGAAGGCCTTGTGCGCTGCGATCACCGCCGCCTCGACGTCCGCCGCGCCGGCTTGCGCATACCGAGAAACCGTGAAGCCATGGCCGGGGCTTTTGCGCTCCAGCGTCCGGCCATCGCGGGCATCGACATGCTTGCCGTCGATCAGCAGCCGGTAGGTCTTCGGTGCTGCGGATGCCTCGGCGGGCATGGCGATCTCGAGGGGCAAGTTCATATGTTCTGGATTCCGCTTACGATCTTGAAAACGCTGGTTTCTGTTTGGCCTTGAAAGCGCCGACGCCGGCCTTGATGTCGCCGGTCAGCGCGATGAAGCCGCTGGCCAACGCTTCGGTTGCGGCGGCACGTTCTTCGCCTTCCGCCACCGCGATCATCAGCTTGGCGGCTTCGCTCGCCAAAGGCCCGCGCTCGGCGATTCTTTCTCCCCAGGCCCGGGCTTCGGCGAGTGCGTTGCCGGCCGCCGCCACGCGGTCAACGACGCCCAGAGAGAGCGCCTCGGAGGCGAGGAAAACCTCGCCGCCGAGCGCCATGCGCCGCACCGTCTGCGCGCCGAAGCGGCGCACCGCGCGCTGCGTGCCGGACCAGCCGGGCACCACGCCGATCGAGGTCTCGGGGAAGCCTAATTTCACGTGCGCCTCGGCGACACGGAAGTCGCAGGCAACCGCCAGTTCCAGCCCGCCGCCCAGCGCATGGCCGGACAGAACGGCGATGGTCGGCTGCCGCAACCGCGCCAGCCGGTCGAAGACGCGGTGGCCGTAGCGCACCCATTGCACCTGGAAATCGGCGGCGCTCATTTGCGACCAGGCTTCGACATCGCCGCCGGCGCAAAACCCCTTGCCTTCGCCACACAGCAGCACGACGCGGACGCCGTCCGCTGCCTCCGCGGCGTCGAGCGCGGCTTCCAGCGCGCGCAGCATCGGTATGTCGAGCGCGTTGAATTTCTCCGGCCGGCGCAGCGTGACGATGCCGAGGGCGCCGTCGGTTTCAAAGGTGACAAGACGCTCAGACATGCGCGCCTCCAAGCGAGGCGCCGCCATTGAGCGACAGGCCGATCGGCCGATCCTGATAGAGCACCGAAGGTGTCACTTTTAGGTCGTTGGCGACACCGAGCGGAATCTCGGCCTGCGCCAGCACGTCGCGCTCAAGGTCGATGCCCGGTGCCAGCTCGGTCACCATCAGCCCATCCGGCGTCAGCTTCATCACGCAGCGCTCGGTGACATAGGTGATGTCCTGCCCCTGCGCGACCGCGCGCTTGCCCGAGAAGGAGATATGCTCGACCTCGCCGACCACCTTCTTGACCTTGCCTTCACCGTCGATGCGGATGCCGCCATCGGCCAGCGACAGCTTGGCGCCGGCATTGAAGAAGCCGGAAAAGACGATCTTCTTCGCCCGTGCGGTGATGTCGACAAAGCCGCCGGCTCCGGCGGTGACATGCGGCCTCGCCGAAAGCTTCGACACGTTGACCGAGCCATGGCGGTCGATCTGCAGGAAGGACAGCAGCGACGCGTCGAAGCCGCCACCCTGGAAATAGATGAACTGATGCGGCGAGGGCATGAAGGCGTCGGCGTTCGAAGAGCAGCCGAACTTGAAGTCGAGCAGCGGCACGCCGCCGACCGCGCCCTGTTCGATGACCCAGGTGACCTTGCCGTGCTGGCCTTCCTCGAGAAGGATGCGCGGAACATTGGCTGAGATGCCGAAGCCGATGTTGACGGCCATGCCGTCGGCAAGCTCCATGGCGACGCGCCGGGCGATCACCTTCTGGACGCTCATCTCGGTATTGCGGAAGGTCGACAGCGGCCGGAAGATCTCGCCCGAGATCGCCGGGTCGTAGGGGGTCAGCGTCGTTTGCAACTGGTCGGGCGCCACCACGATGTGGTCGACCAGCACGCCGGGCACGCGCACGTCATGCGGCTTCAGCGTGCCGTTCTCGACGACGCGCTTGACCTGCGCGATGACGGTGCCGCCATTGTTGCGGGCGGCAAGCGCCTGTTCCAGCCCACCGAGATAGGCGCCCTCGTGCTCATAGGTGAGGTTGCCGCGCTCGTCGGCCGTCGTTGCGCGGATGATCGAGACATCAGGCACGATCGAGCGGAAATAGAGCCATTCCTCGCCGTCGAACTGCTGCACCGAAACGATCGGCTCGCTGGCGGCCGCGTTCATGGCGCAGCCCTGATGACGCGGATCGGCGAACGTATCGAGGCCGACCTTGGTCAGCACGCCGGGGCGCTTGGCGGCGGCTTCGCGATGCATGTCGAACAGGATGCCTGACGGCACGTTATAGGCAGCGACCGAATTGTCGCCGATCATCTTCCAGATCTGCGGCGGCTCCGAGGAGGAGGGGCCTGACGGATAGGAGCCGCACAGCGTGCGCTTCAACAGGCCGGGCTTGGCCAGATGGTCGATACCCCTGATGCCGTACATGTCGCCGGCGGCGATCGGGTGCAGCGTCGTGATGTTCCTCGGATGGCCTTCGGCGTCGAAGCGCTCGCCGATCGCGGCAAGCACTGCATCCGGGCAGCCGAGACCGCTTGACGACGACACGGAAACGACCATGCCGTCCCTGATCAGGCTCGCGGCCTGTGCCGCGGAGACGAGCTTGCTCATCCTGCGCTCCCGAGTTTCGGATCGACCGCGACGGCCTTGCCGGATCTGGCTGATTGCAACGCCGCTTCGGCTGATGTCAGCGACCAGATGCCGTCCTCGCCGGTGGCCGACGGCTGGCCTTCGCCACGGATCGCCGCATGGAACTGGCGCAGGGAGCGGGTATAGAGATCTTCGCGGTCGAAGCTCAATTCCTCCTCGCCCTTTGCCGTGCGCAGCAGCACGGAGCCGATCGGCTTCTGCGTCATCACATCTTTCGCGATCAGCGAGCCTTCACTGCCATGCACCTCGAAACCGGTGCCGGCGAATTTGGTGGTGAAGCCCTCATGCGACTGCGCGATAGTGCCCGATTTGAAGCGCCAGATGCACATGGCTCCATCTTCCAGTCCGCCGCCGGCCATGCCTGCCGTCTGCGTGAACGCTGAAACCTCGAGCGGATCGTCGCCGAGCACGAAGCGCAGGGTGTCGGCATCGTGCACAGTGATGTCGAGCACCACGCCGCCACCCGCTTCCGGCCTGGTGATGCGCCAACCCTGCAGGTTTTCCGGCAAATAGACGGAGTGGAAGACGCGCGCGGCAATCGGCTTGCCGATGCGGCCGGCGGCGATGGCTTCGCGCATCGCCCGGTGCGATCCGGCATTGCGCAGGTGGTGATTGGTGCCGAGCACGATACCGGCCGCCTTGGCGGCGGCGACCATCCTGCGCGCATCGGCGCTGGTCAGCGCCAGCGGCTTTTCGCACAGCACATGTTTCCTCGCCATGATGGCGGCCAATGCCTGTTCGAGATGCAATTCGTTGGTGGTCGAGATGTAGACGGCGTCGATGTCGGAGCCGAGCAGTTCGTCGAGCGTGGAGACGGCGAGCGGAATGCCGTTCTCCTTCGCATAGGACGTGGCGCGCTCCGGGCTGGAGCTCATCACCGCCGCGATCTCGCTGTTCGGTTGCGCGCGGATGGCGCTGATCACGAATTGCCTGGCGATCGTGCTTGCGCCGATCAGTCCCCATTTCACGGTCATGCCGCGTCTCCCATTCCAGCACGGCGATCAGGACCGCAACTGTCCCTGACGACGAGATTGACGGCGCCGATATGATCCTCGGCGCGCGTGGTGCGCGACTGGATCATCTTCAGCATGACATGGGCGGCGCGCTCGCCGAGGCCCGCCGAATCCACCGCGACGCTGGTCAGCGCCGGCATGTAATGCTGGGCTTCGACCACGTCGTCGAAGCCGACGACGGCGAAATCCGCGCCGGGCTCCAGCCCGCGCTTGCGCAGCGCCAGCATGACGCCGAAGGCGACCGCATCGTTGAAGCACAGCGCCGCGGTCGGCGGCTCGGCCATGGCAAGGGCCGTTTCCAGACAGGCAATGCCGCCCCTGCGGCTGGTTTCGCCTTCGACGACGAGTGTATCGCGTGAGGCGATGCCGAGCGCCTCGCAAGCCTCGCGAAAACCGCCCAGCCGCTCGTGATAGACCACCAGATCCGACGAGCCGCCGAAGAAGGCCAGCCGCCGATGGCCCTTGCCGATCAGATGGGCGGTGGCGAGCTTGGCGCCGCGGTGATTGTCGGGCGCGATCACCGGGATGCGGCTCTCGGGAAGGCGGCGCATGGTGAAGACGATCGGAAGGCCCGCCGTCTCGATGCGGCGGAAGGCACCGGGCGTCGTGCCGCGCGCCGGCGACACGATCAGCCCGGCGACCCCTTGCTCCATCAGCGATTTCAGCACTTCTTCCTGGCGCACCGGGTTCTCCGCCGTGTTGGCGATGAACGGCACGATGCCTGCCGACTGGAAGACGCGCTCCATGCCGACCGCCATTTCAGCGAAAAAGGGGTTGGTGAGATCGTTGATTACCATGCCGATGACATTGGAATGGGCCTTGCGCAGATTGGCGGCGCTGCGGTTGTAGACATAGCCGACATCCTCGATCGCCTTGCGAACCTTCAGCGCGGTTTCAGGCCGGATCAGCCCGCTGCCCTGCAGCACGAGCGACACCGTCGATTTGGACACGCCCGCCTCTCGGGCAATGTCGAGTATCGTCGCCTTGGCCCTGCTGGCCATCCAGATCCGTCCTCCCGGTATTTTCTGATCGAATTTATTGGAACGTTCTAATCCTGTTGCTGGATTTGAGTCAATCAGGATTTTTCCCAATCGGAAAAGG
Organism: Mesorhizobium tianshanense; assembly: GCF_007830515.1. GTDB lineage: Bacteria > Pseudomonadota > Alphaproteobacteria > Rhizobiales > Rhizobiaceae > Mesorhizobium > Mesorhizobium tianshanense. Next base: position 87,453 of record NZ_VLKT01000031.1, read on the forward strand.
AAAAACTCAGCGGCTGGGCGCGGCGCTTTCCAGGGGGTTTGTGCTGCGATGCAACATCTGGCGAGGGCGGGCATCAGAATCACAAAGGCTCTTGATTTATTGGAACGTTCCATTTATAGGCGCCCCCAAGGGAGAGATCGATGGACATTGCCTTGCCTGAGGAGGGCGGCCGCAGCACGCGCTACCGCCTTGTCGGCCAGCCGGTGCAGCCGGTGATCGGCGCGCGGTTTTCGCGCATCGCCTATGCCGCCGCCCATGTCGTTGCCGATCCCCTTGATATGACCGATCCGTGGTCTCATCCCGCGGTCGACTGGGAGCGCACGATGGCGTTCCGCCATCACCTCTGGCGGCTCGGCTTCCGTGTCGCCGAGGCAATGGATACCGCGCAGCGCGGCATGGGTTTCGACTGGGCAAACGCCAGGGAATTGATCCGGCGTTCGATTGCCGAGGCGCGAACCGTCGAGGGTGCCGACCTCGCCTCGGGTGCTGGAACAGACCATCTGGCGCCAGATGCCGCCAACGGGCTCGACGACGTGATCGCCGCCTATGAAGAGCAGTTCGGTTTCATCGAAGGCCTGGGCGGCAAGGCGATCATGATGGCCAGCCGCGCGCTGGCGACTGTCGCCAAAGGTCCCGACGATTATATCAGCGTCTACGACCGCATCCTTCGCCAAGCCTCCGGCAAGGTCATCCTGCACTGGCTGGGCGACATGTTCGATCCGGCACTGAAAAATTATTGGGGCAGAAGCGACTTCGAGACAGCGCTCGACACGGTGGTCGCCATCATCGAACGGCATGCCGGCAAGGTCGAGGGGATCAAGATATCGCTGCTCGACGCCGGCAAGGAGGTTGCCTTGCGCAACCGGCTGCCTGACGGGGTGGTCATGTTCACCGGCGACGACGTCAACTACCCCGAGCTGATCGCCGGCGATGGCGAAAGACATTCGCACGCGCTGCTCGGCATTTTCGACGCCATCGCGCCGGTCGCCAATGCCGCGCTGGCGAAACTGGCCGACGGCGACCGCGCCGGTTATGACGCGCTGATGGCGCCGACCGTGCCTTTGTCGCGGAAAATCTTCGAGGCGCCGACCGAATACTACAAGGCCGGCATCGTCTTCATGGCATGGCTGAACGGCCACCAGGACCATTTTTCGATGGTCGGCGGCATGCAATCGGCGCGCGGCATCCGCCACTATGCCGATGTCTTCCGCCTTGCGGACCAGGCCGGATTGCTGGCCGACCCGGAGCTTGCCGTCGCAAGAATGAAGAGCCTGTGCGCCGTCGCGGGTGTCTGACTGTTTACCGCAAGACTCCTCCTAAATCTCCGATTTGCCTTGTCCGGCCAAATCTGTATGCGGTATGCGTCCGACGCAGGCCCATCCGGCGCGTCGACGCCAGATAGGCATAGCGGCCGTTCTGCACAGGGATACGCCAATGGATTTCGAACTTCAGGGCAAGCGCGTTTTCGTGGCCGGGCATCGCGGCATGGTCGGCTCGGCCATCCTGCGCAGGCTGGCGGACGAGGACTGCGAGGTCTTGACCGCGTCCCGCGATAAACTCGACCTGATGGACCAGGCCGGCGTGCGGCGCTGGATGGCCGATCGCAGGCCGGACGCGGTTGTGATGGCGGCGGCAAAGGTCGGCGGTATCCTGGCAAACGACAGGCTGCCGGTCGATTTCCTGCAGGACAATCTCATCATGCAGACCAACGTCATCGAAAGCGCCTTTCGCAACGAGGTGCAGAAATTGCTGTTTCTCGGCTCGTCCTGCATCTATCCGAAATTCGCGGCGCAGCCGATCTCCGAGGACGCCTTGCTGACCGGGCCGCTCGAGCCTACCAACGAATGGTATGCGATCGCCAAGATCGCCGGGCTGAAACTGTGCCAAGCCTATCGGCGCCAATATGGTGTCGAGTACATCTCGGCGATGCCGACCAACCTCTATGGCCCCGGCGACAATTTCGACCTCTCCAGCAGCCATGTCGTACCGGCTCTCATGCGCAAGGCGCACAAGGCCAAGCGCGCCGGCGACAAGACCCTGGAGGTCTGGGGATCGGGCACGCCGATGCGCGAATTCCTGCATGTCGACGACGCCGCCGATGCCCTGGTCTGGCTGCTGAAGAACTATGCCGGCGACAGCCACGTCAATGTCGGCTCGGGCGAAGACATCACCATTGCCGAACTGGCCCGCACCATGCTCTCCGTCGTCGGCGCCGATGCCACGCTCACATTCGATGCGACGAAGCCGGACGGCACGCCGCGCAAGCTGATGGACGTGTCGCGCCTGTTTGCCACGGGCTGGCGCCCGCGGTACGCGCTTCGCAGCGGGCTGGAACAGACTTACGCGTGGTTTCTCCGGCATATCGAGGAGGGCGATCTCCGCCTCGGCGCGGCCTGACTCTCAATCGCGCCGATTGCCAGTGGAGACGAACGTCCCGGGCGCGCTGAGGCGCGTCGCGAGGCTCATGCGGCGCCTTGAAGCGGACGGCTTCGCAGACGTTTTGGCATGTCCTTCAATTTTCTTGTGAACCAATCCTGCCCGAGAAGCAACCAAGCACTGCGTTTGCAAAGCGCGGTCAATCATGGAGAACTTCTCATGTCTATTGCTATACGAAATATCTTTCTTGCCGCCGTCGCCGCTTCGGTGCTGGCGGGTTGTCAGACGACAGTGACGAGAGAGTGCGACAAACCAAATACAAAAACCGTCTACAGCGGCAAATGCTGCGGCGTGGGCGATACCAACTGCCGGGAAGGCAACGGCGGCAGACCGGGAAATAGGCCAGACCCAAGGCCCCAATGATCCGGACCCCGCCCGTCCTGGTTCGAGCCGGGGCGGGCGTCCTACGTGTCAGGGCGGATTGTCTGGATGGTGGGCGTGACAGGGGCACCCACTAGTCCGCTAAGCCACTGATAAACCTATAGACCACTTTGGCGAAGGAGGCGAAATGTCTCCATGCTGCTGCACACAGCAGTTTTTTCAGGTGACGGCAAGAGAGTTTCGTCGGACGCCCCAGCCAAATGCTTAGGTGTGACTCCAAGGCAAGACAAGGGAGGTTGGAGCAGTGTGCTTGGGGGAGACTGGCTACGGGAAACCTACGTGGCACTCTGAACCGCGCCGGGTTGATCGGAGGCTCCAACTCCTGAGAAGGTGGAGCCATGACAAGCAAGACGACCAACAAGTTCTCTCCCGAGGTCCGAGCCCGTGCGGTGCGGCTGGTTCTGGATCACGAAGGCGAGCATGCCTCGCGGTGGGCGGCGGTGTCGTCGATCGCCGCCAAGATCGGCTGCACGGCGCAGACGCTGCATGAGTGGGTGAAGAAGGCCGAGCGCGACAGTGGCGTGCGAGCCGGTGTGCCTACGGATGTGGCGACGAAACTCAAGGCTTTGGAACGCGAGAACCGCGAGCTTCGCCAGGCCAACG
>NZ_VLKT01000032.1 GCF_007830515.1 Mesorhizobium tianshanense
AAAATATCGGTCACGCATCAAGCCATTGATGCGGAGCTGGTATCGAGCGCCGGAGGCAGGCAAGGCAAAGACCTGGCTTGTTTATGAACGAAGTGACCGTGGAGACCGCGTCGGCAAGGCGCTGCGCCGAATGGTATCCAGTCCCAAGGCGCAGTTCCGGTGGCGGAATCCGGAGGCCAATCCATACATCTTCCGGAGCGAATCTCGCAGCACCGTCACCTCAAACTATCATGATGTTGCTATGGCCATGGGCCAAGATTGAATAGAGAGCCGTATGCGCTGAAAGGTGCACGTACGGTTCGGGGAGGAGAAGCGCATCCGCGCTTCTTACTCCACTCCCGATGGCGCGCGGCTTTGTCTATCTGGCCGCCGTCGTCGACTGGTTCAGCCGGCGCGTGCTCAGCTATCGCGTGTCGATCACGATGGAAGCGGACTTCTGTGTCGGGGCGCTGGAGGAAGCCCTGACAAAATATGGCGCGCCCGGCATTTTCAACACCGATCAGGGTAGCCAGTTCACCAGCGAGCCCTTCACCGACGTTCTGATCGCCAACGAAATCGCGATCAGCATGGATGGTAAGGGCGCATGGCGCGACAATGTCTTCGTCGAGCGCATCTGGAAATCGGTCAAGTATGAAGAAGTCTATCTGCATGCCTACGACAGCGTCGGCGTGGCGCGCGCCTCGCTTGGCCGATATCTGGATTTTTATAATCGACTGCGCCCCCATTCCAGCCTTGACCGGCGCACGCCCGACGAGGCCTACTTCGATCCGACGCCCTTCATGGCGGCGGCATGAGTTTTCCGCCGCCGGGTGTTGGATGCGACTACGGTCGGGCTATCGCCCTCCCTGCGTCACACCCAACACCCGGCGCAATCGAATGAACGAAACCCGGCGGAACGCCACTTATCATTCGCGGGAAACTGTTCAGACAACCGGAACCAGCGCTCATCAACTGGATGAGCACGAACTCTTGGTACGCGATTAGGATACGTTGACCAAGAACGAAGCCGCTAGCAGGGGCGTGAAGGGCGAGTCGACTAAGGCGCCTCCTGGCTGAAAAAGATCGTGGGCATTCACCTCTCAGACAGGAGATCGGCCAATGGCCGAGATGAGCCCTCTTCATCGACGCATGATCGGAACATTTTTGCACCGTTCGCCGGGCCGGCTCGACTGGAGGACGTGCGCACCTGCCAAGGTATAGATCTGGTCTCCATCGGCATCTCATGGCCGGCACTGAACCAGGTCGTGTGCGCCCTCCGGTTCTGGTACGACGTGACGCAGGGGAAGTCGATGATTCGGGAGAGGATCCGTTACGCGCGCGAACCGCGCAAGATTCCGGTCGTGCTGAGCGTCGACGAGGTTGGCCGGACACGCCGCAGCCGGGGCGCGCGACCGCAAAGGAGGCAGGAAATTCGCGCTCATCAAAACTGAGATTCGCCCCGCGCAGTCCGCTATGGCTCAAGGCGGCACTTCCGACTCTGATCTCTGCTACTAAGAACTCGGGATTGAGCGCGTCATCCTAAACCGAAATGTCGACTCCAAGGGTGAACTTTAGAGCATGCGGAAGCGGGTACTCGGTCATGCCTGGAAGTACTGACCCATTGCTCAACATCGCAAGAACAAACTGGCAGTAGTGGCAGCCGTGAATTGAATAATCGGCTCGTTGAAGGTAAAATACGTATGCAGCACGAAGATCCTCATCCGTCCGTTCCAACGACGCTTGTCCCGCTTCGGAACCAGGTGTTTCGTTCGATCTGGATATCTACACAGATATCCAGCCTCGGATGGCTCGTGCAAACAGTTGCCATCAGTTGGCTCATGGTCACCATTTCGGCTTCCGACCTGATGGTCGCACTCGTTCAGGCCGCATCCACATTACCGGTGTTCCTCCTCTCAATTCTCGCCGGCGCCATCGCCGATAACTTCAGCCGCCGATGGGTGATGTTTACGGGGCACTGCTTGATAGCATTGGCATCAACGACGCTGATGATTTCGGTGGGTCTAGGATTTGTCCATCCTTGGCTGATACTCGGACTGGGTTTCCTGGCCGGCTGCGGATTCGCTTTGAATGATCCGGCCTGGCATGCTTCCGTTGGCGATATCCTTCACAAGCGCGACATTCCGGCTGCGGTGACGCTTTTGTCTGTCGGGTACAACATTGTGCGTAGCGTTGGTCCGGCTTTGGGGGGCGTAATCCTGGCATTCTTTGGACCCCTGGCCGCTTTCGCCTTGGCCGCGCTGAGTGATCTGGCGCCGCTAAGCGCAATATGGCGCACCAAATGGAAAGTTCGCTCTTCGCCTCTCCCTCGCGAGAGAATGGCGACGGCGATTCACGACGGAGTCCGCTTCACGGCGATGTCCTTGGAGATCAGGGCGGCGATCGCCCGTGCAACCCTTTTCGGGTTGGCCAGCATCTCCATCCTCGCGCTGCTCCCTCTCGTCGTCCGGGATCAGTTGAAAAGCGGGCCAATCGTCTACGGCATTCTGCTGGCCGGCTTCGGCATGGGTGCTTTCATCGCGGGCATGAGCAACGGCTTCCTGAGGCGGATCACGTCTCAAAACAGGCTGGTGGCGTTTGCCTCTGTCGCTTGTGCAACATGTTGCCTTTCCCTTGCATTTACATCGTCGGTCGCTGTGGCGGCCATTTCGCTAGCACTCGGTGGCGCGGGTTGGCTTATCACCTGGACGGGCATTGACGTATCGGTGCAGCTGGCAAGCCCAAGGTGGGTTGTCGGCCGCACGCTCTCGATCTACTACGCCTTGAGCGCTGGCGGTATGGCTGCCGGCAGCTGGATTTGGGGTTCTGTCGCCCAGAACTACTCGTTGACCTGGGCATTGATGGGTGCCGCAGGGGCTCTGTTGCTGGTTGCGGCGGTGGGGATAGTTTTGCCCATACGTCCTTGGGAAGAATCAGATCAAGAAAGTTCGGATTTTCGGGCACCGGAACTGGCACTCGATCTGAAGCCCAGGAGTGGCCCGATCGTTGCCAAGGTCGAGTATCTTATATCCGATAAGAATATCGACGCCTTTCTCGGCTGCATGCGCGCAAAGCGCCACGCTCTTAGCCGTGCCGGTGCACGAAACTGGACGCTCCAGCGCAACCTTCAAACGCCTTCACTTTGGACAGAGACATTCCGCACGCCGACCTGGATGGACTTTCTTCGCCTGAATCATCGGCTCACGGCAGCGGACAAGGAAGTAGGCCAGCACCTTCTCGCCTTGCATGATGGAGAGCTTTCTCCTCACACAGTGCTTTCGATCGAACGAACCACCGAGGCAGCTCGTACCCGTGCCTCAACAATCTTTTCTCGTCCTCCGAGGTGACGTCATGATGAAGCTGTTAGCCGATGAACAGGCGCAATACCCCTGGGCTGCCAGAGCACAAGGTTCGCACGGTGCCCTCTCTGCAGGAACAGATCTGTAGACTGACGTTCCACACTGCAATCTTGTGCGAATTTGGCAAAAAAAGCCGAATAACACTACAAAGACTCCTCACATTATACGGAATCAGAGGTAGTCTCCAAAATTTCTAACGAACATATCCACGTAAAAGGACCGCGCAAATCAGGTAGCTTGTCCACTGTCGCGATCCCGACAGAATTGTATCGTCGCTAACAAACGGACCAGCCGCGCAAAGCCAACCTATTGCAATAACAACGGCTTTTTAGCTGGCATGGTTCTTGCCACTTGAACTGTAACATGCGCTCCGGCACAGAGCCGCTTCCAGCGGATCTCACGACCATTGTGCATGTGTAGGCCAAAGGACTTTTCTGCAGCGAGGTCAGGGCGACGATGAGTAATCGTCCCGTTTCACCGAGTTCATTGGACCTGAGTTTATGGAGGAGGTCATACAATGAGCAAGGCGATTTCGTTCGGGGCGGAAGTCTTGCCGGTGACGGCGTCATCGACGACCCTTCGCGAGCTCATTCTTTCCAACGACCTGACATTTTTGATGGAAGCGCATGATGGGCTTTCAGCAGCGATTGCCGAGCGTGCCGGCTTTCGCGGGCTCTGGGCCTCTGGTCTTTCCATCGCCTCGGCGCTTGGCTATCGGGACGCCAACGAAGCGAGCTGGACGCAAGTCGTCGACGTCGTCGAGCGCATGGTCGATGCGACGCACGTCCCTGTTCTTGTCGACGGTGACAGCGGCTTCGGAAATTTCAACAATGCTCGCTTGGTCGCGCGGAAGCTTGAGCAACGAGGCGCCAGCGGCGTCTGCCTTGAAGACAAGGGATTCCCGAAAATGAACTCCTTCGTCGGCGATCGGCATCTGCTCGCTGACATTGACGAATTCTGCGGCCGGCTCAAGGCCGTGAAAGACACGACGGGACCGGATTTCGTCGTCGTCGCGCGGATCGAGGCGCTGATCGCCGGTCACGGTCTCGATGAGGCGCTGTCCCGGGCCGAAGCTTATGCAGAAGCCGGCGCCGACGCAATTCTCATCCACTCCCGCGAGGCCGTCGCAGACGAGATCCTGACCTTCGCCAAGGAATGGAACAACAAGCTGCCGGTCGTCATCGTCCCCACCAAATACTACAAAACACCGGCTTCGGTCTATCGTGGCGCCGGCATTTCGGCCGTCATCTGGGCCAACCATTCGATGCGGGCGGCGATCGCTGGCATGCGAGACATCTGCGTCCGCATCTGGTCGGAAGAAAGCATCGCCGGGATCGAGGACCAGGTTGCCGGCCTCGACGAGTTGTTCAGCCTGATCGGCTACGACGAACTGGCTCAGGCGGAAGGGCGGTATCTGCCGAAGCACATCACACAGCCCCAGGCATTGAAAGAACCAACCAAACTTGGTTGCGGAGGGTGCACATGCTTGCGCGACGGATGAGCTTGTTCGGCTCAAGCGGCACGGCAGCAGCGCGCGCTGCAGCAAAGGCGGCTGCTGATGCCGGGATAGAGATTGTTGATCTCACGGCCGGCGAGATCTGGAGCGATCTGGCACCGACGATCCGGGACGGAGCGATCGAGGCGATTCGACAAGGCCTGAACCGCTACACTGACACCATCGGTTTGATGGAGTTGCGCGAGGCGCTGGCACGGAAGGTATCGGTCGAGACAGGGCAGCTCTGGCGGGCCGACGAGCTCGCCGTGACGAACGGCGCCAAGCAGGCTCTTTTCAACGTGGCGATGACGCTGATCAATCCCGGCGACCAGGTCATCATTCCCGCACCCTACTGGACGACATTCCCAGCGCAGGTCCAGATCGCCGGCGGCACCCCAGTCCATATCGACACGCGAGGAAACGGCTACGTTCCACAGATCGACGACATCCAACGCGTCATCACGCCGATGACCCGGGCCATCGTCGTCAACACGCCCGCCAACCCCAGCGGCGCCGTCTACGACGCGGAGACTCTTTCGGGCATCGCCCAGCTGGCGATGGATCGGGACCTCTGGATCATCTTCGATGAATGTTACGGCCCCTTCACCCATGATGGCCATCGGCATCATCCGGTCGTGTCACTGGCCCCGGAGGTCCGAGCTCGGACGGTGATCGTCAATGCCTTCTCCAAAAGCCTGGCCCTCACCGGCTGGCGCATCGGGTATCTCGCTGCGCCGAAGGAACTGATCTCGGCTGTCAAGGCGCTTCAGTCGCACACGACATCGAACCCGAATGTCGTTGCCCAGCACGCCGTGCTGCACCACCTCCGTGAGGGAGATGGCGCCTTTGAAGCCCGGCTCAAGGGTCAATTGACGGCGGCGCGGCAGGCTGGGCTCACCGCCCTCTCCGAGCTGCGGCGCGTGCCGATACCTGAAGCACAGGGCGGGATCTATTTCTATCTCGATCTGTCCGGCCTGTTGCGGCCGACGCTCGCCAATGGTCGCGCCAGGACGGCCGACGACATCGTGGCCGCACTGCTCGCGCAGGCCGGCGTGGCCGGCGTGTCAGGCACTGCCTTCGGCGATCCCATGGGGCTCAGGCTCTCCTATGGCATTCCGCCGGAGCAACTCGAGCCGGGCCTTGAGCGTGTGGTCAGCGTCCTTAACGCCTGGAACCGAAGGAATCGTCGCAGCAACCAAAAAGGCTTAGACCCATGACTGCAATTGCTCCGAGAAAGGCGGTGATTCTTGCCGCCGGGTTTGGCTCGCGCCTGCGTCCGCTCACCGATCTGAGGCCGAAGCCGCTGGTCGAAGTCAATGGCACGCCGATCCTTCACAACGCCTTGCGGAACCTCGAGGCAGTCGGCGTGCGGGAGGTGACGATCGTCGTCGGCTATCGCAAAGACGCGATCCAATATTCCTGCGGCCGACGCTTCGGTGGGCTCGATATCAATTATGTCGAGTCGACGGTCTTCGACCGCACGGGCAGCGCCTATTCGCTCTGGCTGGCACGCGACGCGTTACTATCGGGAGACTGCTATCTTCTCGAGGGCGACGTCTTCTTTGAGGAGGACGCGCTTCGGCGCTTGACAATAGATGACGCGGCGAATTCAGCCGCAGTAGCGCCTTTCCATCGGTCGATGGAGGGCTCTGCAGTAATCTTGTCCGAAGGCGGATTTATTTCCGAGGTTCGGCTTACACAAACAGCTGCGGACCTAGTTTCCGGCGGCCCGCCTCTCTTCAAGACAATGAATCTCATTCGCTTCTCCGACGCCACGCTGCGCACGATAATCGTGCCTGCCCTTGATGATCTCATCGGTTCCGGTGCGATCAAGGCTTACATGGAGGAGCTTCTTGCTCATCTCATCGAAAGCCGCGGCCTCCGGCTTGCGGCTGCCCGCTGCGATGAGCTGCGATGGTACGAGATAGACAGCGAGGCCGATCTAAGAACTGCAGAAGACATATTTTCACCTTATGCGGATCCCCTTTTCCGGCATCAAATCGTGTCGAGATAGGATCGGAGGGCTTCCAATGTTCATCTATCTCTCAGACCGCGCGAACCAGATCACGATGCTTGGCCTCCTGGCATCAGGAACCGCGCTCTATTTTGCGCAATCGGGCAAACCGGAGCTTGCCATCGCGGCAGCGCTCTGGGCGGTCTTAGCAGACCATTTCGACGGAGTGGTCGCGAAGCGAACGAAAAACCGGTCGGCAGAGACGGCCAATATGGGGAAGAGTCTGGATGGATTTGCTGACCTCCTGTACGGCGCCGTCATTCCGGCTGCGGTACTAATGCAAATCGGAACAGGCGGTGTCTTGCCGTTTGTAACGGGGCTCGCTCTAATACTCGCTGGTGCTTTGCGATTGAGTTATTTCAGCAATTTCGGGATGTCCGCAAAAGGGTATTTCACCGGCGTTCCGCTTTCTTACGACGTTCCGCTCATGGCAGTTCTTATGCTTATCTCAGCGTGGATTCCTGTCCCACTGTGGAACACTGCTACATGCGGACTCTTCTTGTTGCTTGCAGTTCTGCACGTGCTGCCCATCGCCGTGCCAAGTATGAATCGCACAATGTATGCAGCGGTCACCGTCTTCGCGGTCGTGGCATCAATATTCCTAGCTTATCGCGGCTTTTCTGCGGGGTAGCCAGCCGAAGCAGTCCGTCTCTCACCTCACGGTAAAGGGGCTCGCAAATGGGCGATCTAGGCGCTGTCGCCGAACACTATGTTAGCTGCCCTCTTTATGCGGCGGTAGCGCTCGATGTGATCTCCTCTTTCATCCTGGCAAGACGACCGGGCGCAGTCGTTGCAGATGTCGGGGCGGGAAGCTCACCGGCATGTTGGCCCAACGGGGTTTGCATGGTTACGCAATCGAACCGAGCAAGGGAATGTCGGATCAGATAGTGCACACTAAACCGGGCGGATTCGGCAAGTGCTTTCGATTGCCATGCCGCATTATGAGGCGAGGAGGGCGGCCACCTACTTGGACATGTGGAGGTCCTACCACGATGTCCCGAGCCAATCGGCTGCGAACGCTGGGGCGAGATCCTTAAAACCTGTGCTGGATCGCGTAGCTGGGAAAGTCATCACACTCTATCACACCCATGCGTGGACGGGTCGGTCAATCTGGACCGAACCAAAATTGGATAGATATGGAGGCCTAGATTATGCAACCTACACCTTTGCCTAGCGAGCCCCTCAGTCGTTCACTCGTTCATGATTTTCCCGGCGGATATTGGCGCTATGGTATCACCGATCATGTTCTGCTGGTAAATCTATACTTTCCGCCCCATGGTTTCTATACCGCGCTTGGCGAGCGGCTTCCCGAGCTCATCAGTTGCTATCCGTCACCGCAGCCACATCTTGCTGAGCAGTTGGGCAGCTTGATTTCCCAAGATCCGCGGAACCTCGCTGTTGGCAATGGCGTTGCGGAACTGATTCATGCGAGCATCCAAGCGCTAAACTGGCGCTTAGCCGTTCCGACACCGACCTTCAATCCATACGAGCAGGTGGTGTCGCCCGAACGACTGGCGCGGTTTCCTTTACCTGCTCCGGACTTCGAGCTCGATGTCGAGAAGTTCGCCTGGCATGCAATAGCGCATAACGCCGACGCGGTCGTTGTCATTTCGCCGAACAATCCAACCTCTAGGGGAGTTTTGCGGCAGGAGCTTCTCGACCTCACAAAAATACTTTTAGCGCGAAATATTCGAATCATCGTCGATGAATCGTTCGTCGAATTCACCCCAGAGGGTGCATCCGGAAGTATCGAGGACAGAGTCCAAGAATATCCAAACCTGGTGATATTCAAAAGCCTCGGGAAGATATTCGGCGTTTGCGGACTACGTCTCGGTTACATGCTCGCAAGCGATCAAAAGCTGATATCATCCGTGCGGAGAAATTTGCCAGCTTGGAATGTAAGTACTTTAGGAGAGTTTTTCCTCCACGCTCTGCCGAGCTACCAGCGCGAAGCGGAGGAAAGCTGGACTCAGGTGCGCCGGGATCGCGACCAGCTCTATTCAGAACTCGCAAAGATCCCTGATATGCATGTACTTCGGCCCGATGCAAACTTCGTCTTCTGCCGCCTTCCAGATGATTGGCCAGATGGAGCCGCGCTCGCGGAAAAGCTCCTTGCGCACCATCGGGTCCTGATTCGCCACAGCGGGGCTAAAACGCTCAGCAATGGAACTCGGTACCTGCGTATTGCTGCGCGGACGTTCGACGAAAACAGGCTTCTTGTAGAGCGCCTTCAGGAGGTCGCCGAAACGTAGTGTCGGTACGAAACGGAGAAAGAAAAATGGCAATCCAATGGAAAATCCAGCGTGTCCCAGGTGTGGCCCCGGGGGAGAAGCTCGGGATCGGCTTTTGGTCCCGCTGACAGCGGTCGCGACCGCCGGCGTATACAACGGCGACATCGCCGAGCAAACAGGGCTGGATCGATAGTTGCAGGAACAAGGGACTGGCAAGTAGAATCTCCTTTCCATCTCAATCTATCTCAGCGACGTCAAAGAGAAGCTTTCGACGATATCTGGGTGGAGTGGAGTGGAACCTGCCCATTGGCCTCAGCGCGCATGCGTCCAAGCCGAGCTGGAACATGGCATACGAGTGGTTGTCGCGTTGGAAAGGCGCAACAGGCATCGGCGCATCACGCTCATGGTCGCCTTTTCCTTCGTCGAAGGCTTGCCTCCGCCCAAACATGTGGCCCTACCATTCCGCCGTTCCGCTCTCGATGTAGGTCGAGGCTCCGACCTGGACACGCCGAAGAACCTGCCTGAAACGGCCAAGCCCCGCATCAAAAGCTTCACTGCGACTTTCGGGGGCGGCCTTCTGACCTGGCTCCACAACTTCGGTCAGAACCCGGCCGGTCATGCTTTCCGGCTGCGCTATCTCCAAGAGGTGCAGAATGGTCGGTGCGAAATCGCAGATCCCAGATGGGACCACGGAAACGGCCCCCTGCCCGGGGAAAGCCGAACCGGCAACAACACCGAGGGCGACCAGTTCCCTAGGATGAAGACCACCATGAACGCCGAGGCCTGCACGGCGGCTGTTTTCGTAGAACGTGCCGCCGACAAGGCCGAATGGATCGACACTGTCATTCGCGCGGAAGCAAAAGGACACGTCCGGCGCGCGGACATGATCGATGAAAACAAGGTGGCTGCCGAGACTGCCGAGGGCGATGCCCTCGATATCATTCTTAGCGCGGGTAAAGACCGGCCCGCACCACGGCTCGCCGGTGATCGTGGCCACGATCCGAGCGATCCGTTCGTCGCTTGGGTCAGGGAGATAGAGCGCGCCGACCTGCCCGGGCACCACCACGACATCGACATCCGGTGCGGGTGCCGTACCGGGTCGGTAGCCCGCATCGCGCAGGCGCTCGACGACCGAAACCTGGGTATGACCCGTGATGTGTCCGTGGTCGGAGATCGCGATGATCTGTACGCCTTCAGCACGTCCCTCCGCTTCCCACCAGTCGAGCACCCGGCCAAACTGGCGGTCGCAATGCGCGATGATGGCCCGAGTCACCTCAGCGCCTGTGCCGTGGAAGTGCGAGCTGAGGTCTGGCTCGCCGTAGGAGAGGACCGTGACGTCCGACCGATATTTCGGCCAAATGACATCGAGAAATGCTGAAGTGATCCAGTCTTGGCCGGCCTTGTCAGGCTTAGTGCTGGGCGGTTTCGGCGGCAACGGCCCCACAAGCTCTTCGGCTTCAGCCAGCAGATCGTCCGGCGTGCAGGCCTCGCGGAAATGCCCCGAGAGCCGAACATGCCCGAAATCCTCCGCCTTGTGGTGGAAAAAGCGCGTTGTGCCGGGCGAGTTGGTGGCCAAGACGGCAAGACTCCGACCGGCCGAAGCGAGGATTTCCCCCAGTGTCTGTGTGGACATCAGCCGCCCACCGCTTTCCAGGTCAAGCTTGCGCAGGAGAACCGCGTCTGCTGTGTCGATGTAGCGGGACGGAGTGACTGAACGGTCGACATATATGTTCCCAACCATGCCGTGCCGGCTCGTGGTCGAACCGGTCACCAAGCTGGGAAAGGCCGAGCGGGTTTCGCTTGGATAGACCGTGCGATGGTTCGACAGAGTGATGCCTTGGGCCTGTAGACGGCAGAGGTTCGGCGTCAGGTCGGGTGCGACTAGGTCAGGGCGCAGGCCGTCGAAACTGACGATGAGGAAGCGCATACCGTGTATCTCGCAGTTCACGTTGACAAAGACGCCATTTCGCAGCAGTCGCATATCGCGAGGTCACGCGACAAAGACCAGAATGGTTCGGAAGACTCGGCGCCGATAATGAATTGATTTTCCAACATGAACGCTCCGAGACCGCGGACATACCAGGGCCACTCATATGGGAGCACCATGCCGGGCTCAATTTCCGTCGTTTCGTTCGAGCAACCGATTGCCCCACGCTCCAATACAATCGTTTCATTTGTGAAACCTTGCATCTGTTTGATCCTCTTGTCCCTGATGAGGCGGCAGCCTTCGCTGCGTTCCCACGTTACTGCAGTCCCTTGTCCAACCGGTCGCGCAGCCAGTCGCCCAACAGGCTGATGGAGAGGGTCGTCGTAACGATCAGCGCAGCTGGCGCAAACATGATCCATGGCGCACGTGTCATATACTCCCGGCCATAGCCGAGCATGTTTCCGAGGCTCGTCATCGGGGGCTGAACGCCAAGGCCCAGAAAGGACAGGCTGCTTTCCATGAGGATGATCTCCGGGAAGGTCAGTGTCATGGAAACAATGAGCGTCGATGAGATATTCGGGAGGATGTGCCGCAGATATACCTGCATTGGGCTCGCACCCAATTGACGGGCGGCGCCGGCGTAGCCTTGCGCACTGGCGGCGATCGCAAGCCCGCGTGCGATACGGGCATAGCGCTCCCAGCCGTAAAGCCCCATCAGTCCAATGAACAACGGCAAAGCGTTCCCGAAAAACGCAAGGACCGACAGGGAAAGGATGAGGAATGGCATGGCTGCCTGGAAGTCAGCGAGCATCAGGATGAACTGTTCGACCCGACCTCGAAAGTGGGCCGCCGCAAAGCCCATGGTCGTGCCGAAGCACGCCGAAATCAGCGTTGCCGCCAGAGCGACCAGAACTGAGATACGAACGGACACGATCAATCGCGATAGAATATCGCGTCCCAGTTCGTCCGTTCCAAGCAGATGCTGCGGATGGAATGGCGAAGCCAACCGGTTTGGCAGATCAAGAGCGGTGTATCGGTACGGAGCGATTTGATCGGCGAGCAGCGCTATACCAATGACAAAAACAATCCAGAGCAGGCTGGCGATGACGGTGAATGGGATTGGTTGGTGTTCGGTGTTCTTCCGCGTGCCAGCTGCCGTTTCGCTCACTTTTTCCATCATGTTCATTCTCAGTGTCCTCCGGAGGAGTTGGCTTCGGCCAGGCGCGGGTCGAGGAAGCCGTAGAGGAAGTCCACGATGAGATTGGAAAGCACCATTGCGACGGCGACCAGCAGGAGAATGCATTGCACGACCGCCAGATCGCGGGCTGTCACCGACACGACCAGCAGATTGCCGACACCCGGCCAGGAGAACACGCTCTCGACCACAACCGAACCCGCAATCAGATTGCCAACCATGAAGCCGACAATGGTAACGGTTGGAATCGCGGCGTTCGGCAGCGCGTGACCACGCACAACCGCGGCCCAGGGGATTCCCTTTGCGCTGGCGGTACGGATGTAGGGCTGCCCCAGCACCTCCAGCATTGCACTTCGAACGAATCGGGCAAGCACCGCGGCGCCGCCAACGCCTAGAGTGATGATCGGCAGGATGAGATGCTGCAAACTGCCGGTGCCGCCGGTCGGCAGCCAGGCAAACCAGATTGCAAGGACTTGAACCAATACGAGGCCGAGGACAAAGCTTGGTACCGTATAACCTGCGACCGCCGTGACCATGACGGCGCGGTCAATGGCGCTGTCCCTATGCAAAGCGGCATAGATACCGGCTGGAATGCCAATCGCCAACTTCATCAGGAGCGCAGGCAGGGTCAGCATGAGGGTCGCCGGGATACGTCCCAGGACAAGATCAAGCGCGGGCCCGCCTCCACGCATCGAACGGCCGAACTCGCCTTGAAAGATTGCTGCGAAGTAATGGAGATACTGCATCCAAAGTGGCTGATCCAGATCCCACTCCCGGCGAAAGGCGGCCATGGCCTCGGGCGAGGCGTCGTCCCCCATGATGCTGCGGGCCGGATCTCCCGAGAGCCTGAGCACGATGAAGGCGAACGTGACCACCAGCGCGACTGTCAGAACGGCACGTAAGACACGGATAGCAAAAAACCGAAACATCAGGATCCAACCTCCTTGGTCGGCGGGTTGGTATGCACGGCATGACAGGCAACGGAGCGTCCGTCCGGCAGAGTTGAGAATGTGGGGGAGACCCTCACGCACTCCGGCCGCGCGATGGCACAGCGAGGGTGGAACGCGCAGCCGGTCGGACGGGCTGCAGGGTTGGGTGGTTCACCTTTGAGTATGATGCGCTCGCGGGTGCGCCGGCCTGCAACAGGTACCGCTGAGACAAGCGCCTTAGTATAGGGGTGGGTGGGGCTCGAGAGCAGAAGATGTGTCTCGCCAAATTCGACGATACGGCCGAGATACATCACAGCCATACGCTGACTGACCTGGCGAACCACTTTCAGATCATGACTGATGAAGAGGAGACTGAGACGCAATTCCTTCTGAAGGTCCATGAGGACGTTCACGACCTGGGCCTGGATCGAAACGTCGAGAGCCGAGACCGGCTCGTCGCAGACCAGCAACGCCGGTTGCATGATCAGCGCCCGAGCAAGAACAGCACGCTGACGCTGCCCACCCGACAGTTGATAAGGCAGGCTCGTGGCATGACTCGCATTCAGGCCAACCGCGTCGAGCATAGCCAGCGCTTTGTTGTTACGCTTCGATGCAGACCCGATGTCATGGATGTCCAGTGGTTCCCGGACCTGATCAATGATCGACAGTCGGCGGTCCAGCGCAGCGAGCGGATCCTGGTAGATCATTTGCATTTGCGCTCGCATACGGCGCCACGCTGGTGTATCGGCGGCCGGCAGTTCAGTACCGCGGAAGAGCACATATCCGCTGTTCGGCCGTTCAAGGCCGAGCGCGATCCGTCCTGTGGTTGATTTTCCCGAACCGGATTCGCCGACGAGAGCCAGCGTCTGCCCCTCTTTCAGAGACAGTGAGACTTCATCGACAGCATGGACAGGCACTTTTTTTCCGAAGAGACCCTGCCGCGTCGAATAGCTGCGCGAAATGCCGTGCAGGTCAAGAATGCTTGCAGTCATGCCAGCACGCTTGTCTTGAGTTTTAAGGGCTGCTGGGCCTCCGTGGCGGGCCCTGCTATGCAGGCGGAGAAGCGGCCGGCTTCGGTTTGCGCGAGTGGCGGAATGGTTACTTCACAAACCGCCATACGTTGCGGACAACGGGGCGCAAACGGGCACCCCGGAGGCATGGTTGCCGGCTCCGGCACCTGCCCCTCGATGGGAATGAGCCGTCGCAACGCGCCTTCGAAAGGCGGCAAGGCCGCAAGAAGCCCCTGCGTATAGGGATGCCGCGGACTTGCAAAAATCGATTCTGACGGCGCCGTCTCGACGACGAGGCCGCCATACATGACCATAATGCGTTCGCAGGTTTCGGAAACGACGCCGAGATCGTGGCTGATGAGAACAAGAGCCATGCCCGTCTCGCGCCGAACGGTGGTCAAGAGGTCCAGTATCTGGGCCTGGATTGTCGCGTCGAGCGCGGTGGTCGGCTCGTCGGCAACCAGGACGTCCGGCTTCCCGGCGAGCGCCGTGGCGATCATGACCCGCTGGTTCTGACCGCCGGACAGTTCATGGGGATAGGCGTCGAAGCGACGTCCCGCGTCCGGCAGGCCAACGAGCTCAAAAAGACGTTTTGCCTCGGCCCGGATGCTCGATCCTGACAGCCCCTGATGTCGAGCGAGAACTTCGCCAACCTGCCGACCAATTCGGATGACAGGATTGAGCGCGCTCGACGGATCCTGGAAGATCATCGCCACGCGTCCGCCCCTGATCCGGTCGAGCCGCATCGCTGCTGCGCCACGTAGTTCTTCCCCGTCCAGCCGAATGCTTCCCGACACGGTAGCCGTGCGAGGCAGAAGCCCGAGCGCGGCAAGCCAGGTAACGGACTTGCCGCTACCTGATTCGCCTACAATGCCGATTGACTCGCCCCGTGCGACCGTGAGGTCGATCCCCCGAATTACCTGGACGCCGCTGAAGTCGACGGTGAGGCCTTCGATCGTGAGCAACGGTTGCGACGACCAAGCCGCCGGCAAAGCGGATGCTGGTGCGGTGCCGGCGAGATTTGCCATCGCCGTCCCTGCTCGCGTGGTCATCAGTTTTGCGTGTGGGCGGCGTTGAAGGGACCGAAGTTCAGGTCGAGTGTCTGCCCCGGGACCCAGGCGATATCCTTGCGCTTGCCATAGAACTGACCGGAACCGTGGAGGATCACGCAAGGTGGATCTTCCCGGTCGACGATCTCGAGCATCCGGCGGATGATCGACCGGCGCGCCTGTGGATCGGCGGTTTCCTTGAGCTTTTCGCCAAGTCCGAAATATTCTTCATTGCTCCAGATACCCTCTTTGACGTTCCCCCCAGATGATCCGAAGACGCGCCAAGCGTGGCCGAGCGGGTCCGGGAAGGTAGCGGTGTTTGAACTGTCGAAGATTGCGTTTATCGGCTTGCTCCCGATCTGGGCGAAGTTCTCCATCATCTGGAGTTCGACATTGATGCCGACGGCCCGCCACATCTCGACCATGACCTGAGCGCCGGCCACCTGATTGGGATAATAGTTGTTGAGCAATCGGTAGGTGATTGTTTCACCATTGTAGCCGCTCTCGCGTAGGAGTTGACGCGCCAAGTCGGGGTCGTATGCGAGACCGGGGAAGTCCTCGATATACGCATCGCCGAAGCTGGGGAGTTGGTAGCCGTTGGGAATGAGCAGCTTGTCTTGCCAGAGCGCCTGGACGATAGCCTCTCTGTCGATCGCGAGGCTGAGGGCGCGGCGCACGCCTACCTTGCCGAGGATCGGACCGGTCGTATCGATATTCAGTGCGCGGATATTCTGAACGGGGCCGCCGGAGACTTCGAGTTCGGGGTGCTTCTCGATCTCCGAGAACATGTCGGGAGAGAGATCCGTGATGAAGTCCACTTCGCCTGCGATGAGCGCGTTCACCCGTGAAGCCAGTTCCGGGATGATCCTGAAATGAATCCCTTCTAAGGGCGGCAGCCCACCCCAGTAGTCATCGTGAGCAGCCAGAACGACTTCGACATCAAGAGATTGGCTGACGATCCGGTACGGGCCCGTTCCGACCGGCGCAGCCGTCCAGGCATCCCAGGAACCCGCCGCTCCGAAAGCACGCTTGCTGACGATTTCCGAGCCCCACGAGGCCAGCCGTTTCTCGAGCAATGCATCATCGCCTTTGGCATGAACGATGACGGTGTGGCTGTCGATGATCTCGACCTTTTCGATGGTGTCCAGAGTCTCCATGGCGGTGACCTTTCCTGCCATGTCTGGCCCAAGCAGGTGCTCAGGACTTAAAGTGAAGGCGACATCCTCAGCGGTGAACTCACCGTCATCATGGAACTTCACACCCTTGCGCAGGAAAAGACGAACTGACTTGGCGTTCACCCGTTCCCAACGCTCCGCAAGGGCCGGACGTAACGTCATAGCGGACGTCTGGTCGAAGGCGAGCAATGTGTCGAACATCTGCGGCGCTAGGCGCCGTGTCGCGGTGTGAGCGTACAAAACAGGCTCGACGGCGGGAGGGAAGCCGGACATGCCGATTCTAAGTGTCCGGCGAGCGGCGCCCTGGGCCTTCGCTGAAGGTACTCCAGTCATTGCCAGAAGACTGCTTGCCGCCCCGGCTACCAATAGATTGCGTCGCGTTATCGAAAACATGTGAGTACCTGGCTCCTGTGTAGCTTCGCGAAGCACGATGTCGCTTCGGGCTGTGGGATCTCTTTGTTTACGGCCATCGGCACTTCTCGGTGCCCGGCGAGAACGAGCGGGAGTACTCACTCTGATTGCTACAACAGCATGACAATCATCGAATAATGCGATAACAAACACGCTCCTTTGGATGAATCCAGGAAGGCGGCTAAAACCGACCATGTCAGACGGCAAAGATCTTTCGCTCAATGCTGTTCGGGCTTTCCTGCAGGTCGCACGCGACAACAGCGTCACCCGGGCTTCGAAAACCCTTGGCATCACCCAGAGCTCGGTGAGCCGCCACCTCGCGGTATTGGAAGAGTATTTCGGCGCCAAGCTGCTCGAACGGCACGGACGCCAGAGTCAGTTGACGGATTTCGGGCGGCTATTCGCCGATGCCGTTGCCGAGCCGCTCGACACGATTTTCTTTACGGCAAAGCGGATGCGCCGCGGTGACGGGAAAGATGCCAAGCGGCTCGTCGTCAGGACCTCGCTCTCGACCTTTGCCTATACGCTGCTCATTCCCAATTTGAACGACTTCTCGAAGGAAATGGGCGGCGTCACGGTCGAC
Organism: Mesorhizobium tianshanense; assembly: GCF_007830515.1. Classification (GTDB taxonomy): domain Bacteria; phylum Pseudomonadota; class Alphaproteobacteria; order Rhizobiales; family Rhizobiaceae; genus Mesorhizobium; species Mesorhizobium tianshanense. The sequence goes on from NZ_VLKT01000032.1 coordinate 17,355, forward strand.
GTCATCAGCACCCTGTCGGCCCCCGCCTCAACCGACAGCTTCGACGTGCTTCTGACCCGAGACCTGACGCTGACCGAACCGGGAGATCGATGGGATTTCTACGACGAACAACTCGTCTGCGTCGGGGCGCCCGACTGTGTCGCCGGCCGCGGGCTCGAAGCGCTGCGCACCACACCGGTGATTGCCGTCACGTCGCGGCCGGACATCCTGCCGACCTGGCTTCGCGGCATGGACCTGAAGACGTCGGACATCATCTCCGGGGCACGCTACGACCACCACTACCTGGCCCTGTCGGCGGTAACGACCGGTCAGACCTTGCTGGTCACACCCAATATCATCGTCGCGGATCTGATCAGGCAGGGCCTCCTGGACGTGCTGCCCGGCTCGCGCGCGCCGAGCGGCATGCAGTACCGGGCCTATGCGGTCGATCGCAGTGGCAATCCGGATCTCGCCCGCGCCTTCTGCCGTTGGCTCATTAGGCTTTGCCGGAAAAAGACCGAGGAGGAGAACACCGGGAAATAATTGCTGACCGCAACATCGCAAAACGCGATCCTTTTGGCCGCTTTTCGCGATGCCAAAACTGGCGAGCTAAGGGCGCCTCATCTAGCTCTGGGCATAAACTCCCCTGCTTTGAGGAAAGTCCATTGCCGCTACTCGCCAAAAGACTGCAGGCCGTCCGCCCCTCCCAGACAAAAGCCATGACCGCCAAGGCGAGCGCCTTGCGCGAACAAGGCGTCGATATCGTCACACTGAGCCAGGGCGAACCGGACTTCGACACGCCAGAATCCGTCCAGCAGGCCGGCATCGCCGCCATCCTCGATGGCAAGACGCGCTATACGCCGGTCGCCGGCGTCAAGCCGCTGCGCGAGGCGATTCGGGAGAAGCTCTCGCGCGACAACGGGCTCGATTATGACATCGACCAGATCACCGTCGGCTGTGGCGCCAAGCAGATCGTCTTCAACGGCCTCTTCGCCACCCTCGATGCCGGGGACGAGGTCATCGTCCCCACGCCCTGCTGGGTGTCTTATCCGGACATGGTGCGGCTCGCCGGCGGCCAACCGGTGCTCGTCGCCTGCCACGAGCGGTCGGGTTTCAAGCTGAAGCCGGAACACCTGGAAACGGCTATCACGCCGCGCACCAAATGGCTGATGCTGAATTCGCCGAACAATCCCACCGGCGCGGTCTATTCCAAGGCCGATCTGGCCGCTCTGGCCGAGGTCCTGCGCCGACACAGCCATGTCCACGTCCTTTCCGACGATATCTATGAAAAGCTCGTCTATGACGTGCCTTTCGCGACGATGGCCGAGGCCGCGCCGGACCTCATCGACAGGGTGCTGACGGTCAACGGCGTTTCCAAGTCCAGCGCCATGACGGGCTGGCGCCTTGGCTACGGGGCCGGTCCGAAAGACCTCATCAAGGCCATGAACACGATCGAGGGCCAGACGTCGTCGCACACCAGTTCGATCTCGCAATATGCGGCGATCGAGGCCATTGCGGGCAACCAGGACCACATCGTCGATTTCGTATCCGCCTTCCGCAAGCGCCGCGATCTCGTCGTCGAGCAGATCAATCAAGCAGAGGGCCTGAAGTGTCGCGTGCCGGACGGCGCCTTCTATGTCTTCGTCTCCTGCGTCGGTGTCATCGGCAAAGTGACCGGCAAGGGCAAGGTGATCGAGAACGACTTGGATTTCGCCATGCATCTGCTGGAAGAGTTCGGCGTCGCGGTCGTGCCCGGCAGCGGCTTCATGGCCTCACCCTATATCCGCATTTCCTATGCCGCATCAGAGGACGAGTTGAAGCGCGCCTGTGGCCGCATTCTCGCCGCCTGCACCGCCCTGTCCGAAAGCGAGAAGACGTATGAGCAAAGCGAAGCAACTGCGTGACCGCATGGCCGAACTCGGCCTCGTCCACATCATGGCGGCCCATAGCCCGCTTTCGGCCGTCTTGGCCGAGGAAGCCGGGTTCGACGGGATCTGGGCCTCAGGCTTCGAGCTCTCCGCCCTCTACGGTCTGGGGGACATGAGCCTCATCTCGATGACGCAGCACCTCGACATGCTGCGGGCGATCGCCGGCCGGTCGTCGCTGCCGATCGTCGCCGATATCGACACAGGCTACGGCAATGCGATCAATGTCATCCATGCCATCTCCGAATATGAACGCGCCGGCGCCTCGGCGGTTGTCATCGAAGACAAGACCTTCCCGAAGGTCACCAGCCTCGCCGCCGGCGGCCGCCAGGAACTCCTTCGGGTCGAGGAGTTTCAGGGCAAGATCGAGGCGGCCATCAGCACCCGCACCGACCCTAACTTCCTCGTCATCGCCCGGACAGAAGCGCTGATCGCCGGTCTCGGCGAAGAGGAGGCGCTGAAGCGCGCCAGGGCCTATGTGCAGGCCGGGGCCGACATGATCCTGATCCATTCGAAGAAAAAGGATCCGTCCGAGATCGAAAGCTTCGCGCGGGCCTGGGATGGCCATGTGCCGCTCACCATAGTGCCGAATGCCTATCCGGATCTCGACGCAACCCGCATAAATGCGCTCGGCAATATCCGCATGGTGATCTACGGCAACTACGGCATCCGCGCCGCCACGACCGCCATGCAGGACGCCTTTCGCCGCATCGTCACCGAGGGTGGCGTGCAGAACGTCCATAAGGACATCGTCCCGGTTGAAGAAATCTTTCGGCTTCAGGGCATGGAGAGGACCGAGGCGGACGAGAAACGTTTCCTGCGGTAGGTCGACTTCTGGAAGGGGGAAGCGCGGATGATACGGCAATGGTCGAAACGAGGATTATTGCGGGTGGGCGGCCCAGCCTGGCCGAGGTGACGAACAAACACATGCGGCGCAAAAGGCCGCTGTCGACTGCGTTCAACGCGGTCGTTAGCACATACTCCAAGGAGGAACCGATATGGAAATCATGAAATTGTCTGAGCAACTGATCGAGAAATCTCCGGAAACACTCCAATGGCTGCTTCTTATTGCGGTTATTGCCCCATTTATCAATAACAGCGATAAAAGGGGCCGCGTTTGTTTTGACCGATCCGAGGGTTCATGAAGCCGGCCGGATCGTCAAGAATGTAGTTCGAATCATTTTTGTTGAAATGAAGAGAAAGACAGTTTCCAAATTTGACGACTCGCGCAGGCCACCATCAGGAATTCAACGTGTTGTATCGACATTTTGGTTGTTTGTCGGTTCATTCAGCTTACTAATTATGTCTATTTACTTTATCACCTTTGCGGTGTCTCTCGGGGTTCTAATGGCATTGAAGCCCGACATTCCGCTTTCTGCGATGAGTACCGGTCTTGTGATCGTGCTGTTTTTGTGCTGGCTAGGCCGGGCCTTGTGGGTTCACGGCGCCGATGAAATTCGCGGATGGCTTCTGTCCAGGAACGGAAGGGACAAACCGTAATTTGTGAAATCAGAGAAATGAGAAAAGAGATTGCGGGACGAGAGGCGGCCGCGGGGAAGGGTCCAGAAGGGCTGAAGATGATAGTGACATCGAGAGGATGAGCCGCCCTCCAGCCCGACGAGGCTCAAGGAGCCCGCCATGAACCTCTCCACCCCCGATCCGCAAGATTTATCAAGGCGTCGCCGACCGGCATCAGATGTTCCGCATGTTCGATCGTCATGCCCAGCGCCCGAATCGCTGGCACGACGATGCCGGCCCGCTCTATGCGGGCGAAGGGATTTCGCCCGATCCGGGACATGACTACATGCAGGAAATCCTGCCGCCGCTCTGGATGCGCCACGACATGTTCGCCGTGCGCGAGTTCCTCACCGGCTCGATCACCAGCATCTTCTTCACGCTGACGATCGATGGGCGCGTCCGCCATTTCCACGGTTATTGCGGCCTGTTCGAGCGGGGTTCCCCCGATCGCAGAAGGCGGCGATCATCGAGCGCGAGTCCAGGCCCGTGAAGGCGATGACACGCGCGGAGCGCCTCGAGCACATTTGGTCGAGCACGCATGACGACTATCGTGGCCGGCACACGATCGCCGTGCTCTTTTACGGAGGCCGGCAAGGCACGGTACTGAAGATGCTCAAAACTGGCTCACGGACGCGGAGATCGCCGCCAAGCTGCCGGTGCATCTGCGCTACCTCCCCGACGCGATCGCGGCCTGACCTGGCCACACTCCGATTACAACACTGCGCGGCCGCACTCGCAGATCGCCTGGCAGACGCCGGACGACTTCGCCAGCACCTTCACCCCGCGACGGTCGCTCGCGCTGCGCTACGCCAACGGCTCCGCGCAAGCGCCCGTCGCTTCACCCGCCCAGCAGGGCAAAACCAACGCCGGAAACGAACTCAGAACTGGATAGAAACTGGGGGCAACGTCAGGGCCAATCGCCGTCCGGAGACCGTACCACGACTTTTTCAATAATATCGGCACCATAGGGGGGCAATCGAGTCGTCCTGCCTATCGGTCAGGAGCTGCCGTGGCTGGGAACGAGCTCTGGATCGAAGTAACCGTATTAGTGGGATTGAGCAAGCGAGCGGTGGCCTCACATACAGGCTCGCCGCCGCAGCGGGCGTGGCCTGACCCAGAAGAAGCGCTTGGATGTATCTGTGCGGCGCTTTGAGGTAAGCAGGAACCCGGTTACCTTAAACTCATGATAACCAATTGATTTCGCGAAGCAATTTCTTTTTCGCTCGAAACATCTACCGTCAGACATACCGTCAAAAATTCGGGCTTTGATTTCATCGATAATTTCGTAGTTCGCGGATTCGTTGCCGTCGCAGACTATCGATAGGATCGGTCGACATTTGGTGGGCCGATCAACTGGTTTCTGACAATGCCACCCCTTGATCCTACTGAGAAAATGTTCTGACTGAGTGCATAGAAGGCGCGCCCGAGGCGCATGTGCTCAATGATCAACACCCCGTCTTGACGGGACGCGAGAACAAAGCGAATACATTCAAAGAAAGTTTGGGGAGGCAGCGATTGCCTATGTACATTGCGAATGACCCGGCGGATCTATTTCGTCACGTGAGCGCCGAGAAGGCCGCATTCTACCGCTGCATCATGGATGTCTTCGCGGCGGCCAAGCGGCAATATCGTTTGCAGTTGAGGTCGGACGAAGTGCTTGCCGAAGCTCGGTGGCCGGACGGGCCGCCACGCATCGAGGAAGTCAACACGGCGCTCGGCCAGCTTGCGGAATGGGGCAATCTCGAATCGCATCCGGATACCGCGCGGGTTTCCAGCCTCAGCGACTTCTATCGCGCGCGCTTCCTCTACCGGCTGTCGCAGGGCGGCGAGGCCGTGGAATCGGCCTTGGCGGTGTTTGTACAGACCTTGCAGCGCCGCGCTGAGCTGCAAACGGTGGCGCTCGAGGACATAGCGAGCCGACTGCAGGCACTTCAGGCGCTGGCCGAAGCAACCGAACCCGACGCGGCCAAGATCCATGAAACACTGCGGGACCTTGTGCGTGTCTTCGAAAGTCTGGCCGAGAACGCGCAGGCGTTCATGGCCGGCGTCGCGCGCAGCATCGAGCTGCAGCAAGCCGATGCAGGGGCGGTCGCAAACTACAAGAAGCGGCTGATCGACTATCTGGAGCGCTTCATGGGTGATCTGGTGCGCCGTTCCGACACCATCGCACGCCTCATCCTGGCTTTGGAGCAGGGCATCGACGCCCTGCTTGGACAGGTGGCCGAGCGCGAATCGCGGGACGCGGCTCCCGGCGGCGCGCAGGATCAGGCCGATGCGCGGAAAGCCTACCTGCAAGCCTGGCGAGAACGCTGGAAGGGTCTGCGCGGCTGGTTTCTCAGCACCGGCCACGAGCCGCCGCAAGCCGAGCTGTTGCGGGCGCGGGCACGATCGGCCATCCCCCAGCTTCTGGCTGCTATCGCTGCGCTCAACGAGCGGCGCAGCGGCCGCAGCGATCGCTCTGCCGACTTCCGCCTGCTCGCCGGCTGGTTTGCCGCCTGCGCAGACAACGGCGAGGCGCACCGGCTTGCGCGGGCTGCCTTCGCTCTCAATCCGGCGCGGCATTTCTCGCTCAACGCCAGCGCGGAAGAGCTGCCGGCCAGCACCTCCTGGGCCGACGCCCCGCCGCTCAGGATTCACCCGCGTTTGCGCGAATATGGCGAAGCGGCCCCGCGCGGACCGCTGCCGCGCGTGCGAGACCGCGCCGAAGAGCGCGCGTTCCTGGCGCTTCAGCTCGCGGAGGAATCACAGCAGGTGGAAGCGGCGCGCAAGCGTCTCGCCACTAGCCGCCCGGCGCGGCTTTCGGATCTGGGGGAACTCGACATGCATGCCTTCGGTCTGTTCCTTGGCCTGCTCGGGGAGACACTGGCCGAACAAGCCGGGCCGGAGACGCCGGTGGAACGTCAGACCAGCGACGGCTTGCTGCACATCCACCTGAAGCCGCTTGCCCCCGACAGCCGCGCCACGATCGACACGCCGCATGGGGTCTTTGCCGGGCGCGACCATCTGATCACCATCACCCCCTTGCAGGACGGTCGATGAAGGCGGCGAATGGTTCCAACGACAGTCGCGGCATCGGCCTCCTGCAGCAGCGCTTCCAGCGCGAGGAGTTTTGCGTCTGCGTGCGCGCCCTGCTGATGACGCCGTTGATAGGCCCGGCGCATGAGGATTTCGCCGCCATACGCCGCCAGGCCGAAGCATTGCGCGAATGGTTTTCTCGCGAGACGGGCTGGATACTGCAGGTCGAGCGGGAGGGCGCGCGCCTCTACAAGCGGCCCGGAAACCTGACCGACGCCATGCGCGGCATCCCTGGCTACGATCGCCGGCGCTACGTGCTGCTTTGCCTGGCCTGCGCGGTTCTCGAACGCGCCGACCCGCAGATCACTTTGCGCCTGCTGGGAGAGAGGCTGCTTGAACTCGCCGCCGAGCCGACGCTCGACTTCACCTTCGCGCTCGAGGCGCAACACGAGCGGCGCGAACTCGTTTCGGTGTGCCGGACATTGCTGAGCCTCGGAGTGTTGCACCGCGTGGCCGGCGACGAAGACACGTTCGTGCAGGCCGGAGGCGATCAGGCGGATGCGCTCTACGACGTGCAGCGCCGCATGCTTGCCGGCATGCTGGCGTCGGTGCGTGGCCCCTCCACCTGGACGCCGGAAGAGGCGCCGGCAACGCTCGAAGAGCGGCTGTGCGCCCTGGTCGGCGAACATGTGGCGGACAGCGAGGAAGGTCGGCGCACGGCGCTGCGCCACCAGCTCGCACGCCGGCTTCTCGACGATCCGGTTGTCTATGTCGAGACGTTGGACCCGGAAGCCCGTGCGTACTTCTTCAACCAGCGCGGAGCGATGGCCGCTCGCCTGTGCGACGCCGCCGGCCTGGTGGCGGAACAGCGCGCGGAAGGGCTGGCGCTGGTCGACGAGGCCGGTCTGCTGACCGACGTGGCAATGCCGGCCGAAGGCACCGACGCCCATGTAACACTGCTTGTCGCAGAGTATCTGGCCGCCGGGCAAAGGCAGCGGCGAGCCGATGGCGGCGACACGGCGCAGGCCTTCGCCCGGGATATCCACGAGCATGATATTGCCGGCTTCCTGCACGAGGCCAAGGCGCAGTACGGCCGTTACTGGCGCAAATCGGCACGCGAGCCAGGCGCCGAACGCGAACTCGCCGCCATCGCGATCGAGCGATTGGAAAAACTGCAGCTGGCGGTGCGGGAAGCCGGTGCCGTACATCCACTGCCGGCGCTCGCGCGCTTCGCGTTGGGTGAAGCTGAGATCCGCGAAACTCGCAATGCACCGACAGCAGACGTCGGCTTTCGGTTCGAACCGACATGAACGACCGCTTGAACCTGCTCGCCTCGACGCCGGAAAAACCGCCTTTGCCGATGCCCACGCGGCAGCGCTGGCAACCTCTGCGCCTGGGCTTGGTGGAGCTCTTTCACTACGACAGCGAGGAATTCTGGTTCCGCGACGGTCATCTGTTGCTGCGCGGCAATAACGGCACGGGCAAGTCCAAGGTGTTGTCGCTCACACTGCCGCTGCTGTTCGACGCACAGCTCAAGTCTTCGCGCGTCGAGCCCGATGGCGACGGCGGCAAGAAGATGGCCTGGAACCTGCTGATGAACAGCCACGACCGGCGCATCGGCTATGCGTGGATCGAGTTTGGTCGCGTTGCGGAAGACGGCACGCCACGTTTTCTTTCGCTCGGCGCCGGCCTTTTTGCGACAGCGGCTCGTCCGCAGGTCGACAGTTGGTTCTTCCTGCTGGAAGACACCGACGAAGCGCCGCGTATCAACCGCGATCTGTGGTTGATGAGTCCGCAGCGGGTAGTGCACACCAAGGAGCGCCTGCGCGACGCGCTCGATGGCCGTGGCCAGGTGTTCGACACCGCGGCCGGCTACCGTCGCGCCGTCGACGAGCGCCTGTTCCATCTGGGCGCCAAGCGCTACGACGCGTTGATGGACACGCTGATCCAGCTTCGCCAGCCCCAGCTTTCCAGAAAGCCGGACGAAACCGCGCTTTCGAATGCCCTGACCGAGGCCCTGCCGCCGCTGGCGCCCGAATTGCTTGGCGACGTCGCTGAAGCGCTCGGACAGCTGGAGGAAGACCGCCGTCAGCTCGACGAATATCAAGCCCTGGCCAAGGCCGTCGGCCGTTTCGAGGAGCGTTATCGCGTCTATGCTGGCACGCAGACCCGCCGGCAGGCACGCTTGTTGCGCCAGGCCCAGACGGAATTCGACAATGCCAGCCGAGCACGAGGTGAGGCCCAGGCTCGCTTCGACGAAGCGCAAAGGCAGGAAGCGCTGGAGCGGACAGCTTACGATAGTGCCGAGATCGCTCTGGCGCGCGGGCGTGCGCGGCTCGACACCCTGCGCTCCGACCCGACGATGCAGGACGCCAATCGCCTCGAGAATGCCGAAAAGGAGAGCGCGGCGCGACTGCAGGCGATGCAGAGGGCCACATTGGCCGTCGAAGAGGCGGGCCGACGACTTGAGCTCAGCACCGAAGAAGCCGGACGCGCAACCCGACGCGTGGAGCAGGCGGAACGCGCATTGGTCGATCTGCGCCGGGAAAGCGCCGTTCACGCCGATGCGGCGGGCATCGCCGGCCAGCACGCCGGAAACCTCCTCGCCAAAATGGAGGCTTCCGCGCTGGCCGAACTGACGCAGGATGCTCTCGACAGGGCCTGCGCCGAGCTTCGCAACGTCGTTGCCGGCCGGCGTGAACAGATCGCGTTGCTGCGTCGCCGCCACGGCGAAGTCGCTCAGGCCGACGCCGCCTACATGCGACGCCGCGAAATCCGGGATGAACGGCAGGTCGAAGCCGAAGAGGCTGCCGAGCGTCGGACCCGAGCTGACGCCGAGGTCGAACGGCAAGGCCGGGACCTGGTGGAAAGCTGGGACCGCCATTTCATCGGCCTGAAGCAATTGCAGATCGATCCCGACAGCAGGCCCGCGGCACTGACGGCCCTGGCGGAATGGACAGCGTCGCTGCAAGGCGACAACCCTGCCCGCCACCTCCTGCAATCGGGGTATCAAGCAGCCAGTCTCTCTCTGACACAGCATCGCGTGGCGCTCGACGGCCAGCGACAGGCGCTGGAGATGGAATACGGCATCCTCGAAGACGAACGCGGACGCCTGGAAGCTGGCGACGACATGGCGCCGCCCCTGCCCTACACGCGCGACGCCTCTGTCCGGGACGCGCGTCAGGGTGCGCCTCTCTGGCAAGTGATCGACTTTCGCGACGCGGTGGCTGCCCCGCAACGCGCCGGCCTTGAAGCCGCACTCGAAGCCGCCGGGTTGCTCGACGCCTGGATATCGCCTGACGGACGCCTCCAGGCCGGCGACGGCGGCGCGTTGCCATACGACACCCAGGTGATGGAGCGGCAAAAGCATTCTCCGTCGCTCGTCGACTGGCTGGAAGCCACCGTGCCGGCCGGCTGCGCCGTGCCGGCCAATATCGTCGAGCGGGTGCTGTCGGGCATCGCCTGTGCGGATGACGATCCGATCGACAGCGAGGCCTGGATCGCCCCCGACGGCCGCTTTCGCCTCGGCACGCTGTCCGGCGCGTGGGGCAAGCCGGAGGCGGTCTACATCGGCCACGCGGCCCGCGCCGCAGCCCGCGAGCGGCGGTTGGCCGAGATTGCTGGCCGCCTTGCGCAACTCTCCAATGAATTGACGGCCGTGCGGTTCAAAGCGGAGCAGCTCGCGGTGGATCGCGAACAGGCCGACGAAGAATGGCGCCTTGCGCCTTCCGACGAGATATTGCGGGGCGCTCATTTGGCCGCCACCGCAGCCGCCCACGCCGCGCGTCTCGCCAGCGAAAAGCTGACCGAAGCAGACACACGGTGTCGCGAGGCCGAACAGGCGCTCAAGGTCTTGCGTGAACAGCGCGCCGTGGATGCCATGGACCTGCGCCTGCCCGAAACGCCCGATGCACTGCCTGCCGTCGAAACGGCGCTGGATCATTATCGCGACGCCCAGGCCCGGCTCGAGCAAGCAGCTCACGAGTTTTGTCTGGCACTGCCCGAGTCGCAACGGCAGCTTGCCCGCGAGCGTGAGGCGCACAGCGACGTGCAGCAGCGCGAAGAGGAACTCGTGGCAGCCCGCATTGAAACGGAAGACGCTACTGCTCGGCTCGAGCTGCTGCGGGAAACGGTCGGCGCCAAGGTCGAGGAACTGCAGCGAGGGCTGACCGATGCCCGCCGCGCCGTCGAAACCGGCGAAGCCGTGCTAAAGCTCGCCGGCGATACACTGCGCAAAGCGGGTGAGGCACGCGCGGTCGCCGGGCAACAGGCCGAGACAGCGAACGTCGTCCTTCAGGAACGCGGCGAAGCACGCGCCCAGACGATCTCCAGATTGCAGCAGTTTGCAGGCACCGGCCTGCTGTCGGCAGGGCTGCCGTATATCGAACTGCCTGACATCGGCAGCCGGTGGACGATCGACCCCGCGCTGACGCTGGCCAGACGCGCGGAACAGGAGTTGTCGAACCTCAAGGACGACGACGAGGCGTGGGCGCGCGTCCAGCGGCAGATAGCCGAAGAGCTGACCGAGCTGCAGCGCGCACTCGGCGCGTTGGGCCACCAGGCCCAGGCCGACCCCAGCGACTGGGGTTTCAGGGTGGATATCGTCTATCAGAACCGGCGCGAACGGCCGGACCGCCTCGCCATGCGGCTGGCCGAAGAGATCGCCCAGCGCGGCGAACTGCTCAGCGCGAACGAACGCACCGTTCTGGAGAACCATCTGCAGGCCGAAATCGCCGCGGAAATCCAGCGCTTGCTGCAGGCCGCCGAACGCCAGGTCGATGCCATCAACTGCGAACTGCACAAGCGTCCGACCTCCACCGGCGTGCGCTATCGCCTGTTGTGGCAGCCGCTGTCCGAAGAGGAAGGCGCGCCGGTGGGCCTCGACATGGCGCGCAAGCGCCTGCTCAACACCAGCGCGGACCTTTGGTCGGCAGACGACCGGCGCGTCGTCGGGGCGATGCTGCAGCAGCGCATCTCCGCCGAGCGGGAGCGCGCTGATTCCAGCGGTGCAAAAGACAGCGGCGGCACCTTGCTCGACCAGCTCGCCCGCGCCCTGGATTATCGCCATTGGCACCGCTTCCGCGTCGAACGCTGGCAGGACGGCCATTGGCGCAAGCTTTCCGGACCCGCTTCGAGCGGCGAGCGGGCGCTCGGCCTCACGGTGCCGCTCTTTGCCGCAGTCGCCAGCTTCTACAGCCAGAGCAGCTATGCCTTGGCCCCACGGCTGATGCTGCTCGACGAAGCCTTTGCCGGCATCGATGATACAGCGCGAGCGCATTGCATGGGGCTGATCCGCGAGTTCGATCTGGACTTCGTCATCACCAGCGAACGCGAGTGGGCTTGTTATGCCGAACTGCCGGGTGTCGCCATCTGCCAGTTGCAGCGGCGCGAAGGCATCGATGCCGTATTCGTCTCGCGATGGACCTGGGACGGACGAGAGAAGAAGCCCGAGCCCGATCCCGATCGCAGATTTGCGCCGGCATGAGCAATCAAGTCGACCCGCGTCTTCAGCGCCTGCTCGGCGGTGACCATCTTGCCTCTTTGCGCAAGCGGCTGCGTCAACGTTTCGAGCGCGCGCCGCTCGAAGGCGCCGTCGATCACATTCGTGTCGTCGGACTCAGTGCAGAGGAGCACGCGTCACTGGCCGCGCTGCTCGGCCGCGCGCAGCGCCGCTCCAAATCCCTGCAGATCGACGTTCACCGCGTCGATGCCGACCTGCGGCGCGCCGGCATCGCCACGTCCCTGCGCGATGCCTTGGAAAAGCTCGACGGCCCCATCCTTCATCTCGCCGGGGTGCGCCTTCGATTGCAAGGATTGTGGTCGGGCGTCGTCAACGGTTGCAGCCATCCCGGCTTGGCCCGCCTGCTCCTGACACCGGAGGGCATCGGCCTGCTCAAGAGGCTCGCTCGGCAGGATGCGATCGCTGCAGCGAAGCTTTGCCGGTGTGCCGAAGAGGTGCTGAGGCGCCTGCCGGCAAAAGGCATCACGCGGTCGCAATTGGCCGCGGACGTGCTGGGCGATGCCCATGCGCTTGACAACGGTCGCGGGGCCGCGGCACTCGTGCTGGCGGTCTTGCGCCAGACCGCCACGCCCGCTCTTGACGCTGCAGCACCCATTGCCGACGAAGATGGCGAGACGGTACGGAAATCGAGAGGGGACGTCGTTCTGGAACCGGCCGCCAGCGCGGAGCGGATACGCGAGACATGGGCCAGAGCAGGCGTTCTGGTCAACGAGCTGGCACGCCCTGCCCTCTTCCTGAACCTGCCGACAAACGGGACCGAGAGCGATCGTTGGCCCCTGGGAGAACCGGCCTATGCATCGCTGCGATCGCTGCTGCGCTCGCCGCCGCGATGGGATGTAGCAGGCCGCGACGTTTACGTGTGCGAAAATCCCAACCTGCTCGCCATCGCCGCGGACCGATGGGCGGCTGGCTGCGCCCCGCTGGTCTGCACCGACGGGATGCCAGCCGCCGCGCAACGATGCGTTCTGGCTCAACTCGCACTGGCGGGCGCGCGCCTCCGCTATCACGGCGATTTCGACTGGCCCGGATTGCGTATCGGCAACCAAGTCATGCGAGAACACGGTGCGGAACCATGGCGCTTCGGCGCCCTGGACTATATTGCCGCCGTGCGGACGGCGTCAGGCCTGACACACCCGCTTGGAGGAAATCCGGTCGAAGCATCATGGGACGGAGCGCTGACGCTCGCGATGCGAGAGCATCGCGTGGCCATCGCCGAAGAGGCCCTGGCCGCCTCGTTGTTGCAGGATCTCGATGATCGATGAAGCTGCCTTCTTCAAAGAAGGACGCATTTTCGCCGCGACAAGAGAAGCAAGCTATCAGTCTCTAATCGGCCCCGCTGCCAGGCAGAGGCAGATCGTATCGCGTGACGACGGCAACGCCGTTCTCGATCTCTATTTCAATGATCTCATTGATGAGAAATTCCTCCGGTCCGAGGTCGGCGAGAAGACTATCCAAGAGCTCCCTCTGTTTATCGGGAGCGACCTGAGGGACGACGATGACGAGGCCGGCGTGACCCGGCTCTTTGGCATAGAGCTTTCTGAAGTCCTTGGCATTGTTTGTGACAAAGGTGAAATCCCCCTCGATGATGCGGGGCATCAAAGCCCCAGTCGGTTTCGCCGCTCAGCCCGAGCCAGTTGACGTGGCTTGCTTCATGTCCGCGTTCCTGCGCTACCGCAACGAGGGACGTGGCAAGCACTCATCGATCAGAAATCTCACGAGGTTACACGCGTCTGGTCGACTGACGTGGATCGCCCTTCAAGACCATGCGCTTCAACGACTTTATTTTCACGCCCTGCTCGGAGAGCTTCTTGGGCCGCCCGCGCACCGGGTGAGCGGCACCCCAGATCCTGGCGAGATCGATCATCCGCGACGTTAGCTTGGGATACCCCTCAAGAACCTCCGCTTCGTCTGCGCCCTGCGCCAGCATCGCCGCGATCATCCGCACAGGGATGCGGGTTCCTCTGAAGACCGGCTCTCCGCCCATAACTCCCTTAACGCGACCAATTGCAGCCTCTGCTTCATCGAGATCGACGATGCGGGCCTTCAGCTGTTTGCGCGCCTCGGCGACGTCGATTATCAGCAGGTCGTCAGCCCTTACCGTCTTGGCAGTTGGGGCAGCTTTGATTTCCTCGAACAGGCGGCGGCGGCGATCAGCGGGGAGTGTCGCACCCACGCCGTACCAGAGCTTGAGCCGCAACAAATCGTCACCGGTCAGTGCCCGTCGGACGATCCCGCCGGCGCGTCGGACGGCGCTTGGCACGGTGTCGACAATGCGTTTGTCGATCGCGTTGTGAACGGCCTTGATGCCGATTCCGCTTACGGCGGCTGCCTCTGCAGGGGTGTAGGTGCGAGCGAGTGCGCCCATAATTATTCTCCTTATAAAGAACAATATAGACTCGTAGCCTCCCATCGTAAAGACACCTGCCTTTGGGCACTAGGCATAGCCGGCAGGCTCGCGCATTCACACGAACGCATGAACCTTGGCGAACCAATTTCGGGTTCCTCCCCTTCGTCGTCGCCAGCGAACGCCGGCATGATGTCTACTGCGAGCGCTTATCCTTGATTAGCAGTGCGGCGGCCTCGATCGTCGTGTCATAAGTGAAGGGCGCGTCGGGCAGCGCAGTCCCGATGCAATGAACTCTTGGGAACGAAGCGAACCTATCAAGTCACTGCTTACTTCGTTCCAGAAGGACTGCGAAAGCTCGCCACGGGTGATCGACTGGAAATAAGCAATGCGTGTCAGGCTTCCGCACTGTAAAGTCGCACGGCCGCGCAATTCTTCGCAAATACAAGGTCGAGATTTGCAGCTTTGCCGACGCGCGCCAACGTCTCGCGGGAGATCGGCGCGCTGGCGGGAGGGGGACTGCTCCGGCTAAGAACGCGTCGCATGAAACCCTCCCATTGGATTCTTAAACCTCCTATGCTATATGACCATCTACATGGTCAGGAGCGTGACATGGACGCAATCAATCTGGCGGACGCCAAGGCACATCTGAGCGAACTCGTCGACCGAGTTGAGGCTGGGGATTCGATCGACATCACCCGGCGTGGCAAGCCGGTCGCGCGCCTCACAGCGGTGACTAGGCCACGCATACGGATCGATGCGGCCCTGCTCCGATCCCTAACGGCAACCATGCCACCGCAGGCGGAGGGTGCCGCCAATCTGGTGCGGTCGATGCGAGATGGCGATCGCTACTGATGCTCTATCTCGACACGTCGCTGATCGTCGCGGCACTCTCCAATGAAGCGATGACCCCGCGCGCGCAGGTCTGGCTCGCGGACCAGGATCCGGCGCAGCTTCTTATCAGCGACTGGACGATCACCGAGATGTCCTCTGCCATGGCGATCAAGCTACGGACCGGGCAGATCGACCTGGAGCAGCGTGCGTCGGCGCTCGCGATGTTCAACAATCTGGTCGCCGAGAGCTTCACCGTGCTGCTGGTCACGGGCAGGCATTTCCGGGCGGCAGCGAGGTTCGTCGATCAGCACATGCTCAGGCTGCGCGCCGGCGACGCGCTGCATCTCGCGACAGCGTCGGAACATGGCGCCACGGTCCACACTCTGGACCAGCGTCTTGCTGAGGCCGGTCCGGTGCTCGGCGTGCCGACGCAACTTCTGGCATAATCATGGCCTTCACCAATGTCGATCGTCAGGCTGATCCGGGCACCGCTGATAGAGGCTATGGTCCGCAGCCGCAGCCCGCCATATTCTAGCTCTTCTCGAATACGATCGACGCGAAGTGCGTCGACATCGAATTCCACGCCATCGTCTGCGGCCTGTGCCAGGATTTCTCGAAACGTCGCGAGCATCGGTTTCGGGCTCGGGTCACCGAAGCCCAACAGGTCAAGGTCGCGCGTGCCGCGATGCGGATCATCGAACCAGCTCATCATCAGAAATCGCGCCCCTGAGCACGAAGCGGTCGGCATGGCGTGACCGGGCTGAGCCGGAACAATGGCCGCTCAAGGGCGAAGCGGTCAGCACCAGTTCGAAACTCTGGCCGCTTGCCTTGGCAAGCAGCAGCAGGCGAGCGTGCACCGAAGCGCCGATATTCTTGATCTCCTTAGCCATTGGCGGTGAGCGCTTCGAGATAGGGCCGGATCACGGTGGCAACACCGCCCTTCTCAGCCTGTCGGGCCATTTCAGCGG
The DNA here is from genome assembly GCF_007830515.1 of Mesorhizobium tianshanense. Lineage (GTDB taxonomy): Bacteria > Pseudomonadota > Alphaproteobacteria > Rhizobiales > Rhizobiaceae > Mesorhizobium > Mesorhizobium tianshanense. The sequence continues at coordinate 33,459 of NZ_VLKT01000032.1, forward strand.
GAGTGGACTTGCGTTGGCGTAGCGCTTCCTGGAGCCCCTTGATCGCGACCGACAGGCCGATTGCGATAGCGGAAGCAATCCGCTATCGTCTTGGCGATCCCGAAGACCTTTACGGACACGCCCTCCACGATGCGAGTTTCGACGTTCTCATTGAGCAGGCTTTCGGTGAAGCGGACGATGCGAATGGGCGTACCGTCGGATTTCGGAAGCCAATCCTTCCCGGCCTATGGCGAGCCACACCTGCTTTGGAGAGAGCTTTGCACGGGGAGCGAAGTTTCGTTTGGTGGGTTGATGGGCCTTTTTGAAGGCCTGCGGACGGTTTCGGCGGCCTTGCGAGGCATTTTCCGGTTCAGGCGGCCGATCCTCCGGATTTTGGACAGACTCCTGCCCGCCTCTCATCGGATAGAGGGCGCCGATCATGGTCCGCAGATTGTAGGCGCAGGCGGCTAGCATGCACTGCGTGCGGTTGGTGGCGAGGTTGAAGAAGCGCAAGCGCCGCATGCCGTAGCGTTCCTTGAACACGGCGAAAGGCAGCTCGACCGCCGCCCCGCACCTTGGCGATCATCCGGTTCCGCAGTTTGTGGCGAGGCGGCAACTCGGGATGGTGCTTGTTGGGCCGCCGCATCAGGCGGTCCTTGATGCCTGCGCCGACCAGCCGGGCATGCCTGGCGTGGGTATAATAGGCCTGATCGCCATAGGCCGCCTTTTCATCGCCGCTGATCAGGGCGTCGGCCGGTTCGGTGTCGGTGACCGAGGCGTCGCTCGCCTCGACACGCCCGATCAAGGTGTGTTCCTGGTCGACGCCGATGTGCATCTTGTAGCCGAAGGTGCTCTTCCTGCCCTTCTTGCCCCAGCACGCATCCTTGTCGGCCGCCGGCTTGATCGGGCCTTGGTGGCCTTTCTTCGGCTGCTTGGGCGCACAGCTGCCCGCCTGCACGAACGTGGCATCGATCAGCGTGCCGCGCTTGACGATCAGGCCCTTCTCTCCAGTTGACGGTTGATCTCCTCGAACACCTTGTCGATCAGCCGTTCGCGCGTCAGCTCTTCGCGCAAGCGCCACAGTGTCGAATGGTCGGGCGTGCGATCCGAAAGGCTGAAACCGGCAAAGCGGCGGAACGACAACCGGTCACGGATCTGCGCCTCAAGCGCCGGATCGCTCAGCCCATGCCACATGCCCAGCAAAAGACAGCGCACCAGTGGTTCCGCCGGATACTGGTGTTGCCCGAGCCGGGACCGCTGCGATGATCCAGCAATGTTCGGATCGGTGCCCAGTCCAGTTCCTTCGATACCAGGTCGAAAATCGTCTTATCCGACGCCGCAAGACCGTCCGCCAGACTCAACTGACCCAAAACACGATCCGCCATCCCGAACTCCCTGCTTCGACCATCACCACAGAATCACCGTTCGGCTTCTGTGCAAAGACCTCTTTGAGGGGAGATGGCCGGCAGGCCAGAGGGGTCGTCTCGCGTGGAGCGCCAGCCTCCCTGTCGGTGATAGGAGGTCGCGCAAGGTCGCACGGCCCCCCTCTGTCGCCTTCGGCGACACTCACCCTCAAGGGGGGAGATTGGCTGTCACCCCGGCTTGCGCGCGAACGCCCAGACCATCAGCGGGTATTCCTCGTCGTTGGAGAGGTCGCGCCACATGCCGTAGGAGCGTACTGGGCCGCCGATATGGGCCTTTGCGCAGGCTTTGTTGCCCCAGCTGAACGCCTCTATGCCGGCTTCCGGAAAGCCGCTTTCGACCAGCAGCTGCTTCAGGCCGGCGGGGGTCCAGCGGTTGTAATCGTGCGGCCGGGCATGCACCCTGAACAGGAACGGCGTCGCCACCATCGCCCAGCCGCCCGGCCTTGTCATGGCGTGGATATTCTCAGCCGCGGCCAGCGGCCGCTGCACATGCTCCAGCACCTGATCGGCGATGACGATCGCATATTGCTTCTCGGTGCGGTCCTTGCAGATGTCGAATTCGGGAAAATCGACCGACGTATAGTTGGAGCACATCGTCTTCCAGTAGCGGTTCCAGCCGGGCGAAACCTCGATCACAGGGGAAGATTTCCGGCCGTCCGCTTCAAGGAACGCGGTGAATGCCTCGATCTGCCTGATGCGCAGCCAGTTGCGGGAGTCGTAGCCGAGCAGCCGCTTTGCAGCCTGTTTGCTGCGTCTCTTCAAGGTACCGGGCAGGCTTTCCGTCATTGTCACATCGATCTCCTTAAGGCCCGCCGCGCCTGCCTTGAATAGCGAATTCGACCTGCCCGTCAATGACATCCGGGCTTCGAGCAAAGCGACACCTTCAACTGGCGGCGCTACGAGGGCGACCTTTATGGCGTGTCGCCGATCATCGAGGCGCTGACGACGGTGCGCGAGGAAAACGCCGTGCGCCGTTCCGGCCTCCGGGCGCTGCAGCAGATCACCGATCCGGTGACCGCGTCGAAGGCTCGGCTGGACTATGTGCCGGTGCTCAATCCCGGCGCCCTTCGCGCTCACCCCGTCCACGATGACCCGAGATACCCCAGATTACCGCGAGGTTGATTCCTTCGACCGCCATTATGAAGACGGCGATGGCTGCCAGCACGCCGCGGAACATGCGTGCGAAATGCGGAAGCAGCGCCAAGGGGCCTGTCGCCAGCAACGGCGCGTAGTTTCCAGCGGGCAGATAAGCGTCTCGAAGTCTCGAAGGGTCGAAAGATGACATCCAAAAACGACATGGCGGCTCAAACCCGCTGATCGGAAGAATGGGTGCGGCGGATCGGGGTGGGGCGGGAGTGCTCGCGCCATCCAAACGGCCAAGCGCGCTTTTCGTCCACACATCATGCGTTCCTGGCCCGCATCGAGCGGACCAGGCATGGCAGAGGGACGCCCTTGGTGCTACATGCGCGCTGATTAGAGCGCAGCATAAAATCAGCGCAACGCGAACTCGGACCGCAGAACTTTAGTCGCAGCAGTCACATTCATCTTCTTCGGGATTTTGTCTTCTTGAGGCTTTCTCGCTGAGGCCGACAAGGCGTCTGTTGAGACGGCTGGACAATGCTCGGGTGTCGCCGAAGACCATCTCCACATCCTCGCGCGAGACGACATCACCGCCATCGCGCGCGAGGCTCCGTTGAGCCAGACGACGGACCATCTCCTTGACATAAGCCGCGCTGCTGTCCTCCGAGCGCGCGACGGCATCCGCCACTGCTCCGTCCTCGAAGACGAGCGCACGACCATACAGCGCGATCAGCCGCTCGCGGCAACCGGCGTCGGGAAGCGGGATCTCAATTGCTTCGTCCACGCGGCCGGGGCGCGAGGCGAGCGCGTCCTCAATGTCCTCCGGCCGGTTCGTCGTCAGGATGAAGAGGATATCTGCATCTGGTTCAAGACCATCCATCTCGTTCAACAGACGGTTGAGGAGGCGTTCGGCTTTTTGGCCATAAGTATTTTCTCGCGACCGGCCCACCAGGTCAACGTCCTCAAGCACGACGATGCTCGGCTGCAGGGTGCGGGCCAGCGCGATGTAGAACCCGATCGCAATTGTCTGCTCAGCCGTAACCAGAACGGTAGTGCGTCCGGGTAGGTTGGCAGAAACATAACGGATGACGTGCGTCTTGCCTGTGCCAGGTGGCCCGTAAAGTAGAACACCCTTTTGCGTCGATTGGCAGAGGCGCTTTAGCCCCTCTCGGTGTCGATCAAAATCGAAGATGTGAGCATCAAGACGCGCCATAGTTGCCTCGGAAAGCACCACGTCATTCCGGGGTACGGCAGGAAGGCGATGAACCCGCATCGTTCCCGGCATGCCGGAGTTTCGTGCATCGGGTTCGAAAGAGAGAACCTTGTTGCGGTAGTATCGTGAGCTTTCGCCTGCCGCCTGGATCTTGCCGAGAAATTTGCGTGAGAAAGCGGATGCCTGCTCGCCATGCAGATAAGCGATTTCCACTTGAACCGTTCGCCCGCCAAAGTAGTCAAAAAACTGCGAAAGCAAGATCGCGACAGGCTCTTCGCCGACATGGAATAACCATAGGCCATTGTGCAGAGACGCATAAGGCACATCTTCGCCGATATCGATGTCCTGATATTGCAAGGGTGTCAGCGCAACGACGGCTTCTCCCTCGCGAATGACCATGTCCGACAGCTTCATGGCGTCGAACTCGTGCCGCTGGTGGACGCCGACGAGCTTGGGAGACAGAGGTGCAGTCTGATCTTCAATCACGGTTTGAAGGTCCGGCAGGAGATATGGAGCAAACTTTCTGCGCGAGCTAGCGAGACCCGTCAAATCATCGTTTTTGAAATGCCGACACAGTGCCTGCCAGGCAAAGGGAACGATATCGGTCATAGCAACATCCTATTGCGAGTTGAGTTGAGCGGAAGATCAACGCGATCCTGCATCACACGGCGCCGCTGAGCTCCGCGACGCATTGCTGACGTCCCACTGACAAGATAGTCGGAGCAATTTGCGTGCCGGATTGGCGCTCCGTTTGTGTTACATCGTTTGCCTGCTAACCGGTGGCCGGCCTTGGCGGCCTTTCGGTCGGGCTTGCGACATTCTTGTCCAGTTTCGGACATAAGAAGGTTGCCGATAGACACGCTCGGGGGGACCAAATGAACCTCAAGCATGTAAACGTCGCACCCGAGCCGAATTCTATCCTCATCGAATCCGGACCAGAGCGCTTGCTGAAGAGCGCGCAATCATGGTCGTTGCGACGGGCGTGCCTTCACGATAGCCGTACCTGCGCACGCAAGAACATGCTAGCGGCAGACGCTATGCAATCGCTGCTGTGCCCGCCGGTGTGCGGTAGTGCGGCTCGGTCTGTCCGGTTCGGCTCTCCCGAGCCAGCGCTGAATATGCGAACCTACAGCACCTTTGTTCAGTGTGGTGACAAGCGGTTATAGCGCGCGCCCGGACTTGGCGAAGACGGAGTCCTCCCGAAGCTAAAACGGGTCGCTCAAAAGCACTTCATTTGAAATGGCATGCCGCTTGCTCCTCGTGGTTTAGAGCCCATCAAAGCACGAAGAAAGCAACTACCGAACCATGGCCGATACGCGAAGCTCCATACGATCGCCCGAGGCGACGGTGCCCATTCCCGCTGAAGATCGGGACATCGTCTGCTTCAGAGATCCGTGCTTGATAGCTGCTTTGAGCATGGCTGGTCCGATGCCGACACGCCAACATGTGGCACTCGCGCAATTGCCGTTTACCGGCTCTGATCAGCATGTGAGCGCCCAAGAGCCCCATCAAAGGGTCGCCCAAGCCAAGGTCAGCGCGTCACTGGCAAGTCTCGACGATACGCTGAACCAGTTCAGTGACGCGGGTCTCTTGTGTGAAAACACATTTGCGGCTTCACACGCTTATTTCGATACTGGCTGCTTCCGGGTGCTATCACTTTTTCCAGGGCACGAGCAGCGGGTGATCGATGCCGCTTCCGGCGCCATAGCCGTAGAAAGATTGCCCAAGCCGCTCGGAGGCTTCCAGCTCACTCATATCGATGGCGTTCGGGCAACGAAGACCAGGAGCCAGGACGTTCTCATACATCCGGATGGAAAAAGGAGGTTGAGAGCCGCGAGGACCTCATCTCATGCCTGGCACGCGGGCCGTAGCTCGCTATTGCGCCAGCCCCAGCTGAAATCCAGTGCGCCAGTTTTTTCTAGAGGAGCAAGTTGATGACCGTTCAAAAGAAGGTTCCCTTCGTTACCTTTCTCACGCGTGTTCGCGACGAGTCAGTCCAGGGGCCAAATCCATATCGCTGGGAAGAAAGAACATCCGACGACTACTTTGCCGGCAAGCGCGTCATACTGTTCTCGCTGCCTGGCGCCTTCACCCCGACCTGCTCGACCTACCAACTGCCCAATTTCGAAGAGCTCTATGACGAGTTTGAGAAGCAGGGAATTGACGCGATCTACTGCGTCTCCGTCAACGATGCCTTCGTCATGAATGCGTGGGGGAAGTCCTTGGCTCTGCAGAAGGTCGAGCTCATCCCGGATGGGTCAGGCGAGTTCACGCGCAAAATGGGCATGCTGGTCGCCAAGGACAATCTCGGCTTCGGTATGCGCTCCTGGCGCTACGCCGCCCTGATCAACAATGGTGTGGTGGAGCGGTGGTTCGAGGAGGAAGGTTTTTCCGACAACTGCGAGACCGACCCCTATGGCGTCTCATCCCCGCAGAACGTTCTTGAAACGCTGAAGGCCGCCGCTTGACCTAGTTCCCATTACGCACGGCCAAGAGCCTCCTCGACAGGATTATCGAGCTCACCATGCAATCATCAGCAAGCCTGCTTCAGCGCCAGAAGCAATCTATGGTCGCCTCGCCTCAACTCATTGAGTCGATACGCTTGCTGCAACTGGCGCATGCCGAACTGCATCAGTTCGTGGAGCAGGAACTCGAGAAGAATCCGCTTTTGGAGCCTGCTTCAAACGATGGCGAGGCTTTTGGCGACGTTTTGCCGAATTCGGGGGAGGATCAGTACATCGGCGCACGCGAAAACGACGTTGCCAGGCCGACCATGGCCGGATCCCCCGAACGGCTCGGGGAAAGAAAATCACTTCGTAACACAGCCAACAACCCGCCGGGCAATCGCCCTGCCTTCGACGAGTTTGTCGCCCTCACCGAAACATTGCACGACCATGTCGCTCGCCAGATCGCCCTCACTGCGCTCACACCACAGGAGCGGCTGATTGCTGGCCAGCTTGCCGCTCATCTGGAAGACACTGGCTATCTTCGGGCAAACCTTTTGGAGCTGGCAGAGAGCCTAAACATCCGGGAGGCTGATGTGGAACGGGTTCTCGGAACCCTGCAGCACTTTGATCCACCGGGAATCTTCGCGCGGACGCTCAGCGAATGCCTTGAGATCCAGTTGCGCCAGCGAGACCGGTTCGACCCGGCGATGGCAACTTTGGTTGCCAATCTTGAAATGCTTGCGCGACGCGATTTTCAGCCATTAAAGCAGCGTTGCGGTGTCGATGAAGAAGACCTTCTCGACATGTTGCAGGAAATCCGTGCGCTCGATCCCAAGCCTGGAAACCGATTCCAATCCGGAGCGTCGGAATCAATCATACCCGACGTCTGGGTCATGCCCTCGCCCGGCGGCGGATGGCAAATCGAACTTGATCCGGACACGCTACCCAAGCTGCTGATCAACCAAACCTACTTCGCCGAAGTCTCGCGCCACACGGTCCAGAATTCGAAAGATCAGGCATTTCTCAACGAATGCTTGCAAAACGCGAACTGGCTAATCCGCAGCCTCGATCAGCGCGCCAAGACGATCCTCAAGGTTGCGACTGAAATCGTGCGCCAGCAGGAGGCATTTTTGGAACATGGCGTCGCCCACCTGAGGCCTCTCAATCTCAGGACTGTCGCTGACGCGATCAACGTGCACGAGTCGACGGTAAGCCGGGTGACGTCGAACAAGTACATGCTTACCCCACGCGGGGTGTTCGAACTGAAGTATTTTTTCACTGTCGCGATCGCCTCCTGCGAAGGCGGTGACGCGCACTCCGCCGAAGCTGTCCGCCATCGGATCAAGGCGATAGTCGCCGAAGAATCGCTTGATGACGTGCTTTCCGACGATGACATTGCTGTCCGGCTCAAGGAAACCGGTATCGATGTTGCTCGCCGCACCGTTACAAAATATCGCGAGGCGATGAACATCCCCTCCTCCATACAGCGGCGCCGGGAAAAGCGCTTATGGCTCAACGGCGATGAAGGCCTGAAGGCCTCGTAACGCTGACGAAAGCGGCCCTTAATCCAACGCGATCCCGTTCTTGGTCTGCGTGAGGCGACTTTCGCCTTCCTCCGGGCCGAAGCAGCTTTCGAAATCATTGCATGCCCGGCAACTGGGCGCGGTGCACAGCGAAAAACCTTCAGCCTCGCAGAGCTTGCGGTAAAAGTACTTCTTCCATTTCATGTTTTGGGTGTTGCCGGCCGCCAGCGTCGGAAAATGCGTGGCAAGCAGGCGGCTGAGCTCGGTGCGATTGAAAAGGCCAAGGTCCTGCCAGAGATGGTCATCGCGCATGGCACGCCGCGCGATGATCTTGGCGAAGCGGGCGCTCGTCGGGTCACCCGGCCGGGCATGCGCCAGCAGCAGGCCGTGCAGAAGTTCTTCCTCCATCTCTGGCTCGGGGTCGCTCACCTCTTCGAAGGCGAAGGCGTTGACAGCAGCAGCGGGGAAACCGCGGGGCAAGACGTCGCGCAGCTCGGCGCGCGAAAGGCCGGTCGCCTCTGTCGCCGTCGCCTCGCCGGCCTCGACCTCCTCGAGCGCACGCGAAAGCACGCAGGCAAGCACATGCTGGTCGAACCTCCTCTCCAGCTCGATGCGCGGCCATCGGCAGGCGCTGAGCCGGCAATTGTGATTGGCGAATATGGTGGCGTTCTCCTGGTTTGTCTGCCACATCATGCAGCGACCTTGTCGGCCTCAACATGCGTCTGGCAGTTCTTCGGGCAGACGCGGGCGCAGGCCCCGCAGCCAATGCAACGGCCGGCTTGGTCGACGACCATGATCATGCGATTGAGCTCGCCGTCGAAGTCATCGTCCTCGCCGTCGCAGGCGCCGAGGATTTCACCCGCGTCATCGATGCCGTAAAGATGCATGACCTCGCGCGAGCAGACCTTGAGGCAGCGGCCGCAGCCGATGCGGGTCGTGCCGTCTATAGCGGTGAGACACTCCGGTATCCATCTGGAGCCGTCGCGGGTGATGAAACCGCTCATCGGGAATTCTCCAACGCAGCGAGCTTTCTTGCAGCTGCTGGGCGCACGTCGTGCCGCCGCCATGCTGAAGCCGCGTCGTCACTGTGCGTGCGGCACGGTGAACGCTGTGTTCCGGCCGGAGGCCGTAGCAACGGCGATGGAAGCCGAGGCAAGGCATTCGTTTGACAGACCTTCGACATAGGTCCCCTGAACCTGTCGCTGCGAGCGACCTCGGCTCCGTCCCTGCTGTTGACCGCGCGCTTCTGCCTTTCGAAACGACCAGCCAGCCGAGGTGAGAGTTCAAGCCGTTGCGGATTTCAAACCCTCGCATGAGCGAGCGACTTGTTGACCGCCGGGATGATCTTGTCTCCCCAGAGCTCGATCTGGCGCAGCATCGTCTTTTGGTCGAAATCCCCCAATTGGGTCTGAATTGCGATCTGGTCCGGTTTCAAGATATCCACCTCTTCCAATAGGCGATCAATCACGCGATTCACGCCGCCGATCGGCAGGTTCGCGCGCATGGTCTCGAATGACAGATCCTGCTGCGTCGGCGTTTCCTGCAGCAGATAGCCGTCCAGGCTCTGCTGGCGGCGCTGATGCAGTGCTTCAGACAGCCGGCGCTGGAAGCGGGCATTGTCGAGATAGCTGTTGATCTCTGCCTCGTCGTCGCTGGCATAGCAGCAGCGCAGCAGCGATATCTTGGCGTCCGTCACATTCTTACCTGCGGAAGCCGCCGCCCTCTTGATGGATTCGCGCAGCGTGCTCAAAGTCTCCAAGCCGTCGTGGAATGCTGTGACAAAGAAATTGTGTCCCTCACGATAGGCCCGTCGCATGCGCGCCGACCCGCCGGCGATCCAGATCGGCGGTGTCGGCTTCTGGACGGTGCGCACCGAAATCGCCGTCGGGGGTATGTTCTCATACTGGCCGTCGTGCTCGAAGATGTCTTGGTTGAGGCCTTTCAGAAGGATGTCCAGGTATTCCGAGAAGACGGCCGGCGCCTCATCGACATTTACACCGAAGCGCTCGAACTCGAATTGCTGGTATCCCAAGCCGACGCCGAGCTCGAGACGGCCGTTCGCAACGATGTCGGCGAAGCCGATCTCGGAAAGCAGGCGCTGCGGTTGATATAGCGGCAGCACACAGACGGCGGTGCCAAGACGAATGGTGCTCGTCACGCCGGCGCAGTGCGCCACCATCATCAAGGGCGAGGGAATCAGGCTGTAATTGTTGAAGTGGTGCTCCGCGAACCACGCGGTATCGAAGCCAGCCTGCTCGGACACAACAGCCTGTTCAATGGAGTTGCGGATGACGCTATCGGACGATTGATGATAGCCGCGCTGGGCGGCCAGGATGAAGGTCGCGAATTCCATGGTGCTTCCTTGTTTACAGAGGGAGTTTGCCGGTCAGGGGGCAGCGCCCGGCATGCGCACAGAAGGCATTGGCCGCAGCGTCGATCCAGCCCTTGGCGGCGGCGTAGTCTTGCGGCAAACCGCTCGCCATTCGGCGGTTGCAGGCCCGCCCCGAGCGGTTGGAACCGCTTCGACCGCGATGAGGACGTTTTCGTCATGGCCGAAGATGACATGCTCGATTGCAGGAAGCGTTGCGGGCGCGCGCGCAGCCGAAGCCTGAAGCCCTGGACGTCCTCGGCTTCGATGAGCCGCAGCCCGTCGGCTGGCGATTGGTCGATAATCAACCCACGGCCTCCGCAAAACATTCGTCATAGAGTTCACAGGCGTTTCCCGCATCACCGAACGAGGTCCAGCCGCCGTCCACGTAGAGGATCGAGCCGTTGATGTATGAGGCGTCAGACGAAGCAAGGAAGAACGCTGCATCTGCGACGTCTTCTGGCCGTCCCGTCGTGCTCGTAGGGATGCGTCGTCCGATTGCTGTCGAGTCGATGCGGCCGGCTTTCGCCAACTGAGCAAGTGCAGGCGTGCGGATGTAGCCGGGAGCGACGGTGGCTGTTCGAATCCCCACCGGTCCGAGTTCGGCGGCCATGCATCGGGTCAGAATGTCCATCCCCGCCTTGGAGGCGCCGTAGGCATGGCGCGGCGCGAACGGCAGAAAGCTGTTGATCGATCCGAGGTTGAGGATCACGCCGCCAGGGCCCATCGCCTTGATCGCCTCGCGCGCACAGGTGAAGGCTCCGGTGAGATTGACCTCCAGAACGTGTTCGATCTGTTCCGGTGCTTGTTCGATCCCCGAGGCACCGTTGACAAGGACATCGATGCGCCCGAAACGTCCCCGCAGCTCCTCGAACAGCGCCACCACCTCGCTCTCAACGGCCACGTCCACGGATTTGGCCGGGGTCCTGCCGTCGAGCAATCCAGCGAGCTCTGCCGCTGCAGCGCCATCTCTATCAGCAATCACGACGGTATCGCCGTTGGCGGCAAAGCGGCGAACGACGGCCGCGCCTATGCCGTTCGCGCCGCCCGTGACGAGCACGATTCGCGCGTTGGTGCGTTCGGCCGGACAAGAGAGTTCGGCTCGGGGCGTCCCATCCACCGGTGGGTGCGCATCCCCCGGCTGGTTGAATGACATCCAGCCGCCGTCGACCGCGAGCACCGATCCTGTGATGTAGCGCGCCTGCGTGCTGGCCAGAAAACGCACGGGGCGGGCGATCTCGTCGGGCCGCGCCAAGCGCCCCATCGGCACACGGCGGCGCACCGCGGCGAGGTCCACTTTGCCCGCGCGTTCCAGTTCTGCGACCATCGGCGTGCGCACGTAGCCCGGCGCTACCGCCGTCACGCGGATGCCACGAGACGCCCACTCGCATGCAAGCGACCTCGTCAACGAGATCAGGCCTGCCTTCGAGGCTGCGTAGGCATTGCGCCTGGGATTGCCGACCATGCCTGCCATGGAAGCGACGTTGACGATGGCACCGCCTCGCCTCATGCGTCTCGCCGCTTCGCGAGCCATGACGAACGGCCCAATTAGGTTTACTGCCAGGCGGCGTCGGAAGGCGTCGACGCCGGTGTCGACAGTCGCAGCCATGGTGGGTCCCACCGCTGCGTTGTTGATGAGGACGCCGATCTCAGCGAACTGTGCTTCGACCCGGCCGTAAAGCGCGAGAATATCCTCCTCTCGCGAGACATCGCACTCGAGGCCGAGATGCGGGTAGCCGAGACCACGAGCCAATTCAACGACGCCGCTGCCCGGAAGGTCCACCGCAACAACAGTGTGTCCGTCCCCGGCAAGAATATCGACCAGGGCTCGGCCGATCCCGCCTGCGGCGCCTGTAATGATGACGATGCGTCCTGCCTGCTTCATGAGCTTCTCCGCGACGAGCCTCAGCGATCTCAGCCCGTCACCCGTTGGGCGGCGGAATGAGGTAAAGCAGCACGCCCGGGTGACAGACAGTTGCGACCCCAGATAGACGTCGTGCGTTTCGGCAGCGGTCCAACTCTCGATTTGGCAGTCGAAGCTGGTGAGGGACCCGCCGAGGACAGGCGCTTACCTTGATGAACGGCTCTGCCGGAATCCCGCAAATCGATGCACACCGGCGTCGTCAGCAGGCTCGTGGCGACAGAGCTGATCGCTGTCACGGTCAAGCCTTCGCGGGCGGAAAGGCAATCCTACCGGCCGCATCTTCACCGGGCAGGCTCTCGCCGGGCGCGCTGTAACATTGCAAAGTTGTCATAGTCTCTTGTCCCCTCGGCCGACGCGGATCTCCCTTCGAAATCTCTGAAGGCATCATGGCGAAAAAGGAATGCGACGCTTCCCGAGCGCGTAGACCGGATCGTGCGGATGAGGTGCTCCAATCGGCTGTCGCGGGCCGAACCGTTCTGCCTCAAGGACCGCTGGTGGGATCTGCTCCTCGAGCCAATCGTAGACCACCGTCCGTTCGGCAATCCGCCATTCCCCTTCCCTCTTCTGAAACAGATCGCAGTAGCGGCCGCAGAGGAGCGTCTGGCGTACTTCTCCGTCTTTGTCAGGTCCGTGTTGCAGCGCGGTGAAATAGCTCTCGACCGCGGCCGTTGCCGAGCTGATGAATTCGATCAGGATGTTCGTGATCTGATGGATGTTGCGAGGCTCGGTCTTGAAGACACCGAGCGCAAACCGGATGAAGCCTTCTGCCGAGCCGCAATAGGGCCCGTGAGTGTCATGCGCATCGGGCCAGTACACGCTGCGCAACGCCGCCGCATCCGCGCGGTCTATCCCCCGGCAGTATCGATAGAGGCAGTCGCGGATCGCCTCACGGTCGAGTAATTCGTTAATTTTTGCCTGGTCCATCGTCTCTGCCGCAAGTTCGCTGATAGGGAAAAGATGTTTCGCAAAGCCCCGCCCGCCGGTCGCGCATCATGGGAGCACCTCGACGCCGCAGATGCCTCCTGCGCAGTTCGACGAGGAGGAGGTGGGACAGAGGCCGCCTGCCGTCTTTCAGTATGCGGCCACAGGGTCGATCCCCATTCAAGCCCGCCAGACTCTGGGTTCAATGGCGTCCGGTACAACCCGCGCAGCGGGTGTAGGGTCGAGTTCTAGCGCACGTTCGGGGCAGGATCGCGCACCGCGTGACGCAAGCAGTTGCTCCCCCTCCGCAACCTCAATGTCACCGGGCAGGATGTAGCCCTCGTCATCAAGCTTGAAGACGTCCGGCGCTTGCGCCGAGCATCGCGCGTGACCCTGGCATTTGGCTTTGTGAACAATAATGCGCATAGCGCTACCTCCAATGTCTGTGCCCCGGCTCGAGACGGGCTTGGTCAGGACCAGTCCAGGATCAGATTTTCGATCCCGAATAGATGGCCGCCGGAGGTAATGGGTGCCGTAGCGTTCTGGATCCGGAAAGCCGGGATGCGCGCCAGCCACTCCTCCAGGCCAATGACAATCTCCCGCCGGGCAAGGTGTGAGCCAAGGCAACGATGGGGACCAAAGCCAAAGGCGGCGTGGCGGTTGTCCTCTCGCGCCAGATCGACCGTGTTGGGGCATTCGAATTCCGCTGGGTCACGATTGGCAATCATCGCGGCGCAGGAAACATAGTCCCCCTTGCGGATCGGCGCGCCTTCGAAGTCTATATCTTTGGTTGCCACTCGGATTATCTGAACGCTTGGATAGGCGCGCAGCAATTCTTCGGCTGCGAGCACGATCCGGTCCGGTTCGCGCCGCAGCAAATCTTGATCTTTGATGTTGCGCGCGAGATAAGCCAAGCCAAAGCCTATAGCTGCCGCGACCGTGTCGAGGCCCGCAATGAACACGAGTACGCCGATACCACGGACTTCCTCCTCGGTCAGCCGGCGGCCCTCGACCTGTGCCTGGACGATGAAAGTCATGAAATCGTCGACCGGTTCCTTGCGGCGCTTGGTTGCAAGTTCGTCGATGAAGGCCACAATCGTCCGGGCCGCCGCCGGTCGCTTCACATTGTCGCCGTGGAGCAGATCTTTCGCCCAGCCGACAAATGTATCGAGTCGGTGATCCGGAAGCCCCAGAAGGCGAAGGAAGATGCTGACCGTGAAAGGAAAGGCAAAATCCTTCATGACGTCGCAGCTTGTGCCCGATGCGGCGATCCTAAGGATCAGCGTGATCGCTCGCTCGCGGACCTTCGGCTCCAATACCACCAACCGCTTTGGCGAAAGCAGCGGATTGAGCAGTGAGCGAAAGACGCCATGGGCCGGTGGATCGAGTTCAAGCGGGATCATCGGCCAGTTTTCGCCCAGCGCGGATGAGAAGATGCTGCGATGGCTGGAAAAGGTTTCGGCGTCCTGCAGCACACGGCGCTGGTCTGCGGCGCGAGTGATGACCCAGGTACCCCGGCCATCGCGCGTGTTGTAGGGCGAATAAAAGATCGGCGGCCCGGCATGGACGCAAGCGACAGCTGCGTGCGGATCTCCGTTGGGCGTCGGCGCCATGCCAGGCGACGTAAACAGACTGAAGTCCCTCACCATTTCGGGCGGGACATGATCTGGAACCGCATTAATCGTCATTTGGTTTCTCCTGAACGTCAGGCGTTCTTGCGCTCGATTGGATCGCACGGCTGGTCACAAGGTCGGTTGCCAGCACGGGACACGTCCCGGATCAGGCGCCGTACAGATTGGTCAATCCGCTGAGCTCCATCACGCACTGCTCGCCACCCTGACAAAACTGTCGGAGCAAGTTGCGTGCCGGTTAGCGCACCGTTTGCGTTGCACCACTTGCCCGGTAACGGTGGCCGAGCCTTGGCGGCCTTTTGGTCGGGCTTGCGACATTCTTGTTCAGCTTCGGACATTTCTCGGTTCTGGTGACCGAGCGTTCCCGCCGAACGTCAGGACATTGTCCCGTCCTCGACGACAGCGTCTCCGACCCAAGGAAACGGCATCGATATTGCACGCCGCACTGTCACAACATGTCGCTGAGCGCCGCCGGGAAAGGCGGCGCTTCTGGCTTTAATGCGGGTCGACCCATCCACCCCCATGTTGCAGCGCATTCAAACTGAAGAGCTTATTCATGGCCGAATCGGCGACAGGCTTCACGGACGCTGCTCTGCACGACCCAGAAAAGCCCGATCAAGGGTCTTGTCCCGCATGGGGTGCGGTCATTTCGCTTGCATTGGGCACCTTCGGACTGGTGACGGCAGAGTTTCTGCCTGCCAGCGTGCTGACGCCACTCGCGCATGATCTCGGTATCACCAAGGGTGCGGCTGGCCAGGCGCTGACAGCGACCGCAATCGCCGGGGCGATCTCGGCGCCGACGATGGCCATCATTACAAGGCGCCTGGACCGCAAGATCGTCATATGGGCGATGACGCTGCTGCAGATCCTGTCCAACGTTCTGGCGGAGGTCGCCTGGTCACTGCCAGTTTTCCTGACGGCACGTGTCGTGCTCGGCATAGCGCTCGGAGGCTTCTGGTCGATTTCGGCAGCGCTGGCGATGCGGCTCGTTCCAAGTCACCTCCTGCCGCGCGCCATGTCGATCATCATCACCGGCGTTTCCGTCGCTATCGTTTGCGCGCCTCCTGTCGGCGCTTATGTCGGAGAGATCTGGGGATGGCGAGCCGCCTTCATGATCGCCGTATTCGTTAATGCCATTACATTGCTGGTCCAACTCATAACCATTCCGACGCTGCCTCCGATTGAAGTGGCTACATTCCGCAGTCTGCTGGATGCGGCCAAGAATCCAACGACCAGGATCGCGTATTTGGTCGTCCTGCTGGTCGCTTCTGGGCACTTCGCCAGCTTCACCTACATCCGTGCCTTTCTCGAGAAGGTTCCCGCGCTCGATATCGAGACGATCTCGCTGGTCTTGCTCGCTTCTGGCATCGGCGGTTTCTTCGGTAATTTGGCCGGCGCATTCCTGGGCAAGCACAGCCTCAAGGCAGTCGCGGCTCTGCCGCCCCTGCTCATAGCGATAGCCGCTGTCTCGCTGCTGACGGTGGGAGCATCGGCCTCGGCCTCGGCTATTGCGGTTGCCGTATGGGGCTTTGCCTTCGGCGCGGTGCCGGTGGGGTTACAGACGTGGATGGTGCTGCGCGCCGCTCCCGAGCAGGCCGAAAGCGCCGGTGCGCTAATGACCGTAACGTTCCAGTTGGCCATCGCAGCCGGCGCGATTTTCGGCGGACTACTGGTGGATAATGCCGGCGTTGCTAGCGTCTTTGCCTACAGCGCGGCTGCCACGTTCCTCGCCGTCCTGACAGTGTTCGTGCTCGGCCCGAAGCGCGAAACCTAGACCGCCTGACAGACGAAGCCCTCAGCGCTGTGCGGCGAGAGATGCAATCGCATCAGCCGCGCGGCGCGATCCTGCGCACGTTTACTTTGGCGGTTGCAGGCTTCGTCTCGCCAATCGCATAGCCGCCTGGATCGCGGCTACTGTCTCTTCCGCGGCTTTCCGATCGGGCATGACCCAGCACCGGCGCCTCGCCGGCCTTTTAGATCGAGACCGGCATCGTATGGAACCCGTCGAAGGAACTGCGGTATTCAACCAGCTTGCCGCGCCACTCCTCGAACACGTTCGAGATCGTACGTTCCGGCTGCTCTACGTAACTATGCGTCTTGGCGTAGGCGATACACTTGTCATGCAGGCAGGCGTTCAGCTTCTCGTGGGTGTTGAAGCGCAGCCACGGCGTGAAGAAGCGCACCAGCCCGACCTTGTTCTCGACCTGACCCTTCTCCCAGCCCGAGGCTGCGTACAGACGAACGGCTGTACCGGGCTGATTGATCGCTCTTACTCACCGTTGAACGCGCGATAGGCGCGGATCACCTGGCTGTCGTCGACTTGGCCGTCGCCGCGGCCGGAAACGGAAAGGAAGAGCTGGTGGGCTAGAGCGGCGAACGGCAGCGCCGCCTTGGTTTCTCGGCCCGCCTCGAGCACGATGCCGAGATCCTTGACGAAAATATCGACTGTGGTGAAGGCCTCCGGGTTGTCCATGATCATGCGCGGCCCGCGATCTTTCAGCATCCAACTCGAGGCTGATGTGCCCGATAGAATGTCGAGCATGCCCGCAGCGTCGACACCCGCCTTCTCAGCGAGCGAAAAGGCCTCGGCCGCTACAGCGGATGTGAACGCCGCAGAGGAGCTGGTTGACGACTGCCCCCTGCCCGGGGCGCTCGCCTATGTGGAAGACCTTGTCACCCCATCCCCTTGAAGATCGGCTGGGCTGGCTCGAAGATGCTCTGCGGCGCAGCCGCCATGATCGTCAGCGTCCCGGCTATTGCCCCAGCAGTGCCGCCCGAGACCGGCGCGTCGATGAATCCTCGCCCGGTCGCGGTAACGCGCGCGGCGATAGATTCGACCGATTTCGGCGGACAGGTCGCCATCAGACAGACGGTCGCGTCAGAAGGCGCTGCCGCAAGCGCTCCATCGGTGAAGAGCACCGTTTGCGCCTGCGTCGCATCGACCACCATAAGCAAGACAAAATTCGCACCCGCGCAGGCTCCGGCAGCCGACGCGGCCGGCGTGCCTCCCGCCGCTTGTAGATCCGCGAGGCTCTTTGCGGCGATATCGAAGCCCTGAACTTCAAAGCTGCGCTTGAGAAGATTTCGGGCCATGGGCCCGCCCATCGAACCGAGTCCGATGAAGGCGATCTTTGTCATGCTGCCATCCTCCTTGGCGGCTAGTCGCAGCGAAGCCACCTTCTAAGATTGTCGTTTGGACAGGGCGCGTCGGACAAGTGCCCTGAGCCGTTGCGTCTTGGCTTCGAAGCCAGCAAATACTCGGAAGACCTCTATGATCACGCGCAAGGGAATGCAGGGATGCTCACCATAGGCGGCTTCGCGGCGCTGGCCGTCAGCGGCGCCGACAGGCGAGCATCCGGGTGATGCCGACCAATGGTCGAAGCTGTCTTCCGGCCGTGCGCCGCCGCCGAGCGTAACGACGGCGAGGCCGATCTCGCGCGTCGAAATCATCGAAGCAAGTTGCGTGCCGACTCGGCGCTCCGTCTGCGTTACACAGCTTGCTCGATAAGCGGTGGCCCGGCCCTAGCGACCTTTTGGCCGGGCTTGCGACATTCTTGTTCAGCTTCGGACACAAGTAGGTTTGCGGTAGAAACCCCCACGGAGGCGGCAGGCGAGATCGCGTTCTTGGCGCGGAACCAATAGCCTTCGCGCTTGGTGCCGCCGCAATTGTCGAAATGGAAAGGGTGCTGTGCGCGATCAAGGTGGGGTCTGGACCGCCCCTTGACCGACTGGAAGACTGTGGCCGCAACGGCTGCTCGAAACCGATGCCTCGCTCGCCGCCGTTAATAAGCACCTATTCAGCATTCCCAGGACAACGTCTGACAACCGACATTTACGGTCGCTTTGTCGGGTCCGCGACGCAGGACTATTCGACCTCCCGCACCTAGTTAAGTCATTGAATAATACAGGGAACGCTCTTTTTGAGCTTCTTAGTGCGATGTCGGCATGATTTTTGAGGCTTCCTCGTCGCGAGGCGTCAGGAGTTGCCGAACCGATATTCTCGTCGTGGTGACAATTCCGTCGTTCCCGGAGCACCGATGCCCCAACGGCCGTGGACAGCTATCTCGCCGAAGTCGCCACCCGGCCTACCGGATCAGTGACGCCGAGCCGGAGGCGGGGTGGCGGCGGGCTGATAGGAGCGGGTCTTGAGTCACCCTGCCTGCCGTTTCCCTGGGCGGCTATAGCGGAGCATATGCGTGAAGATTACGTGCGATATATTGGACACTCGTCTCAGTACACCGGCCGTTATCAATGCGACTCTGGATAAACTTAGCAATAAATTCGCCGATAGGCGCGCAAAACACTTGGGATATCCGTACAATCTCGACTTTGATGCTTGGCCAATCTCTCAGTTCGGAAAGTTTTTTATCAATAACTTGGGAGACCCTTATGTCGGTTCACACTATGCGACTGAGGTCTGTGGCGTAGAGCGCGAGGTGGTCGACTGGTTCGCTCGGGTCTGGGAATGTGCCGATCCAGAAGAATACTGGGGAGCTGTGGGTGCGAGCGGAACTGAGGGCAATCTGTGGGCCCTATATCTTGCGCGAGAGACTCTTGGTAATCCGGTTCTGATACACTCCACAGAGGCGCATTATTCGGTTCCAAAGGCGGCGAAAATCCTCCGGGTCGAGGCTTTGACGTGCGAGGCCGACCATACCGGCGCCATCTGTCCGGATGCTTTGCGGGAGGTTGTCCAGGCAAATCGCCATCGCTGCGTCATTCTCGCATTGACCTGTGGAACGACCATGAAAGGGGCGCACGATGATATCGCGTCCTGCATCAGCGTTCTGGACCAAGTCGGGATCGATCCCAGTCGGCGCTTCGTCCACGTCGATGGCGCCCTGAATGCAATGGTCCTTCCCTTCGTCGATGGCTTACCGAGTGGTATCCGTCCCTCCTTCCGGCACGGCATCGATAGTATGTCAACCTCGGGTCACAAGATGATCGGCACGCCGATGCCCTGCGGCGTCCTCGTAGTCCGACGCGAACATGTCCGTCGAGTGGCCTCCACCGTGAGCTACTTGCGCTCTGATGATACTACCTTGATGGGATCGCGAAACGGCCACGCCGTTCTCGCGATATGGAACCGGCTGACGCGCCTCGGTATCGCCGGTTTCCGTCATTTTGCCCGAACCTGCATCGAGCGTGCGGATGGCTTTGCGGGAGCACTACGCTCAGCCAGTGTACCGGTATTGCTCAATCCGTGCTCCTTGACGGTTGTGTTTCCGAAACCGTCCGAGAGGCTCGTTAACGAATACCAGCTCGCATGTCATGGCAACTGTGCTCATGCGATTGTCATGCCAAACGTCAAAGCTGATCTCATTGACCGCTTCGTCGGCGACTATACCGCCGAGTGGCCCTGCAATTCTCGGCAAAAGGTGTTTTCATGAACGCTCATGTACAGCCCCAGTATCACGGCATCGAAGCACCAAGGCGCTACATCCACTACCGCTTCGATCGATCCATTACTCACGAGATCAAGGCACTTGAGACTGACAATTGGCATGGGCCTCTTTACATCATAAAGGACTATGCGGTGATCGCCGCCTTCGCGTGGCTGGTCATCGGAGCAAGCTGGTGGTTCTATCCCCTGGCTGTGATAGTCATCGGAGCGCGTCAGCGAGGCATCTCCACCATTTTGCACGATTGTGCGCACGGTGTGCTGACAAAGAATCGTGGGCTGAACTTCCTGCTCGGCACGCTGCTGACGGCTTGGCCCCTGTTTCAACGCCACTTCGCCTACAAGGAGTCCCACGTCCACAGCCATCACCCCTACCTCGGGAGAGCAGATGCCGATCCTGACCTCGGGTTTTTCATCGCGGAAGGTGTCTTCACACCCCAAACGGACCGCTCCTTCGTTTGGAAGATCATCATCTTGCCGCTGCTTGGATCGAAAACCTACGCATATCTGAAGTATCTGCTCCGCAACAGATACCGGATGATCCTAGACACCCTCTCTCGCAAGGAGAGCTCAACGCGGGTGAAACGCGAAGAGACATGGCGTTACGTGTTCGATTGCTGGGGCTTTTACGCGTTCTGGGCTTGTGTCGTAACGCTAGCTCTGGCCTACGGCTCCTTCCAGGAGCTTGTCCTTCTCTGGGTTGTTCCGTACCTCACCTCGTTTCACATCATCGGCTGGTTCATCGAGATGTCTGAGCATTGCAGCTCCATTGACCGCCGAACCGTGGATCTGGAAATGACCCGGAATCGCCGCAGCCGTCATATCGAGAAGTGGCTGACCGCGATCAACGGCGACAACTATCATCTCGATCATCATCTCGATCCAGCGACCCCGCTCTGGCGCTTGCCCGAAGCACATGCGATCCGCATGAGGGACCCCGTCTATGCGGCGCACTGTTCCGAAGCGGGCGGGATCTTCCAGTCTGGCCCAAATGGCGAGCCTTCGATCCTGAAGCTGATCCGCGATCAGAACCGGAAGCGCTTCGCCGCAAGCGTGGGATTGCGGGCCTGAACGCTACCATCGAGAAGAATGTGTCTCCGGAGCACTCGAAGTTGACCAAAATCCAAAAAGATGGCCCTGCAACACGATTGGAGCCAACGCCGGCCCTTCATGCGGAAACGACAGTTCTGCATGGGGGCTATCGCTGTGATCCGGCGACCCTGGCGACGACTGTCCCGATCTATCTCTCGAACGCCTATGCGTTCGAATCCATTGACCACGCATCGGACGTCTTCGATCTCCGCCGGCAGGGGCGCACCTATTCGCGGTTGATGAACCCGACGACGGATATATTCGAACAACGTGTCGCGGCTCTCGAGGGTGGCGTCGCCGCCTTGGCAACCTCCTCGGGACAGGCCGCGATAATGCTTGCGATCCTGAACATTGCCGTTACCGGGGACAATATCGTGAGCTCCGCGCACCTGTATGGCGGGACAATCAATCTGCTCGCCAGCACGTTTCAGCGGCTTGGGATTGAAACGCGCTTCGTCGATCCGAGCGATCCCGAGCGCTTCCGCGAAGCCTCGGACCACCGCACGCGCTGTTGGTTTGCGGAAGGGCTTCCCAATCCGAAGCTCAGCCCCTTCCCGATCGTCGAAGTGGGGGCGATCGCGCATGAAGTCGGGATTCCGCTGATCATCGACAACACGATGACCCCCCTCATTTCATGCCCTCTTAAGCTTGGCGCACATCTAACCGTGCAGTCCACTTCCAAATATATTTGCGGCCACGGCACCACGATTGGCGGCATTGTCGTCGACGGCGGCACCTTCGACTGGGCTGCTTATTCCGAGCGCTTTCCGTTGATGACGCGTCCTGATGTCTCCCATGGCAACATCCTCTGGCTCGATGCGGCGCGCGGTCTGCCAGGCCCCTATGGGGCCAGCCCGTTTCTGCTCAAGATGCGCAACACGCTCATGCGCGACTTTGGACCCTGCCCGTCGCCGTTCGCATCTTTTCTCTGCATCCAAGGCTTGGAAACGCTACCTCTGCGAATGCCACGACATTGCTCCAATGCCCGGCAGCTCGCCGACTATCTCAAGGCGCATCCTGGTGTTGTCGACGTGACCTATCCGCCTTTTGGCGGAACGGCTGAACGGCAGCGCGCCGTGCAGAACATGGGCGATCATGGCGGCCCCATGATCGTGTTCGAGATCGCTGGAGGCATCGAGGCCGGGGGCCGTTTTATCGAGCGCTTGCGACTCGCCTACCACGTCTCAAATATTGGCGACGCGAGAACGCTCGCCACACATCCAGCCTCGACAACACATGCTTCGGTCCCGCGCGAGGCGCGCCTTGCTGCCGGGGTTCGCGATGGAACAATCCGGATCTCCGTCGGACTTGAGCATATTGACGATATCATCGCCGATCTCCGGCAAGCCCTTGAGGGCGCCTGATTGTGGTCGCGATGGTAGACAGCAGTCCGGCGATCGTTGGTGTCGTTTCCAACCGCCAGACAGTGGACGGCGTCGGCTATGAGACCGTGCGCGTCCGTTATCTCGAAGCCCTGCGTTCGACCGCGCGTGTTTTACCGCTCGTAATCCCAGGGGGACTTGAGCAAGAGAATTTGCGAGCCTGCCTTTCGGTCCTCAATGGGGTGCTGCTGACCGGGGCGGAGTCGAATGTCTCGCCCTCACTTTATGGGGGGCCAGAAGCTTGTCCAGAGACGCTCGATCTCGACCGGGACCGGACAAGCATTGCTGCGATCAAGATTGCTCTATCGTCGGGCATTCCGCTGTTAGGGATCTGCCGTGGGTTGCAGGAACTCAATGTTGCGCTTGGTGGCACCCTCTCAAGTGACCTTTCGGAAGGTGAAGGTCTGATCACCCATGTGGAAAACCTTGCAATCCCGCGCGACCTTCAATACGCCCGCTCGCATGCAGTCCTAGCCGAAGGCCACGGTTACATCGCCCAGTGCATCCGTCACTCGCAACAGAATCCAGTCCTGGTCAACACCCTGCATCGGCAGGGGATCGCGCGTTTGGCTGATGGCCTTGAGGTTGATGCGCGATGCGTGGACGGCGTCATCGAAGCCGTATCCGTAAAGGACGCGGCGACGTTTGCCGCCGCCGTGCAATGGCATCCTGAATGGTTTCACAAAGAGGATCCACTCAGCGTCGAGATCTTCCGTGCATTCGGCGAAGCCTGCCGCTTGCACATGATAGGAACAAAGTTACAGCCATGAAGAATGCTTATCTGTCGTCGATCCTTGGAGCCGGTTTCGCCCTCCTCGCAGCTCTGTCCAATGGAACCGTCGGGGTGCTTTCACGGTCCGCCTTTAATGAAGGGCTCGACCCCACTGCGGTCGCATTCTGGCGTTGCGGCATTGCGCTTTCGCTACTCTCGATCGTCATCCTTTTGAGGTCTGGGGGCTTGGTTCGACTCCTCGCCGCTTTCACCGGATCATGGAAGATCGCCGTCTGCTCTACGCTTGGCATCTTCACGCTTTATCATTTCGAAACCCAAGCTTTCGCCTACGCGCCGCTCCCACTTGTTGCCATCCTTGTTTTTACTGGCGGCCTTGGTGCAATCGCGCTCGACATCCTCATACTTAAGGAAAGGGTGACCACGCGAAAGGCGTTCGCCATGACCATGGTTGTCCTTGGAGGCTACTTCCTGATCGCCGGCGACGGCATGATGGCTGGAAGCATTATCGGCGTCAGCCTCGCCCTTATTGCAGGGCTAGGCTACGCCAGCTTTATTTTCGCTTGGAAGTTCTTCAAGCTTCGCTCGTCGCTAGAAACCTTCTGGTGGTTCCTGGCTTATGGCTTTGTCATGCTCGCTGTTCCCTATGCCTGGAGCGGCGCGCCAATCCCGTCAGCGAACACGCTTCCAACCTTGCTATCGCTGGGGATTATCCCGTCGTTCTGCGGTTTCTACTGCACAATCCTCGCCCTTCAGCATATCGAGGCTTACAAGACGCAGGTCATCGAATCGAGCGAGCCGTTCTTTTCCGCCCTCTTCGCAGCGGTGTTCTTCGGCGAATGGCTGACGGGTCCAGGAATGCTCGCGGCATTGGCCATCATTGTCGGTGCGTTGATCACATCCATGCCTGAGCGCGGTGTCATCTCCATCCAAGTACACCCAATTGGCGAAGGGGAGTAGGGCTATTTCCAAAGGCCAATATGCCTATGGACCGCGGGAGTGCTATTGCGTGGACAAATGGTCAAGATCGAGGTCGACACGCCGGAGCAACTGGACAGTGTGTTGGCACCGGCGTCGACGGGGTCTCCTGGACAACCTTTCGATCGAGGAGCTAGTGGGTGGCGATGGTCGGCGGCCGCGCGGTAAACGAGGCGTCCTGGCATGTAACACCCAGGACAGCGCCAGCGATTGCCGCGACCGGGTCGACCTCACCTCGGTCGGATGGATCACGCAAAGGTGCCGATTCTCGCTATCGGGCTGGACACATGCTGGGAGGAGGGTAGTTCGTGTTGGTAGATCATCTGTCGACTTCAAAAGGGAAGTCGCCCCGACAATGCCGAGCCCTCTTAGTTCACTACTTAGCTCAGGCCAGCAGCGCCAGTCCCAAACTCGAACGTTAAGCGGCTACCGCGCTAAATCCTGCTCTCGAAATCACCCATGACCCGACGATACGACATTGAGAAGACGCCCGAAGGCTCGTGGGACATCATCGACGTGTTCACCGGGCAGCCGGTTGTCGAGGTAGGCGTCCCTTTGATCGACATGTCCATCGACGAAGCCGACGATCTAGTCAACCTTCTCAACTACCGCGACAGGGAACAGCGGTCGGACGTTAGAGGGCTTCCACGGCCGCCGCTTTAGTGCGTTTCGGTTGCGGCAGGGCGGCTTTGCGATTCACGGTGCGAGTTGCGGGCTCCCTTTATTGCTGGCGACCCGGGACTAGGTCTTGACCTCCGCCCGGCGCCTCCTGCCGCACCAGGGTGTGACCGGGCATGATCACGAATATCACCAATCCGTGGGCGGATTCTCTCTGCACGGAACCGCAGGGTCCCCTCCGCCCCTTGCCATCGAAGCTGCGAAAACCAGCGGGAGAGGCACGATGACCTCTCCGCTCACCCACATTCCTAAAGGGTCGCGCCGACGTCCCCTGACGATCTGGGACATTGTCGCAGTTCTGCTTGTGCTCGGCGCCCTGGTCCTGCTGGCAGAGGGGAGCCGCGCGCTGGTGCAGCCTCTGCCAGAGCCGGGCTTGGTCCAGATCAGTCTCGACCCGTCCGCCTTGCCGGAATACGCGCTCCGCACCTCGCTGCGCATGCTCGCGGCAATGGGGCTGTCGCTTCTCTTCACTTTCACCTATGCGACATGGGCGGCCAAGAGCCGCCGCGCCGAGCTCGTCCTGGTTCCCTTGCTGGACATCCTCCAGTCGGTGCCGATTCTCGGCTTCATCTCGGTCACCGTTGTTTTCTTCACGTCGCTGACGCCCGGACGCGTTCTGGGCGCAGAGTTCGCCGCCATCTTCGCCATCTTCACCAGCCAGGCCTGGAACATGGCATTCAGCTTCTACCAGTCGCTGCGCACCGTCCCTTCGGAACTCTCCGAAGCCTCGCGGTCCTTCCGCCTCAATCCCTGGATGCGCTTCTGGAAACTTGAGGCGCCATTCGCCATGCCCGCGCTCGTCTGGAACATGATGATGTCGATGTCGGGCGGATGGTTCTTTGTGGTGGCCTCCGAGGCGATCACCGTCGGCGACACAACCGTCACGCTGCCCGGAATCGGCTCCTACATCGCGCTGGCCATCCAGCGGCGGGAGCTCGGTGCCATCGGCTGGGCGATTGGCGCCATGCTCGTGGTAATTCTGATCTACGACCAGCTTCTGTTTCGGCCTCTGGTCGCCTGGTCTGACCGGTTCCGCTTCGAACAGGAGACAGGCGCAGCCGCACCACGCTCCTGGGTCCTGACGACGTTGCGCCGTTCCCGCCTCGTGTCACTCGCGACCGCGCCGCTGGCCGCGTCGTGGCGCTGGACGTACAGGGCTTTTCCAGTATCGATCGGCAGGGCTGGCGCCATCCAGGCGACCGAGGGCACCGCGCGCGTGCTCGACCGCCTGTGGTACGTGGTGATTGTGCTGGTCACGGGTGCGGCCATCTGGAAGATCACCGACTTCATATTGACCGGCGTCACGCTTTCGGAGGTCGCAACCGCTGCCCTCCTGGGCCTTGCGACCATGGTGCGTGTCTTCGTTCTAATCGCCCTTGCCAGTGTCATCTGGGTGCCAATCGGGGTGTGGGTGGGCCTGCGTCCCGAAGCCGCCCGGATTGCCCAGCCGATTGCCCAGTTCATGGCAGCCTTCCCCGCCAATCTGATGTTCCCGCTCGCTGTTGGGGCCATCGTCGCCCTGAACCTCGATCCGGATGTCTGGCTGAGCCCGCTCATGATCCTCGGCACCCAGTGGTATATCCTGTTCAATGTTGTCGCCGGCGCCTCGATGATCCCCAGCGAGCTGCGCGATATCGGCTCCAGCCTACGCATCCGCGGCTGGCTCTGGTGGCGCCGCATCGCACTGCCGGCGGTGTTCCCATTCTACATGACCGGCGCCATTACCGCCTCGGGCGGTTCGTGGAACGCTAGCATCGTCGCCGAGTTCGCGAGCTGGGGCGATACCACGCTCAAGGCGCACGGCCTCGGCGCCTATATCGCCGAGGCGACCGAGGCGGGCGACTTTCATCGCATCGTGCTCGGCATCGCTGTGATGAGCACCTTCGTCGTCGTCATCAACCGTGCGTTCTGGCGTCCGCTCTATCGCTACGCCGCACGCAAGTTCCGGCTGGGTTGAAGGGAGATCGTCATGGACACTGCACCACTGCTCGACATTCAGGCCGTTCGTAAATCTTTCCCCAAGCCTGACGGTGGCGAACTGCTCGTCCTCGAGGGAGTCGACCTGAAGCTTCAGGAAGGCGAAATCGTCGGCCTGCTCGGCCGGTCGGGATCTGGCAAGTCGACGCTGCTCAGACTGATCGCGGGGCTTTCATTTCCCGCAGCCGGCTCGATCAGCTATCTGGGGCAGGCCGTGACCGAACCCCCTTCCGGCATCGCCATGGTCTTTCAGAGTTTCGCGCTGTTCCCCTGGCTGACGGTGCACGAAAATGTCGAAATCGGGCTCGAGGCGCTTGGCCTGCCAAGAGAGGAGATCCATCGCCGATCGCTCGAAGCCATTGACCTGATCGGGCTCGACGGCTTCGAATCAGCTTATCCGCGAGAGTTGTCGGGGGGTATGCGCCAACGCGTCGGTTTCGCCCGCGCGCTCGTCGTTAATCCCAACATCCTCCTCATGGACGAGCCGTTCTCGGCGCTCGACGTGCTGACCGCCGAGACTCTGCGCACCGACTTCCTCGACCTCTGGTCGGAGGGGCAGCTTCCCATCAAGGGCGTGATCCTGGTCACCCACAACATCGAGGAAGCGGTTCTGATGTGCGATCGGATTCTCGTCTTCGGCAGCAATCCGGGACGCATACTCAACGATATCAGGGTCGACCTGCCGCAGCCCCGCGATCGTCTTGATCCTGGTTTTCGCGACCTCGTGGAGCGTATCTATGTCGAGATGACGGCCAAGCCCCCCGCGGAAGGGTCGGGCACGCGAGCCGAGCGGTTTCCGGGGGCCGGCATCGGGACCATCCTGCCGCGGGTGTCATCGAACCTGCTGTCCGGCTTGCTCGAAGCGGTCGCCGGCGCGCCCTACGCCGGGGAGGCCGACCTTCCCGTCATTGCGGCATCGCTGCACATGGAGATCGACGATCTGTTCCCGGTCGCCGAAACGCTTCAGATGCTCCGGTTCGCCGAACTGGTCGGGGGAGACATCCGGCTGATCCCGGAAGGCAAGCGCTTCGCCCAAGCCGACGTCGACGAACGCAAGCAGCTCTTTGCAAAGCACCTGCTGACCTATGTGGCTCTCGCCGCGCACATACGCCGTATCCTGGACGAGAGGCCAACCCACCGGGCGCCCTGGAGCCGGTTCTCGGACGAGCTCGAGGACCACATGTCGCCGGACGCAGCCGAAAAGACGCTGAGGGCTATCATCAGTTGGGGCCGCTATGGGGAAGTGTTTGCCTACAATGACGAAACGCAAAACTTCAATCTGGAAAATCCCTGAGGAGCGGTAATTTCCAGAATAGCGGTGTATTGTGAATTGAGGACGCGGCGATTGGAAGAGACTCAACATTAAAAACTTATTTGGTGACACTGGATTTAATTTAGGCTCCCGTCGATCAAAGTTCCGACCAAGCACCCCCTGCATATCTGGGCTGGGTCGCCTTGACCGGTTTCGTACGGTTTCAATCATCGATTGATGTCTTGTCGCGAGACGCGCAATATCGAATTCCGTTGGCGCCTTTGGGTACGAGGGTAGCATGAGCGTCATCCGTAAAGCCGGCCCAATTTCTACGGCAGAGCAGGTGGTTGCCTTACTTCTCGACAGGGCGGATCATGAGGACATTGTATCGGTCAAAGCTACAATGAAAGAAGCTCGCGATGCTGCACCATATCTGCTGGAAAGCGACGAAGAACCAACCGAGGTTGTCGTGACGGTTGCAACCGTCCGCGGCCTGTTCGTTGCCTTTGACAGCCGAGAGTAGCCTCATGGCTCTCCATTGGTTCAACCCTCCCGTCTACGTTAGGACCCACCGCCCCGGAGTTCGGTTTGGGGTCAGCCACGTCGAGGGTGCCGCCGAGCAGCTCCTAAAGTGGAGCAACAAGGGGCCTAAGTGGGATTACGCGGTGCGCGTTTGTATGGCCGCTCTTGAGGGTGAGATGCCTACGCAAGAAGCCCGTAAGGCATTCAAGGCCGCTGCCAAGGAGGAGAAGATGTTTTTGCCATCTGACTAGCGAGCAACGGTCAGCCGGTCACTGCATGTCCGACACGTAGCCACCGACAAAGAGTGTTGTGGGTCCCCTTATTCGCCTGGAAGGGTTGGCATCACGCGACCCAGCAATGACGCCAGCATGTCCCAGCTAGCCCTTCGCCGTCCCTATGGCTCGATCCTCGGTCTGCTGCTCGGCTGGCCCAAAGACAGGCTGAAGGTCGCCGGTCTCATCGCGATCAAAGGCGGAGACGACGATTAGCTTCGGTGCTTTCCGATGAAGTCTTCGATTTCGGCCTTGGTCGCCTTGGTTGCCCCAAGCGCGAACGCCGTCGAGCGTGCCGCTGCATCCGGCATAGCTGCCCATATGATGCCAATCGGCAACGCCGTGCACTTCCTTCAGGCGATCCCTTTTCCTCCACCCAACTCCCGGCGCGCCAAAAAACGCCTCTCGGCCAAGTTTGCCGACGTCGGATATAGATCGGGACAGTCTGCCCGCCGCGGGTTGCCCTGTTTCGCGGATTTTCGACCTGGTGCGGCACCGCTGATCGAATGAGCCTATAGCGCTTCCGTTCCACTGCCCGATTTAGGGGGTGAGATCCAACGCATTACAGCAGCCGGGTCTTCCAGTATGCAAGCCCGCCTGGCGAAGCTGATGAACGCCTGACGGACCACGCTGACCGGCTTGTAACCGTCGTGCGCATCGTAGCACGCTTTGAGTGCAGTCTTGTGGATCAAATCTCGACGACTTTCGGGCCATTCTTCGAGAAAATCAATGGCGCCATCGACGCTGACAATTTCTCGCACAATGCAATTCCCGTCCTTCACGAAAATGGGGCTGCTGAATGTGGTGGCGTTCATCAAATCCCTCGAATTTTTTGAACGGCTCAATTTCGTGAGAAGGCCGCTTCAGCAACCATCGCAGAACGTGATGTCATGCTGATGACGGTGAGAGGACGCTCGATGCTCATCCTCAGCCTTCGCACCGTCACCGACTTCACCTGGCATGAGCCAGGTTCATCGCAAAGGATCCCGCTCCCACCATGACGCTTTTACAGAACGACGCACACTACTACAGCCGCCAGCGTGGGTGGGCAAGGCGACGGCGGCCGTGGTATTCGCCTCGTTCAGGCCCGTCCACAGGCTGGAGTAAAAGGCGCTTAAATGCGAGGCCTTCAAAAAGCTCGGGCGCTCCATGCTTATACTCCGCTATCCCCTCGACAGTCCTGGAGGCAAATCGAGCTTCGTCGCTCCAGGAAGGGTAGCAAGAACATCGCGAAGCAGCGCTGACGCGGTCCATGCACGGTGCCCCTCGTTCTCAGCTGAGTATTCGGCCGAGAGGCTCGGCCGATCTGGGGCCGAGCAATTCGACGCACTCCTTCTAAAAAGTGTTGCTTCAGCTAACGCATGCTGCGTTGCAGCCGCTGCAGCCGTCGCAGGAAGCATCTGTGTTGTGGGGTGAGCGCTTCGGGTTGGGCCAATACGCTGGGGGCGGCTCTTGCCCGTAGACCGTTGTGTAGTCCCCCAGGAAGGCGAGGTACCGGTCGATGGTACCCTGCGTAGCTACGCCATCGGGTTCGGGAATATGGTGCAGGAACCTGCCCGCCACCTCTTCGCAAAATCGAGCGTAGTCTCTAGTGAAGATGATGAACATGTGCCACAATTCATCGACTGCGCCCATCATCCCGTATGAGCGGCCATACTGTCGGGCGGTCGCGAAGAGTGCCAAGAAACGGACGAGTTCGCGTCTATGGTCCTCTGCGACGGCTTGTGAGAAGCCGTGCTGTCGCCGGTACCTCGCGAGCACAAGAGAAAGATCGAATCGTTCCGCGACTGCGGTTCGACGCAAGGCGTCTTGGATGAACCCGTCCTCTTGGGCGTATCCGTGCGGAGCGCCTGTGGCGGGTTTGTCGTCAATTGATGGCGATTGGTGGACAGCCGCGATGCTTGACACGTCACCGCTGCCTGTAACGAGTGTTGCTTCAGTCATGAACGTCTCCTTTTCGTCATCCTCTGTTCGCACTTGACCTGTTTGTGAGAACAGCTCTTGATCTGGCGACAGCACCATCGCCGGATGGGTGGCCTCTGACGTCTCTGTGGCGCCTCCGGACCCTCGTACAGATCACAAGCAAGGTCAGTACTTTGGGGGCGCTGCTTGAGCGAAGCATAGACCTAGCCTTGCGGCCTTGTATCGCTGGCGAAAGCCCCTCTTGATCCAAGTCGATCCCATTCCTGATCCGTGTGAGGCGCTCTTGCCTTCCTCCGACGCGGATCTTTCAAGGATGCCTTTATGGCGGTGGTGCCCCGGCAGCTCGATGAAGGGCCCCTTCGATTTCGCCAACAGATCGGCCGCTTCCTTCGCGCCGCTGCCGTGCAAGGCCAACATGTTGGACGGATTGACCGACAGAACACGCTGCGCCGACAGCTGACGCATATAGGCGACATCGGTCACCTTCAGCGCGGCTTTCGGATAGTAGCTCGTCCAATTGCGAGCGATGAGATGACTTTCCTCGCCAAGCGTAGACGATCTCGGTGATGGAGCCGCCGATCCAGCGATCCGTGACGGATCGGAAAAAACAGCTACGCCCTCATTGGCCTCGGCGGGCGAAGCGGCGGACAGCAGAACGCCGAGCATCGGCGCGAGCACTGAGTGGAAATGAAAAGCAATACGCATTGGACTTACCTCATGCGGCGGACGGGTTGGGGATGCGCGGCAGGTTCTCGACCAGGAACCGCCAGTCGCCGCGCTCGCGTTCGCCTTCCTGGCGCGTGCCGAAGAACTGGACGATCATCTTGCCGTCGGCGCCATAGCCTTCGAGTGACGTGACGTGGCCGTCCCTGGTCGGCTTGCGCACGGCCCAGACCTCGCGGATGTGGTGGGTCCTGAGATGCAGGTGGAAGGTCTCGTCGAGGACATTGATCCTGGACCCGATCGGCTTGACCGACTTGATCGGGCCGGAATGGATCTGGATGCAGCCACGATTGCCGACAAAGCACATGATCGGCATCTCGCCATCGGCCGCGTGTTCGAACATGGCGCCAACAGCATCATTGTGGAGCAGCCAGGCGTAATCCTGGCCGACCAGGCGCATCGCCTGGCAGCGGCTGAGGTTCAGCGTCTTCAACATGTCGAAGAACTGATGCACGTCGGTCAGCCCGCTCCACTGCTCGCGCAGGTCCTCGACCATGGCGGCTTGGTCCGGAATCGCAGCGTCATCGTCGACTCCGCTCGCCTTAACCGACACGATCGGCTCCTGGTTTGAGGATTCGAGTTCCGCCACCAGCTTCTCGTAGGCATAGAGGTTGGAGGCGGGCCTGAGATGCACCCTGTGCACCGCCTTGCCGGTGGCATCGAAGAATTGCAGGCTGCGGCGGATGTCGCCGCCATCGCGCTTCTCGACGGCGAAGCCATACGCCCACACTTTCGGGAAGATGCGCAGGTCGATGTCGTCGCCGAGCACCATGGCATGGTGGTTACCGGTGAGCACCTTGTCGTAGACGCCGATCTTCTCGTGCACGGCACTTTCATTGCAGGTCAGCGCCATCACCTCGCCCACCGCTTCGAGGCCGGTCAGCAGGTCATTGACGCGCGGCTCGATGCGCACCACGCCGAACCGCAATGCGCCGCGACCAGTTCCGCTTCCGAAATGCCCAACTGGGCGGCGAGATCGTGCTCGCGTATATTCGGCATGTCTTCCCGCGCCCGCCGGATTTCGGCCGGGGAGGGTTTCACGCGCTGGTCCATGACGTCCACCTGCCTGCCTTCTGTCTGCACACTTGCGTCACTGATCCGCCCGCTTGTTGAGGATCAGCTGCCCTGCCTGGTGATCTTCAGCCGACAGAGCGCGCCGAAATGCTCGACTCCCCCATCGCGTGCTCGCCCAGGAATAGGGTGTTGCTGGAGAGCGTGCGCATCGCCGTCGGCGTCCCCTTGAAACCGGGCGTGCTGCTTGACGGCGAAACGCAATGACACTGACCGGCAAATGCCGGTCGAATCCCATCTCAAGTCGGTCAATGGCCACCAGGGGGTGGTGAACGATTGTGGGTGTCGACGCCAATCGGCCGATGGGGCAATCGGATTCCTCGGGCGGTGCTGCTTTCCCATAGAAAGCGGATCTGACCCAGACCTGACATGTTGCTTTCCTTCCTTCGTTCCATCCGTCGCGAGAAGACGCCCACGGGACGATTATCGGCCGGCGGTTGTTGCCGCCTCGCCAAAGGGAGCCTCAAAAGTCGTGCCAATTGCGCCGAAGCAAGGTCAGAAAAATCTTGTGCATGCTATTCAATGGTTTACGTCAGAGTGGAGCAGGAACTCAGGCCGAGAAGTCCCGTGTCGCGGACTCGACAAACCCGACAGTACTTGTCGGCTGCCCGACGTCTTCCCAGCAATGGCGCACAAAGATTCATCGCAGTGTTAGAGAGATCGCGCTGTTTTGAAACGGTTTTTTCCATTGGCACGGTCCATGCGGGGTGATCCGCAAACCGTAACCGAATGAGGAGAAATCGAACCATGATTACGCTCACCGACAACGCCGTTGCGGCCGTCAAGACCGCTCTTTCCCGCGCCAGCGAGCCGGCGGAAGGCTTTCGCATCATGGTCCAGGCCGGCGGCTGCGCCGGCTTCAAATACTCAATGGGCCTGGAGAGCGTCTCGCGCGAGGGCGACGCGATCATCGAGACCGACGGGGTCAAAATGTTCGTGGACGCAGGCTCTCAACCCCATGTCGCCGGCACGACCGTCGATTTCGTCACCGGACTCGAATCCTCCGGCTTTGTCTTCGACAACCCCAACGCGCGGGGGAAGTGCGGCTGCGGCAAGTCCTTCAGTTGATCGCCCCAGATATCGAGAAGGCCATGTTGGACTATAGCGACAAGGTCAAGGAATACTCCTTCAGGCCGAAGAATGCCGGCGTTCTGGAAACGGCCAATGCAGCCTGTTCGGTCGGCGCGATCGCCTGCGGCAATGCTTAAAATGATCAGCACCGATCCCGTGACGGAAACGTTCAAAGCCGCAGCATTCCAGACCTTCGGCCGCAGCGGCGCTGCAGCAAATTTGACTGATCGAAGACGCTGGCGCGGGCATTTTGAATGTCGGCGGCGACCAAGCCTACGTCAAACCGTCGGCGTCTGCCAGGGCGCCTGCGTCACCAGCAACGGCATGAGCCGGAGGCTCAATGCGAGCGGCCTCGCTCTTCGCATCGTTCCGGCCAACTGAGGATCGCACGCATGAGGACTGTCTATCTTGACAACAACGCGACGACACGGGTCGATCCGGAGGTCGTTCAAGCGATGTTGCCGTTCTTTACGAATCAGTTCGGCAACCCTTCGTCGACGCACGGTTTTGGCGCCTCAGTTGGTGCGGCGGTGAGCAAGGGACGTCGGCAGTTGCAAGCGCTGATCGGCGCGGAATTCGACGATGAGATCACTTTCACCTCGGGCGGGACGGAAAGCGACAATGCAGCGATTCTTTCGGCGCTCGAGGAGATGCCTAACCGAACAGAGATCGTGACTTCCGCCGTCGAGCATCCGGCCGTGCTGATGCTCTGCGCGCATCTTGAGAAGACGCGCGGCGTCAAGGTGCACAGAATTCCAGTGGATCGCCATGGCCGCCTCGACCTCGACGCGTACAGGGCCACCCTCACCCCACAGGTGGCAATCGTCTCGATCATGTGGGCGAACAACGAGACCGGGACGATCTTCCCCGTGGCCCAACTTGCTGAGATGGCCAAGGAAGTTGGCGCCCTTTTTCATACCGATGCCGTGCAGGCGGTCGGCAAGCTTCCAATGGACCTGAAATCGACCGCAATCGACATGCTGTCGCTTTCCGGCCACAAGCTGCATGGCCCGAAAGGGATCGGAGCACTTTATGTAAAGCGTGGCATACGCTTCTGCTCGCTGATCAAGGGGGGGCAGCAAGAGTACGACCGGCGCGCGGGCACCGAGAACACGCCCGGTATAGTCGGGCTCGGCGTGGCGGCAGAACTCGCCTCGAAATTCATGAACGACGAGACCACACGGGTAAAGTGGCTCCGCGACCGCCTTGAGAACGGGGTTCTCCAGCGCATCCCGAACACCTTCGTCACCGGCGATCCGCTGGAGAGGTTGCCGAACACCGCAAACATCGCCTTCGAATATATCCAAGGCGATGCAATCCCAACTCTCCTCAGCCGCGTGGGCATCGCCTGTTCGGCCGGCTCCGCCTGTAGCTCCGGCTGCCTTGAGCCGAGCCATGTCTTGAGGGCGATGAAAATGCCACATGGGGTAGTCCGCTTTTCCTTCGCGCGCGACAACGGCGAAGAGGATGTCGACCGGGTGCTCGAGGTCTTGCCCGCAATCGTGGAGAGGCTGCGTGGCGTTCGCAATTCTGGGACCGGCACGCTAAGTGCCGAAGACCTTCAATCGGGTCTATGCCCCGGCGCCGGAAGAACCGATAGTCGCTCATGAACCGTCAGGTCTTTCTCAACGATACGACGTTGCGCGATGGCGAGCAGGCTCCCGGCGTCGCCTTTGCGACGGCGGAAAAGCTGGAGCTGGCCGAGTCTCTTGCCGCAGCCGGCGTCCCGGAGATCGAGATCGGCACGCCGGCCATGGGCGCCGATGAGATCGAAGCAATTCGCGCCGCGGTCGCGAGGCGTCTCCCGGTTCGGCTCACCGCCTGGTGCCGGATGACGTCGCAGGATCTCGAGGCAGCAATCGAGACCGGCGTCCCCGCCGTCAACCTGTCGCTGCCTGCATCGGACATCCAACTCGCCGCCAAGCTCGGCCTCGATCAGACGGCAGCGCTCCAGATCATCGAGCATATGGTCGGGCGCGCAGCCGCCCGCGGCTTTTTCGTTGCCGTGGGCTGCGAGGACGCCTCGCGGGCCGATCGGGATCATCTCGCGCGCGTCATCGAGACGGCCGCGCGCGCCGGCGCAAGCCGCGTCAGGCTGGCCGACACGGTCGGCGTTCTCGACCCATTTTCGACCTTCGAAATTGTCGCCCGGGTCGCGGCGCAGTCTCCGATCGACCTCGAATTTCATGGCCACAACGATCTCGGGCTCGCTACCGCCAACACGCTGGCCGCCATCCGCGCCGGTGCGCGCCATGCCTCCGTCACCGTCCTTGGGCTCGGCGAGCGCGCCGGCAATGCCGCGCTGGAAGAAGTAGCCACCGCGATGGCCGTCCTCGACGGCGCAGATACCGGCATCGACCTGACCGCATTGCCCGACCTCGCCGCCCATGTGGCGCGGGCCGCCCGCCGGCCGACAGCAGTCATCAAGCCGGTCGTCGGCGCCGATGTTTTCACCCACGAATCCGGCATTCACGTCGCAGGGCTGCTGAAGGACTCGCGTAGCTATCAGGGGCTCGATCCGGCTCTCGTGGGCCGCTGCCGGCGTATCGTCATCGGCAAGCATTCCGGCGCCACGGCAATTGCCCATGTGCTAAGCGAAAGCGGCCGCGATCTCGACCCGGATCTGGCAGCCGCTATGGTTGCCCGCGTCCGCCGCAAGGCGGCCGAGATCAAATCGACCGTCACTGCAACTCAATTGGTCGAACTCTACGATAAAATGACCACCGAGGCATGCCTCGCTGGTTCATCCCATTTCATTCCTCCAACCGCCGATTGCGCGCAGGTCAGCCCTGCGACGAACGCACCGACACCACAGTTTTCCGACCAGGGAGAATGCAATGAATTGTTCCGCTGACAGCCGCCCCATCGATGTCACCGACATCCTGGCACGACTGAAGGGCCTGTCGGCTGCGGAGGAGTTCTTCGCAGTCCTTGGCGTCTCCTATGACCCGAAGGTGCTGAATGTCTCACGGCTTCATATCATGAAGCGCGTGGGCCAATACCTTGCCGAAGAAGATTTCTCCGGTCTGCCCGACCAGGTGATCGCCGCGCGGGTGCGCGCCACGCTGGAACGCGCCTACGAGGACTTCGCGATTTCCTCGCCGCTCAAGCACCGGGTCTTCAAGGTGCTCAAAGATCACGATCCGAACAAACCAGCCACGCCGGGCCGCGCCTTCGTCCCGTTCGACTCCGTACTGAAGCGGTTCGGAAAGGAATGAGCGCGACACGGTTGCGACGCGACAATGTCGAGAAGCCGACAAATCCGAACATCACGACGGCGCCCTCAGAAGCAACCAATCGAATTTCTGGAAAAAGGAGCACGCAAAACAGTTGGCACGAATGATGCAACCAAGGAGATGAACTGCCAAGCCCGCATCCGGATAGGAGCCTGGAGAAACCGCCAATGCACATCGTAATCTGCATCAAGCAGGTGCCGGACTCGGCACAGATACGGGTCCATCCGGTGACGAACACGATCATGCGCCAGGGTGTGCCGACCATCATCAACCCTTACGACCTGTTCGCCCTCGAAGAAGCACTCAGACTGCGCGACGCCTATGGTGGCGAGGTCACCGTGCTCACTATGGGTCCGCCCATGGCAGAGGACGCGCTGCGCAAGGCGCTAGGTTACGGCGCCGACCGCGCGGTGCTCTTGACCGACCGCTATTTTGCCGGCTCCGACACGCTGGCGACTTCCTTCGCTCTTTCTCAGGCAATCGCAAAGGTTGGCGAGACGTACGGCGCGCCAGACATCGTCTTCGCCGGGAAGCAGACGATCGATGGCGACACCGCCCAGGTCGGGCCCGGCATAGCCAAGCGCCTTGATCTCTTGCAACTCACCTATGTCGCGAAGATCGCCTCTATCGATCTCGCTGCGCGCGAGATCAAGGTCGAGCGCCGCTCCGAAGGCGGCACGCAGATGCTGAAGAGCAGGCTCCCTTGCCTCATCACCATGCTGGAAGGCACAAACGAGATCCGCCGGGGCTCGATCGAGGACGCCCTGGGCGCCGCGCGCAGCGGGGTCTTGAAGTGGAGTGCGGCCGACGCCGGCATTGAGGACCTTACCAGATGCGGCCTGCGCGGCTCGCCGACGGTCGTCAAGCGCGTTTTCGCTCCTGCTGCGCGGGCGGAAAAGGCGGTGCAAATCGACACCGCAGAGAAGACGTTGCGCGATACCGCTGACGAACTCATGGCCGCAATCTTCACCCGCCAGCCGGCGCTGGAACATGAGCTCGCCTTCAACAGCGGCGCGTGAGGACCAGGAGCAGACAATGTCGACCGTGAACCGAGAAACCCCTCGCCCTGCCGCCGGCCGTGCCGGCATAAAGAAGGAACTGCCCGACCATTTCAAGGACTACCGGCACGTCTGGGTCTTCATCGAGCTCGAACGCGGCCATGTCCATTCGGTATCATTCGAGCTGCTCGGCGAAGGTCGCAAGCTGGCCGACAAGCTTGAGGTCCAGCTTGCTGGCGTCGTGCTCGGCCCGCCTGGAGAGGCCATCGGGAACGCCATTGCCGAAGCCTTCGCTTATGGCGCCGACATTGTCTACATCGTCGAGGCGCCACTGCTTGCCGACTATCGGAACGAGCCTTACACCAAGGCGATGACGGATCTGGTCGCTACCCACAAACCCGAGATCCTTCTTCTCGGTGCGACCACACTCGGCAGGGATCTTGCCGGCTCCGTGGCGACGACTTTGCAGACAGGGCTCACGGCCGACTGCACCGAACTTGACGTGGATACCGACGGTTCGCTCGCCGCGACCCGTCCGACTTTCGGCGGTTCCTTGTTATGCACGATCTATACGCTCAACTATCGGCCGCAGATGGCGACAGTGCGACCGAGGGTCATGCCCATGCCGCAGCGGGCGGATAAGCCGGTTGGGCGTGTCATCCAGCACAAGCTGTCGATAACCGAGGACGAGATCGTCACCAAAGTCCTCGGTTTCCTGCCGGATAGCCAGTCGGCAACGGCCAATCTCGCCTATGCCGACGTCGTGGTTGCGGGAGGTCTCGGTCTCGGCGCGGCGGAGAACTTGCAGCTTGTGAAGAATCTCGCGCGAGCGATCGGCGCCGAATATGGCTGTTCGCGCCCGCTGGTCCAGAAGGGCTGGGTGTCGGCTGATCGGCAGATCGGCCAAACTGGCAAGACCATCCGGCCGAAGCTTTACATAGCGGCGGGGATTTCCGGCGCGATCCAGCACCGGGTTGGCGTCGAGGGGGCCGATCTCATCGTGGCCATCAACGCCGACCCGAACGCGCCGATTTTCGATTTCGCCCACCTCGGGATCGTCACCGATGCGATCCGCTTCCTGCCCGCGCTGACGGAAGCCTTCACCCGGCGGCTGTCGCCGCACAATCGCGATAAGCTTGCGAGCTAAGGGAGATGGACATG
This sequence comes from Mesorhizobium tianshanense, assembly GCF_007830515.1. GTDB lineage: Bacteria > Pseudomonadota > Alphaproteobacteria > Rhizobiales > Rhizobiaceae > Mesorhizobium > Mesorhizobium tianshanense. Next base: position 72,436 of record NZ_VLKT01000032.1, read on the forward strand.
ATCGAGGAAAAATTCGACGCCATTGTCATCGGAGCCGGCATGTCCGGGAACGCAGCTGCTTACACCATGGCAAGCCACGGGCTGAAGGTGCTGCAGTTGGAGCGCGGTGAATATCCCGGCTCCAAGAATGTCCAGGGTGCCATCATGTATGCGAACATGCTGGAGAAGATCATCCCGGATTTCCGGGATGACGCACCTCTCGAGCGGCATTTGGTTGAACAGCGGCTTTGGGTGATGGACGAAACGTCCCACACCGGGATTCACTATCGGTCGGACGACTTCAATGAGGCGAAGCCCAACCGCTATACGATCATCCGTGCCCAGTTCGATAAATGGTTTTCGCGCAAGGTGCGCGAGGCCGGCGCGACGGTTCTGTGCGAGACGACCGTGACGGAACTCGTCCGTGATGCCAAGGACAGGGTGGTCGGTGTCCGCACAGACCGGGCCGGCGGAGCGATCTTCGCCGACGTGGTCGTGCTCGCAGAAGGTGTGTCCGGGCTGCTTGGCACGCGGGCCGGCCTGCGCGAGATGCCGAAGCCGCAAACCGTGGCGCTCGCTGTCAAGGAAATGCATTTCCTGCCCGAAGAGGTCATTGAGCAGCGGTTCGGCCTCAAGGGCGATGAAGGCTGCGTGATCGAGGCGGTGGGCACGACCTCCCGCGGCATGGCCGGGCTCGGCTTCCTCTACACGAACAAGGAGTCGATCTCACTGGGCATCGGCTGCCTCGTCTCCGATTTCGCCGTGATGATGGAGAGCCCTTACGTCCTGCTCGATGCCTTAAAAAACCATCCTTCGATCCGGCCCCTGATCGCTGGCTCGGAGGTGAAAGAATATGCCGCGCATCTCATTCCCGAAGGCGGCTACAAGGCGATTCCGCAGCTCTTCGGCGATGGTTGGGTCGTGGTCGGCGATGCCGCGCAACTGAACAATGCCGTTCACCGCGAGGGTTCGAACCTCGCCATGACCTCCGGCCGCATCGCGGCTGAGGCAATCGTCAAGCTCAAGAGCCGCAACGGTCCTATGACCAAACGCAACCTCGCCCTCTACAAAGCCATGCTGGACAAGTCCTTCGTGGTCAAGGACCTGAGGAAATACAAAGACATGCCGGCCTTGCTCCACACCAATTCCTGCAATTTCTTCACGACCTATCCCCGGTTGATGTCGCAAGCCGCGCAGAACTTCATGCGTGTCGACGGCACGCCGAAGATCGAGAAGGAAAAGGCGACCACGGCCGCCTTCATCAAGGCGCGCTCGCGCTGGGGGCTGGTCAGCGACGCGGTCCGCCTGGCATTCGCGTGGCGCTGAGGGGGAGACGAGATGACGATCGCAGTGACGAAGTCACGTGTCGAGGACAAGCTTTTCCAGAACCGCTACCTGGTCGATCCTGGCCGTCCGCATATCAAAGTGCGACCGCACGAGAGGCCAAGCGCGAACTTGCTCGCGCTGACCCACGTCTGCCCGGCGAAATGCTATGAGCTGAACGACAAGGGTCAAGTGGAGATCACCCCGGACGGCTGCATGGAGTGCGGCACCTGCCGGATATTGTGCGAGACCAGTGGCGAGATCGAGTGGGACTATCCACGCGGCGGCTTCGGTGTCCTCTTCAAGTTCGGATGACCGGCGCACGCATCGTTTCAAAAGCGTGAATCGTGCACGTCAGCCGCTGCTAGAATGACCTCTCACATTAGAAAGAAGCTAGTGAATAGTGTGGGTTTCGGAATTCGAATACAAACCGGCGCTTGGGAGGAGCACACCCTGGACGACAACCCCTGAGGTGTTTGCATGGCTCACGTGCTGCGAAATCGGGTCGATGAGGTAGGACCTCGGAACATCCTGCCTGAACCACGGATCAACTCCATTCACGAAGCGGATATCTCGCTCAGAGGAATCTACGAGATATCGAAGATCCTGACCGCCCCCACCCGGCTTGAGATCACGATTGCGAATGTCGTGAATACCCTCTCCTCATTTGTGCAAATGCGTCATGGAACAATCGTCGTCCTGGACGCTAAAATGGAGCCGGAGATTACTGCAACCGCCGACAGCTCCTACCCACTTCAATCAGGAATTGGCCGCGTCATACCGCAAGCCGCGATAGACCAGATCGTCGCTACGGGGGCACCGCTCGTCATACCGGATGTTAGCAAGTCCGACCTATTTCAGGCTGACCTTCAACCGTCTTCGAGCGGCGGCACCGTCCCAATTACCTTCATCGGTATCCCGGTAAAGGCTGAGCACGAGATCCTTGGGGCATTGTCGATCGACCGTGTCGGTGACGGCGTGACCAGCTCCCCCTGCGACGAGGACGTACGCTTCCTAACCATGGTCGCCGACCTCGTCGGCCGCACCATTCGTCTCCATCGCATCCTGAGTATGGATCGACAGCGGTTCATCGAGGAGCAGCGGAGACCGGAGAAATGGCCCGACGAGAAGAGTACCGACCCAGCCGGGCATCGGCATGTCAAAATCGACGGGATCATCGGAGAAAGTCCTGCACTCAAGCAGGTGCTCGAAACCGTAAAGGTCGTGGCAAGGACCAATTCCACCGTGCTTCTGCGGGGCGAAAGCGGCACCGGCAAGGAATTCTTTGCCCAGGCCATCCATAAGCTTTCACCTCGGGGCAAGAAGGCTTTCGTCAAATTGAACTGCGCCGCACTGTCTGAAAGCGTTCTGGAATCCGAGCTGTTTGGACACGAAAAGGGCGCCTTCACCGGGGCTATCTCCCAGCGCGCCGGCCGATTCGAATTGGCAAATGGCGGAACGCTGCTACTTGATGAAATCGGCGAGATTTCGCCTGCCTTTCAAGCCAAGCTGTTGCGCGTCCTGCAGGAAGGCGAACTGGAGCGAGTGGGCGGCACGAGAACGCTTCAGGTCGATGTCCGGCTCATATGCGCCACCAACAAGGATCTCGAGACGGCTGTCGTAAAGGGGGAGTTCAGGGCCGACCTATATTACCGCATCAATGTTGTGCCAATCATCCTGCCCCCGCTCAGAGAGCGAGCCGGCGATATTCCACGCCTTGCGAACGCCTTCCTCGACCGGTTCAACAAGGAGAACCATCGCGAGCTCGCCTTCGCGCCATCGGCGCTTGATCTGATCTCGCAATGCTATTTCCCTGGCAATGTCCGCGAGCTGGAAAACTGCGTGCAAAGGACGGCTACACTTGCGCGTTCAAAGACGATCACTCCATCGGATTTCGCCTGCAAGAACAGCCAGTGCCTTTCGTCGCTCCTTTGGAAAGGAGCCGACCGTTCGCATGGCGGCAATGCCATCGACGAGCTCTCCCAGCCTGACACGATGCCGGTTCGGCGCATTGGTGCCCCGGAAGGCGAGATATCGCCCCTCACGGCCGTCGATCCGAACAATCCCGCTTGCCCCGCAATCGGCCCGCATCTGACGGAACGCGACCGCCTGACCGACGCGATGGAGAAGGCCGGCTGGGTGCAGGCCAAGGCGGCTCGTATCCTCGGCCTCACGCCGCGGCAGATCGGCTACGCTCTGCGCCGGCATGGTATCGAGGTGAAGAAATTCTAGGCGTCCTGATGACGTCAAACGTCAGGCCGGAGTAGTCTTCCTCACATTCTGCGTGCCCAAGAAGCGGTTCCCTTCGCGACGCGGTTCGCTTGTGCACTGTCGGAAGCCGGACAAAATTGTGCCGGAGCTAACCGACAGAATCCGACACGGAAAGCCAATTGGTGAACTAAAACCGCCTTTTGAGCTGGCATAGCTCTTGCGCCTTGAACTGCGACGTTACCAGCAACGGAGCCGTTCGATGTCCGCACCGATAATTTCGCTTGAGGGCCTGACCAGCACGACATCCTTCGACCAGTTGCTGGCGACCGCGAAATCCGGTGGCTGCGCATCTTCAACCTGCGGCTTGTCGGGAAAGCCGGACGACATCGATCCGGCTGTCTGGGAGAAGATCAAGGATCACCCCTGCTTTTCGGAAGAAGCGCATCACTATTTCGCGCGCATGCACGTCGCGGTCGCCCCGGCTTGCAACGTCCAGTGCAACTACTGCAATCGCAAATATGACTGCGCCAACGAAAGTCGGCCTGGGGTCGTTTCGGAAAAGCTGACACCCGACCAGGCGCTACGCAAGGTGATCGCGGTCGCCAACGAGGTGCCGCAGCTTTCCGTACTCGGCATCGCCGGACCGGGCGATGCCTGTTACGACTGGAAAAAGACAAAGGCAACGTTCGAACGAGTTGCCGGGGAAATTCCCGACATCAAGCTGTGCATCTCCACCAATGGTCTGGCGCTGCCGGATCATGTCGCCGAGCTCGTCGACATGAATGTCGATCACGTGACGATCACCATCAACATGGTCGACCCTGAAGTCGGCGCAAAGATTTATCCTTGGATCTTTTACGACCATCGCCGCTACGTCGGCATCGAAGCCGCCCGGATCCTGCACGAGCGGCAGATGCTGGGCCTGGAGATGCTGACCGCGCGCGGCGTCCTCACCAAAATCAATTCGGTGATGATCCCCGGCGTGAACGACGAGCATCTGATCGAGGTGAATAGATGGGTCAAGGAGCGCGGCGCGTTCCTGCATAACGTCATGCCGCTGATTTCCGACCCGGCGCACGGTACCCACTTCGGCCTGATCGGGCAGCGCGGCCCAAATGCAATGGAGATGAAGACTCTTCAGGATCGTCTCGAAGGCGGCGCCAAATTGATGCGCCACTGCCGGCAGTGCCGGGCCGATGCGGTCGGCCTGCTCGGCGAGGATCGTGGCCAGGAATTCTCGCTCGACAGCATTCCCGGCGAGGTCACCTACGATTCCAGCAGGCGCGAAGCCTATCAAGAGGTGGTCGCGCGCGAGCGCCATGATCATGTGGCGGCTAGGAGCGAGGCGATCGGAATGGTCAAGACAGCGGGTTCCGGCAAGTCCCTTCTCGTCGCCGTGGCCACCAGGGGCGGCGGCCGCGTCAACGAACACTTCGGCCATGCGAAGGAACTCCAGGTTTATGAAGTCTCGCCGAGAGGGATCAGCTTCGTCGGGCATCGCAAGGTCGAGCAGTATTGTCTCGGCGGCCGGGGCGATAACGCCACCCTCGACGGCGTTATCGCTGCGTTGGAAGGCATAGACGTCGTATTGTGCGCCAAGATCGGAAATTGCCCCAAGGATCAGCTCGCGGAAGCTGGAATCCGAGCAACCGACGCTTATGGCCATGACTACATCGAGACCGCAATCAGCGCGCTTTACGCCGCCGAGTTTGGGATCCAGCCGCTGGCGGCGACGGCCTGAGCCGTCTCATTCCAATCGAACCAGGAGTTAAAATGGCTTTCAAGATCATCGCATCCCAATGCACCCAATGCGGCGCCTGCGAGTTCGAATGTCCCTCCGTCGCGATCAAGTTCAAGGGCGAGAGGTACGTGATCGATCCGGACAAGTGCACCGAATGCAAGGAGGCCTTCGACACGCAGCAATGCGCCTCGGTATGTCCGGTGCCGAAGACCTGCGTTCCTGCCTGAATTCGGTACCGACACGGCCGGGCCCGCCTCCGGGGGCACCTGGAACTCCACAACCTGCAGCCTCGAGAAAAGAAGGAACGGCCATGTGGCTCGGACGCGAACAGGAGGTCGAAATCCGCAAGCCTCCACGATTTATGCCGGGTGAGCGGGTCCGTGCCACACGCCACATAAAGAATGACGGCACCTATCCTGGCAGGGAGATCGGCGAAAACCTCGTGCGGAAGGGCGACGAGGGTTATGTGCGCGACATTGGCACCTTTCTCCAGCAGTTCTTCATCTATGCGGTCGAATGGGTCGATCGCGGCACGATCGTCGGCATGCGAGCGCGTGAACTTATGAGCCTCGACAAAGTCGAGGCTCCCTGCGGGGCCGAAAGCACTGCAAATCGAGGAGCAGCAAGATGAAAGTAATGATCCGCAGGACCGATGCCGGCTTGTCGGCGTATGTCCCCAAGAAGGATCTCGAAGAGCCGATCATCAAGCTCGAGAACGAAGACTTGTGGGGCGGGGTCGTAACACTCAGGAACGGCTGGCGGCTCCTCCTACCCGACCTTCCGCGGCATACGCGTCTGCCGATCACCGTCGAGGCAAGGAAGCTTTCTGACGAGGACTGATGCTGCCGGTTGATAAGGGCGTCGAGAGGAAACGAGCATGAACACGATCCTGACCCCGCGCCACCTCGTCGTCCTCCAGGACAGTTTTGCCGAAAAGCTGCTTGACCTGCTGAACGAAGCGCTCGCGGCCGATGCGGTGATCCCATATCTCGGTCCGGGTCTCCTCAGGCTCAGCTCCGCGGAAACGCCTGTACCGAACAGCCCGGAAGCCGTCGCCGCGGCGCTCAACACGCGCGCGCCAGCCCCTTCCAAGATTCGCACCAATATGTGGTCGGTCGCACAGTTCATCGAACAGCGCCGGCACCGCCGGACGCTTCAAGCGTGGATGGCGGAGATATTCGCAGCGCCGGCGGCGCCGACCGTCCTCCACGCCTGGCTCGCAAAGCTGCCGCTCTCCCTCATCATCGACAGCTGGTACGACGGCGCCATGCGAACCGCCCTCACAGAGGCCGGCCGAGCGGACGTCATCGAGATACAAGGCGTCACGCGGGCGAACGAAATCGGTAACATTTGGACCAAAACCTACGACTTGTCCGGGAACGAACTCGACCCAGGGCCAGCGGCAAAGACGATTCTCTATACGCCTCACGGCAGTGTTAGGCCGGCCGCAAATTTCCTCGTCGCGGATTCCGACTATGTCGAAGTCCTAACCGAAATCGACATCCAGACGCCGATCCCTGACGTGGTGAAGGAACGGCGCATCAACCGTGGCTTCTTGTTCGTCGGCTGCCGCTTCAACGATCAGATGCTGCGCACCTACGCCAGACAGATCATGAAGCGCTCGGAAGGATCACATTTTGCGGTAATCGATGCGGCAACGCTCACCAAAAACGAACGTCGTTTCCTTGCAGAAAGCGCAATCACGGTCATTGACATGCCGGCAGGTGTAGCCGCGGCTCGGCTCGTCGCAGCAGGCACTGCTGCAGATGGTGGCCAGGATTGAACGTGGGGGGCGCGTTTCATGGTGAGTCGTCCCGGCGAGTACAGAAAGCGCAATTCAGTCTGGAACACACCCGTGAGCAATGATGCTATTGGCAGCGCGACGAAGCCTCTGAATTCGTTCACGCATTTGGAAGCAGGTGGGGTGGCCGGGGCTTGAGCACGCTGCTGCGCATTACCCGTATGAATTTGCAGCACCCGTGGCAGGTCGCCTTCGCCATCGGCTCGACACTGGTAGCGGTAATCCTCCAGTTGCTCATTCCCAAGCTTCTCGGCGAGGCCGTCGACCAGACCCAGATAGCCATTCGGGGCGGTGCCACGGGGGCCGCGGCAGAACAAGCGCTCTGGATCTCGGCTCTCCTGCTGCTCGCGGTCAGCGCGCTGCGCGGCCTTTTCACGATGATGCAGAACTATTTTGCCGAAGCGGTCGGGCATCACATCGCATATGAACTGCGCCTCGCCTGCTACGAGAAGATCCAGCGTCTCAGCTTTTCCTTTCACGACCAGGTGCATTCAGGCGATCTGATCACCATCGGCCTGCTCGATCTCGAAGGCGTGCGGATGTATTTTTCCACCGCCCTGGTTCGCGCCCTGCTGCTCACCATGCTGATCGGGATCGGCGCCTACATGCTGATCTCCACCGACCCGGTGCTCGGTCTTCTTGCGCTTAGCTTCGTACCTTTCGTCGGCTGGCGCTCGTCCGTCACACAGCTTAGGCTGCGAGCCACCTGGCTCGATCTGCAGGAGCGGCTTTCGGTCTTAAGCCGCGTGATGGAGGAAAATCTCGGAGGCATCCGCGTCGTCCGCGCTTTTGCGGCACAGGCTTATGAGATGCTGAAGTTCGATCGCGCCTCGAAGAACGCGCTCGACCTCGCCCACGACCGCGTTGACATCTACGTGCCCAACACGTCGGCGATGACCTTGTCCTTCTTTTTCGCCATGGGATTGGTCCTCTGGATCGGTGGCAACAAAATCATCGCCGGCGAGATCAGCGTCGGGACGCTCGCCACGTTCCTGACCTTCATGACGATCCTGCAAATGCCCGTGCGCCAGATTGGCCTGATGGTCAATGCATTCGCCCGCGCTTCCACTTGCGGTTCGCGCCTTTTCGGTCTCCTCGACCAGGATATTACAATCAGGGATGCTCCCGACGCCAGACCGCTCGAGATCAGCGAAGGCACTCTGCGCTTCGACAATGTCTCCTTTGCATATCCCAGCACCGAAAACCGGGCGATTGTGAAGAACATCAACTTTGAGGCCCGTAGGGGTGAGACAATCGCGATCGTCGGTCCGCCGGGTTCGGGCAAATCGACGATGGCTCACCTGATCCCCCGCTTCTACGACGTCACCGGGGGCGCCATCACCTTTGACGGGCAGGACATTCGCAAGGTCACCCTAGCAACTCTTCGCAAGGCGGTCGCGGTCGTACAGCAGGATGCATTCCTGTTCACCACCACGATCGAGAACAACATCGCTTATGGCGATCCCTGGGCGAAGGAACAGCGGATTGAGCGCGCTAGCGAATCCGCCCAACTGCACAACTACATCCTAGGCCTACCAGCAGGCTACGAGACGGTCGTGGGCGAACGCGGCATCTCTCTCTCGGGCGGCCAGCGCCAGCGTCTCACGATTGCGCGCACCACGATGCTGCGCCCGTCGGTCGTCGTTTTCGACGACTCGACCGCCGCGATCGATGCCGCCACCGAGCAGCGCATCCGCGCGGCGATGCGGCGGTTCGCTAAGGAGCGGGTGACAATCATCATCGCCCACCGGCTGAGCTCGCTCATGCACGCCGACCAGATCCTCTTTATTGACAACGGCGAGATCGTCGAGCGCGGCACCCATGAAGAGCTTTTGGCGAAGCGAGAACGCTACAAGGCCCTTTACGATCTGCAGATACGCTCCGAGTGATGACATGATGATCGAGTATGGGGACGGGCGCTGATGGCCCAAGAGGACGCCGACGAACTCGAAACCGAACGCAATAACGTCCGTGACGACGGCAGACGCCCTCCCCGCGCGGTTGTCGGCTCGCACCGTATCGAAGAGGAGATGTTCGGCCGGGCTTTCGACCAGAACGTGATCCGGCGCATTTGGGCTTTCGCGCGTCCCTACAAGGCCAAGCTATTCATCTCGGTTTCCGCATTGCTGATCTTCACCGGCACGCAGCTTCTCATCCCATTGATCATCAGCTACGCGATCGACCACAGTATGACTCAGGGAGGCATCGATCGCTCCGCCCTACTGGCGGCGTCCGGCGCGTTGCTTCTCGCGATTTTGGTCAATTTCGGCGCCGGCTACACACAGGAAACCGTGGTGGGGAAAACGGCCGAGAATGTCCTCTTCGACATACGCCGCGCCATGTTCGCCCGTCTGCAGAGGGTTTCGCTCTCCTTCATGGACAAGACCGAGGTTGGACGCCTGATGTCCCGTCTGCAAGGCGACGTCAACTCCATGCACGAGTTCCTCGAAAACTCATTATATTCCGTAGGCGATATTGCGCTTCTCTTCGGCATCGTTTTCGTGATGCTGTGGCTCGACTTCCGCCTCGGCCTCCTGACGCTCTCGGTCCTGCCGATCCTGTTCATCGTCCGCATCTTCTGGCTGCCGCGTGCGCGCGACGCCTTCATGGCTGCGCACGAGACCAATTCGGTCGCCAACGGCGCGCTGGCCGAAGCCATTCACGGCGTGCGCACCGTTCAGTCCATGGACCGCCAGCAGGTCAATTTCATTCTCTATGACGACAAGGCCCTTGCCAATCTCAGGACTCACCTGATTGCTTCCAAATATGCACAGGTCATGGTGCCGATCGTCGACAGCCTCACCGGTCTCGCGATGGCTCTCGTCATCGTCGTCGGCGGCTCTATGGTCCTGAATGTCCGCATCGACGTCGGCGTGTTGGTCGCCTTCCTATTCTACATCCAGCGCTTCTTTGATCCTATCCGCTCGCTCACTCTGCAGTATTCGATCATGCAGCGCGCAATGGCCTCCGGAAAGCGCCTGACCGATGTGCTCGACGTCAAGATCGACGTCCAGGACAGACCGGACGCGAGGGCGCTTTCGCCCGAAATGAACGGCTCGGTCGAATTCAGGAACGTCACCTTCGGCTACAATCCCAACCATCCTGTGCTGAAAAATGTCTCCTTCCGGGCCAATCCCGGCGAGACGGTCGCCTTGGTCGGGCCGACGGGTTCTGGTAAGTCGAGCGCGATGGCCCTCGTCCACCGTTTCTATGACGTCCAGCAGGGCCAGGTGCTGGTCGGCGGACATGATGTGCGCGATCTCACCCAGGAATCGCTCGGCCGCCAAGTCGCCATGGTGCTGCAGGAGCCGTTCCTGTTCACCGGGACGGTCTTCGAGAACATTCGCTACCATAAGATGGAAGCCACGCGCGACAAGGTGATCGAGGCCGCCAAGGCGGTCGGCGCCCACGACTTCATCATGAGCCTTGCCAACGGGTATGAAGCCCAACTCGGCGAACGGGGCAGCAACCTTTCTCTCGGCCAGCGCCAGCTTATCAGTTTCGCCCGTGCTCTCGTTGCCGACGCCAAGATCCTCGTGCTCGACGAGGCCACCGCCAACATCGACAGCTACACGGAAATGCTGATTCAGAAGGCTCTGATAAAACTGCTTGAAGGCCGCACTGGCCTCGTCATCGCCCACCGCCTTGCCACGATCCGGGGTGCCGACCGCATCATCCTGCTTCAGGATGGCCAAGTCATTGGGACCGGCAACCACGACCAACTAATGGCCCTTGGGGGGCTCTATTCCAAACTTTACAATCTCAACTACGCCTCCTTTGACGACATTCCCGAAGAGGAACCCGATACGACCGTTTCAGGCGCCTCCCAGACCTGATGTCTCGCCGGACTTGTCTGAGGTACTGTCCATCGACTTTCAGGCGTGCCGTCGGACGCTGAGGCCGCCACCAACGATGAAGCAGGCAGCACAGGCGCCCACAAGGCATGGCTCAAGCGACAGCACGCCACGGCGCGAGCGCGTTGTTCCCCAACGTGCACCGAGGCCGGCTGAGCGCCGACAGCGTCCAGACGCTCCTGGCCAAGCAGGTGCGCGTCGCCAGCGAGAGATGTCCATCATTGGCGTCCAAGCAAGTGTCGCCGCACGTGCTGAGGAACAGCGCAGCGATGGAACTGCTGCAAGCAGGCTTCGTTTGCTCTGTGATCGCGCTGTGGCTCGCTCTCATAGTTCGCGGCATAAAGTTCAACGACGTTGAAGCGCTTCCTTATGTCCTCAGCAAGGTCGTCATGGCCACCCGAGCCGGACTTCCCACGACCTTTGCCCCTGCGGGAACATCTCGCGTGACCACGCTGCCAGCGCCCACGACCGCATCATCGCCAATCGTGACGCCCGGGAGAATGATTGCACCACCGCCGATCCAGACACGGCTGCCAATGCGGACAGAACGCCCGACCTGCAGCCCAGCCTGCCGCTGCTCAGGATCATGTGGATGATCGGCGGTATAGATCTGCACTGCAGGCCCGATTGCCGTCAATTCGCCAATCGTCACTTCTACTACGTCAAGGATGACGCAATTGAAGTTGAGGTAGACGCTGGCTCCGATCCGGATGTTGAAGCCGTAGTCGCAGTAAAAGGGCGGACGGATGACCGCTCCGGGCCCAACCTCTGCTAGCCGCTCGGACAAGAGCGCATGCCACTGCTCGGCGGTTTGGCCCAATGTATCATTGTACCGCTTCAGCCAAGCCCCAGTGGCCAGCAGGTCAGCTTGGATCTCCGGATCCGCCGCATTATACAACTCGCCTGCGAGCATCTTCTCTTTTTGACTGCGTATCATGTTTCCTCGTCAGATCGTATCCCGTGGTGTTAGGCGGCACTAACGACCCAGTCGGCAAGTGTCCAGCGGTCGAGTTGTTCCTTGCCGCTTCAGATGTGCGCCTGACGATAGAACGGAAAGTGATCGGTGTATGTGGATTCCAGCGCCTGGGCGACGGCTGCCTTCCCGTCCCCTTTCCCACACCACGCTCGAACATCCCAATGACCATATCAATCCCGGCATTATACGCAGGGTCGTCCCCAGACTGCACAGGGAACGCCATGGAGCGCTTCGACAACGATTTTGATCTCCAATCAGACAGCAAATTTCATGGTCAGCCGACTTGAGCCATGATTTCGGATTGAATCGTCGTTGCGGTGTATAGGGAAGCATCTAGCGGCAGATCCCCAAATGCCAGTTGACAAAGAAGGTAGTTGGCACCTGCCTCTTCCAACTGACCAAACAGAGCTTTTCGCACAGAAGCTGCCGATCCTACTACGCACAATTCACTCTCGATTGCTGCATCGAAGGTCAGCGGCAGGTTTGGTGGAGTCGGGATGGCATTGAGGTCGTAAAGGAATTTGAAGCTCTTAAGCCATCGTTCGTAAGCAGGTGCCGCCAGCGAATACGCATCTGCTTCAGAACGCCCAATCACTACCATTCGGAGCAATCCAAGAAATGGTGCTCGCTCGTCCGCCTCGGTTTTGTGCTCTCGACCGGCGCGGAAGGCATCAGTAGTTCTGCGAACGGAAGAGGAAGGTCCCACACACGCGATATTTGCGCCATTAGCCGCGGCCCAGCTTGCCGGCTCGGGTCGATTGGTGGCGATCCAGGTCGGCGGATGCGGCCGCTGATGAGGTCTTAGCGTCAAAGGAACGCCATTCAGTTCAAAATGGCGGCCTTGATAAGATAGCGTGCCGCCCTTCATCGCATTAATAAGGATCTCGCTGGCTTCCGCATACTGGCCTGGCGCCGCGTCCGCACCAATCCCGAAGTAACCCAATTCGGTGGGAAAAGAGCCGCGTCCTATACCGAGTTCGAGCCTGCCACCACTCAATTGGTCAAGCATACAGATCTCTTCGAACGCACGCAGCGGATGATAAAGGGCAAGTAGCATTACCAACGGGCCGACACGAAGGCGCTGGGTGCGCTGGGCGACGCTCGATAAGAACAGATTCGGCGATGGGCCTCTCCCATGCGGGGTACAGTGATGCTCTGCCAGATGATATGCATAGAAACCGAGGTGATCGCACGCCTCTGCCAGCATCAGGCGATCCGCGTATTGTCGGGCCATATCGCGGCCGTCCTCGTCCAGGTGATCGAAGATGCCGAAGGTCAGGGTTGAAGGAAAGGCGTTTCTCACTCGATTTCTCCAAGTTTAACGCAGGAAGTTCTCTTGCTTGCGATGATCAAGCAATTCAAAGATATAGAGGTGTGTGATCGCTCGGATTATCGCCCGCGTAGCGCGGAAGCAGAGCCTGATGCTGCCCAACGTCTGGACCTTGGCATCTTTAAGCTTCCAGAAATATCTCTCGCGGCTGCAAGGAATGCATCCATCTGTTCTTTTGTGCCGATGCTGACGCGGATGTAATTTTCCAAACCTTTATCAGGAAAAAAGGCCACAAGTATCTTTTGCCTTTCCAAGGCTGCCTGCCACCATGAGCCGTCCTGTCCCGCTGGCGCACGGGCTAACACGAAATTTGCATGGGATGGTGCTACTGAAAATCCAAGTTGCAACAGCGCCAAGGTGACCCGCTGTCGTTCACGCTTGATGTGTTTGTGGTTGTCTGCATAAGCGTCGCGATGAGCAAGGATGCTGATACCAACCGCATGCCCAATCACATTCATGTTGAAGACGTTCTGGATGTTGCGCAGCCTGCCAATAATTTCGGGGTGACCGAAACCGAAACCGACGCGAACGCCGGCGGTGGCATAGCTTTTCGAAAACGTTCTTAAGACCAGAAGGTTCGAATAACGATCGATGAGGCGCAGACCATTGTCAGGTGCAAAGTCGACGTAGGCCTCATCCAGGACGATCAAGCGGTCCGATTGTGCTAGGAGGCGTTCGATATCGGCCACCGGAACAAACGTTCCGGTGGGATTGTTCGGATTGGCCAACAGAATGAACTTGGCGTCTTTTGCAGGGCCGAAAAGCAATTGCTCAACCGGCAAGGAATGAGCTTCGCCGCATCCGATTTCGAGAAATTGAGCGCCCTGCAACATGGCAAGTTTGCGGTTGAACGAAAAACCTGGCGACATCATCGCCACGCTGTCGCCCGGGGCAAGGAAAGCTCTGTAGATGAGCCCGAGCAGTTCAGACGATCCGTTACCGGCAATCACCTGATCCTTGGAGACGCCGTAGGCATTGGCGGCTGCTTCCCTCAAGCTGATGTTGTCGTCTTCTGGATATAGATACTGCCGTTCGAGAGCCGCAATCGCACTTTGCATTATGATTGTCGGCAACGGAAATGGGTTCTCATTCGTGTTTAGTTTGACGCAACTTGTATCCGGCGCTGGTCGGTCGGATGGCAGAGCCTCTAACTGTCTCGCCACTTGCGAAAGTGACGAAAGCACACTTTGCATTTTTGCATCGGACATATTCTTCTCCGTTTCCAGTCGCAGAGGGCATCCGGCATGAGCTGATGGTCGAGAGCGACATGGCCGACAAAGCGGCGATCACAGCGCTGCTTCACGCCACCTTTGTTAGGGACGCCGACTGCCGTGAGGTCCGGCGGGCTGCCCTCCATCGGATCGAATTGGCGCCGACGCGGGGGGGGGGTGCATCCACTCGTCATCGGGCCAAGGCCCGCCAAACCACCAACGCTTGATTTGTCCCAGCTATTCGCCTCAGTCGTCCTTTCACAGACGCTTGATCTCGATGCCGTATTTCCTCAGCACGTAGCCAATCTGGCGCGGCGTCAGTCCAAGCAGGCGCGCCGCCTTTGCCTGCACCCAGCCACATCTTTCCATGGCCGCGATGACACGCTCGGCATCGGTCATCCTCGCACCATCTGAGTAGGCTGCGCCGGCAGACGCTAGAGGTGGCTGCCCAGCGACGGCAGGCGGGATTGCAACGGCGGTAGAACCAGCGGCCGCAGCCGGCGGTGTGGTCACGATCGGCTCCGGTTGCTGCGCGATCTTGCCCGATCGGCTCTTGCACAGCGCCACGGAAAAGCACTGGCCGTGGCAGCAGGAAAAGTCGTTTCTCCCGATTGATGGTCCCGCCGCCATGATCGCTGTCCGGTGCACGCAATTTTCGAGCTCGCGAATGTTGCCGGGAAAATCACAGTTCGTCAGTACTTCAATCGCACTCGGATCGAAGGTCAGCGTACGGCCGTTCTCATCGTTGAAATTCTTGAGAAACTCAGCCGCGAGGAGCGGAATATCACTGCGCCTTTCGCGTAACGCCGGCACCAGCAAGGGAACCACGCTGATGCGGTAATAGAGGTCGGCGCGGAACTCGTTCCTTGCAACCGCCTCTTCCAGGTTCTTGTTCGTGGCGGCAATCACGCGAACATCGACCTTAATGGTCTGGTTGCCGCCGACGCGCTCGAACTCCTGCTCTTGCAGCACGCGCAGTAACTTTGCCTGGAACGAGGCCGAGATCTCGCCGATCTCGTCCAGGAACAACGTCCCCTTGTCGGCGAGCTCAAAGCGCCCCTTGCGCGAATTGAACGCGCTGGTGAAGGCACCCTTCTCATGACCGAACAATTCGGATTCCAGGACTGTCTCAGGCAGCGCCGCGCAATTGAGCTTGATGAAGGGCCGCTTGGCGCGCGGCGACAACTCGTGAATGGCCTTGGCGATCAGTTCCTTCCCGGTACCGGATTCGCCTCGCAACAGAACCGTAATCTTCGCCTCGGCTACCACCGCGACCTTCTCGAGCAGACCGCGTAGCGCCGGACTGTCGCCAATAATTCCCTTGACGTAAACCTTCTTGCGCTCCCGCGCAGGATGCTTGAGCTCGCGGGATTGCTTTTGCAGCCGCTCCTTCTCCGCCATCGGTTGCTCGCGGTCGCACGCGAATGAGCGATGCAACTTCACTGTCTGTCCCACCAGGTTGGCGATCACGCGTAGCAGACGGAGGTTGTAATCGAGCCAAGATCTTGACCCATCGTCCAGCACGCGGTCGATGGTCAGCGTGCCCACGACGTTCGCATCGACGCGAATGGGAACACCGATGAACGACACTCGTATGGTGTCGGAGGCCCCGAGCACGTCCGTGTCGGCGGCACTGAAGGCCGAATGCACCGCTATGTTCTCGGCGACGAGGGGCGTGTCCGTCGTCACAATCTGGTCGATTGCCTTCCGCGGCAGGTACATCCGGCAGCGCTCATCGCAGCTCTCGCTCCAGCCGGCGCCTACGGTGATGTCCAGTTGGCCATCACCGTCGAGGAGAGAGATGATGCCGCACCGCATCTGCACAAACGATCGCAGAAGATCGACGACCTTGGCCAACGTGACTTCGAGCCGGGAGGGGGCGGCGAGTACTTTCGATATTTCGAAGACCCCGGTAAGCGCGCTCTCGTGTGACGGCACAATTGGGACCGCGTTGTTCGTCTCGGGCTTTGAGTTAGCCCTTTTCGCGTCCTGAAGCGATGTGCAGCATGACGGTGTCTCCCCGGCACTTTGTTCGGATTCGCGAGTATTGTCTAAGTCTAGCATATCATCCTCGATCTCGCGCCGCGAAATCAATGCTCGCGGCATTTGCGCCTGCGACGTCGTCCGGCGCGTAAACGCTCTCGGCAAATGGCATTGTCGCCCGAGCCGTCGTTGACCAGCACCAGCGTCTTCTCCCCGCCGGCCGCGGCGTGATCGGCGAGTTGGCTTGCGCGCGGGAGGCCACGCATTGAAGCGTTGCAAGGCGTTGATAGAGATAATCGAGACGGCGACTTCGGTGGCGGCAGACCGGACTTCCGCAGCCGGCATGCCGCCTGCAACAGGATTGCTGAAAAGATGGTCGCGGAGTTGGGCGCGGTTCAGGCCCTGGTCACGGGCAAGCGCGAAAAATGCCCGAACATCAAATCGGGGCGCCGTCGTGTAGGGTGCAAAGCGAGGCGGTACCGGAAGCATGGCTTGACTCTCCTTCCTGAAGTGCGCCGCCGTTCCAGGCTTCTGCCGGACGCAACCGCACGTTGATTGAGCAGACTGGAATGAGGGTTGCTAGTCAATCGAGCTTTCTTTCATTTGTGAAAAGAAACTCGGCGCCAATGATAGAATTCCATCATTTATTTTCGAGCAGATTGATGTCGAACGGCAGAAATGTCTCCCCCGGCATCTCTGCGGTGCCTGGCGCGCGCTGACCGTGCAGAGCGTGTTGCATGGCTGTGCCATTCACCAATCGCCTTGAAGTAGTAAGCAGCCCGACGACGCTGATCGGCTCGCTGGCGTTGCTCGCTGCAACCGCCATTCCCTCAGTGTGATGACGTAGAAGTGATGGCGCGAAGCTTGTAAGCGCGGCTCCCTTGGCAGTGCTTCGGACTGTAAGCATCTCCCGAACCGCACCGTCGCGGGTCAGTGGAATCGGTCTCTGCTTCTCGGCGTCCCCTTCCAAACTCCGGCTGCCGCAGGAGCGCGGCAAGAGCACGGTCGCGTAGGGAATACTCCGCTCTGGTGCAATGCGGCCCGTCGCGAAGACGACAAAACCGAGTGTCCCACCAAGAAGTGCGAGCAAAACCGCACGCCAGAGAGGTCGACCGGCGGCCGATCTGCCAGGGAACATCAAAAGGCGAACTGCAAGTTACCCTTATCAATCCCGTCTTCTGCCAGAGATTTGTTCAGACCCGACCGTTGGCGAACCTTAGTGCGGAATTCCGCCCATTGTGAAGGCAGATAGTGCGGAAACCCGCACATAGCCGCTGGCGCGAGATGACAGAAATCGGGAAAAGGCATGATTGGCGCAGATCTCCATTTGGCACGGCACTTGCGCCCGAGATGGCAGCAGCGTTCGACCGGAGCGCCGCGATGGGAGAAGCCTGGGAAGGGAGGAAGAGCCCGCCCCCTATCCGGTCAGGGAGAGAAACGGTGTTAGCTCCACAAGTCCGCAGCGCGAGTCCCGCGCCCCGCAAGGCCTTCTACGCCAAGCCCTACGTGCAGGTGCTTGCCGCCATCGCCCTCGGCATCGTACTCGGCCATTTCTATCCGGAACTCGGCGAGAGCGTGAAGCCGCTGGGTGATGCCTT